>CAJTRM010000001.1:0-62237 GCA_910578865.1 uncultured Dorea sp.
TTGATACTGTCCGTTTAAAACTGCTGAAGATTGCTGTAAAAGTAATTCATTCAGCAAGATATATCATATTCAAGCTGTGTAGCAGCTGCCCTTATAAGAATGAATTCACTGAGACACTTTCAAATATCGGTAAGCTGAATGTACAGCTGGAATAGCAACTATTAACGAACCTTGACAGCTTAACAACTGCTCTGAACTCTATCACGGGGATTTTATGCCCTTTTGACGGGTTAATTGAGTGATGTTATGGTTGCAAGGATCAATTTTCAGATTCATGGTACAGTTATCAGTTCAAATACTGTTCCGTGAATAATTCAGGTTTATCATTCATAACTGTTTTTTCTCCTATCTGGCCCGTTTTTTACAGGCGTTTTTCAAAGTTACCGTCCACAGAACATCCCTCTGTAAATATCATAAACGCATTTGGATCAATATTGTGGACAATCCGTTTAATCTGTGAAACCTCAAATTTGGAGATCATAACAAACAGAATGTATGAGGTTTTATTCGTATAAGCGCCCTCTCCATCCCAGTTCGTAACCCCTCTCCCAGTCTGCTCCATAATAGCTTTTGAGATTCCAAGCTTTTTTGTAAATATCATCACACTGGTGTTAATATTCTGGATATGTACCCTGTCTATAGCAAGCGACAGTACAGTAGTATAGATCAGCGAATAAACAACAATCTCCACATTAAATAAAAACAGGCAGATTGCGTACACAAAAATATTCATAAGAATATTGATCCTTCCCACGCTGATGTTCGGATACTTTTTAGAACAGCAAAGGCCTATAATATCCTGTCCTCCCCCGGAGCTCCTGCCCCGAAGCACCAGCCCTGTCCCTGTTCCCGCAATAATACCTCCAATAATACATGCCGTCAGATAATCATCGATCACTGGAGCTGCCGGAATCGGCACCGCCACCAGAAGAAAACTCTGGATTCCCACCGTAATCAAAGTTTTGGCCGCAAACTCCTTCCCAAGGATCCTCAGTCCAAAGTAAAAGAGCGGGATATTAATGATAAAATATATCATACCGGAAAGATCCACGCTCCCCGGTACAGGAATGTGCAAAAAGCTTACTAAAAAGGTTCTCAGAAGCTGTGCAATACCCATGAATCCTCCATTGTACAATCCAAGTGGTATAATAATCAAATTCACACCCAAAGCAAATAAAAGACTTCCCCCAAAAGAATATATCATCTGAACAAGAAGTTCCTTCTTGCTCCCTTCCTGTACCTTACCCATCACATCTCTCCTTCTTTCTTTAGTATCCCAGACTTATAGATATGTCATACAGCTTCCATTCATCTCCGTCTTTTACATACTCCAGCTGATTGCTTTCACTGCCTTCCTTGACATCGTCTCTGCCGTATCCCCAGTAGTTATTTCTGTACTGATGGCAGTAATCTCCGTCAATACTCACAGACAGGACATCCCTCCCGTCATCCTCATAGACCATAGCAGATGCTTCCAAATTCGAGAGCTCATACTTTATAAAGGTGTGATAGCTGTCATCATTTCCGAACTCGCCCTGCCTCAGATAATTATACACATCGACAGCCCCTTCTTTGCGGCTGTCATCCATCTGATTCAGTACCTCGACATCACTGAATTTTTTATTAAGGCTGGCTGCATAAAGGATTTCTTCCAGATCCTTTGCCGCCTGCTCAGATACCTCTTCCATTATCTTTTTATTATAAATGGCCTTAACTGTCACTGTTTCACCGTACGATCCGTCAATAAACTGCCCTGTCTCCTCCAGGCCTTCTCCGCTGAGCTCTACAAAATGTGAATAACCAAATACCGGGCTTATATGGTAAATATCTTTTCCGTTTTTGCTCTTCTCTGCCTTGTATTTTTCCGGCACACTGATCTTGTCTATTTTGACCTTGGCTCCCTCAGGCACGGCAATAGATAAATCATTTATGACAAAATCCTTTGACTGCACCTTCCAGAAAAGCCCGCTCCTTTTCAGGCGGATCTCCATTGTATGACTGTCCTCAAGGCCGTCCAGCACGCTGCTGTAACTCACGCGGTAGATCTTTTTGGAAAAGTCACCTTTTACCTTCACAGGCTTTCCCACGGAATATATCATTTCCTCTGTGCCTCTGCCTTCCAGCTCCATTGCTGTTACAAATGCCTCTTTCGTCAGAAACTCCCCTTCATCTTCAATAAGCAGAGTATCATACAGCTGACCCCATTCATCCTCAAGCAGCGCTTTTGCATATTTTTCTGCAATATTTTTTGCCGAGAACTGCATATTAAATACTACGAAAAACAGGATGACTGCCACAGCCGCCGCCAGGATAGCCGCCAGCTGCGTCTTTTCCGATGCATCCAGGCTGATCCTCTTTTTTCCGCCCGGTGCCGCCTGAGAAACCGGCGCCGCATCCTGCAGCCTTGTTCCGCAATTTTCACAAAAAGCAGCTCCGTCTACATTTTCACTTCCACATTCCGGACAAAACATATCTCTTTCCCCCTCTATTCATATTTTTTGATCATCTCGATATTGGCACGCTCCACATCATTCAAGCGTGCGTCTACATTTGCATCAAACTCTTTGGGAGAAACGGTTCCGCTGTACCAGCTCTTACTCTCGAAATGTGCCTTTAGATCAGCACTGTCAAAAATCCGCCCGTGTCTCGCCATGATCTCATTTCGGCCGATCCGCAGATCCGCCTTTGAACGCCCCGATACGTCGGCATCCGTAAGATACTCTGTATCACTGTTGGGGAATATATAATCCCCTGAAGATGAAGTGCCGGAAGCCGGCGTCTGACCGGTGGATGTCTGCGTATTCCCGCTTGGGGCAATTACGATCTTATGTTCCAGTCCGACTACAGTTACGCCTCCGTCCTCATCCCCCAGCTCATCGGCTGCCTTTAATTCTTTCTTGGAAACCTGACTCTTCACGTCTCCGCTCCCGCTTCCCATCAAAAACATAAAAATGCTTCCTCCGAGCGCAAGGACAGCAATGACAACTGCTATTACAGTGACAACATTCAGATGTCCTGCCTGTGTAGTCCCTTCACTTTTCTTTTCTTTCCTCATTCCCATATCCTGACCTCTTCCATATTTTGTCATTTATTCTCTCTTTGTGCCGCAGTTGATGCAGAACAGCATATCATCTGTCATCGGCGCACCACAGTTCCCGCAGACATCACCGGCTGCCGGCGTCTCCGGTTCTGCCGGGACTTCCGGCTCTGCCAAGCTATCCGGTTCTGCCGTCGGCAAAGGTACTTCTTCCTGATACGGCTGTGCCTCCACGTTCTCTGCCGCCGTAAACGGTGTACCGCACTCTATACAAAACGATGCATCCTCATCATTCGGCGTTCCGCACTTCGGACACTGTTTCCCGCCTGCCTGCATTGCCGGTTCCTGCACCGGAAGAGGTGCACCGCAGCTGATGCAGAATTTAGACGTCATCTTGTTGCCGACACCGCACTGCGGACATACTTTTACAGCTGTCGCTCTCCTGAGTTCTTCCTGATATGCCTGGTTCTCAGATCTCAGCCTGCGGATCTCGGCAAAAAGAGTTTCATATTCAGAATCTGCATCCTGCATATGATTCCTTACACACTGAAGCCCCACCTGATAGGTAAGCTTCTCCATCATTCTCTCATTTGCCTTGATCAGATTCCCGATTCTGACACCTTCTGTTGCATTTTTGGTTTTCTGTGCCACTTCCTGACCTGCGATTGTGATTGAATCCTTCATCTTCCCCAATAATGCCATCTGATTTACCTCCTGTTATTTTATATTTCCCGGGCACGGCCCTGCTTTGAAATAGCTGCCTACCCTTACGCACTCTTCTGCCATGCCACTACTAATATACCACACTTTCCGTTTTTCGACAAACTGCACGTCTCTAATCTGCGAATCCGGTCTAATTTTTAAATATATTGTATTTTTATGGGATCAATGATACACTGATATCAGCACTGGTGTATATAAACCTGCACGCAGACGCTATTTTATTTAAAGGAGAGAGTGAATATGTTTTGTAAAAATTGTGGTTCAAACATTGGTAATAACGTGAAGTTCTGCCCATCCTGCGGAAAACCTACCGGCGTCTCCGGCAGCCCGCAACCAGACGGAGGAACAAATGCGGCTTCCGGCCAGGCGCAAGGATATCCCTATAACACCGGCTCAGGGAGCGGCTACAATCCCGCTCAGAACAACTATCAAAATTCCAGCCAGTCCCAGGGACAGAATTATTCCCAGAATTTTACTGCCCGACCGGCATACGGAACCCCGCAGGCAAAATTTAAGAAGCCATTTAATATCGGCAACTACGTTGTGTGGGGTGGATGCCTGATTGCACTGATCTCTTTATTCCTGAACTTTGTATCTGTGAATGCAGGCTTTTTGGGCAGTGAATCTGTCAAACTCATTGATACAGAAGATGCACCGTTCTTCATTGGTATCTTCGTGATTGTTGCCATTGTCAATTTCTTCAGGCTTAATATTGCAGACCTGATCGGCTCATTGATTGCCGCACTTCTTGTATTTGTGGAACTTAACTCGATCAAGGAAGCATATGAACAATACGGAGACTGGGCAAAATCACTGGCAGAATCCTTTCTTGAATACGGAGCAGGACGCACTTGCCTGATTCTTGGCATCCTCCTCATGGTCGGAGGTTCTGTCGCCGCCATCGTACTCGGAATGAACGCAAAGAAAGCTGCCGGAATCCAGAATCGGTAATCTCCGGAAAATCTTTACCGAAACTACAGGAGCCCGGGATGCAATTGACTTTCCAATTACATCCCGGGCTCTTATAATTTTTATCAGACTACAATATCTTAGACAAGAATTCCTGAAGCCTCGGATCCTTCGGATGTCCAAAGAACTCCTCAGGCTCTCCCTGCTCCTTAATCTGACCTTCATCCATAAAAACAACTCTGGTCGCCACCTCTTTTGCAAACCCCATCTCATGAGTCACAACTACCATCGTCATGCCGTCATGGGCAAGCTTTTTCATTAGCTCCAGCACTTCTCCCACCATCTCAGGATCCAGTGCAGAGGTCGGCTCGTCAAAAAGCATAACATCCGGGTCCATAGCCAAAGAACGGATAATAGCAATCCTCTGTTTCTGCCCTCCGGACAGCTGGGAAGGATAGGCATTTGCTTTAGTCTCAAGTCCTACCAGTTCCAAAAGCTCCATGGCACGCTTATGGGCTTCTTCTTTTGATTTCCCAAGAAGCTTGATCGGCGCCAGCGAAATATTTTCTATAATTGTTTTGTGGGGAAACAGGTTAAAATGCTGGAACACCATCCCCATCTTCTGACGGTGCCTGTTAATATCCACCTTCTTGTCGGTAATATCCACACCTTCAAAATATACCTTCCCCCTGGACGGCTCTTCCAGAAGGTTTAAGGATCTGAGGAACGTCGACTTTCCGGAGCCGGACGGCCCTACGATAACAACGACCTCCCCCTTCCTGATCTCATCGGAAACTCCGTTAAGTGCATGCAGTTCCCCGAAGATCTTATGTAACTGTTCTACTTTGATCAAAGTATCCCCTCTATTAATGGTCACTGCTCCTTAACCTCCTTTCCAGCATATTTACAAGCTTTGTAAATATCAACACCATTACCAGATAGATGATGGCGACTGCAATCAGAGGCATAAATGCATCGTATGTACGGCTTCTGATAATATCTCCGCCCTTTGTAAGATCCTGCAGTGCGATATAGCCTGCAACAGATGTCTCCTTCAAAAGGACAATAAACTCATTGCCAAGAGCCGGAAGCACATTTTTAAATGCCTGCGGCATGACAATATATCTCATTGTCTGTACATAGTTAAATCCAAGGCTTCTGCCTGCCTCAAACTGACCTCCGTCAATAGACATAATACCGGAGCGGAAGATTTCTGCCACATAGGCGCCGGAGTTAAGCCCGAATGCCATAACGGCCACAAAAATCTTATCGATATTCACGCTCCCGAAGATCACGAAATAAATAATCAAAAGCTGTACGACTACCGGCGTTCCCCGGATCACGGTCAGATATACCTGGCAAAGTATATTAAGCAATTTAAGCTTTCCGGTCTTATCATAGGTAGAGCGCACCACCGCAACCAAAAATCCAAGGATAATACCTACGATCACGGCAAAGAACGTAACCAGAAGCGTAACCTTCAGCCCGTCCGCTATATACATCCACCGGTCATCCTTTATAAAATTCAGAACAAATCTATCCTGTAACGACTGCAACATACCTACATCCTTATCTGCTTCTGACGAAGCTCCTCAAACTTACTCTGCTGTAATATATTTTCCGACAATCTCATCCAGCTTTCCGGATTCCTTCAATGAAGAAAGAGCCTCATTTACCTTCTTAAGCAGTTCTTCATTGTCCTTTGCGATGGCAATTGCATATTCCTCTTCTGTGAGCGGCTCATCAAGAATCTTAAGGCCTTCTGCCTCTTTTACAAATTCCTTTGCCGGCTCTCCGTCGATCACAACCGCATCAATCTTCCCCTGTGTCAGAGCCTGTACAGCCTCGAATCCCTTATTGTACTGCTCTACAGTTGCATCTTTAATATCACTTGCATAGATATCTCCTGTAGTTCCGAGCTGTACACCGATCGTCTTCCCCTCCAGATCATCCGGGCCTGCGATCTCACTGTCTTCCTTTACAATGATAACCTGGCTTGCTTCTGCATATGTATCGGAAAAATTAACATTCTCAAGACGGTCCGGATCAACAGTCATACCGGCAACACCTATATCAGCTTTTCCGCTCTGTACTGCAGGAATAATGGAATCAAATGCCATATCCTCAATCTCAAGCTCCATGCCAAGTTCCTCTGCAACGGCCGCAGCCATATCAGCATCAATGCCTACGATATCGTCACCCTCACGGTATTCATATGGCGGGAACTCGGCATTTGTTGCCATTACCAGTTTATCGCCATCCTTCTTTGCTTCTCCATCACCGTTCTCTTTTTTGCTTCCGCACGCTGTTACAGCCAGCACACATGCAGCCACTAAAAATACACTGACTATTTTTTTGAATTTCATCATACATATCCTCCAGTTTTGTTTACTTTTTCATTTATAATGTATAAAAATGCAAGTCTAGTACATATTTTATCATATTTCTGCGAAAAAACAAGTGGCTCTTTCCACATGTTTTATAGAAAAAAGCCACTTTATATATGCAATATACACGAATACATTTTTATGCAAGAATCATCTGAATAACGGATATTATTACAATCAAACCTCCGAGCACGATCCGGTAATAGCCAAACACTTTAAAATCATTTTTCTTGATATAGCTCATCAGAAACTTAATTGCAACAACTGACACAACAAAGGATACCACACACCCCAGCATTAACAACCCGAATTCTGCTCCTGTAAAATGAAAACCAAATTTCAGAAGCTTCAGGAAGCTCGCCCCGAACATAACGGGAATCGCAAGGAAAAACGTAAATTCTGCCGCCACTTCCCTGGACACCCCGATAATCAGCGCGCCTACAATCGTGGCTCCGGATCTGGATGTACCGGGGATCAGTGCAAGCATCTGGAAAAAGCCGATCCATAAAAGCATAGAAATTGACAGATCTGCAATTTTATTTACGGAAGGCCTGCGCCCGGCATTTCGGTTCTCGATCAGGATAAAGAATATGCCGTATAATATCAGCATAACGGCTACCGGGAAAGGTTTATAAAATATTTTATCTAATATATCGTTAAACAAAAGACCGATAACTGCCGCCGGAACAGATGCGATTGCCACTTTAATCCACATCTGCCATGTCAGAAGCTTCTGCTTATGAGTCTTCCTCGGCGAAAAAGGATTCAGCTTATGGAAATAAAGTACAACCACCGCCATAATGGCTCCAAGCTGTATCACAACATTAAACATCTCCATAAACTCATCGCTGAGCCCCGGAGCCAGCAGATCCCCTACCAGGATCAGATGTCCGGTACTGCTGACCGGAAGCCATTCTGTAATCCCTTCTACTATTCCCAGAATTATTACCTTTAACACATCCAACATATTATTGTTTTAATCTCCTTTTCTATACAATTACAATACATGGCGTTCGATGAACCTGGCCATTCCGTCTGCATCATTAGACTCCTCCGTCACATGATCGGCAGCCGCCTTTATATCTTCCCTTCCATTTATCATTGCAACACTGATCCCCTTGTATCTCATCAGCGCCATATCATTGCCTCCGTCGCCGAAAGCCATCGTCTCCTCTGCGGGAATTCCAAGCCTCTCCCCCAGCCAGAGCAGCGCTTCTCCTTTATTCACGCCGCTGATATTGACCTCAATATTATTGCTCAGTGAACCAGTTGCCTCAATACCGGCCACAGATTTTAATTCCTCCAGGGCCTTTTCTCTCTCCCTGACATCTGCGAATACTCCCTGAAGTTTATCTACCGCCCGATTCTCCTCCCGGAATTTCTTCCGGAGATCCTCCACCGGCAGGCGGGTAGACGTTACATACCCGGCCATAGGGGCGGACGGAAAAAAATGCCCGATTCGCTCCAGCGACTCCCGCTGTGCATACCCCACACCGTCATAATAAATCTCTCTTAACGTATCATACCTTTCAAAGATATGCAATATTTTTTCTGCAACCGGAACCGGAACCAGCCGCTCCCGCAGCGTTATCCCCTGACTCAGATCCATGATCCTCGCTCCGTTGGCGGTAATGGCATAGCGGATGCCGGCAAATCCGGTCAGTTCTTCCGGCAGGCCGCATAACGGGCGCCCGGTCACCGGGAGAATCTCTATATTTTTTTCTACAGCCCTTGACAGAACCTGTTTCGTGTATTCACTAAATTCCTTTTGCGTCGTAAGAAGTGTACCGTCCAGGTCAAATCCTATCATTCTTACATCATACTTCATAATCCGTCAGTTCCTTTCTTGACTGAGAAAACAGAAACAGTCCTTTACTGACAGGATCTTTTTCCATATCATAGGCCCCTTCTGCATGCTCCTTCAGTTTCTCCACCGCCTGCCTGTCAGAAGCCGGAACAAACAACACAGTATCCCTGGTCGGAACCGCGAGAACAAGATCATCCTTCAGTTTATCCACACATACCTGCCAGATATGTTTCAGACAAAGGGCACTGGCCTCATGGATACCGTCCGCAAGAATGCCGAATCCTCCATACCACGTATTCCCGATTACAAACTCAACATCCCGCACCAGATTTTCACAGGCTATATGAAACAGCTCCAGTATATCAAAATCAGGCGGCAGCATCTGATCCTTGAGGATTTCGTAGGTGTCCCCGTCCCTTTGAATCGCAAATATAATATGCAGATCTCCCACAAAGCGGATCACCGGAATCTCTTTTTCTGACAGATTTTTCCCATTCAGCGCACTGCGATCACAGAGCCGCTCCTTCACCCACGGGTATATTTTATCTTTTATGTTGTCGAACCTGTAATGTTCTTCCTCGTACTTTTGCATTCTCTGTTTTCCTTCCTTTTATACCATATTGGGACCCGGGTGTCCAATATGACTTTCCTGCATATTTATCTGAATCCTATTCTAGCAAAATTTGCTTTATAAAGCAATTTAATGTACAATAATTAGACAAAACAATTGAACGGGATGTGTAAATATGATGAATTCTGAACGAAAAACTACGCCTCTGCAGATAAACCAGATTACCGAAGGCGTTATATGGAAGCAGCTGCTCATTTTCTTCTTTCCTATTGCAGTAGGAACTTTATTTCAGCAATTATATAATACTGTAGACGCTATTATTGTAGGGAGATGCGTAGGAAAGCAGGCACTTGCCAGCGTAGGCGGATCTGCCGCCGTTCTCTCTAACTTTGTAATCGGCTTTTTTACCGGGCTGTCTGCCGGAGCCACAGTTATCATCTCCCAGCATTTCGGCGCCAAAAATATAAAGCAGCTCAGCCGCGGCCTGCATACCGCATATGCATTTTCCGTCACCGTAAGCATTGCAATTTCTGTTATGGGATGGCTCGCCGCCCCCGCTCTTCTCCGCCTCCTGAAAACACCGTCGGACGTGATGCCGGACTCCATCCTGTATCTGCGCATCTATTTCCTTGGTATTGTTTTTACACTTGTCTACAACATGGGATCTTCCATTATGCGTGCCATCGGGGACTCCAGGCGTCCGCTGCTGTTCCTGATCATCTGCTGCGCTCTCAATATCATACTGGATCTCTTTTTTGTTGTAGGGCTTGGAATGGGCATTGAGGGCGCCGCCATTGCTACCGTCCTCTCACAGGCAATCAGTTCCCTGCTTGTCACACGAGCGCTGATGAAATCTTACGGCATATTAAGGCTTGAACTTAAGTCCATCCGCTTTCATGCAGATATGCTGAAGTCGGAACTCCGCATCGGTCTCCCCGGAGGTCTGCAGTCCTTTGGTTACAGTATCTCCAATATTATTATCCAGGCTGTTATCAACGATTTCGGAACAGATACTGCCGCCGCATGGGCAGCGTTCGGCAAAATGGATGCTATCTTCTGGACCGTGTGCGGTTCTTTCGGCATTGCCATAACTACCTTCTCCGGGCAAAACTACGGAGCAAGAAAATATGACCGGGTAAAAAAGAGCGTGCGGATATCCCTGGGGATGTCTTTGGGCGTATGCGGAAGCCTGATTCTTTTCCTGATGGCCTTCTGCCGACCGCTCTATGTGGTATTCACTGCCGATCAGAACGTCATTGACATCGGAGTCTATATGCTGCGGCTGATCACGCCCAGTTATATTATCTTTATTTTTGTTGAGATTTTTTCAGGTGCGCTTCGGGGCATCGGTGACGTGCTGATCCCTTCTGCCATCACACTTGGCGGCGTTCTTCTTGTAAGGCTGACCTGGATCCTGCTCATAACTCCCAGAACCGGAAAACTTTCCACGCTGATGTACAGCTATCCCCTTGCCTGGGGCGCCACAGCGCTTCTTCTGGTACCTTACTACTTTTACCGCAGAAAAAAACTGCTTACCTGATACTCTGCGCCTGAACGGTTAAAGCCCGAGATGCAATTGACTCTCTAATTGCATCCCGGGCTTTTTACACTGATCTAATATTCTTTATACCCGATTCCGTATTTATCTACGCTGTCCAGGTGATCGGTGTGCAGCAGCATATGCGCCTTGTGTCCGTTGGGCTCTCCAAAATATTCCTTATAGAGCAGATCTATATCCGGATTCTCATGGGAATACCTGAATGCGGCATTCTCATCCAGATAATACAGATTCTTCCCTCTCTCAAATGCGAGTTCTTCTCCGTCATGGATCGGCTGGCCGCCGCCTCCTACACATCCGCCCGGACATGCCATAACTTCTACAAAGTCATACTGCACCTCTCCGCGCTCAATCTTATTGATAAGCGCTCTTGCATTGCCAAGTCCGCTGACAACCGCGGTCCTGACCGCAATATCATCTACCTGGAAGGTCGCCTCCTGTACACCCTGGTTCTCGTTAAAGCCTTCTGCTCTCACTGCCTTGAATGCATCTACCGGAGGATTCTCTCCTTTAATGAGGAAATAAGCACTTCTGAGCGCCGCCTCCATAACACCGCCTGTAGCCCCGAAGATAACCCCGGCTCCTGTCCCTTCCTGCATCGGACGGTCACTTTCCCGGTCGGCTAACGTATCCGGGCTGATATGTGCAGAGCGAATCATCTTGACAAGCTCCCTTGTAGTAAGGACGACATCAATGTCTTTACCTGCATATTCCTCGTAGAACAGATCCATCTCCTGTTCACCCTTCTTAGCAACACACGGCATAACTGATACTGTAAATATCTGCTCCGGCTTAACGTTAAGTTTCTGTGCAAAATAGGTTTTCATCACTGCGCCGAACATCTGCTGCGGTGATTTTGCAGAAGACAGATATTTTACAAGGTGAGGAAACTGGGATTTCACAAACCTGAGCCATCCCGGGCAGCAGGAGGTAAACATAGGACGTTCTTTTAATTCTCCGGATGTAAACCTCTTGACGAATTCTGTCCCTTCCTCCATGATCGTCAGGTCGGCCGAGAAACAGGTGTCAAATACATAGTCTGCCCCCATCCTCTTCAACGCGTCAAGAATCTTCCCTACTGTAGCCTCTCCCGGCTTCAATCCAAGCTCTTCCCCCCATGCGGCACGCACAGCCGGAGCCACCTGTGTCACAACGATCTTGTCCGGGTCGGCAAGTGCTTCCCACACTCTTTCTGTATCATTACGTTCCCGGAGCGCCCCCACCGGACAATGAGTAATACACTGCCCGCAAAGGGAACAGTCGGACTCTTCAATCTTCTTATGTCCGGACACATTAACGGTTGTTCTTGATCCTGTCCCTTCTACATCCCAGATGTTCAGGCTCTGCACCTTATCGCAGATCTGGATGCAGCGCATACATTTGATACATTTGGATGAATCACGTATCAACGGGAACTCTTTATTCCACTGCTGTTTCTCTATCTCCATTTTGTAAGGAATATCAATGATGTTCAGTTCATTGGCAACCGTCTGCAGCATACAGTTGCCGCTTCTTGTGCAGGTCACACACTCGCAGTTGTGCTGAGCAAGGATCAATTCTACGTTCGTCCTTCTGTGTCTCCTTACCTTCGGGCTGTTTGTGTAGAGCACCATGCCTTCCTTGGCTACATTATTACAAGAGGTAATCAACCGCTCTTTTCCCTCCAGTTCAACCACGCACACACGGCAGGCCGCAATTTCATTGATTCCTTTTAAATAGCACAGGTGAGGAATCGGAATCCCATTCTGAGCGGCAGCTTCCATGATCGTGGTGTTTTCTTCTACGGATATCTGTTTTCCATCAATTGTAAGATTTACCATAATTTCTCTCTGCCTCCTTTAAAGATTCCATATCCAAAGTGATCACAGCGCAGGCACCGGCTGGCCTCCTGCTTTGCCTCTTTCTCGGTCATGCAGTTTTCACAGCCGTCCCAGTCATGGATCCTCTCGCATGCCTCACGCTCTGTCAGGTTCACTCTGCCGCATGGTGTGCGGTCGTCAAGACGCGCCTCCGGAATCTCCACGTCACAGGAAATCTCATGGCGGTATCCCAGGTACTCGTCAATATTGGCTGCAGTAACCTTGGCTGCTGCAATTGCCTTAATTACAGATGCAGGTCCGCTTGCACAGTCGCCGCCGGCAAATACTCCCGGAAGATTTTCGATAGAGCCGTTACTCTTCGTCACAATCTTACCGCGTGATACAGGAATGCCTGCTTCTTCAAAATGTCTGGTCTCAATATTTTGCCCGATAGCAACCACAAGAACATCGCAGGGGATATATACATCCTCCTCGCCAGTTGGTTTTATACTTGCACGTCCATCTTTGATGGAGCTGATCATCTGCGGCGTAACATAGATTCCTTTTACATGATTGTTCTCATCTACATCCAGCGCAGCAGGAGCCTTCAGCGTCTGTACCTCGATCCCCTCTGCGATGGCGCCTTCAATCTCTGAAGGAAGAGCTGTCATATCCGCAATTCTTCTGCGGTACACAACACTTACCTTTTTAGCGCCCAGGCGCTTTGCTGTACGAACGGCATCCATCGTTACATTACCGCCGCCGATCACTGCAACCTCTTTGCCTGTCAGATCCATAATAATATTCTTTCCTACATTCCTCAGGAACTGTACTGCGGAGAAAATCCCTTCCGCATCCTCTCCGTCCAGGCCAAGCTTTTTGTCCGTGCTGGCGCCAATCGTAATCAACACTGCGTCATATTCCTTCTGCAGCTGCTGTATTGTAATATCCGGCCCGATCTTCAGCCCGTGCTTCACTTCCACGCCGGTTTTTAAAATTGCATTCACATCATCTTCCAGACGATCCTTCGGCAGACGGTAGTTCGGGATACCGTACCGCAGCATTCCTCCTAATTTGGGAAGCATCTCATATACTGTAGTCTGATGCCCCATAAGCTGCAGATAGTATGCTGCACTCAACCCTCCGGGGCCGCCGCCCAGCACTGCAATCTTCTTCCCTGTACTCGGGGCGCATGCCGGCGGATCCACTTCTCCGGCGAAATCTGCCGCAACTCTCTTCAGGCCGCGGATATTAATGGCGTCATCCATCATATTCCTGCGGCACCTGGCCTCACATGGATGCTCACAGATAAATCCACAGGTTGTCGGGAATGGATTATCTTTACGGATCAGCCTGATGGCATCTGCATATCTTCCTTCACCGACCAATGCCACATATCCCGGGATGTCCACATGTGCCGGACATAAAGATACACATGGCACAGGCTGGCTGTATGAACAGGTACAGCGACCGTTCTGTATATGCTCTACATAATCGTCGCGATAGCCGATCAATCCTCTGTAAACCATCTTTGCAGCCTCATAGCCGATAGCACAGTCGGCGGATTCCATAATAGAAAGCGCCGTCTGTTCCATAATCTCAAGTGTCTTCATTGTTGCCTTTCCATCAAGAACATCCTTGATAAAACTGTTCAACTGGCCAAGTCCGATACGGCATGGAACACACTTTCCACATGTCTGTGCATGACACAGTTCTAAAAAAGCGCGCGCCATATCAACCGGGCATAACCCCGGCGGACTTGATTCGATTCTTCGCTCTAAGTCCTTGTACAGGTCTTCCATAACAAGGTCTGCTTTCTTAGGCGAAGTAAGCTCTAATCTGCTCATTTTCGTTTTTACCGTCCCTTCTTTTTCATATTATGATGTTGGGCCAAATGACAAAAAACTATTGCCCCTTGATAATACAGATATTTATTATGTATCTCAATTTAATATGTACATTATATCATCAAAATGACAATATGCAATCAATTTCGACAAAAGTAGATTATTTAACAGTATAGTCAGATTTTTAACACATTAGGTTGGGGATACCCGCTTATACTAATGCTTCTCTTCCGCATGGCACACACCGAAAAACCCGCATCCTGATCTCTCAGAATGCGGGTTAAAATATGCTTCATCTGCAATTATACAAGTTCGATAAATACTTCCATTGCTGCATCGCCTTTACGCTGGCCAATTTTTACGATCCTTGTGTAACCACCGTTACGGTTCTCGTATTTTGGTGCGATTTCATCAAAAAGCTTTGCTACAAGATCTACCTGCTTTGTGTTTTTCTTTCTTCCTGCCTGAGCTTTCGGCACATCCTTTACAGAATAGAGAACCTTAAGCATCTGACGGCGTGCATGAAGTCTGCTTGGAAGATCCTTTTTAATCTTCTTCTCAACTTCATCGTATACGGTAGTCTTCTTACCGTCTACTACTTCTTTCACACGCTTTCCGTCTTTATCCTTCCGGGCAACCTTAGCCATTACAGTAACTTCTTCAAAGTTATCCTTCTCTTTTACTGCCATAGCAATAAGGCCTTCTACGATCTTACGGATCTCTTTTGCTCTGGCCTCTGTCGTTCTGATCTTGCCGTTGTTGATCAGAGCTGTCACCTGGTTTCTCAATAAAGCTTTTCTCTGGCTTGATGTTTTGCCGAGTTTCCTATAGTTTGCCATTTTTTAATCCTCCAATTATTAACATCTGGTTATGCTTCTTCGGGCTTACTAGCCAAATGCTTTGCCGGGCTTTGCGGAATCTGCGCCGGGTTCCACGGAACCCTTTCATGCGCTTTATTCCTCACCTTTACTTAAGCTTAAGCCTAACTCATCTAATTTTGCGAGCACTTCTTCTAAAGACTTGCGTCCAAGATTCCGTACTTTCATCATATCCTCCGGCGTCCGGTTGGTAAGCTCCTCTACAGTGTTAATGCCCGCTCTCTTTAAGCAGTTATAGGAACGTACCGATAACTCTAATTCATCGATGCTCATCTCAAGCACCTTTTCTTTTTCGTCATCTTCTTTCTCGATCATAACTTCTGCGGCCTGTGCCACTTCTGACAGATCAATAAAGAGCCTCAGATGCTCACTGAGCACCTTTGCAGCCAGACTTACTGCTTCATCCGGAAGCAGTGTACCGTCGGTGTATACATCTAATGTCAGTTTATCAAAATCTGTAATCTGACCGACACGTGTATTCTCTACTGTAAGATTTACACGCTCCACCGGAGTGTAGATGGAATCAATCGGAATGACTGCAATCGGTAATTCGTCATTCTTATTCTTATCAGCGCTTACATAGCCTCTGCCTCTTGTAATGGTAAGTTCCATGTAAAGCTTGCTGTCTGCCCCGCCATTCAGCGTTGCAATCACTGTCTCAGGATTCATGATCTCAATATCCTGATCCACCTGGATGTCTGCCGCCGTAACAACACCTTCACCCTCGAACTCAATATAGGCTGTCTTTGCCTCATCTGTCTCAGATGTGTTCTTAATAGCCAGTGATTTTAAGTTCATGATGATTTCTGTAACGTCTTCTTTAACCCCTGGGATGGAACTGAACTCATGCAGTACTCCATCGATTTTAACCTGGCTGATCGCTGCGCCCGGCAGAGAAGAGAGCATGATTCTTCTGAGAGAGTTTCCTAATGTTGTACCATACCCCCTCTCCAGAGGCTCTACAACGAATCTTCCATATTTCTTATCTTCTGAAATTTCAGTTATTTCAATATTAGGTTTATTAAAATCAAACACTAGTCCACCTCCTGTGGTGTTACGGGTTATTATTTAGAATATAATTCGACGATTAACATCTCATCTACAGGAACATCAATAACTTCACGATTCGGGAGTTCCTTTACCGTCCCTTTCAGAGCCTCAGTATCCACCTCTAACCAATCCGGAACCATACGTCCGCCTGTGGACTCTAAAATCTCTTTGTACCTTGGGGAGCTTTTGTGTTTTTCTTTAATTTCAATTGAATCTCCGGCTTTTACAAGGTAAGACGGAATGTTTACCTGCTTGCCGTTAACAAGAACATGCTTGTGATCAACGATCTGTCTTGCTTCACGCCTTGTTCTTGCAAGACCCATACGGAATACTACGTTATCTAACCTTGATTCAAGAAGTACCATCAGATTCTCACCTGTCATACCGCTCATCTGTTTTGCTTTTTTGTAGTAATTCCTGAAAGGTTTCTCTAATACACCATAGATGAATTTCGCTTTCTGCTTCTCACGTAACTGAAGGCCATACTCGCTCATTTTTCTGCTGGATCTCTTTAACTGTCTGTTAGACTTTTTATCAATCCCTAAATATACCGGATCCATTCCAAGAGAACGGCATCTTTTAAGAACTGGAACTCTATTTACTGCCATGTTTTACTTCCTCCTAATATACAATCGGATATCCATCATCCGCTTCGCTAGCTGCATATAATCAGCATCCGTAATGCAGCTGCTGACTAGACTCTTCTACGTTTTGGTGGACGGCAACCATTATGTGGCACCGGAGTAACATCCTTAATACTTGTCACATCAATTCCACATGCCTGAAGGGCACGGATTGCTGCTTCTCTACCTGAACCTGGGCCTTTAACCATTACGTCAACAGTCTTCAAACCATGTACCAATGCTGCCTTAGCTGCTGTCTCAGCTGCCATCTGTGCTGCATAAGGGGTAGATTTCCTTGAACCTCTGAATCCCAGACCGCCTGCACTTGCCCATGAGAGTGCATTTCCCTGTGCATCCGTTAATGTAACGATTGTGTTATTAAAAGATGACTGGATGTGTGCTTGTCCGTGTTCAACGTTTTTCTTGACACGCTTCTTTGTCACTTTCTTTGTAACTTTCTTTGCCATAATAAAACTAACCTACTCTTTCCTTTTTATTTCTTCTTATTAGCTACTGTTCTCTTCGGACCTTTTCTTGTTCTTGCGTTGGTCTTCGTCTTCTGGCCACGAACCGGAAGACCTTTTCTGTGACGGATACCTCTGTAGCATCCAATCTCCTGCAGTCTCTTGATGTTAAGCGCGATCTCTCTTCTGAGATCACCTTCCACCATCTGTGTCTCGTCAATCACTGCACTGATCTTCTTTACATCTTCATCTGTAAGGTCTCTGCAGCGGATATCAGGATTAACTCCTGCCTCTGAAAGAATACGGCTGGCACTCGTCCTTCCGATCCCATAGATATAAGTCAATCCAATCTCAACACGTTTGTCTCTTGGTAAGTCTACACCTGCTATACGAGCCATGTGAATTTCCTCCATTTTCTCAAATAATATTATACTGTCTTTAATAGGGACTACTGAACACTTGACGAGGTCTTTCACGAGTCTAGTGTGAAGTGTCGTTCCCGTTTACTTTGCGAGGTCTCTTACGAGCTTAGTATAGGGAACTTCCTTTCCTCTTGACGAGGTCTTTCACGAGTCTAGTGTGAAGTGTCGTCTCTATGTCCCTCATCCAGATGCGTCGGTATCCGCACCCTTTCCGGCCACCGTATGGCCATACGGTAATGACGGGCCGGCATTAGAAGCAATATACGAGGACTGCCACCGGCTACAGGTGTTTCCTTGTATATTTCAAATAGTCTACACACTCCCTGGTGTGTCGGCTATCAGCCGCCTTGATTGTTTACATAAACTTCTCAAAAATCACTACAAGGCTCCGTGCGCCTAAACTCTGTCTGCGCCTTCCGGCTTGCCACTCGTTAAGGCTTGGGAGCGGTCTTCTCACTAAGTTCATCCTTCGCTAATGCTCGGATTCACTAAGTGTTCAGTACCTATCCTTGTCTCTGTTTATGCTTTGGATTTTCGCAGATGATGCGAATGCTTCCTTTTCTTTTAATTACTTTGCATTTTTCGCAAATTGGTTTTACTGATGATCTAACCTTCACGTCAAATCCTCCTTTCATCCATTGCTTTGCCTTTACCTGCACTGCATAACTTCCGTTTTCACGCCTTTTGCCGCGGTTTCGGCGTTTTTATGCATAAAAATGCCCGGAAACATGCTTATATATTATAGCACCTGAATTCTACAAAAGTCAATAGAATATTTTCATTCTCTTACTTGTCTCTCCAGATGATCCGCCCCTTGGAAAGATCATACGGGGACAGCTCCAACGTCACCTTATCTCCCGGCAATATCTTAATAAAATTCATTCTCAGTTTTCCGCTGATGTGAGCAAGCACCTGATGCCCGTTCTCCAGCTCTACCTGGAACATGGCGTTTGGCAGCTTTTCTACAACAGTCCCTTCAATCTCAATTACGTCAGCCTTTGACATATTTTAATCCTCCTATGATTCTTCTTCCTTATTCCATTCCTTCAGTATCCGTTTTATCTTTACATCATCAACCTCTGTGATATCATTCCTGTACAGGATGACCTGCACATGCTTTTTCTTCTTCTTTTTCGGCCGCTCCAGCGTTCTTACTTTGCCGTCCACCAAATATACATATGCATCATCCGCTTCTATTATCACATAAACACTGCCCGCATCATGCCCTGCCTTTGATCTTGCCAGCATTCCGGCCTCATATCTGTCCATAGCTCTACCTCTCTGTTCTAAAAAGGCCCTTAAACACTCTCGGTCAGAGTCAGAAGCCTTGGCTCATCCTCGGTGATCAGTACCGTATTTTCATAATGTGCAGACAGGGAATGATCTCTTGTCACCACGGTCCAGTCATCCGAAAGCCAATCTACTTCCCATCCCCCCAGATTGATCATCGGTTCAATGGCAAGTGTCATTCCCGCTTTCAGCTTCACACCTTTTCTGTTCATGACATAATTCGGTATCTCAGGAGCCTCGTGCAGCGCCGTCCCTATGCCGTGACCGCACAGATCACGCACGATCCCGTACCCCCTGCTTCCTACATATCTGCCGATTGCCGACGAAATGTCAAATAAATGATTGCCTTCTCTGGCATATTTTATACCTTCAAAAAAACTTTCTCTTGTAACCTGTATCAGCTTCTTCGCATCCTCGCTGATTTCCCCGACAGCATGGGTTCTGGCCGCATCCGAATGATATCCCTTGTAGATTACCCCGGCGTCCAGACTCACAATATCTCCCTCTTTAATGATGCGGTGTTCACTTGGAATACCGTGAACCACCTCATCATTCAGAGATACACATATAGATGCAGGATATCCGTTATAGTTCAGGAAGGAAGGGATACACCCATAGCTTCGGATCACCTCTTCGCCCAGCCGGTCAATATCCTTTGTACTCATCCCCGGACGAAGCGATTTTTCCATTTCATTATGAACAATTTCCAATATCCGTCCTGACTCTTCCATCAGTTCGATTTCTCTGGAAGATTTTATTGTAATCGGCATGTTCCTACTCTCCTAAAATATCTACAATTGCCTGGAATACATCAGTGATATCAATAGTTCCGTCAACGGTTCTAAGTATACCGGCATTTGTGTAATAATCAATCAGTGGCTGTGTCTGTTCATGGTATACACCAAGTCTCTTCAATACCGTTTCCGGTTTATCGTCATCTCGCAAGATCAGTTCCTTGCCGCACACATCACAGACTCCTTCTGCCTTTGTCGGTGCATATTCGAGGTGGTATGTAGCCCCGCATCCTACACATGCACGGCGTCCTCCCATACGATGTACAATATTTTCATCCGGAACATCCACATCAATCGCATAATCCACCTTCTGGCCAAGCTCTGCGAGTGCCTTGTCAAGAGCCTCCGCCTGCGGGATCGTCCGCGGAAATCCGTCCAGGACATAACCATTCTTCGCATCTTCCTGATTCACACGGTCAACAACCAGATCCACAACCAACTCATCCGGAACCAAAAGCCCCTGATCCATATATGTCTTTGCCTTCTGGCCAAGTTCTGTCCCATTCTTGATATTTGCTCTGAAGATATCTCCGGTGGAGATATGAGGAATATTATATTTTGCAGCAATCTTCTTTGCCTGAGTCCCTTTGCCCGCCCCCGGGGCGCCTAACATAATTATTTTCATATATGAGTTCCTCCTTATAGCATTTTAACCCGCAGAGAATTTCTGCGAGTCAAAATGTCCGTTATGGTCTTAGCTATTTAAAAATCCCTTGTAATTTCGTACAAGCATCTGTGATTCTATCTGCTTCAGAGTCTCCAGTACAACACTGACAATAATGATCAGCGAAGTGCCGCCAAAAGATACCCTTGCGCCAAACCAGCCATTAAAGATTATCGGTACAACCTGCACAATGATCAGGCCGCATGCCCCGATAAAGATAATATAATTCAGCCGCTTTGTCAGATATTCAACTGTCGGCTTTCCAGGACGGATACCCGGAATAAAACCGCCACTTTTTTTCATGTTGTTTGCAATTTCCAGCGGATTGAAAGTAATTGACGTATAAAAATACGCAAAAAATACTGTGAGTAAAATATACACGATCAATCCCCAGGAATATTTAAACTGGTCCGGATTACACCAGTTCCCCTGATTCATTCCTCTTAAGATCTCACTCCCGATCCCTGTCCCGTTTCCTTTGCCCAGGAAACTTGCAATAACGATCGGAAACTGCATCAGTGAAGACGCAAAGATGATCGGAATAACTCCGGCTGTATTAACTTTGAGCGGGATATGCGTTGACTGTCCGCCATAAGTCTTTCTGCCTGCAACCTTCTGGGAATACTGCACTGCGATTCTTCTCTGGCCGTCCTGAAGAATAATGACAAATACGACCATCGCAAAGATAATTGCCAGAATAATCACCACAGCAAGGCCTCCGGATGCAACATTCTTACCTTTTACAAACTGGCTGAACAATGTGGATATATCACTCGGAACACGCGAAAGAATGTTAATCACCAGAACGATAGAAATTCCGTTTCCAACTCCCTTTTCCGTAATCCGCTCACCGATCCACATAAGAAACGCGGAGCCGGCGGTCAGCGTCAACACTACGATCGCTGCATTGACAAAGTTATACTCCTTCAGTAATCCCTGCCTGCCGAATCCGACTGCCATTGCAGTAGATTCAATCAACGCAAGGCCAACTGTCAGGTAGCGTGTAAATGCCGCGATTTTTTTTCTTCCGTCTTCGCCTTCCTTCTGCATTTCCTCAAGCTTCGGAATCGCTATCGTCAGCAGCTGCATAATAATGGAAGATGTGATATACGGTGTGATACTCAGAGCAAACACAGACATCTGTTCAAAAGAGCCACCGGTAAAAGCGTTAAATAAATTAAACGCTTCCCCGGTATTCTGTGCAAAAAACTCTTTAATGTAAGTTGGATTGACTCCCGGTGTCGGCAATTCTGAACCAAGCCTTATCACGATTAACATCAAAAACGTATATCCGATTTTTTTACGGATATCTTTAATCCCCCATGCTCTTCGGAAAGTTTCTAACATTAGATCACCTCTGTTTTTCCACCTAAAGCCTCAATTTTAGCCACAGCACCTGCACTGAAAGCATTCGCCTGCACTGTAAGCTTCTTTGTCAATTCACCTTGTCCAAGAATCTTAACTCCGTCTCTTGGATTTTTAACGATTCCCTTTTCGATCAACGCTTCTACAGTTACTACTGCATCATTGTCGAACACCTCCAGGTCTCTCACATTAATACCAACGATGATCTTGGAATTTCTGTTTGTGAAACCTCTTTTTGGTATTCTTCTATATAATGGCATCTGACCGCCTTCAAAACCTGGCCTTGTGCCTCCGGAACGAGCCTTCTGACCCTTATGTCCCTTGCCGGCTGTCTTGCCGTTTCCAGAACCGTGTCCACGTCCTCTTCTGAAATTATCGCTCTGTTTTGATCCATCTGCTGGTCTTAAGTTTGATAAATCCATTGTGACACCTCCTTATCTGAATTTTATATTATGCTTCTTCAACTTTTACCAGGTGACATACCTGTTTAACCATACCTCTTGTTGCTGCATTGTCCGGCAGTACAACTGTCTTGTTTACTTTGCGGAGCCCTAATGCTTCAACAGTTTTCTTATGCTTTGGTACGGCGCCAATTGGAGATTTTACTAATGTAACCTTTAAATTTGCCATCTCATTCTACCTCCTTAGCCTAAGATCTCTTCGACAGATTTTCCGCGAAGTCTTGCTACTTCTTCCGGAGTCTTAATCTGACGCAATCCATCGATCGTAGCCAGAACAACGTTCTGTTTATTGTTGGAGCCAAGAGATTTTGTACGGATATTCTTGATTCCCGCCATCTCGATCACGGCACGCGCCGGGCCGCCGGCAATTACACCGGTACCTTCCGGAGCTTTTTTCAGCAGCACGGAAGCTCCTCCGAATTTGCCGATAAAATCATGCGTAATACTTTCATTGTCATCTAATGCTACTTTAATAAGGTTTTTAGCTGCATCCTCTTTTCCCTTACGGATAGCCTCCGGGATCTCAGTAGCTTTTCCTAAGCCTGCACCAACATGGCCATTTCCATCGCCAACAACTACTAAAGCTGTGAATCTCATGTTACGGCCACCTTTAACAACTTTGGTTACACGCTTGATTGATACTACTTTTTCATTTAACTCTAACTGACCAGCATCAATACGTTCTTGTTTCATGTGTGCTCCTCCTTCTAGAAATTCAATCCAGCTTCTCTGGCTGCATCTGCCAATGCCTGAACTTTTCCCTGGTATATAAAGCCGCCTCTGTCAAAGACAACATCCTTAATACCTTTTTCAATTGCTTTTTCAGCAATTACTTTACCCAAATATGCCGCTGCATCAACGTTGTTAGTTTTCTCCAGGTTTGCCTTCACGTCTTTCTGAAGAGTGGAAGCGGAAACCAGAGTATTCTGTGCTACATCGTCAATGATCTGTGCATACATATGATTATTACTTCTAAACACAGCCAAACGTGGGCATTCAGCTGTTCCACTTAAACGGTTGCGTAATTTTTTGTGCTTTTTTACGCGAACTTCACTTCTCGATTTTTTGCTAACCATTTCTACACTCTCCTTTCTTATTTCTTACCAGTCTTACCAACTTTACGTCTGATAACCTCATCAGCATACTTGATACCCTTGCCCTTATATGGCTCCGGTCTTCTCTTGTCTCTGATCTCGGCTGCGTACTGGCCTACTTTTTCTTTATCAATACCCTTAACAATGATCTTGTTCTGACCTTCTAATACAGTCTCTACACCTTCCGGATCTTCCATTTCTACCGGATGGGAATATCCAAGGCTGAGCGTCAGCTTCTTGCCTGCTTTTGCTGCTCTGTATCCGACACCGTTAACCTCCAGTACCTTCTGGTATCCGTCAGTTACACCAACAACCATATTGTTGATCAGTGTTCTTGTAAGACCATGTAAAGATTTCATTTTCTTCAGATCATTTGGTCTTGTTACTGTAATTACTTCGCCTTCCTGCTTGATTTCCATCTCTACAGGAAGTTCCTTTGAAAGAGTTCCTTTCGGGCCCTTTACAGTCACTTTGTTATTCTCTGCAATCTCAACGGTTACACCCGCCGGAACTGCAACTGGCAGTCTTCCTATACGTGACATTGCCTAATCCTCCTTAACTTAAATTTTCGGAACAGACCACTGTCTGCTCTGTTTTCAGTCGCATTGAGCACCTGGTGCGGTATTTCCCGAACCTAGTGCGAAAGTGCAATCGATCCGCCTGGTGCGCTTCTTTCAAACCTGGCGGCCGTAGTGTTTGCTTGTTACCATACGAAGCAGAGTACTTCTCCGCCTACTCCAAGTTTCCTTGCTTCCTTATCAGTAATCACACCGTGGTTTGTAGAAATAATTGCTGTCCCGAGCCCACCGAAAACTTTCGGTACATCAGCACTGTTGGCATATACGCGAAGACCCGGTTTGGAGATTCTCTTCAGCCCTGTAATTACCTTTTCGTTCTTATCCGCACCGTATTTTAATGTGATGTGGATGGTTTTAAATACTCCGTCTTCGATGACATCATATTTCTCAATATATCCTTCATCCAACAAGATGTTAGCGATTGCAAGCTTCATCTTAGATGACGGTACATCTACTGTATCATGTTTAGCAGTATTTGCATTACGGATTCTTGTAAGCATATCTGCAATTGGATCACTCATAGTCATGAATCGTTTCCTCCTTTACCAACTTGCTTTTTTAACGCCTGGAATCTGTCCTTTGTATGCCAATTCACGGAAGCAAACACGGCAGATCCCATATTTTCTCAAATATGCGTGTGGACGACCACAGATTTTACAGCGGTTGTATTCTCTTGTGGAGAATTTCTGCTTGCGCTGCTGTTTGATTTTCATTGCTGTCTTAGCCATAATTTACCTCCTTATTTTGTAAATGGCATGTTGAACTGCTTTAACAATTCACGAGCCTCTTCATCAGTTTTAGCTGTTGTAACAAAGATAACGTCCATTCCTCTTACCTTGTCAACTTTATCATACTCAATCTCCGGGAAGATCAGCTGCTCTTTAATTCCGAGAGCATAGTTTCCTCTTCCGTCAAATGCGTTAGGATTAACACCTCTGAAGTCACGTACACGAGGTAATGCAAGGTTGATCAGACGATCAACGAACTCATACATCTTCTCTCCTCTTAAAGTAACCTTACATCCAATTGCCATACCTTCTCTTAATTTGAAGTTTGCAACTGATTTCTTTGCCTTGCAGACAACTGCCTTCTGGCCTGTAATTTTTTCCATGTCAGCAATTGCTGAATCCAGAAGCTTAGCATTGTCCTTCGCTTCGCCAACACCCATGTTGATAACAACCTTGTCGAGTTTTGGTACTTCCATAATATTTTTATATCCGAACTTCTTGATCAATGCATCAACCATCTCGTTCTGATACTGTTCTTTCAGTCTACTCAAAGCTTAAGTCCTCCTTCCTCAAATTAATTGATTACTTCGCCTGTTGATTTGGCATAGCGTACTTTCTTATCGCCATCCATCTTAAAGCCCACTCTTGTAGCCTTTCCTTTGTGCACATACATTACATTGGAAATGTCAATGGCGCCTTCCTGATGGATGATCCCGCCATTTGCATTGGCAGCGCTTGGCTTTGTATGCTTTGTCAGCATATTGACACCTTCAACAATAACCCTGCCTTCTTTATGGTTTACAGAGAGAACTTTGCCTTCTTTATCTTTATCTTTACCGGCAATCACTTTTACTGTGTCACCCTTCTTAATCTTCAACATCTTCCTTCGACCTCCTTAAAGTACTTCCGGAGCTAAAGAAACAATTCTCATGAACTGTTTGTCACGGAGCTCCCTTGCTACTGGCCCAAAGATACGGGTTCCTCTTGGTGTCTTGTCATCTTTTATAATTACAGCAGCATTTTCGTCGAAACGGATATAGGAACCATCTTTACGACGCGTACTCTTAACAGTACGAACCACTACAGCTTTTACTACATCACCTTTTTTTACAACGCCGCCTGGTGTTGCATCTTTAACGCTGGCAACGATAATATCTCCGATACTGGCATACCTTCTTGTTGAACCGCCGAGTACACGGATGCAAAGTAACTCTTTTGCGCCTGTGTTATCTGCTACTTTCAGTCTGCTTTCTTGCTGTATCATGCAGGTTTCCCTCCTTATACTATTTTACTTTTTCCATAACCTCGACAAGACGCCATCTCTTATCTTTAGACAACGGCCTTGTCTCCATAACTTTTACCTTGTCACCGATATTGCACTCATTTGCTTCATCATGTGCTTTTAATTTATAGGTTCTCTTTACAATCTTTTTGTAAAGAGGATGCTTTACATGATCTTCAACTGCAACAACTATGGTTTTATCCATTTTATTACTTACAACCTTACCAACTCTGGTTTTTCTAAGATTTCTTTCCACAGTCTGTCTCCTTTCTGTTTGTTTGAATTAAGGAAGATACCCCTCGACCTGCTCGAAGAACGGCAAAAAGTTAAGCTCGCATGGAGGATACGTCCTCACTCCGTTCGGAGTATCCGCTTTCATACTAGGCTCGAAAACATCTCGCCAAGTATTCAATGCGTCGCTAACCTTTTTGTGCCTGTGTGAGCATTGTCTGGATCCGGGCAATATTTCTTCTGACTTCCTTGATTCTGCTTGTATTATCTAACTGATTTGTTGCGTTCTGGAATCTCAGGTTGAAGAGTTCCTTTTTAGCAGCTACTAATTCTTCATTCAGCTCTGCAGCTGATTTTGTTCTTAAATCTTCTACAAATGCATTAATTTTCACTGTTATCACCGCCTTCTAAATCTTCGCGTGAAACGATCTTACATTTACAAGGTAATTTGTGCATTGCAAGACGTAATGCTTCGCGTGCTACTTCCTCCGGAACACCGGCAAGCTCGAACATTACACGTCCTGGTTTTACAACTGCTACCCAGTACTCTAAGGTTCCTTTACCAGAACCCATACGTGTTTCAGCTGGTTTCGTAGTTACAGGTTTGTCTGGGAATATTTTGATCCAGACCTTACCACCACGCTTGATGTAACGTGTCATAGCAATACGGGCAGCCTCTATCTGGTTGGAACGGATCCAGCATGGTTCCATTGCAATAATACCATATTCACCATTTGTAATCTTATTTCCACGGAGTGCTTTTCCCTTCATGGAACCGCGGAACTGTTTACGACGTTTTACTCTTTTTGGCATTAACATGATTATCTATCTCCTTCCTTTGATGCTTTTTCCGGAAGAACTTCGCCCTTGTAAATCCATACCTTAACACCAACTTTTCCATAAGTTGTGTCGGCCTCAGCGAATCCGTAGTCAATGTCTGCTCTCAGTGTCTGAAGAGGAATCGTACCCTCGCTGTAGAACTCTGTACGGGCCATATCAGCTCCGCCGAGACGTCCTGATACAGAAGTCTTAACTCCAAGAGCCCCTGACTTCATAGTCCTTGACATACAGGACTTCATAGCACGCCTGAATGAAATTCGGTTCTCAAGCTGAAGCGCGATATTCTCTGCCACTAACTGAGCATCCTTATCCGGCCTTTTGATCTCTTTGATATCTACGATTAACTTTTTGTCAGTAAACTGTGCAAGCTCACCTTTTACTTTCTCGATCTCAGCTCCGCCCTTACCGATTACTACGCCAGGTTTTGCTGTGTAAATAACTATTTTAACGCGGTCAGATGCTCTTTCGATCTCAATCTTAGAAACACCGGCACTGTATAATCTTTTCTTAAGATACTTCCTGATTTCATGGTCTTCTACCAGGTAGTCTGCGAAATCTTTCTCAGCATACCATCTGGAGTCCCAGTCTTTAATAATACCGACTCTCAAGCCATGCGGATTAACTTTCTGTCCCATGTTTGCCCTCCTTATCTCTCATCAAGCACAAGTGTGATGTGGCTCATTCTCTTCTCAATTCTGTAAGCTCTTCCCTGTGCCCTAGCTTTGATTCTCTTCATTGTTGGTCCTTTGTTTGCATAAGCCTCTGCAATATAAAGGTTCTCAGCGTTCATGCCGTTATTATTCTCAGCATTTGCAATTGCAGACTCCAATAATTTCTTTATTAAACTGGAAGCATATCTTGGATTGTAAGTTAAGATACCAAGTGCTGTTGTTACATCCTTACCTCTGATGGCGTCTAATACGAAACATGCTTTCTGAACAGAAACTCTTGCGTAAGATAACTTAGCAGAAGGTCTTGTATCTTTCTTAGCATTTCTTTCTCTCTTAATCTGGGATCTATGTCCTTTAGCCATGGATGAACCCTCCTTTCACAATGTAATTATCTGACTTTTGATTTCTTCTCGTCTTTTCCATGTCCTCTGTATGTTCTTGTAGCAACGAACTCACCGAGCTTGTGTCCTACCATATCCTCTGTTACATATACAGGTACATGCTTTCTTCCGTCATGAACGGCAATTGTATGTCCAACCATACTTGGGAAGATTGTAGAACGGCGGGACCAGGTCTTAATCACAGACTTTTCTCCTGCAGCATTCATTGCATCGATCTTCTTGAGCAGACTTGCATCTGCAAATGGTCCTTTTTTAATTGAACGTGCCATAGGTTCTAACCTCCTTAATTATTTGATTGCTTTACCATCTCTTCTTCTGATGATCATCTTGTTAGAAGACTTATTTTTCTTTCTCGTCTTAAGGCCAAGTGCTGGTTTACCCCAAGGTGTTGACGGACCCGGACGGCCGATTCCTGTCTTACCTTCACCACCACCGTGCGGATGGTCATTCGGGTTCATAACAGAACCACGAACTGTCGGTCTGATACCCATATGGCGCTTACGTCCGGCTTTGCCGACATTGATCAGGCTGTGGTCGCCGTTTCCAACCACTCCTACAGAAGCTCTGCAGATGATCGGCACCATTCTCATCTCTCCCGACGGAAGTCTGAGTGTCGCATATTTTCCTTCTTTAGCCATCAACTGAGCGCTGTTTCCTGCGGAACGAACCAGTTGTCCGCCTTTTCCGGGATAAAGCTCAATGTTGTGGATCTGTGTACCTACCGGGATCTCTGAAAGCGGAAGACAGTTCCCGATCTTCACCTCTGCCTCCGGTCCGTTCATTATCTTCATCCCGTCCTTCAGACCTTCCGGAGCAAGGATGTAAGCCTTCTCGCCATCCTCATAACAGATCAGTGCGATATTGGCTGTCCTGTTCGGATCGTACTCAATTCCGATCACGGTTGCCTGAATATTGTCTTTTCTTCTCTTAAAGTCAACAAGCCTGTATTTTCTCTTAGCTCCGCCTCCGCGGTGTCTAACTGTAATCTTTCCTTGATTATTTCTTCCTGCCTGTCTGCTCCTTGGAGCCAACAGTGACTTTTCTGGTGTTGTCTTTGTGATTTCAGCGAAATCAGAACCAGTCATCTGTCTTCTGGAAGGGGTATATGGGCGGTAAGTTTTAATTCCCATGATAATTCTCCTTTCATGTCTCTAATTATTGTTATCACGGACTTGCACCGTTTACTTTGAGCACTTAACGAAGTACTCCCGGGGTTTCCTTTCTGCTTTGGCCAAGCCTACAGACCCTCAAAAATCTCAATATCAGCGCTGTCAGCGGTCAGCTTCACGATTGCCTTCTTTGAGCTTGCTGTTTTGCCGAACTGCATTGTGCCGCGCACTCTCTTTCTCTTCCCTTCGCAGTTCATGGTGTTGACAGTCTCTACCTTAGTACCGTCAAACATCTTTTCAACTGCTTCTTTCACCTGACTTTTTGTCGCATCCGGATGAACCAGGAATGTATATTTCTTCTCACCCATAAGTTCCATGCTTTTTTCTGTCACAACAGGTTTAAGGATCACATCATAATATTGAATATTTGCCATTATGCGTACACCTCCTCGATGTTAGCAACAGCTGTCTTTGTTGCGATTACTGTGTTGTATTTCAGAATATCATACACATTGATCGTATTAACCTTTGCAGTTTTGACATCTGCTATGTTTCTTGCAGAGATCGCTGCATTCTCATCTTCTAATACTACCAGTGCCTCTGACACTTCCAGATTCTTTAACATTTCAGCAAAGTTCTTTGTTTTGATCTCATCAAATTTGATCTCATCAATTACGATAAATTTCTTTTCCTCCACCTTTGCTGTAAGAACAGACTTAAGGGCAGCTCTTTTCTCTTTTTTATTCATCTTAAAGGAATAATCCCTCGGTACAGGAGCAAATACAACTCCGCCGCCTGTCCACTGCGGAGCCCTTGTAGATCCCTGCCTTGCATGGCCGGTTCCTTTCTGTCTCCACGGTTTTCTTCCGCCGCCGGAAACTTCAGAACGTGTCTTTGCTTTCTGTGTTCCCTGACGATTATTTGCAAGCTGATTCACGACTGCCATGTGCACAAGATGCTCATTTACTTCAACACCAAACACCGCATCATTTAAGTCAATCGTTCCAACTTCTTTACCTTCGATATTGTAAACAGATACGTTTGCCATCTCTATTATCCTCCTTCCTTCGTCAAATCCTAGTTAGCTTTTACTGCTTCTTTAATTGTTACTAAAGATTTCTTTGGTCCAGGTACAGAACCTTTCACCAGAAGAAGATTGTTCTCTGCATCTACACGTACAACTTCAAGATTCTGGATCGTAATCCTCTTATTTCCCATCTGGCCCGGCATCTTCTTTCCTTTAAATACTTTGCTCGGATCAGAAGCAGCGCCGTTAGAGCCCGCATGGCGATGGAATTTAGAACCATGTGTCATAGGCCCTCTGTGCTGATTGTGTCTCTTGATTGCACCCTGGAACCCTTTTCCCTTTGAAATTGCTGTAGCGTCAATCTTATCTCCAGCCTCAAAAATATCAACCTTGATCTCCTGAGCAAGCTCGTACTCACCGGCATTCTCAAGCTTAAATTCTCTGACGAATCTCTTTCCGGATACTCCGGCCTTTGCAAAATGTCCCTGCTCAGCCTTTGTCAGTCCATGGCGGTGAACAATTTCTTTCTTACCGCTCTTATCCTTATTGATAATCTTGTCTTTCTTATCAACGAAGCCTACCTGAACCGCCTCATATCCATCATTCTCAACAGTCTTAACCTGTGTTACCACACAAGGGCCGGCCTGAAGGACTGTTACAGGTGTCAGTGTCCCGTCTTCATTGAAGATCTGTGTCATTCCGACCTTTGTAGCTAAAATAGCTTTCTTCATTATAATTACCTCCTGTGATTTACAGCGGAACGCCTCATGTGCGTTCATCCTAAATTATAGGAATTACTGTGTTCATAATTATTACTTGTTCTTCATCTTGATATCGATATATACACCGGCCGGCATTTCCAGTCTGGACAATGCATCAACCGTCTTCTGGGTCGGTGTGATGATATCGATCAGTCTTTTATGAGTCCTCTGCTCAAACTGTTCTCTGGAGTCCTTGTATTTGTGGACAGCCCTCAGAATTGTTACAACTTCCTTCTTTGTCGGAAGGGGCACCGGACCGCTCACCTTGGATCCATTCTTCTTAACAGTTTCGATGATTTTCTTAGCGGACGCATCTACCAACTGATGGTCATACGCTTTCAAAGTGATTCTCATTACTTGACTTGCCATAAAAAAAGTCGCCTCCTTTTCGTACTCTTAACTTCAGTACGACAAGCGGTGACTGTACACTCTTCCGTGTGTGTCGTGAGAACCTTACACGGACAATATGTGATACAGTGACTTGTCGCCAGTTTCCTAACTTGACATTCGCTCCACGGAAAACCTGCCAGTATAAGCAGCAACCTCACGCTTCATTGCTATCATGTCACAGCTTTTTCAGTATAAATGATGAAGGTAAATATTTCAAGCCCTTTTATTGAAATATTGTACTTTTTCATGTACAATCTGTCTATTATCAACCCAGGAGGCATTTTTTACTCTGAACAACAAAGAAGAAACCCCTCGCACGGAGTTTCTTCCTTATTATTATTTCATTTTAATATTCAATTTTCTTTTTCCGCCTGCTATTTTGCGTTAACGCTCTCGAACTCGTCGATGATCTCCTGGCTCGGAGCCTTTGTAGCAAGGCTGACGATGATGATCATGGCAAGCGATACAAGGAATGCCGGAAGCAGTTCATAGATATCAAGGAGGCCACCCATCGGACGAACCAGATATTTCCAGATGAATACCATAGCGCCGCCGGAAATCATACCTGCCAGTGCACCCTGCAGAGTTGTACGTTTCCAAAACAGTGCACAGATCATAACGCCTGCAAATGCCGCACCCATACCTGCCCATGCAAAGGATACAATACCGAATACACTGGAGTTAGGATCTCTTGCTAGGAACAGACCGATAGCTGCAATTACTAAAATAGTTCCGCGGGCAACCAGGACACCCTGCCTCTCTGTCAGCTTTTTGCCGAGGAAGTCCTGAATAATATTCTCAGAAACACCGGAAGCAGCCACAAGCATCTGGCTGTCTGCGGTAGACATTGTTGCCGCAAGGATACCTGCGAGGATCACACCGCCGAGAACTGCTGCCAGGAACCCATTCTGGCTCAGGACACTTGTAAGTGCGATAATGACACGCTCACTGTCCTCTAATGCTTCCATGCCGCCTGCATTCACAACGCCAAGTCCTACAACACCGATAAAGATTGCAATACCCATAGCAAAGGTTACCCAGATAGAAGCAACACGTCTGGAAAGGACCAGTTTCTTTTCATCTTCAATGGCCATAAACCTTACAAGTATATGAGGCATACCGAAGTATCCGATACCCCATGCAAGAAGGGATACTGCCGACAATGCAGAATACGGAATTGCTGTTCCTGCAACTGCATCATGAATTGCAGAGAGCGAGAAGTAACCCGGAAGTGACCTTGCATTATCCATAACAGCATCCAAACCGCCGGCACTGCTCACACCAAAGGTTACAATAGAAACCAATGCAATAGACATTACAATACTCTGAATCAGGTCATTGGTTGCAACGCTTGTGAACCCGCCCATAATCGTATAGATAGCAATAATGATGGCAAAAATAATAACACCCGTCATGTATTCAAGCCCAAACAGGGAATTACAGAGCTTGCCACATGCCGCAAAACCGGATGCAACATACGGAATAAAGAATACTACGATAATGACTGCTGAAATTGCAGTAATAATGTTCCTGTCATCATGGAACCTCTTGGCAAAAAAGGTAGGAACCGTAATCGCATCAATCTTTTCCGAGTAACGTCTCAGCCTTCTTGATGTAAAGAGCCAGTTCAGATATGTACCGATCGCCAGACCTGCCGCCGTCCAGAACGCATCTGCAATACCGCTAAGATAAGCAACTCCCGGAAGACCCATCAGAAGCCAGCTGGACATATCACTTGCCTCAGCACTCATAGCAACAACCAGGGCTCCCATCTTTCTTCCCCCAAGATAAAAATCCTCGCTGCTGCTGTTCTTTCTGGAGTTGTATACACCAACACCAATCAACAAGCACATGTATGCACAAATCGTACATAGAATAATAATACTAATACTACTCATAAAAACACCTCTCTCTCCTTATTTTTGATAATATTAGTTTTATATTCGTTTTCCCATATAATTATGGAAAAACATAAATAAGGTGAGGTAAGAAACAAAGTAAACAAAATCTCCTCACCTTAAATATTTTGTCTATTATAACATTTGGTTAAAATTGTGTCAATAATTAATGGCTTCAATGTCTACAGTCTACTGTTTACAATTTTATCTATTGTCACTTCCGGCAAAAAGCAGAAGTTATGATTCCGTGTCGTCCAGAAGAAAATCCTTGGCGTATTCCAGAAAAATCTTAGAAGCCGGCGATAATTCATCGTAAGAAGAATACGCGAGACCGAGGTCACGGAAGGTTCTTGGTTTGAGCGGGCGGGTCACAAAGTTTCCTGCATGGCCACGCAGCAGCAATCCCGGAAGAATCGCCAGGCCCAACCCATGTTCTACCATCGAAAGAGACGAGAATTCATTCACCGTGATGTACCGGATATCCGGTTTTATCTTATGCTGCTCTAAGGCGAGGTGGACATCGCTTCCGGGCGTAAACTCTGTAATAATGAATGGCGCTCCCTCAAATTCCTCAATAGGAACCTCCTCGTAAGCTGCAAAAGGATGGTCGGCCGGGAGGACTGCGAATAGTTCATCGTCCATCACATGAAGAAACTGATAGCTGTGTCCTTTCTGGTAACTGATGAACCCGATATCTACTCTGCGTTCCTGGATCCAGTCGGCAAGCTCACCCTCCACGCCTTCTACAATTTTAAAATGTATGTCCGGATGTTTCCGCTTAAATTCCCGGATGATTTTAGGAATCCAGTGAATGGAACAGCTGAGGTACGTCCCTATTTTAATTGTACCTACCTGTGCATGTTTTAAGAAGGCAATCTCCTGACGAATCACCTCATCGGCATTTAACAAAGAACGGATTGCAGGAATCAGTATTTTAGCATCATCGGTAAGAGACATGCCGCGGTTATCCTTTATAAATAAAGAGAACCCAACATCTTTTTCCAGTGATTTCATCATCTGAGTAATCCCTGACTGTGTATAGCCAAGTTCTTCCCCGGCTCTTGTAAAACTTCCGTAGTCATCAACAGCCAGCATCACCCGCCACTTTTTTATATCCATCCTCGTCAACTCCTTCAGCGCTGTATGTGAAAGTGTAATATCTGGTATTTGCAACTCTAATACTAAATCAAAAAAACAGAAAGTACAAGAGAAAATATGAAAATTATCAAAAAACTATTAATAAAATGTTCCCTGCCATACAGAAAATGTGTATAATCAATATAATTGGCTGCGAAGGAGGATTATCCTGGATGAAGAAGAAAAATATACCTGTTCAGGTTTTGTTGTTATTGTTTCTGACTTGCGGAACAGCATTTTCACAGACACTTGCGTTGAAGGCTAATATCGGAGTCTGCGCCTGCTGGGACGCAGTAGGATTAAACGTATATGAGATCTGCGGGTTGAAGGTAGGAACATTTAGTATGATCATGCATATTATCTGTGTGCTTGTTCAATTGGCAGTACAGCGAAAAGCTTTCAGTCTCTGGAAGCTTCTTCAGATTCCTTACGTAATTTTATTCGGCTCGATTCTGAACTTCTTTTTCTATGATATGCTCACATTTGATCTGCACAGCTATGGAACAAAGCTCTTGTTTGTGATTCTGGCTTACGTGGGACTTGCACTGTTCTTAGGACCGCTGCTTCTTCTGAATCTGGTCAACATGCCAAGCGAGGCCATGTGCGTCGTAATCAGTGGAAATTATGAGATTGATTATGCAAAAGTACGAGTCTCTTTGGACGCACTTTGTATTATTGTTTCGATCGTATTGTCTCTTGCCGGCGGAGTCTCCCTGAAAGTCCGGGAGGGAACTGTTATCGGCATGCTGATGCTTGGGCCGCTCGAAAAAGTCAGCATGAATATTTTCCGTCCATATATAAAGAAACTGCAGGGTACGGAAGATTAGGCTGTCTTTGCGTTTGATATTTTGAAATTCACAGAACTGTTTGTACATGTTATCCCTCTTGTACAAAGAGTTCTTTTTATATCCTGCCCTTCATAACTTGTTCTTATACTATCATTACAATTTTTAATGTTTTGCTTGACATTTATTTCACAAAATCCTATAATAAGAGAAATTTATTGTTATATTTTTTATGAAAAGGAGTAACTTTTATGAGCACAGCCACTATTTTACTTATTATCATGTGGGCGTTAGCCGCAGTGTTTTTTGTAATCCTGGTAAAAGATATCCTGGCGCACAAAAACGAACTCGACAAAACAAAGATCGGTTACAATTCCATCGTCAGCGGTATCGCAAACTTCTTTGATACTCTGGGTATCGGAAGTTATGCAATTGCAACTTCTGCATGGAAATTTAATAAATCCATGCCCGATGACCTGATTCCCGGTTCTCTGAACGTAGCATTCGGTATTCCGATCTGTGTAGAGGCTACTATTTTCATGTCGGCAATCGAGGTAGAGCCTGTGACATTAGTTCTTATGATCGGCTCAGCGATCATCGGTTCCGTTATCGGAGCCAAGATCATCTCTAAACTAGATATCATGAAGATCCGTGTTGTAATGGGCGTGGCTCTTATAATTGTAGCTGCCATAACCTTATGCAAAATCAACGAAGTCGGACCATTCGGTATTATCGGGTCAGACAGAGGATTATCCGGTGTCACACTGGCAATCGGCGTTGTCGGAAACTTTATTCTCGGTGTTCTTATGACCGCCGGTATCGGACTTTATGCACCATGTATGGCCCTTGTCCTTCTGCTTGGCATGAGCGCGGACGTTGCGTTCCCAATTATGATGGGCTCTTGTGCGTTTCTTTGTCCGGCATGTGGTATCGCATTCATTAAAGAAGGCAAATACCAGAGGGCTTCTATTATCCCTATGATCATAGTCGGCGCTGTCGGTGTACTGATCGCCGGGCTGATTGTAAAATCCCTGCCGCTTACATTACTTACCTACCTCGTATGTGTAGTTATGGTAATCTGTGCGGTCTTGTTTTTCCACGATGCGAAAAAATCTAAATAGCAGGATCATATATTTTAAGATCATATATTTTAATAAAAAGCGCGGTTTTCCGTGCTTTTTATTTTTTTAATTATTTTTATTGAAAATGCACTATAAGATTGTGGTTTTGCGAGAAAAATATAATCATTTTATCTATTTTAACACAATAAAATATTGACTTTTACTGCTTATGATGATAGATTTATTTATAACAAAGATGATAAATCGGGGTATCGTCTTTGGAGGAGTTATAGTAATCATATATCTAGAGATTGGAGGAAAAAAAATGTTAATAGCACTTCAAGTTTTATTTGGCGTCCTGGCAGCAGGAACTGGTCTCGGCCTTATCGTCGATGTATTCAAGAACCGTATGGACGGCCTCAGAAACGCAACCGGAAAGCAGTGGGCTTCTGGCTTTACAGTAGGTATCATTGCCAACTTCCTTGACACACTTGGCTGTGGTTCTTTTGCACCATCTACATTTATGTACAAACTTTTCAACCAGATTGACGATATCGATATTCCGGGTACACTGAATGTCGGAGATACTTTCCCTGTTATTTTCGAGGCATTCATTTTTACAACTTCTGTAGCCTGCGATCCTATGTTCCTCTGGATCATGTACATATGTGCAGCTGTAGGATCTTTCGGATTTGCAACAGTCGTAACAAAGTGGCCACGTAACAAAATCAGATATGTCCTTGGCTTTATTATGATACCTCTTGCAGTCATTATGCTTTGCAAGAATACAGGCGTTGGTCCTTTCGGACTCATTGGTACCGCTACCGGATTGACCGGCTGGAAACTGATCGTAGCTGCTGCTCTTAACGTTTTATGGGGTGCTTTGATGGATATCGGATTTGGTCTGTATGCACCTTGTATGGCTACCTGTCTTCTGCTTGGTGTTGACGGTACAGCCTGCTTCCCTGTATTCATGGGATCCTGTGCATGTCTGATGCCGGCATGTTCTATCGAGTTTATTAAGACTCACAGATATGACGTGCCACATACAATCGGTAATGCTCTCGGCGGATGTATCGGTGTATTTATTGCATGGAAGCTTATCACAAACCTGCCAATGTTCTGGTTGATCAACCTGATCTGTGTTGTTCTGTTATGGACCGCTTATACATTGATTCATGCAGCTAACAAGGATAAAAAGGCTGGTATAGCATAGTTAATTGTATTTAACCGCAATAAATGGCTGTCCGGACGGATAGCCATTTATACGGTTTTAGAAATTTCAGTTTCAGGCTTTTGCAGGAATCAGTATAAAAAAACGGAGAAAATATTATGTTTGTAAATGAATATGTAATGGATCGGAGACGTTATGATAAGTGGGCAACTCCCAAATTTTGGAAGTTACCTATTTTTTATGTATATTGTGTGATTTTTGTCGCAGGAGCATTTGGCTGGATTTATTTCCAGAAGGCAGATGCCCCTATGAGATGGCAGACAGTCGGAGCTTTTCTGACTTTTGTCGCAGTATACAGGGGAGTATTCTTTAAATGGATGCATGCCGACAAAACCTTTCGTCTCACGAGGGAAACTTATTTTGGCGGCAAGAATTGGACATGCAAGGTTATCGTGGGCGAGAAAAACATTTCTCTTTATATCAACGGGAAAGTAAATAATAAAGTCGAGTGGGAGCAAATCCGGAAATTTGAAGATGCCAAGACATATTTCAAATTAACAGCACAAGAAGGCAACGAAGGCGTTATGCTTGACAAATCCTGCTTTACCGAAGGAGATGCCGACAGTTTCAGGCAATGGATGCTCGACAACCATCCTGACATTGAATACGGCCCTATAGCTCCGGCCTTTGACAAATAAATTCTCTCTGCGAAAGAGGCCGCAAAAAAATGAACATTAACTCATATGGGGACGTAGCAAAGTTAAATATTGCTACGTCCCCATATGACATACCAAAAAGAAAGAGCGTAGCATCTGTTCATGCTACGCTCTTTCTTTTTGGTATGTCATTGAGAGGTTTTCCTCGTTGCATTGCAGTTTTGTCTATATACAAAGCTGGGGAATGCTCCTCTTAAAGAGGAAAGTATATATATAATTGGAGTCCACCCATGCAAGGCCATTCTTGGGGAAAACGACCGGCACTAGTGTAACTGCAATAACAACCTGTATCAGTTATTATGAATTCTTTAAAATTCGTATTAAATATATCACTTTGTTATTTTTTCGTCAAGGTTCTTTTTACAAAAAAAGTATTTTTATGCATTTAAACGAATAATCCTTCATTTCTCTTTTTCTTTTTATAACTTTAGCACATTGATGTGCTGAGTATCTTCACTAAAAATAACGGGAAGAGACTGAAATACGAATCCATCTCTTCCCGCCCGGCAGATTACTTGTTATCATTCTGCCTCATTTTCAATTTTAACAGCGCTTTCGCTTTCAGACAGTCCAGCTTGACCATATTATTTTCTCCAACTACGTTTGTCTCTGTACCGTCAGCACTCTTATTAATGTCGATAATTCCGTCCAGATAGTCATTTACTACCACAAACTGTGCAACTGTACCGCTGAAATTCAGCCCGGTAACGGGAATCCCGCGGATTCCGAGCTGCTCACATGTGTTTGTGTAGTCTACATCGCTGTTTCCCCATCCGTCGGAAGAGAGGATCACGCCGTCGGCACGCATCGCCTCTGCCCATACAGCCGCTCTCGTACCCACCAGCATTTTATCTTTATTATCATCCGGCGTACCCACCAGGATAATCCCCATAAGATCCAGGTCTGTGTCCTCTGCCACCACCTCAAGAAGCGGATCTCTGAAATGGTGCAATGATGTTTCTTTTGTCGATGGTCCTATACCCATATGTACACCTCCTACTGCATAGAACGGATAATACCGTCTCTGTATTCATTCGGGCTGACCAGGATCGGCATATTACCCATATCAATAATCGAACGTCCGCCTTCCACACCGGATGGCTCATCCGAAAAGAAATGCGTGTCATACATTGCGCCCTGACCGGCTACCTGCTTGATAATCAGGACACGTTTCTTCCCGGGTCTTACAATATCATGATATTCATGCCGTTCTGTGCACTTATCCCCGCGAAACTTCTTAAGCTGCTCTCTGAAGCTCTGAATAAACTCATCACACAGACGATGCGCTGCTGTCGGCCCCGGCCTTTCCTGTCCCATACCGGCTGCAAGTGTTACGTCAAAAGAAATAATATAGTCATCATCCCCCGGTGTACCCGCCCGGTTCAGATATAACTGCTCCTTCAGGTTACCTTCTGAAGAGCCGAATTCATGGCACTGTTTGCCGTTTACATCCACACCGGTAAGCATCACATAGACACCGGTAATGGTGTGGGTAATGCCATCCCCCAATTTCCCGAGCACTTTGGTAGAAATCGGAATAATATCCATAATCGTATTTGTCCAACGGTCATGATCACCCGGTTTAATGATCTGAATATCAATCTTCTCAATACACTCTTCCTTTGCGGCAAGGCTCTCCAGCATTTCTTTGCTGACTGTCATATGCCCGTCTACGGTAATCTTGTTATGCTCCCCCCATTCTACATCATTCATGTGGAAAGCTTTGATCACAAGACGCCTCAGATCTTTTACTTCATCAGCCAAATATATCACCTCCAAATTAACTTTATATATACTTCTCGTTACTGTCTATTATATCATATCCTGATGGAGATTTCACAAACTGTTTTAAAAAGAGCAGATGAAAAACATCTGCTCTTCATAATCTTATGAAATTAGATCTTAGCTACATACTCAAATGGCAGTGGAACGATCTTTCCAGGTGTCTGGATCTCAACTAACTGCTCAAGAGCTGCTTTAACGATCTGTGTCTGCTGTTCAACATTGTGCGGTCCACCTGCATTAGCACCCATAGGTACCAACGGAGCAACTGCACGAGGAGTACCGGTCTGACGAACAACCGGTGGAAGAGCTGCAATAATAATGGTAGGAATTCCAGCTTCTTCAATCGCTCTCTGCACCAATACTGCAGAGCGGTGGCAGGTACCTCAGCCAGCGGTGAGGACAACTGCGTCAACATCCTCTTCTTTGAACATCTGTGCGATAGCCGGACCAGTCTCGCCTTTGAACTTCTCCTGGTTTCCGCCGCCGCCCATGAATCCTGCATGTACCGGGGCACAAGCTCTGATAAAGCCTTCTTTTGCTAACTCATGGATTCTGTCAATCGGGAACATGCAGTTAATGTCTTTGTTAACATCACTGTTATCATATCCGCCGTGGGATACCATCAAATCATCAGATGGTGTTGTGTTTTCGATCTTTCTCCATGTGAAGTCACCGGCAAGATTGAATCTTTCCTGATCCTTCTTATGAACACCTGCTGCTGTAGCAAGAGCGATAGACATATCTTTTAACTCTTTTGTTACAGGAGTCCATACTGACGGTGGAGTAATAGGAACGAAGATTTCAGATTGTAAACCTTTAACAACCGTTAAACTCATTTTTAGACCTCCTCATTATCATCCAAACGTTTACTCATTTCTTGTTGTTTGCGTCTTTCTTTTTCAATGTTGCTGACGTAGTGTTCATTTACTTCCGGTCCCAGCTGCTCCGGGAAACTCATGTTCCATCCAAATTCCTGTCCCACTTTCGGTTCAGTATCACAGATAAACATTCTCTTGGGAGCTTTGAAGAACCCCAGGCGTCCTTTCAGGTCAACGCTGATACTGCAGTCGTCGACATCTACTACAACACCCTCCATATAAATGATCTTATCACCGTAATTCAAACGTTCATTATTCATCAAGAACACCTTTGGCTTAGCTGTATTTTAATCTACGCTTCTCGCTCATCGGAAGCTCCTGCTCATTTCCAACGAGATCGATCTTTGTGCCGTATGCACCCTCGATTAACTCTACGTTTGTAGACTTAACGTTTGGATTCCACTTCTTCTCAGCAGCCTTAACGTCTTCTCCTGCCATAGCTGCTTTCAGCATAGCAAGTGCACGAATAGCGTCTTCCTGACAAAGTGTGTTGTTACCAAGAATCTCATTCTCGATACCAGCTTCAGACTTATTGTTATCAACCATGTACTGCATGTGCTTGTTACCAACAACGAGAGCTCCCTGTACTGCACAGTAAGACATACCTACTGTCGGAACGCCTCTCATACCGATCTGCTCGATATGGCTTGCGAAATCGATATGGTTGTTACCAAATCCTTCTGTTGTAACGAACGCACCATCAGCATCCATCATCTCTACAGTGTGTCCTACACGGCGGGATACATAGAATTTCTCAGCGTTGATCTGTGGAGATCCGACGAATACAACACCGCAAAGGTCAACTTCTTCATCGTGAAGAGCTTCAAGAACGAGCGGCTCTCTCCAGTAATGTCTGGACATCTCTTTAGATGCAGGTCCGATACATGTTAATGCATGGATACATCCGTCAAGAACCTCAAGCGGAGATACGCAAACCGGAACGTTTCCTAAGTCTACGTTAGCTCTTGCGCCAAGGATACCAACCGGCTCTACAGGAAGGATGAAGTTATCATGCATAGCTCCCTGTCCCATAATCTCTTTCACGATTACAACTTTCTTCTTGCCCGGACGACGGATAGACTTCAGCTCCTGAGTCTCAACTACAAGGCTCTCGTCAAGTTTCTTCATAACTTCACGGATCTCCTGTGTAATGATGTCAAATGCTGTATGAGCAGCCATAGGTCCACGACGCTCCATGTTTGTCTTATCCTGGATAACAATGTTACCTTTGATGAAGATCTCACCCTTATCCGGACATCCAGGACGACCCCACATAATGTTCTCGTCAAGGTATCCCTCAGAAGAACCGAACTCACCAATCTGAACTCCGCCCTCGTCAACACCTGTCAGCATCATAACAACGCCGTCAAGAACTCTTGTTACACCGCTTCCAAGTTCGTCATCGCCTTCCTTTGTAGCGATTGGCTGTACGTCCATAACTGTCTCGGAATATGTGTGATATAACTCAGGAGTAATGATCTCAAGTTTAAAATCTTTTACTAATTCCTGATCTGCGATAACGTCTGCTTCAATTCCCTCACGAATGTAAAGAGTTGTTCCCTCAATCTTTGTCTCCGGCCCTCTCTTAACTTCTGTAATGTTGAAGTGCTTTCTTGTAAGAGTTCCTACGATTTTTTCTTCTCCAGCTGCTGCCGCCGGTGCTGCTGCCTCTGCTGCAACTGCCGCGCCTGCCGGTACCTCAGCTACTGCTGCGCCGCCGCCAAGTGCTCCAACCGGAATCTCAAGGTCGATATCCTTGCCTTCTCCGATGTGGATCTTAAGAACTCCTCCTGCTGCCTCTGCTGCAACTACTTCCTCTGCTGCCTCTGCTGCCGGAGCGCTTACTGCTTTCACTCCATCTAACACATCAGCTGTCAATGGGCAAAGAGAATCACAAGTTTTTGTAAGTTTTGCTCCTAAAACTTCCTCGATAGTAAGACAACCATCAAGGTTTAATAATCCTGAATCTACCAAATCGTCAAAGATTGCCGGATCTTCCAGATTTGCCGGTTCGATTGTAATGCCTTCTTCGGCTCTACAACATAATACCGCAGGATCATGAGCATGTGCTTTAGCTGTTTCAGCTGTGATTGACATATTGTTTTCCCTCCTTGTTTGGTTTGCAATAATGTATATATACAGCCATCGACGGCACAGAGAATACCTCTCTCTTCTCCCAGCGGCAGAATCGGGGCTCCACCGCCATCCGCCGTCCACGGCAGTAATACCTTAAACAATATTTAGAAGTCAATATCCTGGCTCACCTGCTTGGAAACCCTTAATGTTCTGTACAGGGCATGGCCGACACTTCTCATTGCATGGTCTGTCTGATGGAATACCTTAAGACCCATCTTCGGCCCGGAAGCCATGACAGTGTTGGAACAGTCAGAACAGTTACCGATAATAATGTATTCACATTTATCCTTCTTAAACTGCATATTATTCTTTACCTGTCCCGGACAGTTACCCGGTCTTAAGCACTTCAGCGGTGCTCCCGGTTTATTTTCAATTGCCTGCTTACATCTTGCAACAGATACAACCTTTCCGTTCATCTTCTCTGCAAGCTCCCGCATACGGTCTTCGCTTCCGCCGCAGGCACATACAAGAAGTCCTACGTTAGCGCCGTGAAGATCCGGGAACTCTACCGTAACGATAATACCGCCTGTAGTCTTGGTGATCGGCGCGTCAAAATCTGTGGATTTGCCTGTGAAAGCTCCTCCCATGATAATCTCGCCGTACTTACCGTCGATCCCGCCGGCCTTCTCGATCATCTCGCCAACACTTACGCCTACCGGAACATCCATAAATACATGGGCACTGTTTCCGCCGTTGATCTTACCGCGTACAGTCAGGTTCTTTGTAATACATGGGCGTTTGTCGTCAATTGCCTCTGCGATTCTTGCAACCGTCTCAAGGTTCAGAACAACAGATCTTGCAGCTGAAGGAAGCTGCAGCGTTGTAAGGTTCACACCAAGGCACTCTCTTACTACCGCACGTTCCTCTCCCATCGGGTAAATATCCGGAAGCAGATGCATCGTAATATCTGCCTCCTCAGCCAGGGCTGCCTGAAGCGTCTTGACTGCTTTCTGATTTTTCTTCTTAATGGCAACAATTGCTTTGTCTGCCTTTGTGATCTCCATGCTGTATTTGATACCGCGGATCACTTTATCGCACTGTTCTTCAATCTGTCTGATATTGTGTTCGAGCCCGGGCTCACACTCAGCGGCATTGATCAGAATATAACCATGATCTACAGAAAAACCTGCCGGAAGCTCCGGATTGATCTCCGGATCAAGTTCTCCCATCTCCGTAGCAGAAAGGTCGATTCCGAGTTTCACTCCCGTAGGAAATCCGGCTCCTCCCATACCAACGATTCCGGCTGCCTTCACCATATCAAGTTTGGAAGCGTCTTCAGGCACATCGATCGGCACGAACTCATCCGGCTGCTCAGCTGCCGGCTCAATCACAATCTTTTCGTCTGTAATCTCCGTAACCTTACCGTAAACACTTGAGAAGATATTAGCCCCAAGCCCTGTAGGTGTAGCAATGAGTGTACCTTTTTTTACATCTGCCCCAACCTCAACGCATGGTGCACACGGTGCGCCTACATGCTGACGTAATAAAATCTGTACATTTCCCATGACACATTTCTCCTTTTCTTTTTTAATATAAGTAAAAAACGAAACTCTATTCAGTCCGTTCACTTATTTCTTCTTTATTTTATTATTCTCAGCCTTTATACAAATATTTTATTATGTATGTTTGTCATTCCCTCAAGTGGCAATTTATAGTTTTTTTCTATAAATAAAATCGCCATTTTTTTAACATAGAAAAATTCTTTTTGGCGAGGGCATGTGGGAATCGAACCCACCCAGGACGCTCCTAACGCCCAACACTGGTTTTGAAGACCAGGAGGCACACCAGTCACCCATCTACCCCCATATGAAACTTATCTCATGTCAATTTACCTTAACACATATTTTTCTATATTTCAACAGTTTTCCGCCCTTTTTATTTATTTTTATAATACCAAAAAATCATTGACTTTTCAAGGTTTATCATACATAATAGTTGTAACAGACTAAACGCAATACTAGAACGCAGTCTAATTGTTAATTTTCTGTCGTTTTAGCAAGATTTATTGGAAGGTTTTCTGAAAAAGGCACTGCGGAAACGTGGGGGTTTTCAATGTGTTTTTATAAAATTTATAGAAGATTTCTATAATTAATTTTATTATCAAAAGGAGGTAGTTTATTATGGAGTTAAAAGCTAATGTTAACTTCGACCGGTTTGAGACAGCCCTTCAGGTTGTTGATTCTCACACTGTAGGAGAGTTCTGCCGTATCGTTATCGGTGGATTCCCGGAGCCGGAAGGCAATACTATGATCGAAAAGAAAAAATGGATGGAAGAAAATTATGACAAGGTTCGTACAGCTCTGATGTTCGAGCCAAGAGGACACCATGACATGTTCGGCGCTTTCCTCTGCAAACCGGTAAATCCAGAAGCTGACTTTGGAGTTATGTTCATGGATACAGGCGGATACCTCAATATGTGCGGACACTGTACCATCGGTGCTGTAACGGTTGCAATCGAGGCCGGCCTTGTTGAATCCAAAGAGGGTGAGAACTCTGTTGTTCTTGACGCTCCTGCCGGATTGGTACGCACAACAGCTATCGTAAAAGACGGAAAAGTTGAGAGTGTTACATTGACAAATGTTCCTGCATTCGTTTACAAAGAGAACCTTTCCGTAACTGTTGACGGAAAAGAAATCCCATTTACAATTTCCTTCGGCGGAAGCTTCTTTGCATTGGTTGACACTACAAAGCTTGATATCGGCGAGATCAACTCAAAGACTGTGCCGGAGTACACCAAACTTGGTATGGCAATGATGGAGATCATCAACAAGGAGATTCCTGTTAAGCATCCGCTTCTTGACATTGACACTGTTGACCTTGTTGAATTCTACGGCCCGACACCAAATCCGGACAAAGCTAACATGAGAAACGTTGTTATCTTCGGAGATTCCATGGCTGACCGTTCTCCATGCGGAACAGGAACAAGTGCTAAGCTTGCTACTCTTCATCACTGGGGCGAGATCAAAGTGGGCGAAGAATTTATCTACGAAAGCTTTATCGGAAGCTTATTCAAGGGCGTAATCAAAGAAACAGCAAAGGTTGCTGATTTTGATGCGGTTATCCCGATGATTACAGGAAGCTGCTACCTGACAGGTGTTGCTACATACTTAATTGATCCGACAGATCCATTGAAATATGGTTTCCAGGTAGGCTAATGATCGAATTGACACTACTGTAATTTTTTAGAAGCGGATTCGTGATAATCCGCTTCTATTATTATATAACGCCAGCTTTAGAAGGTCTTGCGTTTTATGCTTACATAAAAGGGCGAACGGCCTTAAAGACAGAAAGGAATGAACGCATATGCCACGAAAACGTCAGTCCACAAAGAGCCGCATTGTGAAAGCGGCATGGAATTTATTTTATAAGAATGGATACGACCAGACAACAGTAGAGGATATTATCACGGCCTCCAAGACGTCTAAAGGAACCTTTTACCACTATTTCAAAGGGAAAGAAGCGCTCCTTAATTCCTTATCCTATCTGTTCGACCAGAAATACGAAGAGCTGTCAGCCGTCATGGATCCTTCGCTTTCAGCCTGTGACAAACTTATGTTTCTGAATCATGAGCTCTTCTATATGATCGAGACCAGTGTAGATATCCATCTGCTTGCCTACCTGTATTCTTCCCAGCTTATAACAAAAGACAAAAAATCTCTCTCGGATCAGAAACGTTTTTATTTTAAATGGCTTACAGAGATTCTGGAAGAAGGGCTGGAAAGCGGAGAATTCAAAAACACAAGCTCTGCCGAAGAGTTGATGAGCATTTACGCCATGTACGAAAGGGCTCTGCTCTATGACTGGTCACTTTTTAAAGGGAAATATTCATTAACCGAATACAGTGATAAGCTGCTGCCTCATGTATTAAAAACTTTTACCGAAGGAGTCTAAGCTATGAAACCAGACAAACCCGAAAAGACGGAAGTTTCTGTTTGGGTTGATTATTCTCATCCCCGACAGAAACTCCCGTCTTTTTCATGTTTTAAAAATCTACACCATGCACTCATGCATAGCTTCTTCCTCAATTCCGGTCTGCTGCATCATAGCAGCAATCTGCTCACGATCCTCAAGACCTGCACACCACGCCAATCCACACCCTGCTGAAATACTTCTCGGCACCGGAATGATACGCCCCGGTATCTCCTGCTCCTTGCATGCTTTTTCCATCGCCATCGCATCTGCTGTTGTGTGGAAGGTTACGACTAATTTTAATTCTTTCTTTCTCATGATCTACTCAATCACCACTTCAAAATATCCGTCTTTTTCCTTGGAAGTCGCTTTTTTACCATGATCTCTGGCATATTTCTCAACATTCATCTTCTGATGAGGTTCAGTTACCAATATCTTCACAGCCTCCGAAGCGCCTTTCAGCGCGTCAGCTGTCAGCATTAACGGTTCCGGACAAGAAAGACCTCTTGCATCTACTTCCTTCATATTATTTTACCTACTTTCCTAGAATACTATGTATACACTAATATTTCAACCACATTTTACATTTATCTCTTACCATTTATCTCTATTTCGCTTCTTCTCTCTTACATGTAAATGCAATAACAAAGCAGATTACGATACAGATGATACATGCGATCTTGCCGTTTAACGGTACAGCGCCTGCTACCAGCTCCTTTGTCTCAGGATTCAGGGATGTCCCGCTTGCTGCAAGCCCGAAATTGTGACAGATTGCTCCGCCCACAAACATACCTGCAACAGTAACCGCTGCATCCGATGAACCCTGGCCTGCCAGAATCAGCTGACGAAGCGGGCATCCGCCTGCCAGAACTGCTGCAAAGCCGACCGTATACATACCAAGTATGTTCCACAGATGCTCAGAATGTGCAATTACCCCAGGTGTATTAAATCCGGCAACAAAACGCCCGGTGGCAATATTAAAGATCAATAATACAACGAATAAACCTGCGATCACTGAGAACAGATCAAAGTTCTTCATCAGTATGACGTCACGCATACTTCCCGCAAAGCACATTCTGGACTTCTGCGCGAACGCCCCAAATACGAGGCCGCCGATTAAAGACGCAATAACAGGTGCATGCATACTTCCCGGCCCCGCCTCACTTGCTTTTAAAAGAGAGGTAGCAAGTGCAAGCACAAGGATACCTGTAACGATGACCGGAAGTACCGCCCCATTTATTTTATTCGTTGCATAAGCCCTTCCAAGGCTGAAACCATTCTTCAGTGCAAAAACCCCGGTTGCAATACCAAGGATAAATCCAATCAGGGCAACCCATGCGTTCAGATCCCCTGCCGACATACGGATAATCATACGAAGCGGGCATCCAAGGAATACCAGCGCCCCGATCATAATAATCACACCAAGTACGAAACGGATCATCGGAGATGACCCTGCAGTAGAACGATATTCCTTCGTTGCCACTGCGATCAGAAATGACCCAAGCACCAGACCGATAATCTCCGGTCTCGCATACTGTACCACCTCTGCCTGATGCATTCCGAATGCACCCGCGGTATCACGGATAAAGCACGCGATACAAAATGCCATGTTTGCCGGATTGCCAAGAAGTGCAAGACATACCGCTACGAGTCCGCACACGACACCGGCCAGTGCCAGTTTTTTCTTTGAATCTGATAAATTCATCTTCATTCCTCCTCATGTTCTCTCATTTTCCGCAAAGCCAAAGCCTGCTGTCAGACCTCTCCGAAACCTTCTTATTCCTCTGCAAGTTCACGAATTGCCTGAATGGCAATCTCTATTTCTTCTTCAGTATTATAGTGTGAAAAACTGAACCTTACAGCCCCCTGTTCCACTGTTCCGAGAGCCTTGTGCATAAGAGGCGCACAATGTCCTCCCGGCCTCGTTGAAATACTATATTCTGTAAGAAGCTCATCGCTCACTTCTGAAGAATCATAATCACCGATATTAAGCGCGACAATAGCACATCGCTCTTTTGTACTGAAATCCCCGTACACTTTAACGCCGGGTATGTCCTTTACGCCTTCATAAAACCTCCACATCAGGTCCTGTTCACGGGCGCGGATATGATCCACGCCCGTTTGTTCCAGGTACTGCATGGCTGCATGAAGGCCTGCAATGCCATGCCCATTTAAGGTCCCTGCTTCTAAAGCAGTCGGCATTTCTGCCGGATGTGTCTCATTATATGTCTGAACACCGCTTCCACCTGATTTCAGCGGCCGTATATTAAGCCCTTCCCTCACGTACATTCCCCCGGTTCCCTGCGGCCCGAGAAGTCCCTTATGACCGGTAAAACACAATACATCAATCCCCATTTCCATAACATCTATCGGAAATACACCGGCTGTCTGGGATGCATCCACCACAAACAGCGCACCGTTTTTATGTGCGATCCTGTCGATCGGTCCGAGTGGAATATAATTCCCTGTCAGATTGGAACCGTTGGTACAGACTACCATCCTGGTCTTTGGTGTAACTGCATCCTCCAGGTCCTTCAGGTCTAAGATACCCTTATCGTTACTTTTTACTATCGTCAGATGCACCCCTCTGTCCCGCATCTCATAGAGCGGCCTCAGTACAGAATTGTGTTCCAGCATAGTTGTCACCACATGGTCTCCCGGATTCAGAAGTCCTTTAATTGCTATATTCAGGCTCTCGGTAGAGTTGCCCGTAAAGACGATCTGCCGCGGGTTCTCCCCATGAAAAAAACGACAAAGCTGTTCCCTGGTCTCATAGATGATCCGGGAAGCACTTAATGAAGCCTCATTGGCGCCCCGTCCGGCATTCCCCATAGAGCTCATTGCCTGGACCACCGCATCTATTACTTCTTTTGGCTTGTGCATTGTCGTTGCTGCATTATCCATGTAAATCATAGTTCTTATCCTTTCAAAACAGCGGAAAACATTTCCATCCGCACTTATTAGTATAGACTCTCTGTCCTGTTCCGTCTAATTGAAATAAAAAATATAAAGCGCCTTTTATAGATACCTCCTATAAGCTGGCGCTTTTCTTTTATTTCTCAAGCCCGTATACTTCTTTGACTACCTTAATAAAACGTTCCGCGCTCCGCGACATCTGGGCATTTTTGTTATATACAAGGTTAATATCCCGTCCCTCGTCACTTTCCGGAATCGGAAATGTCAGAAGCTGCCCTGCCTCCACTTCATCATTCGTGGCAAGCCTGGACAATATAGAAATCCCCATACCCTGGCGCACAGATTTCTTAATTGTCTCCTGATTCTCAATACTTGCTATGATATCCAGATCTGACAGTTTAACGCCCGCTTCTTTCAGCTGTGCCTCTGCCTCTTTTCTTGTTCCCGACCCCTCCTCACGCATAATGATATGCTCTTCCTTCATCCAGGTAATATCTCCGGCGCTCTCTTCTTTCAGCTTCCTATAGCGCTCGGTATTCGGGGCAATGATCACCAGTTCATCTTTATAAAACGGGATGTATTTGCAGTGCTTCTTTTCCAGCACTGTCCCGGTAAATCCTACATCTACCATGTGATCCACGATCTGAAGGACTACCTTGCTGCTGTCTGTCTCTATAATCTTAATCTGCTCGTCAGGATAACGCTCATTATAACGCATCAATACTTTTGGGAGCAGATACTGTGCAGGGATTGTCGAAGCCGCAATGGCAATTCCATGCTTTTTCTCCCCTTTATCTGTCTCAAAGCATTCCTCAATCTTCTTCTGAAGCTCCACCATCTGCTTCGCGTATTTATAAAGCAATGCCCCATCCTCTGAAAGGCTCACTTCCTTTGTATTTCTCACAAACAGTCTTACATTCAGCTCCTTCTCGAGCGCCGCAATATGGGCGCTGACAGTAGGCTGCGTCAGAAACAGATCCTTCGCTGCCTTTGAAAAGCTTCTGCCCTCAGCTACCCTGACAAAAGCCTCTAACTGTTTCAAGTTCATTAGTATGCCACCCTCTCACTCTCTGCGCCTGTTTTTTTGGTCACCTTAATGCTGTCCATATATTCCAGGATCGGTTTGGCGCTTTTCCTGCTGGTTTCAAAAATATCCCTTACCTGCGCGATGGTAATCAGCGGATCTTCCTTAAGTCTTTTTTGTATAATATCTTTTGCCTTCTCCATATAATCTGTCAAGGTATACATATCCTCCGTCACCTTCACAGCTTTCTTCTCTTCCAGCAAAATATTAAGGATATCGTCTGCGATTTCCCTCCTGATTCCCCCCAGATCAATTTCTGAATACCTCACAAAATCATACCCGGCCTTTTCAAATGCCCGGAGCATAATCCCCGAAGTATCCTCGTAAAGCTTATCCTTACGCACTTCAAACTCCGGTGTCCCAAGGAATTCGTCCGTCCTCTTAATGTGCCCCTCTTCTTCCAGAAGCTCCAGGATCCTGTCAAATACATTCGGCTTAATCTTCTTAAAATAAGTCATCTGTACCTCGGCCTTTTTCATACCATAACGGTATGGGTATTGCTCCTCATACGCTTCCAGCGCCTTTTTCAGCACCTGGACTGCCGCCCTCTTAGAATCCGCATGCCACACATATGTGTCCTTCCTCATGGCAAATACCGTCACCAGCCCCCGGGCCTCAAGTTCCGCTACAGCCTCCTGCACCTCGGCGGAAGAAAGCGCCGTAAGCCTGGCAAGCTCTGAAAATGTGATCAATGTTTCTGCATGTCCCCGGACATGCAGCTCGATCACATCCGCGGATGAACCTGATTCCTTGCGTTTCAGTTCTTCAATCGCCTTCTCCTGGAACCGTTTCTTGATCCCTGGGTTCGGCTCCAGCACTACGCCCCCGCCGATGGTCTCCATAGGAGAATAAAAACGCACCACAAATTTATCTCCCCGCCTCACGGCAACCTCTTCCTCCAGCCGAAGCTGCACATATCCGCTTTCTCCCGGCCCGATCTCTTCTTTATCAAGCAGGACTGCCCTGCAGAGGACTTCGCTTGTCCCTGTGAAAAAGTGAAGCCTTGTATGATTTGTGAGAATCCTCACAGAAGACTTAAGGACGTTCAATTTCACGTCCAGAAGATCTGTATTCTTCATACTTTGAGGCGGCGCCAGCACGCAGCCCCTGTGTATTTCTTTTTTCTTTACATTTGACAGATTAATCGCAACGCGCTGCCCCGCATAGCACTCTCTTCTGTCCTGTCCATGCACCTGAATACTCCGGATCTTGCATTCCTTACCAATCGGATACATTTCCAGCGTATCCTCCCTGGAAACCATGCCGGACACCAGCGTCCCTGTAATCACAGTCCCGAATCCCGACAGGGTAAATGCACGGTCGATGGGGAGTCTGGGGATGGTATTGATGTCCTTCTCCTCTACCCCCTCGCCGGCCATCCGCGCAATCATACCGATCAGTTCCGAAAGTCCTTCCCCTGACGCAGCAGAGACTTTGGCAACCGGAGCATCCTCAAGGAAGGTTCCTTCAAGTTCCTCCCTTACCTCCTCTTCCACCAGTTCCATCCATTCCTCATCTACAAGGTCACATTTATTTAAGACAATAATACTTTTTTCAATCCCCAGCAAATGCAAAATATCCATATGCTCTCTTGTCTGCGGCATAATACCCTCGTCTGCTGCAATTACAAGAAGCACCAGATCCATGCCGACAACACCGGCGACCATATTATTAATAAATTTTTCGTGTCCGGGCACATCAATAATTCCCGCACGGTCACCGCCCGGAAGGTCAAAATATGTAAACCCCAGGTCTATGGTGATCCCTCTCCTCTGTTCTTCCTCCCACCGGTCAGTATTCCTTCCGGTCAGAGCCTTAATCAAGGTCGTTTTGCCGTGGTCAATATGACCGGCTGTGCCGATAATTATATTTTTCATAACCATTGTTCTCCTAGCGCTCTGCAATCAGGCTGAATTTCTCCAGCACATCCAGCTCCTTAAGCTGGTCTGTAAGCAATTTGAAATCTCTTCGGTTCATGGTTCTTACATCCAGCAGGATCGTATCATTGACTGTCCGTGGTATCACCGGCACAGGAAGATGCCGCAGACGCTCCTCCAACTCCGGCACGCTGATCTTTTCCGGGTGCATCGCCACCGCCGTACTTGCAATCCGCTCCAGGGGCAATGATCCTCCGCCGATCTGGGATTCACACGGAAGAACCTCGATCCGGGCCGGAAGCTTCGCAAGCTTCAGCATCCTGCAAAGGCTCCTTGCATCCTTTGACACCTCCTCCAGCGGCTTTGTGATCATACGGAGCACCGGAATATTTTCCACCGCCTTCTCTTCTGAGAGATACTCCTGAAGTACAAGCTCGAGAGCCGCAGCCGTAAACTTATCAATCCGAAGCGCACGGGTCAGCTGGTTTTTCTTCATCTTATCAATGTATTTCTTTTTACCGATAATAATACCCGCCTGCGGGCCGCCAAGCAGCTTATCTCCGCTAAAACACACAACATCCGCGCCCTTTTCAATCGATTCCTGCACCGTCGGCTCATGTGTGATCCCGTACTTTGCAAGATCAATGAGGACCCCGCTTCCAAGATCCTCAATGACCGGGATCTCATGCTCTCTCGCCATAGGAATCAGTTCGTCTATGCCTACAGAATCCGTAAATCCTACAATTCTGTAGTTGCTCGTATGCACCTTGAGGAGCGCTTTTGTCTCCTCCGTAATGGCATTTTCATAGTCATCATAGTGGGTCTTATTTGTTGTACCGACCTCCACCAATGTGGCGCCGCTTTGTTCCATCACATCCGGAATTCGGAATTTTCCTCCGATCTCCACCAGCTCACCGCGGGACACCACCACTTCTCCGCCTTTTGCCAGGGAGCTTAAGATCAGCATCACTGATGCGGCATTGTTGTTAACTGCCATGGCGGCCTCTGCCCCTGTAATCTTGCATAAAAGCTTTTCAAAATGGGAATAACGCTCTCCCCGCCGGCCGGCCTCCAAATTATATTCCAGGTTGGAGTATCCGGTAGTGACTGCCGCCGCACGCTTCATATGCTCATAGCTGATGGGCGCACGCCCGAGATTCGTGTGCAGGATGGTTCCTGTCCCATTGATTACCATACGCATATTCGGCGTATGCATGGAAGCAACCGTCATTTCAATGTGATCCTTTAACAGCCTGATCTGATGCCGTGCTTTTTCCTCATCCTCACACTGACCGATAAACTTACGCAGTTTATCCATTTCAATATGAATGGATTCCATAACGGTTTCCCTGCTGTAGCAGTCTATCATTTCCTTGACTGCTTCATCCTCCAGCAGCACATCCACCTTCGGAATGCTGCGGTACAACATGTTTCTGTCCATTTTCTCTTCCCTTTCTAGAACAATCGTATTAATTTATCACTCTTCGGGGATACCTTTCCGATCACGGAAACGGCAGTGTCCATCTTCACAGATTCAAAATTCTGAAGCATCGGCTTTAAATCCTTCTCTGCCACACTGATCAGAAGCCCTCCTGAGGTCTGGGGGTCATAGAGAAGATCCAGATAATGTTCTTCTACAGATCCCGATTCTACCTTTCCGATGGAATACCCTCTGTTCTTATAAGCCCCGGCCGGAATCAGCCCCATCTTCGCATAAGCAATAGCGTCGGTCAGGTATGCGATATCTTTTACATTAATCTCAAAAGTCACATCACTTGCAGAGGCCATCTCCACACAATGCCCCAGAAGACCAAACCCGGTAATATCTGTGCAGGCGCTCACATCGTATTTCTCTACTGCCTGCTTTCCTTTCTTGTTCAAGGATGCCATCACCTTCTGGGCTTCCCTGATTGCTTCGGGCGACGCCATATCCGCTTTGATGGCCGTATTCACCACGCCGCTTCCGATTTGCTTGGTCAGCACAAGGACATCCCCCGGCCTGCACCCATAATTTTTAAAGATTTTGTCAGGATGCACAAACCCGGATACACAGAGTCCATACTTGGGCTCGTCATCCTGGACGGAATGACCGCCCACCAGCACGGCTCCCGCCTCCTTTACCTTATCTGCCCCGCCCGCCAGGATCTCTCCCAGAATGGCCGGATCAAGGCAATTGGGAAATCCGACGATATTCAGCGCGACCGCAGGTTCCCCGCCCATAGCCCACACATCACTCAATGAATTGGCAGCGGCAATCTGGCCGAACATATAAGGCTCGTCCACGATAGGCGTAAAAAAATCCACCGTCTGGATCATGGCTATGTCGTCGGTTACTTTATAGATCGCGGCATCATCAGAAGTCTCAATACCTACGATCAGATTTTTATCTTCAAACTTCGGCAGCTTACCCAGAACCTGGGCAAGGGTCTCAGGACCAATCTTGGCCGCTCATCCTGCCGTTTTACTTAAGCTGGTCAGCTTAACATCTGTTTTCATATTACAAATATCCTCCTCATAAAGCATGGAACAAAGTTTCTTATATGACAATAAAGGCCGGACTCCCTGCTTGTCTCACAAAGGTCCGGCCTTTTACACTGGGGCTGAAGAACAGCCTGAAACAGTCCCTAAGGTCTGATAATCTTGCTGGCAGACGCCATTGTCTCCACAATACTGTACATATTGGTCACACTGCCTACTACAAGCTTTTCCTTAAGCCCATAGTAATCCAGGCAGGTACCACAGGTCATGATTTCAACTCCCTGAGCCTCCAGCGACTTGAGATCCTCCAGCGAGTCAGAACCTTCCGCTGTCAAAGTTGCCCCGCCGTTGTAGAACAGCATGGTCTTCGGCAGTGTATCTAACTGTGTGACTGCAAAAATAAATCCTTTGATCAATACTTTGCCCAGTTCGTCATTTCCTATACCCATACGGTCAGAAGAAACTACAACTACCGTGTTGTCCCTCGCATCCGGCATACATGCTGCTTCCTCATCTCCGCCTGTCTGCGGCGCGCCATCCATCTGAATTGTAATCTTAAACTGTGCATCCCCAAGCTTTTCCGAAGAAACATTACCGCCCGCACTTGCCGCCATCTTCGTTACATTCTGTACGGCGATCTCATTGTCTACCAAAACCTCGATCGTTTCCGGACCGGTGAGTTCCTGCATTGCCTTTTTTGTTTTGATAACCGGGATCGGGCAATTATCTCCCATTGCATTGACTGTGATCATCGTGATTCTCCTTCCTCTGCATCTGCCCCGCCATCAACACTTATAGATACATTCTATCACTGATGGCAAGAAAGGTAAATGCTTTTTTTGTTATTTATAATATGGTAATGTCCGTTTTCATAATAAGCCGGACGCATTCTGCCTTTTCGGAACTCTGCAAGAAATTCCTCCATCGTCTCTACGTCCTGCGGAAAATAAGTGGCGCATACGCCGACCTTCTCCAGAATATGGCAGTCACTGGAACCGAGCGTAAAAAGCCCAAGCTCTTTCGCATACTCTGCCGCCCTGACACACGCCTCTATGGATGTGCTTCCGTTAAGCACCTCCAGGCCGTCAAGTCCCCTGACCAAACGCAGGTTCTCCTCAAGCCCCCGGTTATTGCTGCGGAATGGATGTGCGGCAAAACAAACTCCGCCCTGCGCTTTTACAAGATCAATAAATTCCTGCGCGGACACCCTCTCCCCGGGATAGTGTTCTATCCCGAAAGCCACAATATCCCCCTGAAGAGAAAAATACTCAATTCCCACAAAAATCGGAAAACCAGACTTCCTGACATACTCTGCGGCAATCTCCTTAAGCCCCATGCTGTCATGGTCTGTAATGCAGATGGCATCAAGCCCCTTTGACTTCGCAATGCGGACCATATCATCAAGCTTCAGGAAACTGTCTTTGGAATATGTCATTTCGTGCATATGCATATCAATCAGCATATCTTCTCTCCTTCACCATATCTATATCTCCATTATATAGGTGGTATGCAGGGTCTTCAAATAGAGTTTTTTAATATATCATCTTATTTATAGATTTTTTCTATCGATTGCCAAAACAATTGCTTTTACTTCCGCGTTTTGTTACAATCCTAAGAAGAAAAAGGAAAGGTTCTGTAAATTATGTGGATTGCTGATCACTGGAAAGATTATGAAGTTATAGACTGCAGTAAAGGAGAAAAGCTGGAACGCTGGGGAGATTACATGCTTGTACGCCCTGACCCGCAGGTCATCTGGGATACCAGGAGGAACCACCGGTCATGGAAGCATCCCAACGGACACTACCACCGCAGCAAAAAGGGCGGCGGGGAATGGGAATTCTTTGACCTTCCCAAACAGTGGCAGATTCACTATGGGGAACTCACTTTCAACCTGAAACCCTTCAGTTTCAAGCATACCGGACTTTTCCCGGAGCAGGCGGCCAACTGGGACTGGTTTTCACAGAAAATAAAAAATGCCGGGCGTCCGGTGAAGGTTCTGAACCTCTTCGCATACACCGGAGGCGCCACACTGGCCGCCGCTGCCGCCGGGGCGAACGTCACCCACGTAGACGCTTCAAAGGGCATGGTAAACTGGGCGAAGGAAAACGCGGCTTCCTCAGGTTTATCGGAGAAACCGATCCGATGGCTGGTAGACGACTGTGTAAAATTTGTAGAGCGGGAGATCCGCCGCGGAAACACTTATGATGCTATCATTATGGATCCGCCGTCTTACGGGCGGGGACCCAAAGGCGAGATCTGGAAGATTGAAGATGCCATCCATCCGCTGATCCGGCTGTGCACACAGGTACTTTCAGAAAAACCGTTATTTTTCCTGATAAATTCTTACACTACCGGTCTGGCTCCGGCTGTCCTTACCTATATGCTGGGGACAGAACTGAAAGCATGGAACGGACAGGTGGACTCCCAGGAAATCGGACTGCCGGTTACATGCTCAGGGCTTGTCCTGCCGTGCGGGGCTTCCGGAAGGTGGGAGGCAATTTAAAGAAGTATATGCGAAGAAATCAATTTTCGTTCCCGGAAGGCTAATACCTTGCAGGAGCAAAAATTGATTCTTCTGACATAGCTTTTCCCTTATATTTTGTCAAAAGTCTTATGTAGATATTCGTTAAACTGTTTTTTAAAACATGCCGCTCTCTTTTGTGATAAAGGTATTATAGTATCAGAAGCATCATCCATAATAATCTCACAGCCCTTGATCGACTTTATATGAAATAAATTCACTATAAAACTTTTATGCGGAGACAAAAAACCATATTGCTCAAATTTCTTAATTAATTCTTTTAGCGTGTATGCAGTGGAATAATATTCTTCTGTCCGTGTCACAATTTTTATTTTTCTCGCAGAATACTCAAAATAATATATGTCCTCGGCCCTGAGTTTTACTATTTTTTCATTTGTCTGCAAAGAACAAACAGGATATTTCTGATGATTATCCATATACTTTACAATCTCATCTAATACGTAAAATACCTTTTTCTCAGTAACAGGTTTTTGAACATAGTCAAATGCATGGACTTCAAAAATATCCCCCTGAAACTTGCCGGAATCAGTAATATACACTATTTTCGCCACATAATTCCATGTACGTATTTTTTTTGCGACATCAATGCCACTATATGGTTCCATCATTAAATCTAAAAATATAATGTCAAACAATAATGAAGACTCCGTCAGCTTACTTCCACTATTATATTTTTTGAGAACATATGGTATCTTGTTTTGCTTACAGTATATAGAAAGTATATTTCCTATTTCTTCTACTTCTATATTTTCATCACCGCAAATCGCTATCTTAAGCATAACCATCTCCTTTTTAAGAAAAATGTTCCATCTCCAACATCTAAAAGCAGGAAGCTTTTTTCAATTGTATTATATGTGAGAATACATTTCAACTAAATTGAGTTGATTTTTTTTATTTTATACAATTATATATCAAAATTACATTTTTTATAAAATGAAATAACTGATAATCATTTAATCATTTTATATTGTTTGTAAGAATTAAAATATAATTTATAAACAAAATTTGATCATTAAAACCTTATGTACAAGTAGAAGTGTGCGTTATCTGCTGTAAAATGCCAAGTTACTTTACATGACATCCGCGAGATACTTAAGACCTATCTATTCTACTTTTCGAGACATTCACTTCCCAATCGTCATAATAACTACACAGATTTTTTCATCTTAAAATCCAGTCTATAGTAACAACAGAAGTACTATTATCTAAATATTATGAGCGCCGGATCTGATTTAAACAAAAATTTTGTCTTTTATACGCTTAATATTGAAACAATAAATCCTCCTTGATATAATTTAATCAACATCAATATCTTATATACTGGATGGGTATTACATCTTAGAAATCCGGATGAAAAAACATCTTGCTATGTGCATGGCTGATAAGATCACAAGGATACAATAAAAACTTCCGCAATATATTTCAAGAGGAGAGAATTTGTATGAATAAAAAGACTAATATCAGATTAAAAAAGTGGGAGCAAGGGGTATTTGCTCTGGCAACTCTATGGCTGGTCGGAAGAACTTTGCAGAAGTATCTTTTTTGGACTTCTACAGGAGCCTTTGTCACTTCCGGAAGCTGGAAAGAATACTTTACGTATAACATCTTTGACAAAACTATATTTGTGATTCAACTTATTGCATTATCAGCCATTTTGATAAACATTATAATGAATCGAAAAAAATCAACTCATTGACTTCGGCACATCTGTGCCGCACAACAAAGGGGGCTGTCCTGAAAACATAACTTAGCACTAAACTAAAAACATGTATCTTTAGTAAGCTCGCCTTTTAGCGAGCTTATTCACCGCCATAATTGATGCTGCTGTAAACCAGACTCCGGCTAACGCCTATATTGTACATATTTATGCCGCAACGTTTCTTTTGTACTTTATCATATATTTGCTGCTCGTGACCGCGCCGACAAAACACATGCTGAAGCGGTCATAGAAAACAGCGGCAATAAAATCAGAATAATGAGCGTCACTTTAATTCCCGCAGGAGCGGAACTGCTTCGGCGAGATTCTTCAGGCACCGATAGGTCAATGCCCTTATTTCTTCTGTCGGCTGTACCAAATCAGGAATCATGATCGGGTGCAGGCCGGCAGCATGGGCGGACCGGATTCCCCCGGGGGCATCCTCAAAAGCGATACTATTCTGAGGAAAGACTTGTAACTGCTCACAGGCTTTCTGATAAATCTCCGGTTCGGGCTTGCTGCGGCTTACCATATCCCCGAACACAGCACCGTCGAAATAAGCAAACACTCCGGAATTCTCAAGCGCTTTTTTGGCATATTCCTTTCGGGAGGAAGTGGCAAGGCCAAGTTTATAACCTTCCTTTTTTGCATAAGAAAGAAGCTCTTTCGCCCCTGTTTTTAAGGGGAGTCCTTCTTTCTCCACTATCTCGTAAAAATACTGCCGGGTTCTCTGAGTAAATTCCTCATGGGGAAAATCTGCACACACAGCCCCGGCAAAATACTCCCTCCTGCTTGCCGCATTCATCCCGAGGGTATGGTAGATGCGCTCTCCCATATGTAAAATGCCAAGTTCATTTCCTGCCGATTCCCAGGAACGCTGTACAATGCGTTCAGAGTCAAGCAGCAGCCCGTCCATATCAAAGATCAGCGCTTCTATTGTCATTTTCCACCTCTTCCTCCGCCTGTTCCAGGAAATCTGCATCCTTTGACTTGAGCCTGGGGATAAATCTTCTGGCAAACCTTCCTTTTCCTCTGTTTTTAATATAAAAATATCCGATAACGGAAAAGACGACTGCACCGATAAAATTGACCAGCAGATCCTTCATCGTGTCAATAAGCCCGATATCCAGATATCCCCCAAGTCCCATACTTTTCCCGTTCACAGACACATCTGTGATATTCCGTATAGATACCGGTATATTACTGCCGGTCGGGTCAAGCATTACCGAATTTATCACATTTACAATGGTATCCTTCTGCATGTCAAGGTCAAAAAACTGATCCATGCCAAATTCAAAAAATTCCCAGATCACACCGATAGTCATAGAAAAGCAAAAGGCTACGATAGACACAAACAAAGGAGACAGCTGAAACGTCACTTTTTTGCTCCGGTTCAAAATATCTACAAGTGCAAAACCAATGGCTGCCATCAAAAATCCGTTTATCGTATGCAGCACCGTATCCCACACCGGAACTCTGATGTAATAGGACTGGATCTCTCCCAGAATCTCTGCGGCAAATATAAAGACCAGTATGGTAATCTCCAAAGCCGTAGGCAGTTCTATCTTCATTCTGACCTGGATAAAGCTGGGCACAATCAGCAGTAGCAGGGTAAGCCCGCACAGGAACACATTTTCATAATTTTTGTTAAAGAACTGAAGAATCATTGTCAGGATCACAAGTGCACGCAGGACCATATAGACTACAAAAGAGCTTTTGTGCTCTCTGAGTTCCATACGCATTGCTCGGGACATGATTTTCATTCTTTTTCTGAACGGTATTTTCATCTTACTTTTCCTTAATTCAGGAAATTATCTATTATAATTTCCTCTGCCTCTTCTTCTGTCATCCCCAGCGTCCGAAGCTTGATCAGCTGTTCATCGTTAATCCTCCCGATCGCCGCTTCATGGATGATCGCCGCATCCAGATGCTTTGCGTTAATCTCCGGAATCGAACTTACCTGTGCCTGATCCATAATGATAGAATCACACTGGACATGTGCATGACACTTGGCATTTCCCACAGCCCTTGGGTGGAATACCTGCCTGGACTCTCCCTTTGCCACAGATCTCGATATAATCTGAGCAGAACTGTCCTCGCCGTTCATCTGCACTTCCATATCGGAGATCGCAGTCTGGTTATCATGGGTCATCAGCTTCTCTGTCACAAACAACTTCGCGCCTCTGCCCATCGTAATATTCGTGGCTCTCTCAGTGGAATCAACGCCTTTGATCTGAGTAGTATCCAGGGTAAAGACCGCCTCTTCCTCCAGATAAATATTCGTCACCGGGTTCAGTACCTTAGCCCCGGTACCCTCCCCTTCGCCGTAATGCTTTTCCTCATAGCGGACGTTGGCACCCTTCGCTATGTGAAAAGAGTGAATGCCGTCATGGCGGCTTTCATT
>CAJTRM010000001.1:62247-438675 GCA_910578865.1 uncultured Dorea sp.
CCGCTGTTATGGATGCCGCAGCCTGCAATAATCGTAACATCCGCTCCCTCCGCCACATAAAAATCGTTATACACTATATCCGTCATTCCGGACGCATTTACAACAACAGGAATGTGTACCTGTTCCCCGTGGGTGTCCCCGTCAATATAAACATCTATCCCCTGCCTGTCCTCTTTCTTCCGAATCTTTACATGCTCACTGTCTCCGTGGCAGAGGGCGATTCCGTTCTGGCGCAGGTTAAAGGCCCCCTTCTGGCGGAACTCGCCGCCGCTGATCTGTTCTAATATCCTCTCTGTAATCCTGTCTAATTCTGTCATATCGCACACCCCTTTTCTACGCCCTGTTCGGACACGCACAGCTGTCCTCCTTAAATAACTCCGGAAGAATCTCATCCCTTGCTCCGATCGATGCAATCCTGCCGTCCTCAATGACCATGATCCGGTCTGCCATCTGGATGATCCTCTCCTGATGCGAGATCAGGATCAGGCTTTCCTTCTTCTCCCGGTGAATCTTCTCAAACTGCTGAACCAGCATGGAAAAACTCCATAAGTCAATCCCTGCCTCCGGCTCGTCAAAGATACACAGTTTGTGGGGTTTTGCAAGTACCGTGGCAATCTCCAGCCGCTTCATCTCACCGCCGGAGAGAGTTCCGTCCACCTCCCGGTCCACATATTCCTGAGCGCACAATCCTACCATGCTCAGCATCCTGCAGCACTCCCCATGGGTCAGGTCCCTGCCTGCGGACAGCGTCATAAGTCTTCTTACCGTCATCCCTTTGAATCTGGGTGGCTGCTGGAAGGCAAACCCGATCCCGGCATTCGCCCTGTGGTTTATATCATAGGAAGTAATATCCTCCCCGTCCAGTACGATCTGTCCGTCGTCAGCCGTTTCAATCCCCATCAGCACCTTGGCGAGCGTAGATTTTCCCCCGCCGTTGGGACCGGTGATCACAAGCATCTCGCCATCCGGGACCTGAAAACTGATGTCCTTAACAATACTTCTCTTTATTCCGTTTTCATTCACTTTGAATGTCAGATTTTTTACCTCAAGCATAGACATAGGCTCCTTTTTTCTCTATGTTTTTACAATCACAGTTCATTATAAGCCCTTTTTTCTGCTACGGCAAGCCACTAAACAACAAAATTCAAACCTTGACAAATTCGCGGCAATTGTTGTATATTAATAAAGCAATTCAAATGCGGATGTGGCGGAACTGGCAGACGCGCTAGACTTAGGATCTAGTGGGTATCCCGTGCAGGTTCAAGTCCTGTCATCCGCATTTTTTGTTTGCTTTCGCGGCACACTATTTCTCACAGACAATCCTGACTTTCCCCCAAAGACCAGACGGATACGGTTCTTTTACCATCTCTCTTTCCCGCCAGTTAAACAGTCTTTCCTTCCTGCACTGCGCCAGGCTGCCTGTCTCGTAAGGCCATCGGCAGATGACTCTCTTTTCCTCAAGTTTTTCCGGATAATCCGGATCGATCATACGGTTAATCAGCAGATTGGTTACAATGATTTCTATCTTATTTTCCCCTTTTTGCAGGAATCCGGTTATATCTGCCTGATAAGGATGCTTGATCAGGACTCCGGCCGGCCTGTCATTAATAAATATCTCCGCCGTCTCTCCTATATGCTCCAGTTCAAGCATCACCCGGGAAGCATTGTTCAGGCTGTCCCACTGCCGGTCCGTGATCCGTACGCATTTCCTATAGGTGCCGGAACCGGAATAGAATCTGAGGCGCTCCTCTTGCTCCCAGCCGGACAGCTTCTCATATTCTTTTTCTATCCCGGCTTCTGCCACTGTAAGACGCCAGCCGCAGGACAAGTCCAAAAACTCCTGCTTATTATGGAAGATTTCTGCTGCCGCAGGCTCCTCCATATCCTCTCCGAACACGAAGAGCAGAGATTGGTATGCATCTATATCAATACACACCTGCACACCTTCCGGGACAGTCTTATACTCTTTTACCCCCTTCTCTTTTCCGTCCATCAGATCAAACACACAGAATCTATGCTTCATTCCGGAAAATGTGATCCTCTCCTCACACTTTTCTTCCGATACATTAGAGATAAAATAGAGATCCTCTCCTCCGGCTCTTCTATGCACATACCCGACCACATCGGGATTGTTGTGGATAGCAGCATCCGGCTGTTTCACCCTCCTGAGCGCTTCCTTCAGGCTTTCATATTTATCTTCTGTAACGATAACTGTCCCGCTCTTCTTAAGAACCTCTCCAATCTCCCGGATTTCCCTGCAGTTCTCTTTATAATGAAGAAACCCGCACGCCCTCTCAGGAAGACCTCCTGCCGCAATAATGTTCCTGCCGCTGTCTGCAAACTCCTGAAGCTTTCGCATACTGGATACCGGTATCCTGTCACATTCGATCAGAAGAAGCGTATCATACCTGTAAGATTCCCAATTCTCCAGAACGTCGTCATTCACATAATCAAACCAGTAGCCGGCCTTATGTATTCCGTCCACACAAGCCCCCGCCAGCCTTTCATTCAGCTTCATGCACATGTGGGTATCCGAAAGAGGCATCCCGGCCCAAATATCATGCTGAGGCAGATAAATAGCCGTAGATACGACAGCATTTCCCCGCTGCATAAAATCACACACCCGGTTGATATAAAGACCGATCAGCCGATAATATTTCCACCAGGTATTCGTGTGGTTGATATTTGTGGAGGCATAGAACGCAAGCATGTCCTCACCCGCGTCTGCCTTGCTGTAACTATAACCATGATTTACGATTTGATTCACACCGTCCAGAAAAATGCTGTCCACAGCCGCCTTCAGATTTTCCAGCGTCACCACATATCGCGGGAAACGGAGCCAGGTAAAAGATTCGTTGGAAATAACGGGCTTACCGTATATATGGCCTGCCGAGACGGCCAGCCTGCGGTGTATGGTATTCACCTCATACCTGTCAAAAGCAGAAAACGTTTCCCCCTCCGGAACATCTGCAGCCCCGTAGGCCTGAAGAACATCCCCCCATGTGCCGTGTGCCTGAATCCTGGATACTGCGCCCTTCTCATGGCTCCATCTGGTCAGTTCCCGGAAAAAGTTCTCCACCGTCAGCTCTGCCATGGTTTTGTGGAAATCATACCGGATCTGATCCGTAAAATCACCAAGCTCCCCCCACAGCGCGTAGATGTATGGCCGAAGTCCGTATCCTCTCCGTGCTTCAAATTCCTCATACAGGATATCCGTCCAGTTATGCCCGAATACTTCTATGGAATCGCAAAAGATATCATGAATCTTCCCATCTCCTACAGCCTCTATGATCGGGTCTACTCCGTATTCAAGAAAAGCCCGCAAAGATTCCTTCCGGTTATGGTCAATGATCAGCCCTTCCCCGCCCCGGAGAGGCTTCAGTACCCTCTGCTTTTTGTCCCCGGACACAAACAGAACAATTTTGTGCAGACCCTCGGGGATATCAAGTCCTTCAATCTGAGTTCCCCACGGCCATTCAAACAGATATTTATCAGTCACCTGATCTGTAATATCCTTCACCGTCTCCGGGATCATCCGGGCGCCCTCCATTTTCCCTGATACTGCTGCAACCACCTTCCCGTAAATAACTGTGGTGAGGTCTATGGAAAACCGACATGGCCCTTCTACATCTATACAAAACGGAAGTACATTCTGCCCGCTTAATTCTTCCGTCACAAACGGTCCTCCAAAGGGCCATGAGGAACCCGGCGTCAGATCGAACTGCATATCTCTTTTTGCTGCTTCATCCGCGGCAAACCGAATCATCTCCACATATCCCGGGGAAAGATAATCCAGATTCTGTATCCCTTTCTCTTGATCGTCCGCGTGAACCGGATACAGAATCTGCAGCTCAACACCGCCTATACCTGCTGCCTCCATAAAATCAAGCTCACGAATGATCTCTTCTTTTTCCACTGCACATCCATACCACCACCATCTTGTCCTGCCCCTTGCTGCTCTGCAAGGGTGAGATATCCTCTGCTTTATTTCTTCTTTATTCATTTCGTTTTATACCATTCCCTTTTCTTATTTTTTCTGGTTATCCAAGGAGGCACTTCCGGTCATACCACTTATGTACTAATGCTAACATTGCACTTATAACTTGTCAATGAAACTGTCATTTTTCTTTCTATTTTTCTATTGACATTTACTTTTTATTTCTATATCCTTAAGGCTATACGTTTAAAGAAAGGAGTCGGAAAAATACTCATATTTTTCCTGATAAATCATGAGTACAAAATACACCACTACAAAACGGTGCTACCTGATCGATCACCATTCCCCGCAGCCTCCGGATGTTCCTCTGGGGCATCTGGACATCAACGAATATGAATCCTTCTTCGATACTGCCAACATAGATTCTCTGATGGTATACTGTAAGGATCACTGGGGAGTCACTTATTATCCGAGCAATGTCCCCGGAGCCCGGCAGCATGAAGGCATAAAAAAAGACTGGATCGGAGAGGTCAGCAGCCTGTTAAAGAAAAAAGATATCGAATTTGTAGCATACTATTGCATAGAGTACGACGAAGGAGCGGCAAGAAGCTTCCCTGATTGGCGCGTGAGACGCCCTGACGGCTCCGGGCTGATAAGGGACGATGAATTTGCCAAATGGAGCCTGTGCTGCTGCCAGAGTGGTTACCGTGAATATTGCCTGCAGCAGTTGGAAGAAATTGTCTCCAGATACACACCGGATGCATTATTCCTGGATATCCTTGGCTCTTCCCTCTGCTATTGCAGCAGCTGCCGCAGGAAATTTGAGGAGCAATACCACTATCCGCTCCCGGAATCAGATGAAGCAGTGCTGGAGCACCGGACCGATATCATGCAGTTCTTAAACAATAATACAATGGAATTCCTGGCAGAATTAAAGCAGCGCGTGAAAGCGATTGATCCAAAACTGGCTGTAACCATTAATTTTTCCTGCCATTATCCACAGGAAATCCGTGATATGCTGGAATATCAGTTCTCAGAGCCTCTGCTTAAGGATAACTGGTTTTCTGCTGCCTATGCGCGTGATACGGCTGTCGGTCAATATCCAATGCTGGCGCCGGGAGAGGCCTCACAGGTTTACAACTACAGCTCTGCCAACGAATACATTTATGACCTGTCATCCATAGCCGCTCAGGGCTGTCGCGCCGGGATGTACAGCGGCTCACAGCACATTGACGGTACTCTTGATTTTCAGGAGGCACGCCTGATCGGAACTGCGTTTGCAGAAATCAGAAAAATGGAACCGCACCTCACAGACCGTACCCCGGTCAAATGTGTGGGAATCGTGCAGAGCGATCTGTCTATGTCCATTAATCTTCCGTTTCTTCACCCGGACGCTATTTTACGGATGAAACGGCATAATCCTCACCAAAATGCAGTTCTTGGAGCCATGCAGCTATGTGAACATGCAAAGCTCCCGTTTATGATCCTTCCGGAACGCACGATCACAGATGAACTGTTGAAACAATTCCAGGTCCTTCTGCTTCCGGAAGTATTTGTGATTCAGGAAGATATTGCCGAAATGCTCAGAAACTACGCAGACAACGGAGGACTGATCATCAGTTCCGGGCAGAGCGGACTGTGGAATGCCGATTCTTCCAGGCGGCCTGCTTCCTCTATCGCAGACCTCCTTGGCATTGGACACACAGAAATACATACAGAATACAAAGCTAACCGCTGGTCAGCATATTTAAAAAATGTAAGCCAGAGAGATTTCTCAGGGCTTCTCTCCTGCACGACCCCTCCGGTCAGTGAACACTTTATGGAAACCGAACCGGCCGGATCAGCCGAAGTCCTGCTTCACCTGATACTTCCCTGCGTCAGCTGTGATGACCGGCACTGGGTCAACTGGTGGAGTCCGCCGCCGGGAACAGATTCCGGCTATCCGGCACTGATCCGTAATACTGTCGGCTCCGGCATTACCTTCTATCTGGCCTTTGACTTCTTCACTATGGCCTCAACGGAGGAATTTTCGGATACCGGCAGCCTGTTTGAGGATTTACTTGCCATGGAAAATATCAAACCGGTGCTTTACAACCGAACCAAGACCCCGGACATCATCCGGACTGCATATTTTGAAACAAAGGATTCCTATATCATTCATCAGATTTCCACAATCCCAAAACATTTCCACGGACAGCTTTCACCGGTGGAGGGAGGGACATTGGAACTCAAATGTAAAATATCCGGGGCTGAGATGGTTTATCCGAAGAAAAAGACATTGGAGATATGTACAGATACAGACGGTACCGTTGTCATGCTGCCTGAACTATCACTTCAACAGATTATTGTGTGTAAGAAATAATCAGCAGACTGTCGGCAGAAAATAAAGAAGCGGAAACTCACATAAACACTGAGTTTCCGCTTCTTTCTCTGACTGAGCGTGCGGGGATTCGAACCCCGGACAACTTGATTAAAAGTCAAGTGCTCTACCACCTGAGCTACACGCCCATAAAAACTGGGCTAGTTGGATTCGAACCAACGAGTGCAGGAGTCAAAGTCCTGTGCCTTACCGCTTGGCGATAGCCCAATAATATATCTCCATAAAGAAAAAAAGAAAGGTGGGTAATGGGACTCGAACCCATGATATCCAGAACCACAATCTGGCGCGCTAACCAACTGCACCATACCCACCATATATTACTTATCGAACTATTCTCGTCCAACTAAGTATCACTTTATTAAATTTTCTGTGGTTCTAACGAGCCTGGGGGGATTCGAACCCTCGACCTACGGCTTAGAAGGCCGTTGCTCTATCCAGCTGAGCTACAGACTCTTAAGACAGCTCTTTAGAACTATGCCCCTTAAAACCTTTTTTTGGCTTTAAGAAAGCGGGTGATGGGAATCGAACCCACGTATCTAGCTTGGAAGGCTAGTGTTCTACCATTGAACTACACCCGCATACATATCGGGGTGACAGGATTCGAACCTGCGGCCTCCTGGTCCCAAACCAGGCGCTCTAGCCAAGCTGAGCCACACCCCGACAATATTTTATTTTTGCATTTTCAGGCCGTTTCCTCGTGACACAAGAGTTATTATATAGCAAGGATATCAGCTTGTCAACCTTTTTTTTAATTTTTTTCTGCTGCGCCTTTTTTAATTTCTACACATACCTTATTTCCACTCTGGGCGGTTCATCTTCTAAAAGCTCCATCATAATATAGGAGGCCTGCCTGCCCATCTGACGGGGATATGCAATACTGCCCGGATTCAGGGTCACCAGGCCCTGCTCCGCAGAATATGCCGGTTTATGTGTATGCCCGTACATCACGATATCCGCTCCCCGTTTTCTGGCTGCCTCTTTCAGCTTGTCCTCACCCATAGATACATAATAATAATGCCCGTGAGTAATAAAAATCCGCCGTCCCTCAACCAGAAACTCCTCTTCTCTTGGAAGGTCACTGAAAAAATCATTATTTCCGCCCACCATATGGACCGGGCAATCCACAAGCGCCTTGATATAATCCTCCGCGCCCTCCACGTCACCAAGGTGGATCAGCATGTCAACCGGCTGCTCCCTCTCAATGACCTGTTCCAGATTCCTGGATGACTTGTGTGTGTCACTTACAATCAATATTTTCATATATATCCTCAAAACCTATCGCTGTTTTTAAAGTTTCTTACTGAGGATTTCTCTCATCTTCCTCAGGCCCTCGCCTCTATGGCTTAATTCATTTTTCTTTTCCGGCGAAAGCTGTGCGCTGGTACATCCGTATTCCGGCAGGTAAAAAATAGGATCATAGCCAAATCCGTTGTCTCCTGCAATCTCATATCCGATCCTTCCTTCCATCGTTCCTCTCACTACTTCGCAGCTTCCATCCGGAAATACTGCTGCAATGGCACATACGAACCTTGCCGTCCTTTCCCCGTCAGGCACTCCCTCGAGACGGTCAATAAGCGCCCGGTTCTTAATATCATAAGAGGTATCCTCCCCCATATACCGCGCAGAATAAATTCCCGGTTCCTTATTCAGCCGGTCAATCTCAAGGCCGGAATCGTCCGCCATAATAACTGCGTCCTCATATCCCGGCATGGAAGCCGCAATCCTGGCAACTTCCGCTGCTTTAATTGCCGCATTTTCTTCAAACGTAGACCCATTCTCTATCACATCCGCCTTGATTCCGGCTTCTTTCTGAGACAGCACCTCCATCTTAAGATCTGCAAGGATCATTCGGATCTCTTTCATTTTGTTTTCATTTCCTGTCGCAAATATAAGCTTTTTCATCTTTTATTCCTGTCTTCCTTTCGTTTTTGCCGGAGGCTTCGGCCCCATAAACTGATAAAAATATGTTTTCATCATACCGTTATAGATTTTTCGGTTTCTGTCCGCTTTTCTGCCAAAGTACCGCTCTGCCTCCTCATAAGCAGTGATCATGCATGCCGACCATGAATCAAGGCCGGCATAGCTCTCTCCAAAGGCCTTGTACAGCGCCGGAAGATCTTTTTTATCTTCCAGCCTCTCGCCGTATGGTGGATTGGTAATAACGAAACCATATTTTTTCGGATGGCTCAGCGCTCTTACGTCCCTCTCCTGAAAATGAATCAGATGACCCACGCCTGCTTCTGCTGCATTTCTCCTGGCAATTTTAATTACAGAGCCATCCAGATCATACCCCTGGATATCGACATCTATTTCCGTATCCGTCAGATCATTAGCTTCATCTGCCGCACCGTACCACAGCTTTTTCGGAATCAGATTTTCCCATTCCTCCGCCGTAAAGGAACGATTCATTCCCGGCGCCATATTGGCTGCCATCATAGCTGCCTCAATAGGAAATGTTCCGCTTCCGCAAAACGGATCTACCAGAGAACGCTCCTTCTTCCACGGAGTGAGCATGATCAGCGCCGCCGCAAGCGTCTCCGTGATCGGTGCTTTGCCGGATACTTCCCGGTAGCCTCTCTTATGAAGTGACACTCCGGAAGTGTCAATTCCCACTGTAACTCTGTCTTTCATCAGAAAAACGCGGATAGGATAGGATGCTCCATCCTCCGGGAACCATTCTATATGGTAACGCTCCGAAAGTCTTCTGACAATTGCCTTTTTCATAACAGACTGTATATCAGACGGACTAAACAGCCTGCTTTTAACTGAGGCCGCCTTTGCCACCCAGAATTTCCCGTTCTTCGGTATGTATCTCTCCCAGGAAAGTTCCCTGGTCTTTTCAAACAGCTCCTCAAACGTACCTGCATGGAAACTCCCCGCTTTCACCAGGATCCGCTCCGCCGTCCTCAGAAATATATTCGCCCTGCAGACAGCATCTGCATCCCCATAGAAGGTGACTCTTCCGTCCTCCACCTCTGCAATCTCATATCCCAGGTCAATGATCTCTCTTTTTAAAACTGCCTCCAGCCCAAAATGGCACGGGGCAATCAATTCCATCTTTTCCATGAACACTCTCCGTATCTGTATACTGAATTCTACTTCTCTATCTTACTTGCAGTTCTTTATATTTGTCAATGTATTTTCCAAACAGAAGGAACAACAGAAAGGACATGTGAAAACCACATGCCCTCCTGCACTTTTTGTTTTAGTGTACGATCCACACTAGTAGCTGTTGTCGTTGCTTGTGTTAGATGCATTTTTGTTTGATGCGTTCTTATCAGATGCGTTTCTGTTTGTAGAATTCTGGTTAGATGCATTCTTGTTGGAAGCATTTTTGTTTGAAGAATTCATATTAGATGCATTTGAATTAGATGAATTATAGTTCTTAGCCATGTTAATTCCTCCTAAATCTTTTTTGTTACGAGGTTATTATGTCCTTTTTCCATCTTTTTATGTATCTTTTTTTACAAAAAACGCGCTGCAGATAAGGGTTGGAAAAATATTAAAATTTTTTTAATTTTTGCTTGATTTTTAATTATAGCTATATTATACTTATTCTTGTAGAAAGGAAACTTTCTACAACCCCTTATTAATTATTTATACTCCCCTCAAAAGACCGATGGCTCCCCCATCGGTCTTTTACTTTTATCTTTTTCTCTCTTTTATCGCCCTGATCACAAACAATACAACAAACAGCGGTACAACAACCGGAGCAAGAATACTGATGATCCCTCCTACGACCGCTATAACAATCATAAGGATCCCAAGGATTCCCAGAACAGCCAGAATCATCCTCCACGTCACGTGAAATCCGGACACTCGCACCTGCCCGTATGGATCCCGGCTTTCGCGGCCCTTGCTCTTATCCCCGCTCTTTTGCCGAGAGGCATGTCCATATACCTCCCCTTCATAATCCCTGTTCCCGGAAGAATCTATGATCGTCCGCGCAATTGCCCACGGATCTCCCAGCTCTGCCGTCACAGCTTCCTCTGGCATCCCCGTTCCGGTCTCTCCGTCTATATATTGGCTGTAATAATTCACCTGATCCTGCACGGCCGCGGCATCCAAGTCGTTTGCCAATGCTTCCCTTAATTTTTCCAGAAATTCATTTTTTGACATGTACATCCTCCATCTACACTTCAAAAATCAGGTCGCCATAAGAAGGCATTGGCCATACATCCTTGTCTACAATCATCTCAAGCTCATCTATCGGAGTCCGCAGGCCCTCCATGGCAGTCATTACATCCGTATAATAGTATTCTGCCCTCTTCTGTCCTTCCTTCATCCGCGAAGCCTCTTCCGTCACCTCTGCCAGATGGTCCAGTGCTGTCTTGGATGTCCCCAGCAGCGCACTGACCTTCTCAAGCAGCCCGGACTGTACAGACGCATCCGCCCCGGCCTCTCTCACGATCACCACCGTATCAGCAAGTTCTTTCGTGTATCTCATAACCGCAGGGATAATCTGTTTGCTTGCCATATCAATCATTGTGCGTGCTTCTATGTTAATAGCCTTCGCATAATTTTCGTATTTGATCTCAGCACGGGACTGAAGCTCTGCCCTGGTAAATACTTTAAAACGTTCAAACATTTCGACCGTCTTTTCGTCTGTCAGCGCAGGTATCGCATAAACCATGGCTTTGATATTCGGAAGTCCCCGTTTTTCAGCTTCCTTCACCCACTCCTCCGAGTAGCCGTTGCCGTTAAAAATGATCCTCTGATGCCCGGCGGCATATTTTTTAATCAGGTCATGCAGCGCCAGCTCAAACTTCTCTTTCCCTGCTGCCTCAAGTATATCACAGGCCTCTGCAAATGCCTCTGCTACGATCGTGTTCAGAACCACGTTAGGCCCTGCAACAGAATCTCTGGATCCTACCATACGGAACTCAAATTTATTACCGGTAAACGCCAGCGGGGAAGTACGGTTTCTGTCTGTAGCATCTTTGGCAAAATCAGGAAGGGTCCTCACACCTGTCTCCAATTTCCCGCCCTTCAGGCTATGGGTAGCTTCTCCGGTATCCACCAGCTGATTGATCACATCCCCCAGCTGATCCCCAAGGAACACGGAGATAATTGCCGGAGGTGCTTCGTCCGCTCCCAGCCTGTGGTCATTGCCCGGATCCGCCGCCGACTCGCGAAGAAGCGCTGCATGCTCGTCCACCGCCTTTAAAATACAGGTGAGCACAAGCAGAAACTGTAGATTCTCATGGGGTGTCTTCCCAGGCTCCAGCAGATTTCTCCCATCGTCAGTGATCAAAGACCAGTTGTCATGCTTCCCGGAACCATTCACCCCTGCAAACGGCTTCTCATGGAGCAGGCACTTCAGTCCATGCTGATGTGCGACCCTCTTAAGCGTCTGCATCACAAGATGGTTATGATCAACCGCCACATTGGCCTCTGCATAGATGGGGGCAAGCTCATGCTGTGCAGGCGCCACCTCATTGTGCTGTGTCTTTGCAGATACCCCCACCTTCCACAGTTCCACATTCACATCACGCATAAATCCGGCAATCCGCTGCCGGATCGTTCCGAAATAATGATCGTCAAGCTCCTGTCCTTTCGGAGGCATCGCTCCGAACAGTGTGCGCCCGGCGTACACCAGATCCTTCCTCTGTTTAAATTTTTCTGCGTCTATCAGAAAATATTCCTGCTCTGCGCCCACAGACGGAGTCACCTTCCGTGATGTCTGATTGTCAAACAGGCGCAGAATCCTCAGCGCCTGCTCATTCAGCGCTTCCATGGAACGAAGGAGGGGAGTCTTCTGATCCAGCGCTTCCCCGGTGTAAGAGCAGAATGCTGTCGGGATACAAAGCGTTCCGCCTGCGGCGTCATGCCTCACAAATGCGGGCGAGGTACAATCCCATGCCGTATACCCTCTCGCTTCAAAGGTGGCTCTCAAGCCTCCTGACGGAAAGGAAGACGCATCCGACTCTCCCTTGATCAATTCCTTTCCTGAAAAGGTCATCAGCACTTTTCCGCTTGGAAGCGGCGTAGAGATAAAAGAATCATGCTTCTCAGCCGTAGCTCCGGTCAGGGGCTGGAACCAGTGGGTATAATGTGTGGCCCCCTTCTCGATTGCCCATTCCTTCATCTCATGTGCAATAACATCTGCCGTCGCAAGATCCAGCTCCTTACCCTCTTCAATGATCTTCTTAAGATCTTTATATACTTTTTTGGGCAAACGCTCCTGCATGACTGTATCATTGAACACGTCTTCTCCAAAAATGTCAGCTACATTTATTGATTCGTTCATGTCTTCTACGTTTCCTTTCTTTCATCCTCTTTATCATCGGTACCTCCGCAGGCAAATCAGAAAAAGGCACCCCAACTTCCGGTCGGAACGCCTTTATCCTTCTTTCGCGTTTGTCAGTATCTCTTCTTATGCTTTTCCAACTGAACCAAACAGTTCCATCTTCTCTTTTACTTTCTCAATGATGGCCTCAAAACCTGGTTTTAATAATTTACGCGGATCAAATCCCTTTCCTTCCTGGTCTTTGCCTGCCTCGATATATTTACGTGTAGCTTCTGCAAACACAAGCTGGCACTCTGTATTCACATTAATCTTTGCCACGCCGAGATCGATAGCCTTTTTCACCATTTCATCTGGAATACCCGTACCACCGTGAAGCACCAGCGGCATATCCCCTGTCAGCTTCTGAATAGCATCCAGAGTCTCAAAGCTTAAGCCTGCCCAGTTCTCAGGATATTTTCCGTGAATATTGCCGATGCCTGCCGCAAGCATGTCTACGCCGAGATCAGCAATCATTTTACATTCCTGAGGATCCGCGCACTCGCCCTGGCCGATAACGCCGTCTTCCTCTCCGCCGATCGATCCAACCTCTGCTTCCAGAGACATTCCCTTCTCACGGCAGATCGCAATCAACTCTTTCGTCTTTGCAACATTCTCCTCGATCGGATATTTGGATCCGTCGAACATAATGGATGTAAATCCTGCCTCGATACATTTCATACATCCGTCATAACTGCCGTGGTCAAGATGAGTAGCTACAGGAACCGTGATCCCCATCTCCTCTACCATAGCTTCTACCATATCTTCTACTGTCTTAAATCCTGTCATGTACTTTCCTGCGCCTTCGGAAACACCCAAAATAACAGGAGACTTGCACTCCTCTGCTGCCATAAGGATTGCTTTCGTCCACTCCAGATTGTTAATGTTGAACTGACCTACTGCATAGTGCCCTGCTACAGCCTTCTGCAGCATCTCTTTTGCTGATACCATCATAGTTTCATTCCTCCAATTCCTGCGATCGGCGCAGCACTGCATTGTGCGCAGCCGACATTTAAAATAATTTCACTTTTTTTATTATAGAACATAACCGTAAAAAAAACAAGAAAAACCATGGCCTACAGCATCTGCTCCCACTCTTTTTCTTTAAATCCGGTCAGCACAAAGTCTTCGCCTACGATGATCGGACGTTTCACAAGCATCCCGTCGGCTGCCAGAAGCTCGTACATCTCTTCCTCGCTCATTGACGGAAGCTTATCCTTTAACCCCATACTTTTATACAGCATCCCACTGGTATTAAAAAACCGCTTCAGCGGCAGGCCGCTCTTTTTGTGCCATTCTTTTAATTCCACTGCTGTGGGGCGATCTTCTTTGATATGACGCCCTGTATATTCTACCCCTCTCTCCTCCAGCCATTTTCTGGCCTTCTGGCAAGTTGTACACTTCGGATATTCCACAAATAAAACCATCTTTATCTCCTCCAGATTCCGCACCCTGATGCGTATATTTTGAAATAATGCTTTCGGCAACCTTCTTTAAAAAAAAGAAGAATGGATATACCAGTCCGCCAGGCGATTCCCCCACAGGGCACCTGCTGCCATGCCCGCACATAAAAACGGACCAAAAGCAATTGACGTCTTTCTGCCTCCTTTTTTTGCCGCAAGCAGTCCGACACTATATAATCCTCCCAGAAAAAAAGCAACAACAGCCGAAACCAATACCTGCTTCAGGCCCAGGTATAATCCTCCCGCAGCAGCCAGCTTCACATCCCCGCCGCCAAAGGCTCCGGGAACAGCCAATGTGATAAGCAAAAGCAGCCCGCTGACACACAAACCGCCCAGAAGCCTTGACGCAATGGACGGATCATGAGAGACAGCAGCAGCAAACACCGTCGGCAAGCACAGACACAGCACATACCGGTCCGGTATTTCTTTTTTCCTGGCATCACAGACAGCAATCCCAGCCAGATTACACAAAAACAATAATACAAATGCGGTCTTCAACAGCAGCCCTCCCGGCTCCTATAGTATAAAAAAAGCTCTGTAAACAGAGCTTTTCAGATGACTCCCAGGGGAATCGAACCCCTGATTCCAGCGTGAGAGGCTAGCGTCTTGACCGCTTGACCAGGGAGCCATATCATTTCGTACTTGCCCATTATAGCAAGTAAACTCAAAATAGGCAAGTACTTTTTATAATTTTTTAAAAAAATTTCAAAAATCTTAGAGAGCACTCTCCGGAACCATGAGTTTTAGCTCTTTCTGAAGATTTTCAATAGTTACCTCGTCATGGGAACCTCCGAACTCACCGTCCAGCGTCCACGGAATCTCCTCCAGAGACTCAAACATAATCCGTCCGGTCTTAAAAGTATACATATGCTTCGTATCAATCTGCTCGATCAGAAGCGCCGCAATGATCTCCTGCAGGGCAATCGGATTTTTCGGTGTCTTAACAAGCGTAACCTCAAACAGCCCGTCATCAAAAACAACATTTTTGCCGATCATATTCCGGAATCCTCCTACAGATCTTGAGTTGGTCACCATCCCAAAAACAAACTCATCATCTATCACTTCATCATCATGTGTGACCTTGATTCTGTAGGACGGCACATTAAAAATACGCTTCGTCCCCTCCAGCAGATATGCCACATGGCCTAATATATTTTTCATTTCCTGCTTTGTCTGATAGGAGACATCCGTAAACAGCCCGAAAGCTGCTATATATACAAATATATCGTCATTAAACCTTCCTACATCACAGGAAAACACGGAGCCGTTCACGGCATTGTCTGCCGCCTCCATAATATTTCTCGGTATCTTCAGACTATTTGCGAAGTCATTGGTCGTCCCCGTAGGGATGTAGCCGATCGGCTCTCTTGACGAGCGTTTCATCATTCCTGAGACAACTTCATCAAGCGTACCGTCCCCGCCGCTGCATACAATCAGGTCATACTCCTCCGATTCATACTTCAGTACCTTCTTATAGGCATCCCGGTATGCCTGGGTCGGATAAATTACCACTTCATACCCGGCTTTTACAAATATGTCCACGATGTCAGAAATATTTGGCTTGAGCAATTCCTTCCCGGCACGCGGATTATAAATAAATAATAGTCTTTTCATGGCCTTTCCTCCTACAATATAACAAAGTGGACACAAATCATGTCCACTCATTTCCTATATCTATGTATAACTATATACTATTCACAGGATACCAAAAATGCCTCCACGCCGTTTGCAGCATTATTCTCGTCCTCGCCCTCTGCAACAACTGTCAGGTTTGTGCCTTCAGACAGATCAAGGCTCATCATGCCCATAATGCTCTTGGCGTTGATCTTCTTGTCATCCATCTCAATATATACTGAGCTTTTATACTGGCTTGCTTCCTGCACAAGATGAGCAATCGGACGATTTTCCATATCCATATTGTTCCGAATAGTAACGGGTCTTTTTACCATAACACTTATCCTCCTTACTGATCCCTTAACTTCTCTGCTATCTCACTTAATTTCCGCAGCCTGTGGTTCACGCCTGATTTCCCGATCGGATTCTCAAGCAGGCTTCCCAGCTCCTTAAGGGCTGCATCCGGATAGGCAAGACGTGTAAGGGCAACGTCTTTTAAGCCCTCCGGCAATTTGTCAAAACCGGTTGTATCTCTGATGTATACAATGTCCTCCAGCTGCCGCACGGCGGCCGAAACGGTTTTGTTAATATTAGCTGTCTCGCAATTCACTTTCCGGTTGACTGCATTACGCATTTCTTTCAAAATCCGTACATTCTCAAGCTCCATCAGGGATATGTGAGCCTCCATAACATTGAGGATATCGACAATCTGAGCGCCTTCCTTCAAATATACGACATATGCTTTCTTACGCTTTACGATCTTTGCTTCCATGTCAAAGCTGTTGATCATATCCCGGACATACTCTGCTTTCTCCTGAGTATTGCATACAATCTCAAAATGGTAGGATTTGCTCGGATCACTCATAGAGCCTGCAGTAATAAAAGCGCCCCTGATATAAGCTCTTTTACAGCATACGGCCTGCACAATGGCATTCTTTACAGCAAGAAGCTCCTGCCCTTTAAAGCATAGAGAATAACTCCAACTGTCCTTTGCCGAATTTCTCCGAATCACGATATACGATTCTATATTAAATGTTTTTTCCATTAATGTAAAGCATTTTCTTGCAACTGGAAAATTTTCTGTATCAAACCGAAGGGTACATACTCCATGCCGATCCTCGGAAAATTCGCCGGACATATGCACAATTGCTGATAATTCAGCCAGGCTGCAATGCCTTGCTTTTGAATAACTCTCAGACAATTCCTCTTTTATCTTCCCTGAAAATGACATCCTGTGCTCCTATCTTGCTTTCGTGACCGCGTCCTTTTCAATATCCCTGTGTTCAATCCGTATGCCATAATGCTCTGATCTGTCTAATATCTCATACAGAGCGTTTGCCAGAGTGACTGACCTGTGCTTGCCCCCGGTACATCCGACAGCGATTACAAGCTGTGTCTTCCCCTCCGCTATATAATTCGGAATCAGGAATTGTACCATTTCCGTCAGCATTGACAGGAATTCACCGGCCTTGTCATTTGCCATTACATATTCCTTCACTTCTCTGTCATTGCCGCTTTTTGCACGCAATTCTTCTATATAATACGGATTTGGCAGAAAACGAACGTCAAACACCAGATCTGCATCACTGGGGATTCCGTATTTGAATCCAAAAGAAAGCACTGTGATATACAGATTTTTATATTCTTTGTTTTGCACAAAGATTTTATTCAGCTCTCTTTTTAATTCTCTTGTAAGCATATGACTGGTATCCAGAAGGTAGTCCGCTTTTTTCTTGAGAAACCCGAGTTTTTCTCTCTCTTTTTCGATCCCTTTATCCACCCTCTCATTATTTCCCGACAAAGGATGAAATCTTCTTGTCTCTTTATACCGCTTTACCAATACATGATCGCTGGATTCCAGAAACAATATTTCATATTTCAGATCACTGTTATCCAGCTCCTCCAGCACTCTTTCAAGCTCTTTAAACGTCTCGCCGCTTCGGATGTCCACCCCCAGTGCAGTCTTCCCCATCTCTGTTCCGGGTGTACGCAGGGAGTCTGCCAGTATGGGAATCAACGGCACCGGAAGATTATCGACACAAAAATATCCCATATCCTCCAGCATTTTGAGCGCCGTAGACTTTCCTGCACCCGACATTCCTGTAACAATCACAAATCTCATCTTAAAATTCTCCCAATCTCTTTACCTCAGCTTCAAGTCTGACCCCCGATGTCTCTTCCACCCTCGCCGAGACCTGACGCATCAGCTCAGCAATATCAGCTGCCGCAGCGCCGCCCTTATTGATCACAAACCCACAATGCTTTTCAGAAATCTGGGCCCCGCCGACCTGAAAGCCCCGAAGTCCGGCATCCTGGATCAGCTGACCGGCAAAATACCCTTCCGGTCTCTTAAAAGTGCTTCCTGCGCTGGGATATTCCAATGGCTGCTTGGCGCTCCTCTTCTCGCCCAGTTCTTCCATGCGGGAACGGATCGCTTCCTGATCTCCCTTCTCAAGATCAAGGGCTGCCTCCAGTACAATATAATTCTTTTTTGCAATAATACTTGTACGGTATCCAAGCTCAAGCTCGTGCCTCTGCAGGGTGAGAAGCTTCCCTTCAGACGTCAGAACCGTCACGCTTTTCAGCACATCTTTCATTTCTCCGCCGTACGCTCCTGCATTCATCACGCAGGCACCTCCCAGAGTGCCCGGAATCCCTGCTGCAAATTCAAATCCGGTAAGATGTTCTTTCAGTGCTCTTCCCGCCACAACCGACAACAAGGCCCCCGCCTGCGCCGTAATGGTATGTCCCTCACATTCCACTTTGTTCATGGACTTAAAGATCTGAATAATGACTCCCCGGTATCCCTCATCCGATACCAGAAGATTGCTCCCGTTTCCTATTATATAGTACGGCACTCCCTGCTCCCTGCAGCACCTGAGGACTGCCGCCACCTCTTCCTTGGTTCCCGGCATTACAAAATAATCTGCCGGCCCGCCCACACGGAACGTAGTATGTCCTCTCATAGGCTCATTTACCTTAACCTGCTCTTCCGGCAGGATTTTTAATAATTCATCATAAAAGCTTTGATTCATACGATTATCTGAACTCTCCTCTGCACTCATACAATATAAAGTCCTGTGCGGACAATAATTATATCATACAATAAATATACCCCAAATTCAACGTACTCTTGCAAAATCAATGAAAATGCGTTATATTAGTGACGTATAAACTATAACGAATTTTATAAAGGAGTGATTTATAATTGGACTCGGGTGACGCCACGCAACTTATAATTCTTTTGATTTTATTATTGCTTTCTGCCTTTTTCTCATCTGCAGAGACAGCGCTGACAACCGTCAACAAAATTCGGATCCGCAGCCTTGCTGATGAGGGAAGCAAATGTGCGAAAACAGTATTGGAAATAACAGATAATTCCGGCAAAATGTTAAGCGCCATATTGATCGGCAACAACATCGTTAATTTGTCGGCCGCCTCTCTTACGACTTCCCTTGCTTACAGCTTCGGCGGTTCTATGGTAGCCATAGCAAGTGCGGTTTTGACGGTGGCAATTCTTTTATTCGGGGAGATCACCCCAAAAACAATGGCCACTATACATGCCGAAAGGATGGCACTGATCTACGCTCCGGTCATCCGTATATTTATGAAGGTTATGACACCTGCAATCTTTATAATCAACGGTATGTCCATGGGGGTATTATTCCTTCTGCGCGTTGACCCTAAGGCAGGGAAACGTGCTATGACAGAAAATGAGCTGCGTACCATCGTGGATGTAAGCCACGAGGACGGAGTAATTGAATCCGACGAAAAAGAAATGATATATAATGTGTTTGACCTGGGGGATGCACGGGCCAAGGATGTCATGGTTCCTCGTGTACATGTAACCTTCGCAGACGCTCAATCCACCTACAATGAGCTGATCGAGCTCTTCCGCGAGGATAAGTTTACAAGACTGCCGGTCTTCGAGGAAACTACCGATAATGTAATCGGCACTATTAATATGAAAGATCTCTTGCTGTTTGACAACACAAAAGAGTTTCATGTCCGCGATATTCTGAGAGAAGCTTATTTTACTTATGAGTACAAAAGCATTTCTGAACTTCTGGTAGAGATGCGCCAGGCTTCCTTTAACATTGCCATTGTACTGGACGAATACGGCGAGACTGCCGGCCTGATTACTCTGGAAGATATTCTGGAAGAGATTGTGGGTGAAATTCATGATGAGTACGATGAAAATGAAGAAGACTTCGTAAAAGAGGTGGGTGAACGGGAGTATATCATTGAAGGCTCCATGAATCTGGACGACTTAAATGACCGGCTGGATCTGAATCTTCAATCCGAGGATTACGACTCGCTCGGCGGATTTATTATCGAGCATCTGGATCGTCTTCCGGAAACAGGAGACTCCATCGTGACAGAGGACGGTATCCGCCTGATCGTTGAATCACTGGACAAGAATCGTATCGAGAGCGTCCATGCATATCTGCCTGAACCGGAAGAACATGCAGAAGCTTCCTCTTCCGAGGAGTAACCCTGTATGTTCCTTTAGTAAAATATACAGAATTTGAGCCGTAACCGCAAGTGAACTTCCATTTGCAATTACGGCTCTTTACATATTCCTGCAATTCAGCTTATGATCAGCGTGTCATATCCTGCCTGCCTCAGCCTCCGCTCCATTTCCGATGCCTCGCTTAATTGATCGTACCCTCCGACCTGTACACTGATATACGGTCCCGAATCATCCAAAAATGCCGGGAACCCCTGGGCGGTCAGTTCATCAAGCAGCCTTTGTGCGTAGTTCCAGTTCCTGAACAGCCCAACCTGTACTCTGTAGTATGCATTTTGTGTGCCTTCATTCATATTTAATGTATCCAGAATACCGTCTGCGATTGCCTGAGCAATGCCTTCAAAATTCTGATCAAACAGAGCATTATCAGTATCAGAATTAATAAATCCAACCTCTACCAGTACAGCCGGCATATTCGTCCTTCGTAAAACGACCAGATTCGGCCTTGCCTTTACCCCCAGATTCACAAACCCGACCGTCTCCAGCTGCGCGTTGATATTCTGCGCCATCTCATATTTGATTCCTGACAAGTCATATACCAGCGTCTCTACTCCTGACACCTCATTATCCGTAGGAAAGGAATTCCGGTGGATGGATACAAAAAAATCCACTCCGGCATTATTTGCTTCCATAGCTTTCTGATAAGGGGTCTCATATACATCTGTTGTCCGCGTATATTCCACGTCAATTCCGTTATTCTGCAGTATCTCTCCTATAGCGAGAGTCAGCCGGAGTGTGTCATCCTTCTCCCGCCTCCCGTAATAGGTTGCTCCCGGGTCACTGCCGCCGTGCCCGGCATCTAACATGATCGAATATGGCATAAAAAATCTCCCTCCACAACATTCTATAATAGAATATGCAGAGGAAGACAAAATGAAATCATATTGAGATAAGTTTTCATTATTTTTCTTCGATCGCCATAATCATATCAACTCTTGTCTGGTGTCTTCCGCCCATAAATTCAGCATTCAGCCACTCGTCAATGATCATTTTGGCCATCTCGATACCGATCACCCTTGCCCCAAATGCAAGCACATTTGTGTTATTGTGCTGCCTGGACAGCTTTGCAGAATATGGCTCCGAGCATACAACGGCACGCACACCCTTCACCTTGTTGGCTGCAAGGGATATTCCCACCCCGGTTCCGCAGATCAGTATCCCAAGATCTACTTCTCCTCCTGCCACGGCTCTTCCGACCTTTTCGCCGTAATCAGGGTAATTGCAGCTGTCATGGGTGTCTGTCCCATAATTGACTACCTCATATCCCTGCTCTTTCAGATAAGCTGTCACTTCGTTTTTCATCTCCACCGCCGCATGGTCATTTCCAATTCCTATTTTCATATTTTGAACCTCATCTTCCATTCATATTCTTTTTATATTATAATGGTTACATATTTAATTCGCAATACATGAATAAAAAAGGAGAGTATTTCCATATATAAAATCTCACTACGCACCTAACGACTTCTAAGGCCGCTTAAATACGGTGTTCTCAAAGTGGTTAAGAGTGGTAAAGGGTATGGAAATGTAGGTAATTCCTATTTTATTCCTGCACCACTCCTATACCGCTATTCCTATAAAATGAGACCTGATTTTTCATATTCATCATACCACATAAATTAAGCATCACAAACATTCTATTTTATTTTTTCGATTTCTGTTTTTAACCAATTAAGTTCTCTTTGCGTATAAACTTTTTCTGTGATGTCTGCAATTTTGTGACCGACCATATATTTGATGGCATACTCATCCACTTCATATTTCTTTGCCATTGTTACAAAATGTTTTCTGCCATCATGGGGTCTATGTTCAAGATTCAAATTTAATTCAGTTCGTATCAAATCAAAAGCTTTCGTGTAACGGTTGTAAGTCAATTTTATATTTTTCTTATTCCGAGCGTTCGGGTCAACCCAATTCAACAAATACTTACTACCAAGTTCTTCAGCTTCTTTATATTTCCTTTCCACTAAAGGACGAATTTTGCTATGGATAGGAACAATTCTTTCTGTACCGGCGTCACTCTTCATTCCACCCTGGAATGTCCAATTTGCTAAGTCTACACGTTCCAACTCAATCAACCCAAGCTCCTGGGGGCGCCACCCAGAGTAGCATTGAATCAATAATAGATCAACTCCTTTTTTGTCATCCACATGCTGCCATAGTAATTCGATTTCTTCATCTGTAAAAGCGATATGTTCCTTTTTCACTTTATGACATTCTTTCACAACTTCGTCGGTCAGCTTAAATGTTCGAGAATAGTTCCGATCTACAATCTCATATTCCAAAGCATAATCCAACATTAAGTTGAACAAGGTCTTGATTTTATTCTTCATCGTTGCAGAAGGGGTTTGCTCTTTCCCTTTGACAACAGCAACTCCTTCCTCCATACAGCCTTTTACATGTCTGGCACGAACATCCATAACCCGCATGGTGTATACGGATGAACAATATAGCCAGGCGTCTTTTGCTGCTTGAGTATCTTTGACTGTCTTCTCATATTCTGGAAACCACTTATCATAAAGTTCCTGCATAGTAATAGCCGGCTGCAAGTCATAGGGATTTTTGTTATATTCTACGAGGGCTGCATACGCATCGTTGTATGTAGGAAAATAGGATTCTGGTTTTAGTGGTTTACAAATTGGTCTACCAGTCGCTGTCTTGCCAACGGTAATCATAGCCCGGTAGGGATTTCGTAGGTTTCTGTTCTTGATTTCACTGATCTGACCGAATCCGTTTGGTAATCTTCTCCTTTTGTTATTTTTGTTTCGGGGTTTCCTCGGTTTTACGTCCGGCTGTATTGGATATCCACAGTGCGGACAAGATGCTGCTTTGTCACTTACCTGTAATTCGCACTCAGGGCATTGTATTAGCATTGTGCATCACTCTCCTTTCACAGTCAGCATTATAATAAAAAGTGTAGGAATTGTCAACTCCTACATCTATATTTTCTTGCTAAATTCTGCCGATTTTCTAACCTAGATTAAATACAGTACACAGGTGACAGCTTTTTCTGATAGCCTTAACATACAAAATCCGAAAAATTCCCGGGGTGAGATTTTGGAAAACAATTTAAAGGAGGGCTGTATGGACACCATATTTCAAACTGGTTCTGTACCGGTTGCGGTCGCCGCCAAGGTATACGGTAAAGACGCTTCTTGGATACGGGCTGGCATTATTTCTGGCTGGCTTCCTATTGGAAAAGCCACAAGGAATGGTCAACTCATAACCCAAATTGAAGAGATGAACAGCAGACTGGGACGGATTAACTTCTATATCTCACCCAAATTGCTGTACGAACAAACCGGGTATCTTTGGAAAGGAGAAAAAGCATGAGCACGACAATAAGACCTGAGTTATCAGAGAAAAATAAATATTGGATTGACCGTCACCGTTATTATGAGCTGAAACATTTTTGTTTACAGTATCCTACATGGAAGAAAGCTTATAGAACACTGGATGGAATGAGTAAAAGACCAAATGACCATCCGATACTTACCAAACTTAGTGTAGTGAGTGACCCAACTGCCAGGTGTGCTGTTACGAAAGCGTATTTAGCAGAACGAATAGCAATGATAGAGGATGTTGCAGAGGATACGGACGAAGAACTGGCAAGTTATATTTTACATGGAGTAACAGAGGGATGTTCTTATGATGTATTGCGGGTGAGGTATAATATTCCGTGCTGTAAAGACATTTACTATGACTTGTACAGACGATTCTTTTGGCTACTAAGCAAAGAAAGGGAATAGGACTCGCAGAGATTCCATCTCCTTTAATGAAAGGAGAGTGAGTTTTATGGAAAACATAAGAAGTATGTACGCACAAGTATTTGATTCAAGTAATCCAAATTGGGATAAGGAACGAGAGTTTAATTTGATGTATTTAAAAGCACAGGAAACCTATTTCAATGATATTTTAAAGTGTAGAGGTTATGTATTTCTGAGAGATATTCAGGAATGCTTGGGACTCAAAGTAACAAGGTTATCATTGTTTGTAGGGTGGTTTTATGATTTGGAGAATGCACTTGGAGATAACTACATCGATTTTGGAATCCAAGAGGACGAAGATGGAGAAGATATTTGGTTAGACTTTAATGTGGACGGAGACATCACTGAACGATTTGAAGATTGAGCCTGTAACAAGGGCTCTTTCTTCTTTCGCAATAAAAACAGCCTCTTTAATGAAAGGAGCGTGAAACTATGAGTGCAATGAAAAGATGGTTTGAAGATCATATTTCAGATTTTACAGATGAAGAATTACTGAAAAATGGTTATGAACAGGAAGAGATTGACTTTATGAGGGAATGCTTTACTGGAAAGAAAGAGGAGTCCTAACAAGGACTCTTTCTTTTTGACTTAAAAAATGGTATAATCAAGCCGATATCTGTTACTTTTTGTTTTATATTTCGCAAATAATACATTGCCCTTTATGAAAGGAGGATACATATGACGGAACAAGGTTCTAATTTTGAAGAAAAGGAGAAAACCGAAATGATGAATGTTCAGGAAGTGGCAAGAATGACCGAATGGCTCAGAGCGAAAGGCATGAGTGATACGGAAATTCTCAACTGTATGAATTACATCGCTACGGGTGTTGGCTTACCGACAAATAATGAGCCATCCGAAGTAAAAGAATCCGACTGAAACAAAGGGAGAGGGTCGCTTAACAGCGGCTCTTTCTTTTTCGCAAAAATTACAATGACTATTATGAGAGACAGTAGCAAAAGTGGTAAGCAAGCGGATCAATTTAAGAAAACAGGAGGAGTTGAAAGACTTGTATTGCTATGACCGGTCTTTAGGACATTACTGGAGATTGAGAAGGGAATTGTCAAATAAGGAATGGCTTGAAATTGACCAGCGTAAGAAAAACGGAGAAAGACTTAGCGATATTTTGGCGGAAATGAAGGTTTTGAAATGAGCAATAGAGGAATTGTCGTATACAACGGCTTTTCCTCTTTTTCCGCACAAAATACATCGTCCTTTATGAAAACAATATAAGGAGGTAACGTTTATGTTTACGAAAGGTGAATTTTTTGGAGCCGTAGCGATTAGTCTGATTGGAGGAATAGCAATAGGCTATAGCAAGGCAAGAGAAGTTTGCATGGCAGCGATAGCAAAAGCACAAACCGAATACAATATTGAAAGAGAAAAAGAAGAAAGCGAAAAGGAGGAGTCCTGACACGGGCTCTTTCTTTTTTTTAATCTAGCTTAGAAAACCAGTACGTGGGTGACTAAAAAACATGTTATTTTGGTATCTGAAAAAATCTATGAAAGGAGGAACAGTATGCAAGTGATTGTTGTATTCATTGCTGGATTTTTCGTTGGATGCGGGATTACAGTCGCAATCTTCAAACGGAAATGTGTTGGGACTTTACGGGTTGATACATCAGATCCGGACGGCCCCTTTATATTTTTGGAAGCGTCCAAGAGTATTGACTTCATCGCATCCCAAAAATCGGTCATGTTGAATGTAAATCTCAAAAATTATATTTCGCATGACTAACACTTCCTTTTATGGAAGCTAAAAACTTAACAGCGAAAGGAGAAAAAGAATGAACGAAGACATTATCACAATGTTGGACGAACAGATTAAAGCCGAACTCGGAGATTTAGCCAATCTTACGGTGGGAAGCAAAGAGCATACGGAGGCGATAGAGGGTTTAGCTAAGCTGTATCGGTTAAGGATCGATGATTCTAAGGCTGCTATGGAGTACAACAAAGAGATTGACGATGATAATTTCAGGCGTGAACAGATGGAGCAGGAGCAAAAGCAACATCAGGAACAAATGGAAAAAGAGGAACAATCTCGGAAAGAACAACTTGTAGAACAGAAGAAGGATCGATATATAAGAATCGGTATTGCTGCGGCTGAGCTTGTGGTACCGCTGGTGTTCTTTGCTAAGATTTATCAGATGGGATACGATCTTGAAAAGGACGGCACATTCACAGTTCAAACATTAAAGAACTTGATTCGGTTCATTAAGCCGACTAAACGATAAAAGTTTAAAATTCCGAAGCGGAGAGGCGTGATATGTACAACGTCTTTTCGTTTTTCTTCGCTAAAATTGCATATTCTCTTATGGAGATACAAAGAGCTCTTTAATCTCTTAACTTAACTATGAAAAGGGTGTATGATATTTAGTACACTCCAAGTTACGAAAGGAGATAATAATATGAGCCAAATTATTAAACCGGAAGGTATTGAGTTAATGGAATACCTGAACGAAGGGTATGCAATTTGCAACAAATGCGGAGCAGTTATGGACCGCAAGGAACATCCCAGAGGTGGAAATGATATTTATACCTGCCCATCATGCGGTTGGAATGTAGATGTGATGGATTATGAGTATGAAGATGATGAGGAAGAAGAATGGACAGAAGAAATGCTCGATATGTATGCAGGAAATGTACCACCTGATGGATGTAGAGCTTGTGGAGGTCCTTATCCGAGCTGTAAATTATCATGCCCGGTATTTGACGAGTAATATTAGAGAGAAGGGGTCCTGACGAGGGCTTTTTCTCTTGCGTTTTTGGAGAATAAGATGAGATATCATTTAGAAAAGCCAACAATGCCACGAACAAAATTCGGTAAAAGTTATATTTGTAATCATCCAGTTTACAATAGTTGTACTCTATTTGAGATAGGTGAGAAAGGTCTTGCTGTGATTCAGCAGCGATTTGACAAAGAAATGAAAAGTACCTGGTGGGGTGAAATAGATCAGTGGCTTACTGCTGAGATATATTTACATCCAAAGTTTAAAGCATATTTTGACGAACGTGCAGGAACTTGTACGGACGGTTTATATCCTACTGTGAGTGTCCGGCAGATTATGTGGGCATTAAAGATGAAACCTATTAAGCGTGAACGGTGGGAAACGGTCTTTGACAGACGTGATATTTAGCGAAAATTACACGGCATATTATGAGAAAGAAGTAGCAGTAATGAGTCGTGGGAGAATGTCCCACCACCTGAGATGGTGTCATATAGGAACTAAGACCGAGCAACTCTCGGGCAGGAAATGAACTGTATAAGACTACACTTTCTCTTCGCTTTCGTTATATTTACAAGCCCTTTAATGAAAGGAGGTCACGAGATATGACGATTGAAGAATTAAGGGATTTCAATGAGAAAACAGAAAGAATCAAAAGGAAAGTTGATTATCATACGAATCAAGCAGTAAATTTTAAGAAGATTTATGAATTAACAAAGGGTCATAAGGGAATTTATAGGTTTCTTAATGTATTTGCTAAAAAACGAAATCAGTATCATTGTCAACGAGGAACAGAATTAGCCATTTCTCAAATGAAATCTATGAACAAAATTTTTAAAGAATTTAACGTGACAAAAGAAGATCTTAAAAAATTTTCAGAAGAGTTAATTGATGATGCGTATGCGTCAATTATGGAGGAGTCCTAACAAGGGCTCTTTCTTTTTCTCCGCAGGAAAAACAGATACTGTTATGGAAAATCAACATAATATATGGAGGTAAACAAACATGAGTAATGAAGAAAGAAAACAGGAAAGACAGGAAAAAGTAAAGGCTTTTTTAAAAAAGAACAAATTTCTTTTGCAGGTTCTTGGTGTTGGGGTCGTGACAGTTATCGGCGGAACGATTCTTGTTATTACTGGTAAAAGGTACAAAATTTTGAAGAAGGATGCCTATAAAGAAATTATAGACACTCTTCAAACAGAGATTGAGCTACCTGTCAAAAGTGTTGACGAGGATGTTTTTACGATGTTAGCCCCGGCTATTGAGGGAGCTGTATTAGATAAGGGCTTAGAAAAAGTTATTCTTGATAGGTCTTATGATTTAGGTGATAATCTTCACAAACTTGTGACTGTGAGTATTGAAAATGTATATGGGGATTAAACACAGGGAAGGAGTCGTGTAACAGCGACTCTTTTCTTTTTCGCACCTTATACATTTTCCTTTATGAAAACCATAAACCGAAAGGAGAAAAAGAGGTATGGATGAGATGAACATTATATCAAAATTCACAACGGCGATTGTGTCTAAAGTCGCAAAGGTGGTTATCAAGAAGAAATTGGGTGTAGATATGGATATCTGGCTTAAAGAAATGAAAATTACTGTCAACGACGGCAACACGCACGCACATTTGGATATTGATGTGGAACTCAGCAAGGATGAACTCAAAAAGTTATTGAAGGAAAGTGGTTTTGATTAAGTAGATTGAGCCAGCAATGGCTCTTTCTCTTTTCGTGATATTTACAAGTCCTTTAATGAAAGGAGCGTGATTATATGAAAATCATAACTATTTGTGGGAGCTATAAATATAAGTCAGAAATGATAAGTGTATATCAGCAACTTACTGATTTAGGATATATTGTGTTATTTCCAGCGATGGGATGCGAGGGTCATGACAAGAAATGGTATCTGGAATTGCATACAGAGAAAATTGCAATGTCCGATGCTATATTTGTGGTTGACGTCAATCATTACATTGGAGAAAGCACAAGGTACGAAATGAGTAAAGCAGATGAACTTGGTAAGAAAATTATATTTTACAGCAACAACAAGTTAGGAGTCGTGTAACAGCGGCTCTTTTCTTTTCGCAAAAATTACATGTCGTATTATGAGAGGAATGGATAGCGAGCTACGAAGCTAGGGTCGTGGTAGGCAACGTGAAAGCGGAAATCGACCTATTCTTCTCTTTTATTTTTCACAGCCGAAAACGAAAGGAGAAAATTATGAACAGGCAAATCTATATTCACTATGGAGCGAAACAGTTCGACCCTCTATTAAACTTCCCAATCAAGAATGAATATTGTTGGGTTAAACCTAAAGGCGGTCTTTGGGCGTCAAGGAAAAATGCATCTTTTGGTTGGAAAGATTGGTGTGCAAGGGAAGAGTTTCGTGATTGTAAAGACGAGTGCTCTTTTGAATTTGTTCTAAGGGATGAAAGCAGAATCGCAACTATTAGTACGTTGCCGCAACTTCGCAGACTTCCCAGTATTGAAAATTCAAGGATTGCTTCTTCTTATCTTATCGATTTTGAGAAATGTGTCCGTCTTGGAATCGATGCTATTGAACTTTGCTGGTATGGACAGGAATTTGAAAATGTGGCCTCTGGCGACTTATATTTTGAATTATATGGCTGGGACTGCGATTCGATAGTTGTGTTAAATCCGGATGCAATAATTCCGCGATAAATAAAAAATCTTGAAAGGAGAAAACAAAATGGAAAACATCAAAGTATTAAGGAGACAAGAAATGGAGACAAAGGAAATCGTGGTTGGGGATCAGATTTTGGTATCTCTGGCAGAACTCGGAGACTTTACTGCAACGGCTCACAAAATTACAGACAAGGGTGTTCTGTTTATTTTTGATGATTATGTGACAAGCAGACCGATGAATAACAAAAACACCAATAAGGGCGGATATGAGAAATCTGATTTAAAGAAGTGGATTGATTGTGTGCTTTTGGAGGCATTTCCCGAGGAACTCAAAAACCGAATTGCCGATTTATCTATTCCGACAGTCGGTGAATTGTTTGGTCACGATGACGAATGGAATAACGAGCATTTTGAACCGGATACGGATGAGCAGCTTCTGCTTATGAAAGAACGGAGAAATCGTGTAGCGTACCTCAATAACGAATGGGAATGGGGCTGGCTCAGAAATGCCACAAAAGAGGAGTTTTCTGCGGCTGCTTTCGCTAGTGTGAACTGCCTTGGCACTGCGAACTGCTACGCCGCTTCTGCCACTAATGGGGTTCGTCCGGAGTTCTGGTTGGTTAGGTAAATCCAGGGGCCTTGTGCCCCATTTGAAAGGAGAAACATATGGGAAAATTTTCAACGGGGTTACGGAGATCATCCCCAACAATTCTAACTGTTTTAGGAATTGCCGGCGTTGTTGGAACAACAGTAATGGCAATTAAAGCGACACCTAAGGCAATGAAACTTATCAAGGCTAAGAAAGATGAATTGAATACAGATAAGCTTACACCCACGGAACTCGTACAGACTACTTGGAAATGTTATATTCCGTCAGCCTTAATAGGCGCTGGTACTATCGTTTGCATTATTGGTATAGGCGTTATGGATAAGCGGAATCAGGCGGCTTTGACGAGTGCATACGCCATGCTTAATGAATCTTATAAGCAGTACCGTCAGGCAGCTAAAAAGGTCTATGGAGAAGATGCCGATAACAAGATTCATGCAGAAATGGCGAAAGATGCGAGAGTTGCCTCATATGAGTGGGGTTACCAAGTCTATAACATGGATATGGACCCCGAAAGCGAGCAGTTGCTCTTTTATGATCTCACATCGAAAAAATATTTTACAACAACGATGGCGGCTGTATTGAATGCTCAATATCATGTGAATCGAAATCTTGCGGTAAGAGGTGATTGTTCTTTAAATGAATATTTATCATTTCTTGGAATCGATGGAGTGGATAAAGGTGATGAAATGGGTTGGGATATAAGCTACATGGTTGAAGAAATGGATTCTTATTGGCTGGATTTTGATAATCAAAAAACAACTCTGGAGGATGGATTGGAATGTATCACTATTGACACGATGGCACTCTGCAAATTTGTGTAGTTCGCAGGTAAAGCAGGAAGGACGAAATCTTATGAAAGATAAAAAATGGAAAGGAAAGACATCATGGATGTTGCGGTAGGCGCTGGGATTATATTTGTTACCAGTTTTATCGCATATAAGCTTGGCGTGGATAGTGGAAAAAGGCAGTATCAAAGAACCATGATAAAGCTTGCAAGGAAAAACGGCGAGATATGGCGTATTGTCGATAAAGACCATAGGCTTACTGTAACATATTTCTAAGTCGCAAAATCTACAATCACTATTATGGAAAGGAGGTAACGCTTTATGGGAAGAAGTAATATCATTAAAGTTCTTGGAACGGTAGTGACCGTAGTTGGATTGGCAGCGAATTTGTTATCCGACTGGGTTAAAGATCAAAAGATGAACGAACAGATTGAAGAGAAAGTCAATGAGGCGATTGCCAAAAGAGATAAAGATAAGGAGGAGTCCTAACAAGGACTCTTTCTTTCTGTTTCGCAGGAGGGAATCATGGACAATCGTGTTGTATCGGCTATTGAGGATTATATTTTTGATTTGACAGATCCTCAAAGAAATTGGCCTAAGTATTACATCAAACAAGTAAGTTTTTCAAGATGTGCCGGAAAAGAAATACTCAAACTTGTTAAAGAGACATCGTCTCTTCAGGAATCTATTGATATGGTTGCTGATTTCGGTATTAGGATGAAGGATTTTGCGTTGCTTGACCATGCTGATAAGAACGATGCACAGATTTTCTATGTAGCATACGAAGTAGCGACTGATATTTTAGACATCTTAAACGCAATGAAATGAAAGGAGAAAAAAATGAAAGCATTAAGAAAACAGGAAGTGACAATTCAGACAGCAAGAGAATTTAAGGTTGGAGACCAGATTGAGGTCGGAAAGTATACGGCGACCTGTCAGAAGATTACCAGAAAAGGGGCACTCTTCCTTTTGGATCAGTATCTGAATGAGCCTTTCAAGATGAATCGGGAGAATACGAACGAAGGCGGCTATGAAGCGAGCAATCTGCGTACGGAGCTTCAGAAAAATAGTATTCTGGAAATCTTTGCTTCGATCAGAAATATGATGGTTCCGTTCAAGAACGGTGACCTGCTCCGTATCCCTTATGCAGAGGAGCTTTTTGGTGATATTGACGCTTATGAACCGAGTGGCAAGAAACAGTGGCCTCTTATGAAAGACCGCAAGAATCGTATCGCTATCCGTGAGGGAGAACCTTATGAATGGGGCTGGTTACAGAATAAAGTTAAGTTTTCTGCGGCTCGTTTCGCTGGTGTGACCGGCTGTGGCTATACGAACTACGGCAACGCTGCTCTCACTTGTGGGGTTCGTCCGGTCTTCCGGTTAGGTTAATCTCCGCCCCTTGTGGGCGGTTATATTTTTTGAAAGGAGAAGTTTATACATGAGTATGAAGCCACTATCTAAAGCTCTCCGAAACATGGAAGATGCTCTTAGAAAACACAGTCCCGAAATACTTACCGGAATAGGTATTGCTGGAATGATCACAACAACTGTTCTGGCGGTACGAGCAACACCTAAAGCGCTGGTTTGTATTGATGAGAAGAGAGAAGAACTTCAAACTGAGAAACTACCGCCGAAAGAGTTGATTCTCGCCACATGGAAGTGTTATATTCCTGCAACAGCGATTGGTACGGCATCTGTACTTTGCCTTATCGGAGCAAGTTCTGTAAATGTCCGAAGAAGAGCGGCGTTGGCAACAGCATATAGTTTGTCTGAATCAGCATTCCGAGAGTATCAGGAAAAAGTCATCGAGGCGATTGGTGAGAAGAAAGAAGAAACTATACGGGACTCTATAGCAAAGGAAAAGATTGAGCAGCATCCCGTGAGCACTCAACAGGTCATCATAACTGAAAGAGGAAATACTCTTTGTTACGATTCTGCATCCGGAAGATATTTTAAATCGGATATGGAGAAGCTGAAAAAAGCTGAAAATGAGTTAAATCGACGAATGCGGGATGAGATGTTTATATCCTGGAACGATTTCAATTATGAGGTTGGTCTTCCACATATGAGCATGGGCGATGACCTTGGATGGAATATTGATACCGGATATTTAGAGCTGCGGTTCAGCTCACAGATTGCCGATGACGGAACACCCTGCTTGGTAATTGACTATCATGTGGAACCCAGGTACGATTATCGGAATAACGGCTGACAGCTCGCAAATTTTACAAGCACTTTAATGGAGAGAACCACTAAATTTCTTAATTATCGAAAGGAGAAGAAAAATGGAACCTAATGAAATGATGGTAAATGAAAAGGTAGTTGGAACAGCAACAGAAGCAACCGAGGAGATCGTGAAGAAGAGTTCTGGTAAGGGATTCAAGATTGCGGCTGGTGTTGGTTTGGTAATCGTGATTGGCGGATTAGCCGTTAAGTACGTTATCATTCCGACAGCGAACAAAATCAAAGCAAAGAAACAGCAGAGCTTTATTCCGGTAGATACGGAGGAGGTTGTTGACAGCACCGAGCAGGAAACCGATGAAGAGGATTCCGAAGAGTAATCAAAAACTGAATAAAGGAAATAGTCGTTCTGGCTAAGGGAAAGTATCTGTAACAAGGTGCTTTCCCTTTTGTTATTTGGAACGGACTGGAGGTGTTTTATGAACAGATATAGTTACAAGGGTCCTGTCATGGAATTTGAACAGTGCGTTTCAAATAATTGGGAAGGAACCACTTACGCCACATCTGAAAAGAAAGCAAGGAGTAATTTGGCTTATCAGTATAAAAGACAATTTAATAAAATAGCCGCAACAAGAGTAACTCTTCCGGGAAAACTGGTGGAAGTAATGAAAGGAGAAAAGCCGTGAGCAGAAATGATTGCGATTGGATATTTGGTTTTGGGATGATGGTAGCCGGTCTTATTGGACTTGGATATGGACTCGGCGTCCATTGTAAGATGAAAAAGCTTTGCGAAAAGCTCGATACAACGATTGAGGATTTGTCGAATGATGTTCCCATTGATATTCCGAAGGAAGTCATTGACCAGGCTGTGGAAAGAGCTGCTGAAAGGCGGGCTCGTTATGCTGTAGATAACGCGGCGGCAGATGTCATCAGCAAAATAAAGTCTGATATTCATAGTGAGGTTTCCGCTGCTGTATCAGATGAGCGAAAGAAAATTTCGGAACAGGTTACTAATACAATCGCAGAGAAGGTATCTAAGATTGATGAGGATGATCTGCGTAAAGACGTTGTTGCTAAGGCAAAAGACCAGATAGCAGCAAAGTTCGATAATAAGCTCGATGATATTCTGGAGGACTTCAACTCGAATCTTAGCAATGTTTCAAGGATTTACAGATCCATTGCACAGACTATTGCCGGGACACAAAATGCGAGAGATGTGATGTTTAAAATGGTATAGGAAGGAGAGGGACAATGGAATACGGAGGGAATTCCCATAAAATGAAAGATGAGCAGAAGACTCTTCCCGACAAATCATCAGAAGAAAAGAAAATTGAAAAAGTCATCAGCGGTTCTGCCAAATCTAAGAAAAAAGGTGAGATGCAGAAATTTGCTGATGTTTTTATTTCGGAAGATGTCGGAAATGTAAAAAATTATATTTTCATGGAAGTGCTTGTGCCGGCGGTAAAGAAAGCTATCTCCGACATTGTTACGAACGGTGTTGACATGATTCTTTACGGAGAAACCAGACAGAAGAAGAACTCGAATACTACAAAGGTTTCTTACGGAAAGTATTATGGAAATAGTAGAGAACAGGAACAGCGAAGCAGTAGTTACAGGCAGTCCGGGAGAACTGGCTTCGACTACGATGAGATTATATTTGAAACTCGTGGTGATGCCGAATCAGTTCTCGATGCTATGAACGAAATCATCAGTCAATACGGTGTTGTGAGTGTTGGCGATTTGTACGACCTTGCTGATGTATCCACCGATAACTTCGCAGTAAACAAGTATGGATGGACGGATATCGCTGGATGTAAGGCGGTTAGAGTACGTGATGGTTATGTTCTCAAACTGCCGAAAGCATACCCGATAAATTAAGGAGGAACTGTATAATGCCAGAGACAATGTTAATACGTGACCAGATTTTGGATACAGCCAAGACCATCATTAACGGAGAACGTGAGGGTACATACGGAAAAGCAGAGGACAGCTTTGCTTCTATTGGTGCATTGTGGAGTGCATATTTGAAGCATGACGTCACTCCTACGGATGTCGCCAACATGATGGTTTTGATGAAGGTAGCTCGTAACGCATCCGGTGTCTATAAGGAAGACAATTGGATTGATATTTGCGGATATGCCGCATTGGGCGGAGAAATTCAGGAAAAGGAGAGTAAGTAAACATGAAAAAAGATGAAATCATGAATAAGATGAGCGGAGCTTTCAATAATGTCAGCTTCAAGATGAAGAAACACAGCCCGGAAATTCTTATGGTGGCTGGTGTAGCCGGTGTAGTTGTGAGCGCTGTTATGGCGTGCAAGGCGACTCTTAAAGTCGATGCGATCATGGATGAGACTAAAGAGAAAATGGATAAAATTCATAAAGCCGAGGAAGATGGTGTTACGGAATCCGGAGAAGATTACTTTGTAGAAGATGCGAAGAAAGATACAGCGATTGTCTATGCACAGACAGGTTTTAAACTGGTGAAAACTTATGCGCCGGCTGTTGCGATTGGGACTTTGTCGATTGCGAGCATCCTTGCATCTAACAATATTCTTCGTAAGAGAAATGTGGCACTGGCAGCGGCTTACGCAACTGTTGACAAGAGCTTTAAAGAGTATCGTAACCGTGTAATCGAGAAATTTGGTCAGGAAGTTGATCGTGAGCTGAAGTACAATATCAAGGCAGAAAAAGTACCGACTATTGAAGTGGATGAGGAGACCGGAAAAGAGAAAAAGGTAAAAAAGAATGCCTTTGTGGTGAATCCGTCTGACGTAAGTGGCTATGCCAGATTTTTCGAGAAGTATACAGTTGACGAGGATGGGAATTCTATCTTGAATCCTCACTGGGAGCCGAATAATGAATACAACATCATGTTTATCAAGGCGCAGGAGAACTATGCAAACGATTTACTCAGAGCAAAGAAACGTCTGTTCCTGAATGATGTGTATGAGATGCTCGGACTTCCCAGAACAAAAGCTGGTCAGGTTGTAGGCTGGGTTTATGACGAGGACAATCCTGTGGGCGACAATTACGTTGATTTCGGAATGTATGCTGATAATCTGAGTTATTCTGATTTTGCAAATGGACTCGATCCGGCGATTTTGCTGGATTTTAATGTTGACGGAAACGTCTGGGAGACGATGTGAATGGATGGACTTGACAGTATCGGTTCGGGAGATTGGCATCGAACGATGGCAGACTATCCTTGTCTCGGCTCAAAAGAGATGAGGATAGTCTATTATATTTGAAGGGAGTTTTCACATGCGTAAAGTAACTATGATCGCTGCTCTTCTTTTATCGGTTTTTATGTTTTTCCATAGCGATATTGCTGTGGGTGATGAGGTTGTGTATGCAGGTGATGTTACGGTAATACATAGTGCGATTCCTGAACCGATATTTGTTGATACATTACCAATGGTAACGACTAAACCACAGGAAGAAGAGGAAAATCTTTTGTCATACGAAGATATCTCACTGATTGCACTTGTCACGATGGCAGAAGCTGAGGGGGAATGCGAAGAAGGAAAACGTCTCGTGATTGACACAATCCTCAATCGTGTGGATTCTGAACATTTTCCTAATAATGTTTACGATGTTGTCTATCAAAGAAATCAATTTTCATCAATCTGGAACGGACGTATCGATTGTTGCGAAGTAAAAGAGGATATTTGTCAACTTGTTAGAGAGGAATTGATTTCCCGTACCAACACTGACGTTATATTCTTCACAGCCGGTGAGTATAGCAAGTATGGGGTACCCATGTTTCAAGTAGAAAACCACTATTTTTCAAGCTATGAATGAAAGGAGAATAATTATGAGTAATTTTGTATCGGTAATCGTATCTTATACCCTTGCAGCATTGGCCGGGGTTTGTTTTGTAGGAGGAGTTGCACTCTTATCAGACGGCAGGAGGGCGTAAGATGATGGAAGGATTTGAAAGAACAATTTCAATACTGGATTATGTGTTGGATACTCCCAAGAAAAGACATATTACTGGGGGTATCCTTTTAAGTGTGTCTATGCTGTTTACAGGATTGGCACTTACGGTGATGACGATAAGAAGGGAGGACATGAATGATGAGTAAAGTAACAGGACTTATTATATTTGTTCTCGGAGCTGCAACGGGTTCTATTGTGACATGGCAGTTTGCAAAAAAGAAATATGAGCAGATTGCCGAGGAAGAGATCAATTCTGTAAAAGAGATGTTCTTAAAGCGTGAACAGGATGCTAGAGACGTTGAAATAACCGTAGAACCGCAGCCGAGTGTAGAAGCAAGTCTGAAAAAGTTTGAAGAGAAGCCTGATATATCCACTTATGCGGAGATATTAAAGAACGAGGCTTATGTACCGGAGGGAACAGAAATGGTCGAAAACAAGCCTTATGTAATCTCGCCGGATGAATTTGGCGAGAACGAGGATTATGACACAATAAGTCTTACATACTATGCAGACCAGGTTCTGGTGGATGATGGAGGCGACAAGATTGAAGATGTGGACGACGTAGTTGGAATGGAATCTCTGACACACTTTGGAGAATACGAGGACGATTCTGTCTTTGTAAGAAATGACAGATTGAGGTGTGACTACGAGATTCTCATGGATGAAAGGACTTATTCAGAAGCCCAGAAGGAACGTCCTCATCAGAGGGAGGCATAAATGACAAGGAGCGAGCTGAATAGCAAGTATTTTAACTGGATGTGCCAGCTCGTATTGGGTCGACGACACTCCAAAAGTCTATCCTATCGTAAACTTTTACGTTTCTTAAATCGTGTGGATTTTTTCTATACGATTCCTATGGATGGAAATCGAGAAGGCGATGGGATAAACTTGCGATATCGTTTCGGTTATGAGAATTCATACAAGAGTTCCGAAATCACAACGTATTTGGATAATCGGCCTTGTAGTGTTTTGGAGATGATGATCGCCCTCGCTATTCGTTGCGAAGAACATATTATGGATGACCCGGATATTGGTAACCGGACGGGTCAGTGGTTCTGGAACATGATTGTAAATCTAGGTTTGGGTTCTATGACGGACGCAAAGTTTGACGAAGATTATGCAAACGAAGTAATTGAACGGTTTCTGAATCGTCAATATGAACGGAATGGCGAGGGCGGTTTGTTTACCGTAGAGCATTGCAACCGGGATTTAAGAATGGTTGAAATCTGGTATCAGATGTGTTGGTACCTGGATAAATTTGTATGAATTCGGAGGTACTGAATGGCACATGGAGATGTATACAAATGGTTTGAATTATATTTTCCGCAATATGCAGGTGAGAATATAGAGATATGGTTCCCGAATGGTAGGAGCAGCATACGTGTAAGGCAGACAAATAAGCAGGAATTTATATTCACCTACAACGGAAAGGATAACTGGAGATTTGAAACGGTTAAAAGCTTTATTAAAGGAAGGAAAGGAGAAAAGGTAATGAAATGATCGACTTTTTAACGATTTCGACACGTAGTAAAAAGCGTGGTGTTATAGAAATCTATCCAAAGTTCATTATCAAAAAAAGCGGCGATCTTATGATAAGAGGCGGTGATTTCTACGCTATCTGGATTGAAGAACGCGGTTTATGGTCTACGGATGAGCAGGATGCGTTACAGCTCATCGACCGCGAATTGGATAGGTATGCTGAAGAAAACCGCCAACGCTTTGACTCCGATATTATTAAAGTCCTGCACATGTGGGACGCTGAGTCCGGTATGATTGACTCATGGCATAAATATTGCCAAAAGCAGTTAAGAGATTCCTTCCATATGCTGGATGAAAAACTTATATTTTCAAACACGCCAACAAATAAAAAAGATTACGCCAGTAAAAAGCTGAATTATCCGCTTGAAGCTGGCGATTTATCTGCTTACGACAAGCTGATGTCTGTATTATATTCTGAGGAAGAAAGACGCAAGATTGAATGGGCGATTGGCTCTGTTGTATCCGGCGATTCAAAGAAATTACAGAAGTTTATGGTTTTATACGGAGCAGCAGGAACAGGTAAATCTACTGTTCTAAACATTATCCAGCAGCTTTTTGAAGGATATTATTCCGTGTTTGATGCTAAAGCTCTTGGTTCTGCAAGTAATTCGTTTGCATTAGAGGCGTTTAAAAGCAATCCTCTTGTGGCAATTCAGCATGATGGCGATTTGTCAAGGATAGAGGATAACACAAGACTGAACAGTTTGGTTTCTCATGAGTTGATGACGGTGAACGAGAAGTTTAAATCCACTTATGCTAATCGGTTTAAATGTTTTCTCTTTATGGGTACGAATAAGCCGGTAAAGATTACAGATGCAAAGTCTGGTCTTATCAGAAGATTGATTGATGTATCTCCGAGCGGTAACAAACTAAATCCAAAAGAGTATAAGACTATTGTGAAGCAGGTTGGGTTTGAACTTGGTGCGATTGCATATCACTGTCAGGAAGTATATCTAAGCGACACCGGTATGTTCGATGATTATATTCCAATCAGTATGCTTGGAGCATCAAATGATTTCTACAATTACATTATCGATTCATACCATGTGTTCAAGAAAGAGGACGGAACAACACTAAAAGCGGCTTGGGAAATGTATAAGACCTACTGTGATGAGGCGAAAGTTTTATATTCTTTGCCGCAAAGAGCATTTAAAGAGGAACTAAAGAACTATTTCAGGAACTATGACGAACGGTTTAATCTTGAAGACGGTTCAAGAGTCCGCAGTTACTATTCTGGGTTTAGAACAGAAAAATTTGAACCCGAAAAAAATCCGGGAGGTGAAAATGGAAAAACAAAATCAGGTACATCAATTGGAGGGGATAGCAGAATCAGTTTTAGACAAGTTCATTCAGATTTCCCATCAGAATTTGATATTTGCGGACGAGATTTCCCAGCTCAATATGCCAGTTCAAAAGAGACTCCGACAAAGAAATGGGAAGAAGTCACGACAAAATTGTCCGAGCTTGACACATCAAGGCTTCATTATGTCAAAGTCCCGGAGAATCATATAGTTATTGACTTTGATATTCCTGATGAGGATGGTAATAAATCCTTTGAAAAGAATCTCGAAGCAGCAAGTAAATGGCCGCCGACTTATGCAGAGTTGAGTAAGAGTGGAGCCGGAATCCATCTTCATTATATTTATACCGGCGATCCAACGATGCTGAGTCGAATATATGACGATCACATAGAAGTTAAGGTGTTCAGTGGCAAAAGTTCACTGAGACGTAAATTGTCGAAGTGTAACGATTTGCCTATCGCAACAATTAGCTCTGGTTTACCAATGAAAGGAGAAAACAAAATGGTAAATTTTGATGCAATCAAAAGCGAGAAAGGGCTTAGAACACTTATTAAGCGTAATCTGGAGAAAGAAATACATCCCGGAACTAAGCCCAGTATCGATTTTATCTACAAGATACTGGAGGACGCATACTCCAGTGACCTGAACTATGATGTCACGGATATGCGAAATGCAGTATTGGCTTTCGCAGCCAGTAGTACCCATCAGGCAGATTACTGTATTAAGCTTGTAAATAAGATGCAGTTTAAGTCTGCCGACGCATCAGAAGGCGTTAAGAATGATGAGGCAAAGCTTATATTTTATGATGTGGAAGTATTCCCGAATCTCTTCCTCGTAAACTGGAAGATTGAAGGTGAAGGAAAGCCTGTTGTACGGATGATCAACCCAACACCGACTGAAATTGAAGAACTGATGCGGTTCCGTCTGGTAGGATTTAACTGCCGCCGCTACGACAATCATATTTTGTATGCGAGATTGATGGGTTATACAAACGAACAGCTCTATAACTTGTCACAGAAAATCGTTGGGGCAAAGAAAGGCGCTAACAGAGACTGCTTTTTCGGTGAGGCATATAATGTGTCTTATACGGACGTCTACGATTTCGCATCCGCTGGAAATAAAAAGAGTTTGAAGAAACTTGAAATCGAGATGGGAAATATTTCTATAAAGGAACTGGAAAAGAAAGGTTTCTCAGATACAGAAATTCGCATTATAAAGGCAGGAACTCATCATCAGGAATTAGGACTTCCATGGGATGAGCCGGTTCCTGAAGAACTTTGGACGAAGGTTGCTGAGTATTGTGATAACGATGTTATTGCAACGGAAGCAGCCTTTATTTATTTGAAAGCGGACTGGACAGCAAGACAGATTCTGGCTGACTTAGCAGGTATGACAGTCAATGACACCACGAATACACTCACAACCAGGATTATATTTGGGAATGAGCGTAAGCCGCAGGATCAGTTCCACTATCGGAATCTTGCAGAGCCGGTATATGATCTTGACGAGGCAACGTATAATTTCCTTGCGGAAGCTTGCCCGGAAATGATGCAACAAACTCATGGTGAGGCTGGAAGCTTTTTGCCGTATTTCCCTGGGTATACTTTTGAGAACGGAAAATCCATGTATCGTGGAGAGGAAGTTGGAGAAGGCGGTTATGTATATTCTGAGCCTGGTATGTACGGAAATGTTGCATTGCTGGATATTGCTTCTATGCATCCGCATAGTGCGATTGCCGAAGTTCTGTTCGGAGTGAAGTTCACGACAGCGTTCCGCGATATTGTCGAGGGTCGTGTAAGTATCAAGCATGAGGCTTGGGACATCGTGAATAAGATGCTGGATGGTAAACTTACTCCTTACATTCAGAAAGTAATCAATGGCGAGATGACATCTAAGCAGCTTGCAGATGCTTTGAAGACGGCAATCAATTCCGTTTACGGTCTCACTTCTGCTTCGTTCGAGAATGCGTTCCGTGATTCGAGAAACATTGATAATATCGTGGCGAAGCGTGGAGCTTTGTTCATGGTAGATTTGAAAAATGAGGTGCAGAAACGCGGATATACGGTCGCTCATATTAAGACCGATTCCATCAAGATTCCGGATGCGACACCGGAGATTATCCAGTTTGTTATGGATTTTGGTAAGAAGTACGGATATACATTTGAACACGAGGCTACATACGACAGAATGTGTCTGGTAAACGATGCTGTTTATATTGCCAGATACAAGGATGGAGATGGTCTCGGCAAATGGACAGCAACGGGAACTCAGTTCCAGATTCCTTATGTCTTCAAGACCTTGTTCAGTAAGGAAGATGTTCTCTTTGAGGATATGGCGGAAACGAAAGAAGTCAAATCGGCTTTATATTTGGACATGAATGAGGAGCTTCCGCAGCTTACGCCAGATGAAGAAAAAGAACTGGATAAGATTGATAAAGCATGGCACAGTGCGGCAGGAGGTACAGCATTGGAAGAAGTTGCCCAGAAATTTGGTTACACCATGGAAGGCATAGGGGGACGGTATTCAGAACTTTGCGAAAAGAATGATAAGGCGCACGACTATCACTTTATCGGAAAAGTTGGGCGTTTCTGTCCCGTTAAGCCTGATACTGGCGGCGGAGTGCTTCTCAGGGAGCAGAATGGTAAGTATTATGCTGCAACTGGCTCATCCGGATTTCGCTGGCTTGAATCTGAAATGGTTCGTGAACTGAATAAGGAAAATGATATTGACCGGTCTTATTATGACAATCTTGTGGATGAAGCTGTTAAAACTATCTCATCGTATGGTGATTTTGAATGGTTTGTATCGGATGATCCGTATGTTAAGGAGCTTGGAGCAAACGATGCGGATGTTGATATTCCCGAACCGTGGCTTCCGCCGTGTGGCGATATGAAGTATGCTACATGTTTTGACTGCCCGAAATTTCATGATGATGAGTTCCACATGGATTGTGACCTTGGGTATGATATTTCGGAAATTGTTGCAAAGCGTGAATTTATGAATCTTCCGGAAGAGGAAGAATTACCATTTATTTAAAGAAAAGGAGATATAAAAAATGGCTAACAGAGTGAATGACAACATTATTATGGAGAACGCGAGAATTATATTTAGAAACTTCTCTGGAAAAGAATCTAAGTATAACCGCAAAGGCAGCCGGAACTTCTGTGTCATCATCGATGACGTGGATCTGGCAAAGAAGCTCGGTGACGAGGGCTGGAATATTCGCATTCTTGAAGCCCGTGAAGAGGGAGATGAGCCGAAGTATTATCTTCAGGTGCAGGTAAGTTATGATAATATTCCGCCCAAAGTGTACATGGTTACAAGGAAGACCAAAACACTGTTGGATGATGAGTCGATTGCTTCTCTGGACTATGCGGAGATTCGCAATGTTGATCTGACTATCCGTCCATACAACTGGGAAGTCAGCGACAAAACCGGTGTTAAGGCGTATCTGAAGACGATGTATGTAACCATCGAGGAGGACGAGTTTGCCGATAAGTATGACTCTCTGGAAGGGCCGGACGAAGTACCGTTCAACTAAATTATATTTTGGGAGCCACTGTCTGAATTGGCGGTGGCTCTTTTATGAAAGGAGAAAAGGTATGAACGATAAATTTCCATATGTTGTAGGACAAAGAGCCGCAATGTTCCATGATGGAAAATGGAATGAGGGAAAAATAGTCGAAGGATATAGATTTAGAGATGGCATTGTAACCATTTTGACTGATGATGGTAAAAAACTTTGGTGCGGAGAAGCGAGAAAGGATCTTTATCGTAAATTATAAAATTGTGATAACGAAAGGAGAAAATTATGCCATTTTGGAAGAAAAAGAAACCAAAGCAGCAGAAGTATACAGCCAAACTAAAACCTGCTGTTGCTCCGGCAAAACCGCTTCCTAAAGCAGAAGAAAAACAGAAACCATCTTATCTGCCGCCTAAGTATGAGCCACCGAAGATGCCGGATTATATTTTGAAAAAAGAAAAGCCTGAAAAAGATACCGCATCTCCAACGATTCCACAGAAGAAGTTAGATGCGAGAAAAGAGTTTCTAAGAGTGTTCGGACGGCTTACCACTCATCATCGGGCATGGGATGTGTGGAGAGATTTTGTAGTGATGTTTGCCTGTTCTCTGTCCAATCCGATTGACAAAAACCACTACGATGAGAGAGAAAAAAGATATTTAAAAATCATCAACAAATACAGCAAAGACGATCAGAAACTGTTTCCTGAACTTGCCGCTCATACAGTCATGGCTTTGGAAGAAAATCCAGAGCAGGACTTCCTGGGCGGTATTTTTATAGAATTGAGACTTTATGACGAGCATAGGGGACAATTTTTCACGCCATATCATGTGTGCGACTTAATGGCAAAAATAGCAGTTAATGATATTTCAAAGGAAATTGATGAGAAGGGTTACGTCACAATTCACGATCCATGCTGCGGAGCAGGAGCGACATTGATTGCTAGTGTTCACGAAGTCAGACGGCAGTTAGAAAAGATGAATCTTAATTATCAGAACCATGTTCTTGTTGTGGCGCAGGACATTGATGAGGTTGTTGCGCTGATGTGTTATATTCATCTATCGCTTCTTGGTGTAGCCGCATACATCAAGGTTGGCGATGTGTTTACAGACCCAATTAAAGAGGGTGATTCAACTGAAAACTATTGGTTTACTATGATGTACTTTTCGGACATTTGGCAAACTAGAAGGCTGATTTACAGAATGAATGATATTTTGAAAGGAAATTAGGGGTAATGGGACTTGAATTATACGATTACCAAATGAAAGCCGTTAATCAAATGAAAAACGGTTGTATCCTTTGTGGTGATGTTGGTTCTGGCAAATCGAGGACAGCTCTTGCTTATTACTTCTTTCTGAACGGTGGAGAACTTCTTGGAGGTGTTGCTGGAGATAATTATGTTCCTATGGGAGACTCACCGAAAGATTTATACATTATAACAACTGCCCGGAAACGGGATACGAAGGAATGGGAGGGTGAGCTTTCGCCCTTCCTTCTTTCTACTAATCCAGAAGTGAGTTTATACCAGAACACGGTAATTGTTGATTCATGGAACAATATAAAAAAGTATGAAGATGCTATGGATGCTTTCTTTATATTTGACGAACAGAGAGTTGTCGGTTCTGGAGCATGGGTAAAGTCGTTCTTGAAGATAGCGAAACACAACCAATGGATACTGTTATCGGCTACTCCGGGAGATACATGGCAAGATTATATTCCAGTTTTTATTGCAAACGGATTCTATAAGAATCGGACAGAGTTCATCAGAGAGCACATTGTCTACAGCCGATTCAGTAAGTTCCCGAAAGTGGATCGATATTTAAACACCGGGAAATTGATACGGCATAGGAACGATATTTTGGTAAACATGAACTTTAGACGAACCACGGTTTCGCATCACGAAGATGTGTTTGTTAAATATAGTATTGAAAAGTATAAGGATGTATCAAGAACCCGGTGGAATCCTTATACGGAAGAGCCGATCGTCAATGCTGGAGAACTTTGTTATGTTTGGAGGAAAATCGTAAACAGTGACCAATCAAGACAAATAGCTTTGTTAGAGATTGTGGAGAAACATCCAAGAGCTATCATATTTTATAATTTTGACTATGAGCTTGATATATTAAAAAATTTGGCTTATGGGGATGATGTTGAGATTGCGGAATGGAACGGGCATTGTCATCAACCGGTTCCAGATAGTAAGAAATGGGTATATTTAGTTCAATATAATGCTGGAGCTGAGGGATGGAACTGTATCAAAACAGATACCATTATATTTTACTCGCAGAACTACTCCTATAAGATCATGAAACAATCATCTGGACGAATTGACAGATTGAATACACCATTCAAGGATTTGTATTATTATCATTTGAAATCTCGTTCCGGGATTGATTTGGCAATTAGTAGGACATTAAAAGAAAAGAAAGATTTTAATGCGACAGGATACGCAAAGCGATACACGTTCGCTTCTGAATCATTACCCAATGTCGCATAGAGAGGAGAATTCGATGAAAAACAAATCTGATACTTTTCTGGTAAGTTTTGACTATACACATGGAGACATTCCGGTGTTGATTGTTGGAAGACGAGGAACAGAAAAAGAAATTGATATTGTCAATGCTTTCAAAGGTAATGAAGCAAAAGAACTGTATCAGAAACTTACAAAGAAAGTGGGTATATAAAACATGTTTTATAAAGATAGAGATAACAATTTCTACTTTTTTAGTATCCTTACCAATGAAGATCTTAAAAACGAAGAGATAGAAAAAAGAAAAATAGTTGGGCTTCTTGCCACTTTCTGTTTGGGATTTGATTTGGTAATGACAGTTTTAGCGGTTTTAGCAATTTTATAAGTAAAGGAGAAGACAATGGATACAACCGAACTCCAAGAAGCTTGTAAACTCCTATCCGCAGCGTTGAAAGCATTTGGAATCTCATTACAAGAAGCAGCTCAAGCTTTTTCCAAAATATTTAACGATGTCATAGAAGAAACAGCAAGTAATTTTGAAGATTTTCTAAAATGTATGCGAAAAAAGGCAAAGGAACCTAAAAAGCCAAATGGGGTACCGCCTATCAAATATCATAAGAAGGATTATCTTCACAATCAGAATATATCTACCTATAGAGTAAATAAAAAAGTTCAGAAGAATTTGCCGTATCAGCGCCGAAACTATTAGGGCGCTTTTTATATTTGAAAGGAGAAAACGAGATGAACGGAAATTGTAAAGTATTTGAAAGTAATGAGGGGAATGTATTTAAGTATGTTTTTACAGGGGAAGATTATGTTGTGGAGGCGGTTTTATATCGCTATGAAAGTTTTATGAAAAGAACTGTAATATGTTGCTCAACAATGAGCGGATGTCCAGTTGGATGTAAGTTTTGCGGAACAGGAAATAAATTTATTCGCAATCTCGATTCCGACGAGATTGTTGGGCAGATTATTGCTATCCTTTCGGATAAGAAAATTTTTTCATCTATTCAGGATGCGGAAAGATTCCAAATTATGTTTATGTCAATGGGGGAACCAATGCTGAATTGGGGAAACGTGGAGTCTGCAATTAGGAAATTACATTCAAAGTTCCCGAAAGCAGAGTTGCTTCTGTCAACTATTGGACCTAATGAACCGGAAAATTTTAATAAGCTGTTGAAGCTATCTTGCGAAATCGAGAAAATCGGGCTTCAGTTTTCGATTCACAAAGCGTGGGACTACCAGCGTGATATTTTGATTCCGTATAAGGATAAAATGTCCCTTGCCCAGATCAGAGACTATGGAATTCTCTGGTGGAAAGAAACAGGTAGAAAGCCCTATCTCAATTATTGCTTGGATGGAACGAACGGCTCTAAACCGAATGCAGATCAATTGATGGATTTATTTAGTCCTTTGATATTCTGCTTTACATTTTCCGTAGTCTGTTCAAAAGACGAAAATATGAAAGACGCTGGTTATAAAAATCTTTCTCAAATTCGCCAATTTGAACAGCAGTTTTTAAGAAAAGGATATAACACCAGAATTTTTAATCCTGATGGTCAGGATGATATTGGTGGAGGATGTGGTCAACTTTGGTATGTGCAGCAATGGATGAAAGAACATGGGAGGTAGTAATCAGAAATGCGAACGATTTATAAATACCCACTAACACCTGCGACTGAACAGATTATAAAGGTTCCTCTTCTTAAAACAGATCCATATACGGCTGTAAAGATTAAGCAACAAATCTTAAAGCTGGATGTTCAGGAAAATACACCGTGTCTATGGATAATGGTTGATAGCGAACAGCGTGAACGAGCTGTAAAAGTAACTCTTTGCGGAACTGGCCAGAAATGTTATGAACCTATTGAGGATTATATTGATTCGTTTCAGGTACAACAAAACAGCGGTGCTAACTTTGTGTTTCATGTGTTTGTTAGAGAACACGAATGAAAGGAGAAAAACAATGAGTACATATGTTATAGCAGTAGATTTTGATGGAACTTTATGCGAGAACAAGTATCCACAAATTGGTGATCCGAAAAACAATACCATCGCATATTTAAAAGACAAACAGCGTAACGGAGCAAAGGTTGTTTTGTGGACATGCCGGATAAATGAGCTTCTTGATGCGGCTGTCAGATGGTGTCGTAACCAGGGATTGATATTTGATGCGGTCAATCAGAATGTCCCAGAGATTATTGAGGAATTTGGCGGTGATACCAGAAAGATATTTGCGAATGAGTATATCGACGACCGAAACGTGATGCCCTTAAAAGAGGAAACAAAATCTAACCTTTTGACGTGGGCAGAGTTGGAAGTTGAGATTGCTTGCAAACACGAACGAGGAGACAGAGCCAAAGAAGAATGGGACTATGGCTGTGCTTGCTATGAGAGTGCATTGAAAGCTTTTAAAAGTCTTGAAGAAGATGGTCATACCGGTTTCAGCATCGGTCTTACAAAGCAGATTCTCAATCGGCTTATTGACGGAAATCCGTTGACTCCAATAGAGGATACGGATGATATCTGGAGCGATATTGCTGATGTAAGTGGGGAGAATGGTGAAGTAATCAACTATCAGTGCAAACGAAAGAGTTCCCTGTTCAAATATGTCTATACCGATGGTTCAGTGGAATTTCGAGATGTTGATCGCTTTATCATGGTTGATACTATTACGAATACCACATGGCACTCTGGACTTGTAGACCAGATTCTCAGGGAAAAATACCCGATTACTATGCCTTATATTCCAGCAGATAAACCTTACAAAGCTGTATGTGAGGAATATTTAACGGATAGGAAGAATGGTGACTTCGATACAGTCGGTATTTTTAAAGTTATCGAGCCGGATGGAACGACTGCCGAGATCAACAGATATTTTAAGGATGCTCCAAATGGGTGGGAAGAAATCAATCTTGAGGAATTTAAGAGCCGACGGGCAATGCATTACGAGAGGCAAAATAGAGAACGTAAGGAGGTAGAAAATGGGAAGCACTAAAATTGATATTTTGGTAGATGAGCTGAAGGAGTATTTGAATCCTGATTTCTACACCAAAGGTACTTCTACAATAGAGCGCCTTATCATTGCTGTTAGAGAGGAGGTCAACAATGAACGAAAGTAACTCTATCAAAAAACTAATCATGGATTTAGCTTCTCAGATTGCATTGGATGAAAATTTAGATACTGTACGTTTTCACATACGACCGCCGGAATATTCGTACACGGATTGTATATCAGTAACATTCTATAAAGAAAAACATGCAGTTGATAATATTTTTCCGATAAACGAGTTTTTAGATATGAAATCAGATTTACGTTCATTTGCGATCAATACTTATCTAACAGCAATGGCAAATAAACTGAAAGGCTAAGAGGATAATAAAGTATGGATAGTAAAAACTGTACCACCTGCTCGAAAGCTATATTTTGTGAATCTTGGGGTGAATACAAGTGTAAAGAACGAAAAATACGGATTCATGATACAAATGAGGGAGCCTACTGCGGATTATATTCCAAAGGGACTCCCTCAACTGATTGCCATTGCGAAATATGTATGGAGAAAGGAGGAACTGAGGATGAGTAAAACATAGAATTAAAATCGAGAAGTAAGACAACTGAATAAGGAACTAAAAACTCAAATTTGAAAGGAGAAAGTTATGGCATTATTGATAGTTTCAATCATTTTAACAATCATATTATTTATCGGTCTTGGGTTTCGGTATATACCGGGAGAGGGGCGATTTGACGACGGAAAAATTAGCTGGAAGTTTAGCAAGAGAAATCTGCTGAGTTTTCTTGCCCTTATTATAGTAGCTTTTGGATTCTTTACCAAGATACCGGCTAATAGTGTTGGTATTATTTACAGTCCGTTCGATGGAACAAGGGAGCAGACATTATCTGAAGGTTTTCATGGCAAAAACATATTTGATCAGGTCTATAAAATGAGTACAGAAGTACAGACGATGACCGTAGAGAATTTGACAACACAGACTATGGATGCTCAGTATCTTAACAGCGTTCTGGATATTAAATATCGTGTGAGTGCGTCCAATGCATATTTAGTATTCAAACAGTTCCGGACAATGGATAATATGTCCCAAAATCTTATTATTCCTACTACGCAGCGAGTGCTGGAAATGGTTACAACCAAATACAACGTTATTGATATTTTGGGTGAAAGCCGAACTGAAGTATATCATGAACTGGAAACTATGTTGACTGAGGAATTTGCTAAATATGGTGTTGAATTTTATGCGATCTCTATTACGGATATGGATGCCGGTGATGCACTGGAACAGGCTATTACGGACGAGGCGGTAGCAAAGAAAGCTGTTGAGACGGCTGAACAGAATTTATTGAAAGCTCAGACAGAAGCTAAGCAGCAGTCCGTACAGGCGCAAGCGAAACAGGATGCCGCTCGAATCGAGGCTGAAACAAAGCTGATTGAAGCTGAAGCAGAGAAACAGGCGAACGAGCTTTTGAACCAGTCTTTGACTGATGAGATTCTGAGAATGGAGTGGATTAACAAATGGAACGGACAGATGCCTACATATTATAGTGGGGATGATTCTGGAGCAGGAATTATATTTGACGCTACAACAGTAACTGAAACAGAATAAAGGCGAACGGGTGCTGGTTGATATTTGACTGGCACCCAATTTTTATGAAAAGGAGAAAAAGATGGATGATTGGAGATGTGAGTGTATGAATGAGCGGATAGATAATAGACCTCATTTTATAGTAGGTGGTAGACAGTCCGGAAAAACAATACGGCTTATCAAAGAAGCAAGTAAAACAAATGGGGTTATTGTTTGCCCTACACACCATATGGTCGAATACATTTTTCAAACGGCTCGTGAACTTGGCTGTCCCATTTTAAAGCCAATTACATACGAGCAATTATTTGTATATCCTAATCGGGCAAAGAAAAATGATCATTACTTTGATGAGTACGGAATGACATTAGTAGACGCTCTCCGTAGACAACTTGGAGTGTTTGAACGCCATAACGCTAAATCTATAGTCATTGATGAAGATTCTATTGAATCATTAAATGATATTTTGGGCGAGCTCAGAGTTAGTGATATGGACGGTAAAGAACTGAAGTTCAAAATTGAGGTTTTAGGGAGGAACGAAAACAATGATTAAAATTGAAAACTTTGAAGTAACAGGATGGGATCATGTTATCCGTGGGATGCGGAATCCAATGAATAGTTGGGATAAATCTGACAGCGGTATTTGTAAAGGTGGCGATGATGGAATCGGCTGTGAGAACTGTGTTGATTGTGGGTGTGATCATTCATATGACCAGTCGTGGCAGCTCGGAAAAGCAGATCACGAACTGATGATGAAACTGGCGAAGGCTGGTTCAGTTCACGGAAAATTCCGCCGGATGATCACAGTCTATATGGACATCGTAGCACCGCTTTACTGGTGGAAGGAGTTTGATACATACAAGGTTGGTACCGTTGCCAACTCCTGCTCCACCATGCATAAGATTCATGCTAAGGAATTTACATTGGAAGATTTCTCTTGCGAACATCTTCTTTGGTCCGACAACAATATGTCAGATGAAGATATTCCGGTTAAAGTAATGGAAAATCTTATTTATGTATTAAATCATTATCGGAGCGTCTTTCTTGATACAAAAGATAAGACTCATTGGTGGCAGATGATTCAGCTTCTCCCTTCTTCCTATAACCAGAAACGGACGGTAATGCTGAACTATGAAGTTCTGTCCAATATCTACCAGTATCGGCGGGAACATAAGCTGGATGAATGGCGAGAGTTCTGTCAGTGGATCGAGCAGCTCCCGTATAGCGAAATTGTTACTTGTAATGTGAGGGAGAAATCAGATTGAAAATTAGCGGAAAATTATCTTTAATAACTCAAGGGTTAATCAACCCCAAAGAAGTTATTGGAAAACCAATAACCGCCGATGGTGTAGTGATTGGTAAAATATTGGAGATTGACGAGAAGTCAGATTTATATTTTGGAGAGATTTCTGACAATGTTCTTATAAACTTTGTAACTCCGTGTAGTTGTGAAATAAGGTGGTGATTAAAAACAATGAGCGCACAGTATGATTTATATTTACAACAGCATCGTGCTAATGTGTACAAAGGCTTCGAGTGGATTCGCGAGAATCTCCCGGAGCTTTTAGTAAATGAAAACGGTGCTGAGTGGCAGACAGAGTTTGCTCATGACGCTTCTAAGAATGAACCGGACGAATATGAAGCTTATGACGCATACTTCTATGGAGGAAACAGGTCATATAAAGTGATGGAAAATTATAGGCGGGCGTGGCTTTTACACCTGCATCGTAATCCTCATCACTGGCAGCATTGGGTTCTTATTAACGATGACCCGAAGGAGGGAGAGATTATCCTGGATATGCCCTACAATTATATTCTTGAAATGGTTTGTGATTGGTGGGCGTTTAGCTGGTCGAAAGGGAAGTTGTTTGAGATTTTTGACTGGTATGATGAGCATAAGGCTTATATAAAGTTAAGCAATGCTACGAGGAAGGCAGTTGATGATATCCTCGAAAAAATAAGAGAGAAGCTTTCGGAGATTGCCACAGGAGGAGTTGTAAAATGATAAAGGAAAAGAAAGAGACCGTCATGCTCCCCCAAAGTACAGTCATTGAGAAAACATGTATATGTGACGTCTGCAAAAAGATTGTTTGGAAAAAGAATCTGCTACCCGATGCAAAACATAACTATTCAAACAATGTTGGTTATTATGATATAACAACGGGGCATCACGATTGGGGTAACGACAGTGTAGATAGTATTGAACATCATCAGGTGTGTGAAAAATGTCTAAAATCATTTGTTGCTGGGTACTTTGACGAAGCCAACGGAACTGAATATATGGATATTCAGAGAAACTGGCTTTACTCAGATGTTGACCCAAAAACGGAAGAAGGACTAAGCAACGATTCAGCATTATGATTCTATATCCTACAATACATTGGAAGAATTGAATGCAACCTATAAATCTAATCATCCGGATGTTTTACGTATGAAAAAGAAATATGGGTCGGATATTCAGTTTAGTCGAATTATGCATAGAAAAGGTGTCGAGCCAAGATTTGAATTGAGTTGTTATAAAATCAAAAAGGAGGAAAAGTAAAAATGACATTTGCAGATTATGCGGGGTATGCTCTTATTTTGGTAGTGATTTATCTTTGTGTTTATGCGCTGATTAACCGAGTATGTCAGTGTATTGAGCACTGTGCGACCGCCAGAGCATATTCCAAGTTCAGAGAAAACGGAGTTGCGGTGAAGATGGATGCCGTAGAAGCAGGTATTCAAAAATCGAATAAGGAGAAGAAAAATGTCAAAGAAATGGTGTGACCTGTTGAAAGGTCTTCTTATTATATTGGCGGCAGGTACGGTCTTTGTGGTTACACTTGCTTTCTTTGTAGCTTGGATTGCTTGGAGAAGCGGAGCGCCTTTGCCGGTTTGATATTTACGCATCTAAAGCATCTCCTTTTATGGAAACATAACATGTTTTGAAGAAAGGAGAAGAAAAATGAAACATGTAAATCTTGAGAAATGGAAAGAGCCGGTGGAAAAGCTCACGAAGATGTTGACAGAGAATAGTCCAACTATCCTTACGGTCTTTGGGTCGGTAGGTCTTGTGACGACTGTTGGGTTGGCAATCAGGGCTACAGTTTCGGCTGCTCGGATTATGGATGAACACAAAGATGAGATAGAACAAATCCCACAGAAGCAATATAAAGCGGCTGAGGCAGTTAGACTGACTTGGAAGTGTTATGTTCCAGTTACTATTGTTGGTGGGGCAAGTCTTGGTTGTATTATTGGAGCAAATAGCATCAATCTCAAACGTAATGCGGCTTTGATGGCTGCCTATATTACCACCGAAGACAAGCTGAAAGGCTGTCAGAGCTGGATAACAGAGGCTGTCACTGGTAAGTCTGAGAAAAAAGATGGAGATGAATCAGAGAAGAAAGACAATAAGCCATTGATATTTGATGGTCGCAAATGTCTATGCAAGGATGAATTTTCTGGTAGATTGTTCGAGACCACATTGTCGCGGATTCGGACAGCGGAATCGAGACTGAACCAAATGATGACTTACGAATATAGAGTAACCGTAAATGAGCTTTATGATGAGCTTGATTTGGAACGTATCGAAGCAGCAGAACACTTTGGTTGGGATTTGGAAAGGGGCGATCAAGTCCAAATTAGCATTGATGCTGAAATGAATGAACAACATGGACCAATAATGTTAATTACATACGATCCGAAGCACTATTGGAATGGTTGAAATATTGATATTGTTGACAATCTTTAAGAGCCGTGTAACAGCGGCTCTTTCTTTTGTAAAGTTATAAAGGAGAAAGCTATGTGGAAACGAGAATTATTGAAAAACAAGCTTTATGCCATTGCAATTATATTTTTGGGAGCACTGTCAATTCCTATTGAGTGGGATGTCACATTCTTTTTATTTGCTGTGCTGGTTGGAGTGGTTCTATTTTTTGAAAAGGAGAATTGGATAGTATGAATTATCAGAAGATTACCCCGATTAGTATCGCCGATGGAATTGGATGTCGGGTAGTTTTGTGGGTGTCTGGATGCGGGCATGACTGTTATAAATGTCATAATCCTGATACACATAATCCATTTTCTGGATATTTGTTTGATGAGCCGGCAGAAAAAAGATTGTTTGAGCTTCTACGACCGACCTATATTGACGGTATCACATTTAGCGGAGGCGATCCATTACATCCACTGAACAGAGGTACTATAACACGACTTGCAAAACGAATCAAATCGAAACTGCCAGAGAAAACAATATGGCTTTACACGGGTTATATTTATGAGCAGGTTTGTGATTTGGAAGTTATGAAATATATAGATGTGTTGGTTGATGGTCCTTATATAGACACTCAAAGATGTGTCGGTAAATTTTATGGCAGTACAAATCAGAGAATTATATTTTTAAAAGAATCTGGAGGTAGATGACATTGATAACAAAAATCATTAAGCGGGATGGCACAGAGGCAGACTTCAATACGGAGAAGATCCGAAATGCCATTACTAGAGCAAATGCAGAAGTCGAAGGGCAAAACAGAATGAGCGCCATCGGTATTGATATCACCACACGGATGGTTGTAAGACAGCTCGAAAAATTTAACCGTGCTGTCGAAGTGGAGGAAATTCAGGAAATTGTGGAAACGGAGCTGATGGTGGCGAAAGCTTTTGAGGTTGCCAAATGTTATATTCGGTACCGCTATGACCATAAGCTGAAACGAGAATCCGATACTGATAAGAAGATTCTAAGTCTGGTTGAGTACAACAACGAAGCTGTTAAGCAGGAAAACAGTAACAAAGATCCGGAAATCATTCCTACTCAGCGGGATTATATTGCTGGGGAAATCTCAAAAGACATAACTATGCGAAAACTTCTTCCGGAGTCAGTTGTAAAGGCACATAATGAAGGACTGATCCATTTCCACGATTCAGACTACTTCATCCAGCACTCTCACAACTGTTGCCTCGTAAACCTGGAGGACATGCTTCAGAATGGTACTGTGATATCCGGTACGCTGATTGAGAAGCCTCATACCTTCAGTACCGCTTGTAACATTGCAACGCAAATTATTGCACAGGTAGCAAGCTCTCAATACGGTGGACAATCCATCAGTCTGGCACATCTGGCTCCATTTGTAGACGATACCAGACAGCGATTCCGAAAGAAGTATAAGGATTTGTGGGATTATATGGATAAGTCAGATTATGACATGTTCATTGAACGGATGGTATCTGAGGATATTACTAAAGGGGTACAGACAATTCAATATCAGGTAGTAACACTGATGACTACGAATGGTCAGGCTCCGTTTATCACGGTTTACATGAACATCAATGAGGCTAAGAATGACCAGGAACGAAAAGATCTTGCGGCTATTATTGAAGAAACTCTAAAGCAACGAATTCAGGGAGTGAAAAATGAGGTAGGCGTATGGATTACACCCGCATTTCCGAAACTCATCTATGCTCTGGATGAAAATAATGTCTATCCGGATTCGGAATATTTCTATCTCACAGAGATTGCGGCACAGTGTACTGCTAAACGGATGGTTCCTGATTATATTTCCAACAAGATTGAGCGAGAGCTGAAGAACGGTGATACTTACACCTGTATGGGCTGCCGCTCTTTCTTGACACCGGACAGGACAACCGAAAATTACTCAAAGTGTAACAACTGGACAGCCGGTCACAAATACTACGGACGATTTAATCAGGGTGTTGTGACCATCAATCTTCCTGATGTAGCTTTAAGTTCTGGTGGCGACTTCAACAAGTTTGATAATATTCTCAAAGACCGTCTGGAAAACATTTGCTATCCGGCTCTGATGGCTCGGCACAATCGGTTAAAGGGAACCAGCTCGAATGTCGCTCCGATTCTTTGGCAGTATGGTGCTTTGGCACGGTTGGATAAGGACGAGCTGATAGATCAACTTCTCTACCATGGATATTCCACAATCAGCCTTGGATATGCCGGGTTGTATGAGTGTGTCAGATATATGACGGGCGAGTCGCATACAGCAGGAGGTAAAGACTTTGCGTTGCATGTGATGAGAATGCTGAATGATTATACAGCCAAATGGAAAGCAGAAACGGATGTTGACTTTTCGCTGTATGGAACCCCGCTGGAATCCACAACTTATAAGTTCGCTAAGAGCTTACAGAAGCGGTTTGGCATTGTTCCGGGCGTAACAGACAAGAATTATATTACCAACAGCTATCACGTTCATGTAACTGAGCCGATAGATGCCTTTACGAAGCTGGCCTTTGAATCTGAATTCCAGGAGCTTAGTCCCGGCGGGGCGATTAGTTATGTTGAGGTTCCAAATATGGACAACAATATTCCGGCAGTCATCTCTGTCATTAAGTATATTTATGACAACATCATGTATGCAGAATTGAATACCAGAAGCGACTACTGCCAGGTATGTGGCTTTGAGGGAGAGATCAAAACCGTCGAAGACAACGGTAAGCTGGTTTGGGAATGTCCGAACTGCGGCAACCGTAACAAAAACAAAATGAATGTGACTCGTAGAACATGCGGTTACATTGGCACAAATTTCTGGAATCAGGGACGAACGCAAGAGATTTCTGAAAGAGTGCTGCATTTGTAAGAAAGGATTGATATTTAATGAGATATGTAGTAATTGGAGCAATCGGAGCGGCGTGCTTTATTCTCGGTCTTGCCATAGTTATAGCAACTAAGGCAGTTAATGAGGCAGCAGTATTTATGGACAGTTCGTTTCGTTGGGGGAACGGAAGAAATTATTAAGGAGGAATTTGTTTATGACAATCAACGAATATCAAAAAGAAGCTATGAGAAGTGCCAACCCGCAGTCGTTGAATGACCAGGCGAAAGGCTTGAGCAATACTGCTCTTGGATTATGTGGGGAATCTGGTGAGGTAGCTGACATGATTAAAAAGCATCTACATCAGGGACACGATCTGGACAAAGAACATATGGTGAAGGAGCTGGGTGATGTTGCTTGGTATTTGGCTCTTGGTGCTACTATCATCGGCTACGACCTGGAGGATATTTTACAGATGAATATTGATAAGTTGCGTGCAAGATATCCAGAGGGTTTTGACGCTCGTAGGAGTCAGCATCGAAAAAATGATGATATTTAAGAGGAGGACGGGCATGTGAGTGAGAATCCAAGAAAAAATCATGAAGGATATTCAGATCCAACAGCTTATGAAGCTATTAGGAATGCAGATGCAGACGATGAGAGATTTCATAAATTGCTAAACACCATTTTCACAATCTGTGAGCTTTCTGGTTTTCATCTGGAGGAACGAATCATCCTCAAAGATATACAGACTGGAAAAGTTTGGAGGTAATACTTTATGGATCGGGACACTTTTGTAAGAGAGTTTGGATTTGCTTCTCCAAGCCTCGATAAAAGAAAAATTAAGAAGCTGGTTAAAAAATCTGTAAATGCTAATCAGGACGGAAATCCGAGAGGACATCATAATTTGATTATTGTTATGGAAGAACTTTCGGAATTGCAGAAAGAAGTATCTAAACAGATTAGAGAGCAGGGTGATATTGTTTCCTTGACAGAAGAAATGGCGGACGTTGCGCTTGGAGTGATCTATTTGCAGGAAATATGTGGTATTACTACAGAAGATATTTATAAAGCAATGAACGTAAAGATGAAACGACTGGAACGAGTGCTTAATAGCAGAGGATGCTATCGATAAATATGGAGGGTAAAATACATGGCGATGTGTGAAAAATTGGAGGTGGAGTTTGTGGGTGGAGGAGTCAGAGAAACTATTTGTACCAGTTGCATACATAGAGAAGTATGTACATATAAGCAAATGTATATTGATTTTTTGAAAGCGCAGGAAAGATTGTATGACGAATACGCAAATTGTATTTCGTTTATCAAGAAAAGTGATCCAGACTGCAATTACTATAAGAAGAAATCAGACGTAAATTTGCGGTGATTTGGGCGTCCGTACCAGTCCTTTACAGACGGACAAAATCTAATCTAGGTTAGAAAATTTCTGGTCAAATCCTGTTTTTAAAAGTGGGCTTTTGGCAAGAAAAAGTGGGCAGAGGAGAAAATTGGGGAGATTTTGAAGAACTTCTACGGACGATTTTCAAAAATTTTGGTCATTTTTTGCCCACTTTGCCCACTTTTTTTAAAAAGTGACCAGGCACTTTGACCAGTAAAAACCCAGTATTTATGCGGGTTTGAGGGGTGTTTGCCCACTTTCCCACTTTTTTCTTTAAACTATTATGATAAAAAAATTTAATAATACTATAAATAGGGCAAGAAAAAGTGGGCATTTGACCAAAGCCTGAGGAAAGGAGGACTTATGAGAAAAAAAATCACATGGAATGATGTTTACAAAGACTTCAAAATTCGATTACCAAATTTATCGAAAAAAGTGACTTATTGGAAGCCTAGAGATTATCTTTCCATTACAGTATATTTCGAGGACGGCTCCCAGATGGTTTATGACTACCTGTATAAAAAAGCATCTTTCATTGTGATGCCGCAGGTGGCCCTAGCATAAAATTATCGATTTGTCAATAGGATATTTAAAAACTTGTTTATTTTCGAGGTGTTTTGTGCTATACTATGATTGCGACACAATTCTATAGATTTTAAAGCTACGCAGGGAATAGCCTTTTTAGGTAAAAGGTGTATTCTCTCTTTTCCATATGCTCTGTGTAGCTTCGGAATTGTGTCGCAGCAATGAGAGATTCACTTTTTCAGTGCGTCTCTTCGTTGGGGGCGCACTTTTTATTTGTGCAGATACTATTGAAAATGTTTGGGAGGTACCTATGAGTGGCAGCAGTAGCAATAAACCAAAAGGAAATATGAACAAGATTGTGTCTGGTGTTACGGCTGTAACATCCTTAATAACTTTGGCAAAACCTGTTGCTGATACTATACAAGATTATACCAGCAAAACTATGGAGGAGCGGAAACGTCTCATAAGTGTCCCAGAATTATATTCTAAAGAATATCCATTGAGCATTGAGCAGGCAGTAGAATTGTTGAATAACTATGGTTTGAAATCAACATTGGTGAAAACTTCTATTGATGATGCAGATGTTAAATATCGGAAATGTTTCGCATCACAGGTAATAAGTACAAAGCCAAAGGGAAAACAAAAGGTTGAGCCTGGTACGATGATTCTTGTAAAATACATAACTCAAGAAGTAATAGATGAGAGTCAAAAGATATTTGAGGAACTCGAAGCAAGAAAAAATGAGTCGGCATTGCAAAAGAAAAATAAACATTTGGAGCGGGAACAAAAAACGAAAGAACTTATGCAAAATGCACGAAGTAAAGTTCAAAAAGTATTTCAGAAGAGCAAGGAGGATAATAATGAGCAGAAAGAGGAGTAGTGGAAAGAAGAGAAGCACGGCCGGATTGATTCTGGATGTGATATTAGTTTTTGCAACCGGAGGACTTTGGCTTATATGGATATTAGTAAGATATCTTAGAAACAACAGTTAAACAGAAAAAATTGAATATCAATATTTTTAAGAGCCGTGTAACAGCGGCTCTTTTCTTTTGCTATTTTTTAGTTCGCAAAAAAAACATGCCCTTTTATGAAGAGAGAGGTTAAAATAGGCATTTTTAATGCTTGTTCTTTCTCTTTTGCATTTATTAAAACGAAAGGAGATCCTGTCATGTTGGAGAGTAAATTTCAAGCACAACTAATTCAGGAGCTAAAAAAGATGTTTCCTGGATGTATTGTGACCAAACTTGACCCAGATCATATTCAAGGTATACCAGATTTGCTCATCCTCTATAAAGACAAATGGGCCTCTTTGGAATGTAAACAAAGTGCGAACTCTAAGAAACAGGCAAATCAACCATATTATGTTGAGAAGATGAATGAGATGTCTTTCTCAAGATTCATCTATCCTGAAAATAAGGAGGAAGTGTTACATGAACTTCAACAATCATTCAATTCTTGAAGGGCAACACGCTTTTCTTGGAGCAAGCAAATATCATTGGATTAACTATGATGAAAATAAAGTGGCTGAGTCGTATGTAAAATTCTTGGCAACTCAAAAAGGGACTGTACTTCATGATTTTGCAGCTCAATGTATCAAGCTTGGACAGAAACTTCCGAAGTCACAGAAAACTTTGAATATGTATGTAAATGATGCTATCGGTTACAAAATGACTCCTGAACAGATTTTATATTATTCAGAGAATTGTTTTGGAACAGCGGACAGCATTGCATTCCGAAACGGATTGCTGAGAATCCATGATTTGAAAACAGGGGTTATTAAAGCCCATATTGAGCAGCTTATGATCTATGCTGCTCTTTTTTGTTTGGAGTATAAAGTGAAACCAGCGGAGATTGATATTGAGCTTCGTCTGTATCAGAACAATGAAATCGAAATTCATGAGCCGGAAACGGATGAGATTGTTCCTATCATGGATAAGATCGTCACCTTTGATAAAGTAATCAAAAAAGTAAAAGAACAGGAGGGGTAAGCCATGAATCAGGTTGCGGAAGAAATGAAAGATATTCTAATGCACTACGGAACACCACGACATTCTGGACGTTACCCCTGGGGAAGTGGGGAAAATCCATATCAGAGAAATGGTGATTTTTTAAGTCGTGTTGATGAACTAAAAGAACAGGGGCTCAGCGACACAGAAATTGCCAAAGCTATGGGTTTGACCACAACCCAATTCCGAACTCAGCGTTCTTTAGCCAAAGATGAACGAAGAGCATTAGAAGTTGAGAGAGCAAAGGCTCTTCAATCAGACGGCTACAATCCAAGTGAGATTGCGAGAATGATGGGGTATAATAGTGAATCTTCTATTCGTTCCCTTTTGAATTCAGATTCTGAAGCTCGCATGAATCAGGCCAGAGTAACTGCTGACAATTTAAAACGACAAGTTGATGAACATGGCATGATTGCAATCAGCGCTGGAACAGAACGGTATTTAGGAGTCTCAAGAGAAAAACTCGAAGAGGCTCTTTATATTTTGGAACTTGAAGGATATAACCATTTTGGTGGTGGTGTTCCTCAGGTAACAAATAAAGGGCAACAGACAAATATCAGGGTTCTTTGTCCTCCAGATACGCCATATAAGGAAATCACTAGAACCTATACCGACAAAAACGGTGAAGTTCATGAGAAAATCACGAAAGTATCCAGCGCAATTTACGATTTCGACAAGATTCATCCGTTGGAAGAAGTTTGTGACAGTATCTCTTATGATGGCGGCGATAGTTTTCAGAAAGGCTTCCATTATCCGGCGAGTATGAATTCTGAGAGAATCCAGGTTGTTTATGCGGAGCAGGGCGGAACGAAGAAAGACGGAGTTATTGAGATTCGCAGAGGTGTGGATGATTTATCGCTCGGCGATGCTCATTATGCACAGGTAAGAATTCTTGTTGATGGAACGCACTATTTGAAAGGTATGGCGATGTATGCTGATGATCTTCCCGATGGTGTTGACATTCGCTTTAATACAAACAAGAAAGAAGGAACTCCTATTTGCGGTCCAAAAGACAACACAGTTTTAAAAACTATCAAAAAAGACCCTAACAATCCATTTGGTTCTTTAATCAAGGAACATGGTGGACAGAGTTTTTATGACGACCCGAATGGTGAGTTTACAGATCCTAAGACTGGTAAAAAACAATCGTTGTCACTGATAAACAAACGTGCAGAAGAAGGAGATTGGAGCGATTGGGACGATAAGTTGCCATCGCAATTTCTTTCTAAGCAGAGTTTAAAACTCATAAAAAATCAGTTGAATTTAACAATGGCTGATGCCCAGGCAGAGTATGATGAGATTTGTTCGTTGACCAATCCAACAGTAAAGAAAGTTTTATTGCAGTCATTTGCTGATGATTGCGATGCGGCAGCAGTACATCTTAAAGCAGCGTCTCTTCCGAGACAGAAATACAAAGTTATTCTCCCAATTACTTCGATGAAAGATGACGAGGTGTATGCACCTGGCTATGAGAACGGAGAGAAAGTAGCTCTTATAAGGTTTCCTCATGGTGGAACTTTTGAAATCCCTGTTCTTACTGTAAATAATAAACAGGCAGAAGCAAAGAGTAAACTCGGTCTTGCTAAAGATGCCGTTGGTATCAATAGTAAAGTTGCTGAGAGACTTTCTGGAGCAGACTTTGACGGCGATACTGTAATGATTGTTCCTACTGGTAAGGGTGTAAAAATTACTTCCACTCCACCATTAAAGGGACTAGAGGGATTTGACGGTAAACTTGAATACGGGCACGATTCTACGAAGACTGATCCCGATGGAACTGTCCATTATTATCGTAACGGCAGAGAGTTTAAACCTATGAAGAATACCCAGACTGAGATGGGGATTATTTCTAATTTAATTACAGACATGACTCTAAGAGGCGCTAAAGAAGATGAGCTTGCGAAAGCTGTTCGTCATAGTATGGTTGTAATTGATGCAGAAAAACACGGTTTGGATTACAAACAGAGCGAAAAGGACAATGATATAGCCTATCTGAAGAAGACTTATCAGGGAACAACTGATGTGAATGGTCGCTATCATGAGGGTGCTGCGACTCTTATTTCAAGGTCGAAGTCTCAGCAGGAGGTATTGAAGCGTAAGGGTAGTCCCAAGGTAAATCAGAAAGGTAAAGAGTGGTATGATCCAAGCAAACCGGAGGGGAGTCTGATCTGGAATTCTGTAACTGAAGAATACACGGACAAGAATGGTAAGGTCAAAGTAAGAACACAGAAGAGTACGAAGATGGCAGAGACAGACGATGCCCGCCTCCTTATCTCTGATGCGGATACCCCCCAGGAAAGGGCGTATGCCGAGTATGCTAATCAAAGAAAGGACCTTGCCAACAGAGCCCGTCTCGAAATCATCAATACTGGTAAGATAGCCTACTCTGCTTCAGCTAAGGCTACCTATAAGGAAGAGGTGGACGGTATGCTTGCCGATTTAAACATAGCCCTCCGTAATGCACCAAAGGAGACCCAGGCTCAGATCATGGCAAACTCTAAGGTAAATGCTATGAAAAAAGCGAATCCGGACATGACTTCTAAGGAGATAAAGAAGGCTAGCCAACAGGCGCTTACAGAAGCTCGTATCCAGATGGGTGCAGAAAGAGTTAAGGTACCTCTTGATGAAAAGAGATGGGAGGCTATACAGGCAGGGGCTATTAGTGAGAGCCAGCTTCTCAAGATCCTTAACAATGCTGACATTGACGAGGTTCGTCAGTATGCAACACCTCGCGCCACATCAACACTCAGCCCCGCTAAAGTTAGTAAGATTGAAGCTATGCAGGCATCTGGTAACTATAGTATTGCTGAGATAGCCCAGGCTGTTGGTGTATCATCTTCCACAGTATCCAACTATTTGAAATGAAAGGAGTGAATAAGGATTCATGAGTAGAGTTAGATTAACGACAGTTGACAATCCTTATGATCCATTTGAACAGTTCACTTCTTGGTTTCTGTTCGATGAGGAAAAAGGTTATCATTCAACTTCGTATCTTGGAAGAATTGCTCGAACTTCTGATGAACTTTCTGATGAAGAGAATAATCGTGAAGAAGAAAGAGCGATTGATGAAATAATAAAGTACGATTTCAGAAACATTTATCGAAAAGTTAGAGAAAAAGTTTCAAATGCTTAGAAATTTTTCTTTTCTTTGTTTAAAAAATAAATTTCTGAAAAAATTTTATTAAAAAAAAGCTGTCGCATGGTCTTATCAGGTTGAAAAGGCATAGGGGGAGGGTCGCTAAAATGACACCCCCTCCTTCATCGCGGCGGTCTTTAAAAATTCTCCGGGGGTATATTTTGGGGTTGGCTTTTGCTTCCGTGTGACTCTTGAAAGAGCTTCCAGGGCTAGAATTCCTCCTGCGGCTGTGGATATTCTTTCCTTTCGGTTTTCTCCTTTCGGATTGAATAATAACTGGTCTTGGGAGTTCTTTCAAAAGTCACACAATGTATTACCAAAACTACTACAAAACTTCTGGAAAACAAAAAGAAACCACATAATTTCTTAACGAGAGGAGGCGGCAAGGATGAGTAAAGCCAAGGCTGTAAGCTCTTCTGATTCTTCGAGAAGAATGCGACCGGCTTTATCGCCGGAGGCTAGAGAGAATCAAATGATATCTTTGGCTATTGACCTTGCTGAGAAACAGTTAATGGAAGGTACTGCTTCTTCTCAAGTCATAACACATTATTTGAAATTGGGGTCAACAAAAGAACGTATTGAAAAGGAGATTCTCGAAAAGCAGAAGGACTTAATAGAAGCAAAAACACAATCACTTCAATCTGCAAAGAGGATTGAAGAAATGTATGGGGAAGCTATGAAAGCATTTCGGAGTTATAGTGGTCAAGGAGATTTCGAGCCTGATGATTAAAACATATTCAGAGCTTATCCGAATACCGACTTTTGAAGAACGTTATCGGTATCTTCGTCTTTTGGGAACTGTCGGAGAAGAGACGTTTGGTTTTAAGAGATGGCTCAATCAGGAATTTTACCATTCAGACGAGTGGCAGAAATTTCGCAATAAAATTATTGTTCGTGACAACGGATGTGATTTGGGCGTTGATGGATTTCAAATCTTTGGTTCTGTTATCATTCATCATATCAATCCAATAACTTATGAGGATATTCTCAACAACAATCCATGTGTGTTTGATCCGAACAATGTTATTTGTACAAAGCACACCACACATAACGCTATTCATTACGGAAATGAAAAACTTTTAAGTAGTCCTCTGAATGAAAGAACAAAAAATGATACATGCCCTTGGAGGTATTAGAAAAAAGAAAAAGGAGAAGAATTATGGATAACAAAAAATTTGCTGGTATGAGAATTGGTGAACCGATTATCGGTCATGTAGTCAACTGTTCAAAGCTTAACGTTCGTAAAGATCCGGATGCAGACGCTGAGATTCTCGGCACCATTATCGCAGGATCAGAGGTGATGATTGATGAAAGTGAATCCACAGATGACTTCTATAATATCTGTGCGGCTTCTGGATTCGAGGGATTCTGCATGAAGCAGTTCATCGAAGTTGAAGAGTAAAGGAGAAGAACTATGGAGAGCATACTGACATCAATAAAGAAACTTCTTGGAATCCCGGAAGAGTATGAACAGTTCGATACCGACGTCATTATGCATATTAACTCTGTGTTTTCAATTTTGACTCAGCTTGGTGTTGGGCCTTCCAATGGCTTTTCGATTGAAAATAAAGAGGCAACATGGCACGACTTCATCGGTGAGGAAAGTGGAATCGAGATGGTAAAGAGCTACATACATTTGAAAGTTAAGCTCCTTTTTGATCCACCGCTCAGCTCTGCGGTTATAGAAGCAATGAATCAAATGATTAAAGAATTAGAGTGGCGGCTCAATGCTGCTGTCGATCCATCGAAAGGAGGAAATCAAAATGGTTAAGAATGAGCTTTATCATCATGGTATCCTCGGCCAGAAGTGGGGAGTGAGACGTTTTCAGAATAAAGACGGCACTTTGACAAATGAGGGTCAGAAGAGATATGAACGTGATAAGCTGGAAAATGCCGGAAAGAAGAAAGACAATCGTATCGATGTGTCACAGCCAGATCCTAATAGATGGGTAAAGGAAGACCTTACCCGTCGGCAGAATGTTGTGAACACGACTTCTAAACTTGTCGATGAGTTTGGAAAGATTGAGAAAGAAACCAGACCAAAGGCGACAACGACTAAAATGGATTTATCAAAAATGAGCGATAAAGAAATGCGGGAGCGGATAAACCGTGAACTTCTTGAGCAGCAGTACAATAAGCTTTTCTCTGAAGTTAGTCCGGCTGACGTATCAAAAGGGAGAAAATACACCCAAGCTATTCTTGAAACTGCCGGGACTGTGCTAACTTTGACAAGTTCTGCTCTTGCTATAGCACTGTCAATAAAGGAGTTAAAGGGATGAGTCACATTTCACATCATGGTATCCTCGGCCAGAAGTGGGGAAATCGAAATGGACCGCCTTATCCGTTAGGTGGCGGTGACTATACTGCGGCGGAAAAAAGAGCTATCTATACAAAAAGACGCCGTGGAAACAGTATTTACAATAAGAAACATTTCGACGAAGTTCTCAAATCCGATAAGACTACTCTGAGTACATTGTCTTATGATAAGGATAGAACCAAAGGAACTGATATGTTCTATGCCACTCATAATACATTGGATAAGCATCAGTATAATGCTTTGTTTAATCGAAAAATTCCCCAAACCATTTATGACGAGACAGGAAATCCGATTGGAACCGGAATGTTTATGAAGTATAGGATAGACAATTCCATAAAGCGTGATTTAAAAGTAGCAAGCGAAGATTCCGGGGCTGAAGTCTTTAGACAGCTTTACAAGAAGGACCGAGATTTCTATAACTTTGTTACAGATGATGAACGTATGCAGAATTACTTTGTCAGCGATAAGTATAAGTTTAAAGGATACAGAGAAGCCAGAGACGTTCTGAAGAAGATGAAAGATTCAGATTACGTTCCAACCGCTGACGAGCTTCAAAAAGTCTATCGGATGTTTAACTATGTTATTCCATATGATGGTCAGGGCAATGCTCGTGAAGGAAAAGATGTTCTGACGCAAAGAACCAAATTTTTTGCAGCTTGCAAAGATGCTGGTTATGGTGCTGTTCTTGACACAAACGATGCTATTTATGGTGGGTTTAAGGCGAAATCTCCCGTGATAGTTTTCGATATGGAACAGGTTGTTCCAAAAGATGTATACCGGACAAAAGTAAGTGATCAAAGATTTTCGGAGTTGGCATTAGCTGGACGAAAACTTCTCGGTTTATAAGATTTAATAGGAGGAAATCAAAATGGTTAAGAATGAGCTTTATCATCATGGTATCCTCGGCCAGAAGTGGGGAGTGAGACGTTTTCAGAATAAAGACGGCACTTTGATTCAGGCTGGTAAAAATCGCCGTAAGAAAGAAGATACTGAAACTGATCAGGTTGCTAAAGGAAAATCGTTCGTAGAACGCTATAGCAATCAGAAAATATCTCAAATGGGAAAAGCCAGTGGAGCCGGTGAAGAACTAGCTGTACAAGCAATCGCTTATACCACCGCCATTGCAACAATGTACGGCATATCGAAGCTTAGTGAACATTTTTCGAGAAAGTCTAAAATGAAAGAACTTGATGAATACAACAAGACTAAAGACATCAAGAGTTTTAGCGATGCTCCGAGATTATCTCAAAAGATGAGCGCAAAAGATAGCATGAAGCATACGAATCCAGATTATCCATCTGAAGGAACGACAATGAACTGTACTTTCTGTACAACGGCAATGGCTTTGAGAGAAAAAGGATATGATATAAGAGCGAGAAAGGTTAAAGGCGATGGTTTTTATGCTGATGATCTTTTTAAAGCAACTTTTAATTCTTCCGAAATTAAGATGCCAAAGCGAAGCAAACCAGATGATGTCTTAAAGACGTTAGCTTCCAACGGAAATGGAGCTTACGGAAATTTAACAGTTATATGGACTCTCGGAGGCGGTCATAGTGTATTCTGGAAGAATGAAAATGGAAAGACACATATTTACGATGGGCAATCAGGAGAGGAAATTACTAGCTCAGCCTCGGCTACGAGAAATTTTATGAGTTATGTAAATCTTCGCAATGTTAAGTATAATAGACTTGATAACTGTAAGCCAACAGAGTATGCTTTAGCTATCGTTGAAAGAAATGATAAGTAAGGAGGCGATATCTATGACAGTAAAAGAAGCTGTTGCTATCTTAACTAAAAAATATCCTGGAAGAGTTGTTCTTGGGTATTGGGAAGATGGCGATGATTACATTTTTAATACAAAACCTATCAAAGCTATTCGTGGACTTGCTGCACCCGGACAGTTTGTCGTTACAAAAGACGGAGATGTTTACGGAACAAATCCTATGCGGCATAATCTTGATCCTAAGGCGATGAAGAAAATTTGAGAAATTAAGAGGTAAATAAAATATGGCGTTATCGAATACTGCCGTTCCTAAATACTACGGCATGTTTCGAGATGCCGTACTCGGAGGTAGGATTCCAATCTGTCACGAGATAGAAATGGAGATGCAACGCATTGATGAGCTGATTGCAGATCGTGGAATCTATTATGATGATGAAGCTGTCGAAGGGTGGATTCGTTATTGTGAAGGTGAACTTACACTTACCGATGGGTCTGACCTAGTCCTACTTGATTCATTTAAACTATGGGCAGAACAGATTTTCGGATGGTACTATTACGAAGAAAGAAGTATCTACGAACCAAACCCTGACGGACATGGCGGACACTATATCAATAAATGGATAAAAAAACGGCTTATCAACAAACAGTATCTTATTGTTGGAAGAGGTGCTTCTAAATCATTATATGAGTCCTGTCTTCAGAGTTACTTTCTTAACATTGATACATCAACAACCTATCAGATGACTACTGCTCCTACCATGAAGCAGGCAGAGGAAGTGATGTCCCCAATACGAACAGCTATCACTCGTTCGAGAGGTCCGTTGTTCGCTTTTCTCACAGAAGGTTCTTTGCAGAATACCACCGGTTCAAAAGCAAATCGTGTGAAACTTGCCTCCACTAAAAAAGGAATTGAGAATTTTCTTACAGGGTCGCTTCTCGAAATCCGTCCAATGTCAATCGACAAGCTTCAGGGTATGAGACCAAAGTTTGCTACGATTGATGAATGGCTTTCTGGAGATGTAAGAGAAGATGTTGTTGGTGCTATTGAACAAGGTGCATCCAAGGTTGATGATTGGCTTATTGTTGCGGTGAGTTCTGAAGGTACCGTTCGTAACGGGAGCGGTGATACGATCAAAATGGAATTGATGAAGATTCTGAAAGGAGAATACCGCGACATCCATACTTCTATATGGTGGTATAAACTGGATTCTGTTGATGAAGTCGGCAATCCTGATATGTGGCAGAAAGCAAATCCTAATCTTGGTGTTACTGTCACCTATGACACATACCAAAGAGATGTGGAAAGAGCTGAAAATGCTCCTGCGGCGAGAAACGATATCCTTGCAAAACGTTTCGGTCTTCCGATGGAGGGATACACATACTACTTTACATATGAAGAAACTCTTCCGCACCGTAAACGTGAGTACTGGCAAATGCCCTGTTCTATGGGTGGCGATTTATCACGAGGTGATGACTTTTGTGCATTTACGTTTCTATTTCCTATTTCTGGTGGAGCATTTGGTGTCAAAACAAGAGCTTATATTTCTGAGCTAACTCTTATGAAACTTCCAGCAGCATTAAGAATCAAATATGATCAATTCATAAAAGAAGGCAGTCTTATCGTTATGGAAGGCACTGTTTTGGATACAATGTTGGTTTATGAAGATCTTGATGAATATACTGTTAAATGTGGGTATGACATCCGTTGCTTTGGGTATGACCCATACTACGCTAAAGAATTTGTTGAGCGTTGGTCTTCTGAGAATGGACCATTTGGTATTGTAAAAGTTCCACAAGGGGCAAAAACAGAATCTGTTCCTTTAGGAGAGTTGAAAAAGTTATCCGAGGAACGGATGTTGCTGTTTGATGAAGAACTTATGACTTTCTGTATGGGAAACTGCATCACATTAGAAGATACCAACGGAAACCGGAAATTGTATAAGAAACGTGGCGACCAAAAGATCGACACAGTGGCGGCAATGATGGATGCATATATAGCATACAAACTTAACAGAGATGCTTTTGAGTAATCTTTGATGAAATGGTAGAACCGACATCGGTTCTTTTTTTTATGTTTAAAAACGATAAGGAGGTGAGTGCATTGTCTGAGCTTAAACACCATGGAATTATCGGACAGAAATGGGGTATTCGACGAACACCGGAGCAGCTTGGGAATCTTAGCAAGAAGGATTCAAAATGGATTGCAAAAAAGAGCGATAAGATTACGGCGCAAGCTGAGAAGAAGACTTCCAGAGAACTTAACAAGTATGCTGATGAGCTAATGAAGAACCCTAACGCAGTTACAAAGTCCGGTAAACTGAGTGCTGCGACTATAACCGCATATAACCGGAGGAAAGCTGAACTTATGAGCCAATCGGTATCAAGTTTGCGTTCTCCGTCTGGAAAAGTTATCCAATTCGTAGCAAAGCGTGGGGAAATGGGAGTTATGATGGCACTCGCCGATGAAGGTTACAATATGGCGCAGTTGAAAAACGGAGTATGGTCATCTGGAAGAGTGGCTTATAAGAAAACCGTTTTGGATAAAGCATAGGGGGTGAGCATAAATGGAATTTTCTTTCGGTTCCAGGCTGAGACATGCTTGGAACGCTTTTACAAGCAATAAAGACCCAACAAGGGCTTATATGAATATAGGTAGCGGGTATGGATACAGACCTGATCGTCCAAGATTTTCTATGGGAAATGAACGGTCAATCGTTACGTCCGTTTTCAATCGTATTGCATTGGATGTAGCTGCGATTGATATAAAACATGTTCGGCTGGATAAGAATGGGCGATTTCTCGAAACTATTGATTCCTGTCTTAATAACTGTCTGTCGTTAGAGGCAAATCTTGATCAGACAGGCAGGGCATTTATACAGGATGCTGTTATGTCATTGTTGGATGAAGGATGCGTTGCCCTTGTTCCAGTAGACACAGATGATGACCCAGAAGATGGGTTACCAGGCTCTTTTGATATTTGTTCACTGAGAGTTGCTAAGATACTGGAATGGTATCCGGGGCATGTGCGACTCCGCATTTACAATGAACGGAAAGGAGAAAAAGAGGATATTCTTCTTCCAAAACGATTTGTCTGCATAATTGAGAATCCACTTTATGCTGTAATCAATGAGCCAAACTCAACTATGAAACGCTTAGTAAGAAAATTAAGTTTATTGGATGTGACAGATGAACAAACGGCTTCCGGTAAGCTTGATTTGATTATTCAGCTTCCATATGTAATTAAAACAGAGGCACGGAGACAACAGGCTGAAAATAGGAGAAAAGACATTGAGCAGCAGTTAGCCGGTTCTAAGTATGGAATTGCGTACACAGATGGAACGGAACATATTACTCAGTTGAATCGTTCTCTTGAGAATAATCTCATGAAGCAGATTGAGTATTTAACTTCTCTGCTATTCAGTCAGCTCGGTATTACTCAGAGTATTCTTGATGGTACCGCTGATGAAAAAACGATGCTGAATTACTATAGCAGGACTATAGAGCCTATCGTGTCAGCTATTGTGGATGAAATGAAGCGGAAGTTTCTTACAAAAACAGCTCGATCTCAGAAACAAGACATTATGTATTTCAGAGATCCATTCAAGCTTGTTCCGGTAGACAGTATTGCTGAAATTGCAGACAAATTTACAAGAAATGAAATTATGACATCCAATGAAATCAGGCAAGTCATTGGTATGCGCCCGTCTTCCGATCCAAAAGCAGATGAATTGGTGAATAGTAATATTAGTCAACCAAACGAAACTAAATCAAATGGGCAGAATCTTCCAAGTCGAGAAGAAACTGAAGAAGAACCCAGAACAGGTTAGCAGTTGTTGAATCAATTAGAGAAACTCATAACTACAAGAAATGAAGGAGGTAATTCAAAATGGTAAAGTGCGATTTTAGTGGATGGGCCACTAGAAACGACTTGCGCTGTGCCGATGGACGAATTATTCGGAAAGATGCTTTCAAAGGACAGAACGGAAAAACCGTCAGTCTTGTTTGGAATCACCAGCATAATTCACAGGATAATGTTCTCGGACACGCATTGCTCGAAAACAGAGAAGATGGCGTATACGCCTACTGTACTTTCAACGAAACAGAATCTGGCAAGACTGCCAAGGAACTGGTACAGCATGGCGATGTTGTCTCCCTGTCCATTTGGGCGAATCAGTTAAAGCAGACAGGACACGATGTTGTTCATGGTGTTATCCGTGAACTTAGTCTTGTTCTTGCTGGCGCAAATCCCGGTGCGTTCATTGATACCGTGATGAGCCATGGGATGGAGGCAGAGGATGAGATGATCATTAACTACAATGAGAACATCATGCTCTACCATTCTGCCGATGATCCGGAGAAAGAAAAGAAAGGCGAACCCCAGGAAGCAAAAAAGGAAGAGGAAAAGAAAGACCCTGATCCTAAGGGTTCCGAGGACGAGACAATCGGCGATGTTATGAAAACGTTGACCGAGAAACAGCAGAATGTCGTTTATGCAATGATTGCTGCTGCTTTGGAAGAAAATCCGGAGCAGGATGACAATGACGATGATGAAAAAGATGACAAGAATAAAGGAGGTAACAAGACTATGAAACATAATGTATTTGACCAGGGAGCTGTTCAGGAGAACACTTTCCTTAGCCATGCCGACCAGGTAGATATCATCAACCTTGCCAAGAGTAACAGTGTCGGCTCTTTGCGTACAGCCCTCAATATTTATCTGGAACAGAACAGGGAGACCTTGGAGCACAGCGGTATGGATGTTGATGATGTCCTGGTTCATGGAATCGCCGACATCGAGGCACTGTTCCCCGAATTCAGAGATGTCCGTCCAGGCGCTCCCGAGAGAATTACCCGCGATCAGGGTTGGGTTACTTCGGTAATGAGTAAGGCTTATAAGACCCCGTTCAGCCGTATCCGCACCCGTCAGATGGATGCCCGTTCCGATGAGCTTCGTGCAAGAGGTTATAAGAAGGGGAACAAGAAAGAAGACCGCGGCAATATGACCCTGTACAACAGGACCACGGACCCGCAGACTATTTTCGTAAAGGATAAACTGAACAGGGACGATATCGTTGACATCACGGACTTCGAGGTTGCTGATTACATCTATCAGGATATGCGGGAGAAGCTGAATGAAGAGATTGCCATCGCAATCATGGTCAGTGATGGAAGACTTCCTGGCGCCGAAGGCAAGATTGACGAGACCCATATCCGTCCGATTTGGGGCGATGACGAGTTCTTCACAATGCATGTTGATGTTGACATCGCAGGAGCTAAGAAGGAGCTTCAGGGTACCAATACCGGTGCTAATTTCAGTGAGAATTACATCTATGCAGAAGCGATCATCCGTGCAGCTCTCTATTCCAGGGAGAAGTATAAAGGAACCGGCCAGCCTGATTTCTACTGCACGCCTCATCTAGTAAACATCATGTTGCTTGCTAGAGATATGAACGGTCGTCGTATTTATGATACTGTTGCAGATCTGGCGAAAGCGCTGAATGTTGGGGAAATCCACACGGCTGAGCAGTTCGATGGTCTGACCAGGGAGACTTCCGATAAGAAGTCCAAAGAGCTTCTCGGAATCTTTGTAAATATGGCTGATTATACTATCGGTTCTACCAAGGGCGGCGAGATCACAAAGTTCAACCAGTTCGATATTGACTTCAACCAGGAGAAGTATCTGCTGGAGACCAGACTGTCCGGTGCTTTGACGAGGTATCGTTGCGCAATCGCTTTGGAGATGGATGTGACCGAAGAGGTGGCCGGTTAATAAGAGAATTCAAAATGGTATAAATTGACGAACCCGAGAGGTTCTTTTTTTATGCCTAAAAAGTCGGAGGAAATGAGAAATGAAGTTTTACGGACCGATCGGCTATGCTGAAATGGTGGAAACGAGCCCTGGCGTGTGGGATGAAAAAATTACAGAGCATATGTATTTCGGTGATCTGACTAGAAACACACGTAGGCTTCAAAGCGCCGAAACACTTAACGATGACATCAACATCGCAAACGAAATCAGTATAGTCGCCGATCCGTTTGCCAACGAGAATTTTCATGCCATGCGATATGTTAAGTTTATGGGCGCGAAATGGAAAATTTCTAACGTTGAAGTACAGTATCCGAGATTGATACTCACAGTAGGAGGTGTCTACAATGAGCAGCAGACGGCTGAAACTACATGATATTTTATGTAAGATTTTGGAGTGTCCGAATGAGGGTTTTGACTGCCGTGTTTATTTTCAGCCCCCTACTTCAGTTAAGATGAAATACCCCGCTATTGTGTATGGGCGAGATGATATTGAGAATGCCTATGCAAATAACGGGGTTTATCTATCTCAAATGAGATATTCAGTAACAGTAATGGACAAAGATCCGGATAGTCCTATTGTCGGTAAAGTTGCTTCACTACCTACAAGCAGGTTTAACCGACATTACGAGAAGGATAATCTGAATCATGATGTCTACACAATATTCTTTTAAGGAGGACAAAATCTATGAGACTTGAATGGGATAAAATTGGCGAGCGTTTGTATGAAACAGGCGTAGACCATGGCGCTCTTTATCCGATCCAGACCGGTGGTGTTTACACGAAAGGTGTTCCGTGGAACGGTTTGAGTGCGGTAACTGAAAGTCCGTCCGGTGCAGAGGCTTCCCCTGTTTATGCGGACAATATCAAATATCTGAACCTTATGTCTGTCGAGGAGTTTGGTGCTACTGTCGAGGCGTATACCTATCCGCCTGAGTTTGCAGAATGCGATGGATCTGTTGAGATTGTTCCTGGTATGTTTGCGGGACAGCAGAACAGAAAGATGTTCGGTATGGCTTATCGGACTATTCTCGGCAATGATGTTGACAACAATGACTATGGCTATAAGCTGCACCTGATCTACAACGCATTGGCGGCTCCTTCCGAGAAAGGCTACTCCACTATCAATGATAGCCCGGAACCTATTAGTTTATCTTGGGAACTGACCACTACTCCGGTAGCAATTACTACTGTAATCGATGGAAAGAAGCTGAAGCCTACGGCTTGCTTGACCTTTGACTCCACGAAGTTTGATAAGACTTTCATGGAGAAGTTGGAGGATATCCTGTATGGTACAAATCCTACTAGCGAAGGCGGTACCGATGGCACTGAAGCCAGACTCCCTATGCCGGATGAAATTCTCAAACTGTATCAGGAGTCTTTGGAAGCAGCAGGCTAATTTTATAACTGCATAATGTAACTGTTTAGGGAGTCGTACTCAGGGTGATGGGCTGGCGGCTCCCTATTTTATTTGAAAGGAGAAAAAAAACATGTTAAAGAAAACAATCACTTACAAGGATTACAACGGCGTTGAAAGAACAGAAGACTTTTATTTCAATCTCTCCAAGGCAGAAGCAATGGAGATGGAACTGAGTATTACCGGCGGACTTACTGAGATGATTCGGAAGATCGTAGCGGCACAGGATACGCCGACTATCATTGCGACTTTCAAACAGATTATTCTCAAGGCTTACGGAGAAAAGAGTCCGGATGGCAGACGCTTCATCAAATCTGAGGAACTTTCTAAGGCATTTTCGGAGACTGAGGCGTATTCTGACCTGTACATGGAACTGGCTACCGATGCTAATGCAGCGGCTGAATTTGTGAATGGTATTGTACCGAAGGACCCTGATGCTCCGGTGGCACAGCAACCTGCGAAACCGATTCTGACTCCGGTTACAAATTAGAAAATAATGGAGGATTGAGGGATGCTTCGTATTAACATACCGGCTGGCGAGGAGCAATGGGATGAAGTAAATGAAATCTTCATCTATCCAAAGGGACAAACGTTACAGTTGGAGCATTCCCTCGTCTCTCTTTCAAAATGGGAATCTAAGTGGTGTAAACCTTTTCTCTCAAAGCAGGAAAAAACCTTTGAGGAAAATCTGGACTACGTTAAGTGCATGACACTTACACAGAACGTAGATCCTCAGGTTTACAACTATTTGACGAGTTCCAATATTGACGTAATCAATCAGTATATAGATGCTCCGATGACAGCCACAACTTTTAGAGAAGAAAAAAAAGGAAAATCAAACAGGGAACAGGTGACTGCGGAGATTATTTATTACTGGATGATTGCTTTAAACATACCGTTTGAGTGTCAAAAATGGCACCTCAACCGTTTGCTGACTCTGATAAGGGTTTGCGACATCAAGAATTCGCCGCCTAAAAAGATGAGTAAGCGTGAAATCTTTAAGCGTAACTCTGCCTTAAATGCGGCAAGAAGAAAACAGTTGAATACTAGGGGGTGACCTTAAATGTCTGAAAAGAAGAAAGGCATAGATATATCCGTCTGGCAGGGAAATATTGACGCTGGACAGATTAAGAACAGTGGAATTGATTTTGTGATTATTCGTGAGGGTTATCGGCAGGCAGTCGATTCTAAGTTTTTTGATAACGTTAAGAAATGTAAAGAAGTGGGTCTTGCTGTCATGGGGGTTTACCACTTTTCTTATGCTCTGAATGTTGAGCAGGCAAGGCAGGAGGCGCAACTGGTGGTTGCAAATCTTCAGAAAGCTGGGCTTAGCAAAGACACCATTGTATTTTTTGATTTCGAGTATGACACGGTTACAAAGGCTGCGGCTGTCGGCGTGACACTCGGAAAAGCAGAATGTAACGCTCATACGAAGGCATTCTGTGAAACGGTAAAGTCTCTTGGATACCGTGCCGGTGTCTATTTTAATATTGACTATTACCGTAACTGGTATGACCACGCACTTCTGGATCAGTATATCAAATGGCTGGCAGACTGGACTGGAGATGCTGATTATCCTTGTGATTTTCACCAGTATACCAGCAAGGGAAGTGTTCCCGGAATCAGTGGTAACGTTGACATGAATTACTATTTTGTTCCTGAAATCAAAGAGAATGTGGTAGAGGTTGAAAATGCGAAGCCGGCAGTTGTTACTGGTGTAACAGCAGAAAAGGTTCTGGACATTGCTCGTGGATGGATCGGGTTCTCAGAAGCAAACGGTAAGTTCAAAGAGATTTTAGATCTTTACAATTCTCACAAGCCGCTTGCCCGTGGATATGCCATCAAGCATACGGATTCGTGGTGTGACTGTTTTGTGTCTGCCTGTGCGATTAAGGCAGGAGCTGTTGACCTGATCGGAACAGAAGTCGGATGTGAGAAGCATGTTGAGATTTTCAAAGCGATGGGTATTTGGAACGAAGACGGCTCTGTGAAACCGGCAGTCGGCGATGTCATCGTATTCAACTGGGATGATTCCACGCAACCTAACGATGGATATTCAGATCACATTGGCTATGTCGAGCAGGTTTACGGCGATACCGTCGTTTGCATTGAGGGTAATATGAACGACCAGGTAGGTCGGAGAACAATCAATGTTGGCTGGGGTTATATTCGTGGATTCGCCCATCCGAAGTATGCGAAAGACAATTCCGCACCGATTGTTGCTACTGCAAAGAGTATCGATGAACTTGCCAATGAAGTGCTTCAGGGTGCCTGGGGAAATGGTGATGCCCGGAAGAATGCTATAACGGCAGCGGGTTATGACTATGCGGCTGTTCAGAAACGAGTGAATGAACTTTGCGGAAATAGTTCCAAAAAATCCATTGACGAGATCGCCAAAGAAGTTGTTAATGGCGCCTGGGGAAATGGCGACGCAAGAAAGAATGCTCTTGAGCAGGCCGGATACGATTACGGTGAAGTTCAGAAGAGAGTAAATATTCTTGTTAAGACAACTAAAAGTTCCATTGATGCGATTGCCAGGGAAGTGATCGCTGGTAAATGGGGTAATGGGCAGGACAGAAAGAACCGTTTGAATCAGGCTGGATATGATTTCGCGGCTGTCCAAAAGCGAGTGGACGAACTCATGTAAGGAGATTTTCATATGATAACGTTCAGACAAAAGGGCGACTTCTCCAAGCTGACACGTTATCTGGAGAAAGCCAAATCGGTCGTTAAGTTGAGTGACCTTGATAAGTATGGCAAAGAAGGAGTAGCTGCTCTTGCATCTGCAACCCCGGTGGATACTGGCTTAACAGCCAATTCATGGTCATACGAGATCAAACACGGAAATGGAACGGTATCGATTTCATTTAAAAATTCAAACATTCAAAATGGAGTTCCGATTGCGATTATTTTGCAGTATGGACATGGAACTCGAAACGGTGGCTGGGTACAGGGGCGAGACTACATCAATCCTGCTATCCAGCCTATTTTTGACAAAATTGCAAATGACGCATGGAGGGAGGTTACTAAGCTATGAGTACAACGGTTGATGAAAGAGTTGTCGAGATGCGGTTTGACAACAGGCAATTTGAAAGTAACGTTCAGACCAGTTTGTCAACCCTCGACAAGCTCAAGCGTAGCCTGAATCTTGACGGTGCAGTAAAAGGTCTGGAGGGTATTAGCGCAGCATCAAAAAAATGTGATATGTCCGGACTTTCCAGTGCAGTCCAAACAGTTCAGGCTAGGTTCTCAGCGTTGGAGGTCATGGCAGTAACTGCTCTTGCGAACATAACGAATTCAGTAATCAATACGGGGAAACAGATGCTGAGTTCTTTAACCATCGCTCCTATCAAAGATGGTTTTGCCGAGTATGAACTGAAAATGGGCTCTATTCAGACAATTATGATGAGTACCGGAGCCTCATTGGAAGATGTAAATAAATACCTGAATGAATTGAACACCTATGCCGACAGAACTATTTATTCATTTGCAGATATGACGTCCAATATCGGTAAGTTCACGAATGCAGGAGTTAAGCTTGAAGATGCTGTAATGGCTATTCAGGGTATTTCAAATGAAGCGGCTGTTTCAGGAGCAAATGCGAACGAAGCTTCCAGGGCTATGTATAACTTTGCCCAAGCATTGTCGGCAGGTTATGTAAAACTGATTGACTGGAAATCCATTGAAAATGCAAACATGGCAACTGTGGAGTTTAAGACTCAACTGCTTGAAGCTGCTGTGGCTGCCGGAACAGTGGAAAAGACCACAGATGGTATGTATAAAGTTTTGTCCAAAAACAATCAGGGCAGTACAATGGATGAAACTATTGATGCTACGAAAAACTTCAATGATAGTTTGCAGTATCAGTGGATGACAACAGATGTTCTTGTTAGCACTTTGAGAGATTATGCTGATGAGACAACAGAAATTGGTAAAAAGGCTTTTGCAGCAGCCCAGGAAGTCAAAACATTCACCCAGTTAATGGATACGCTTAAAGAAGCGGTTGGTTCTGGTTGGGCTATGACGTGGGAGATTTTGTTTGGTGACTTTAACGAAGCCAAAACCATGTGGACAGATGCCAGTAATTATTTCGGCGGGCTTATTGATGCCATGTCGGATGCTCGAAATTCCATGTTACAAGGATGGAAAGATCTTGGTGGAAGAGCCGCCGTTATTGATGCTGTAAAGAATGCATTTGGAGCACTGGTTAGTGTTGTAAAGCCGGTGAAAGATGCGTTTAGAGAGATATTTCCTCCTACAACATCTCAGCAGCTTTACAACATGACGATTGCCTTGAAAGAATTTACTTCTCGTTTGAAGCTTAGCGATACAGCATCAGCAAACTTGAAGAAAACATTCAAGGGCGTATTTGCTGTTTTGGATATTGGTAAGCAGGCATTTTCAGCTTTATTCAAAGGTATTACCCCGTTATTTGGCGGCTTCGAGACTTTGGGTGGAGGAATTCTAGGCGTTACAGGAAATATTGGTGATTTTCTTGTAAGCATTGACGATTTTATCAAAAAGAATGATATTTTCGGAAAATCAGTTCAAGGGGTTATTGATTTCGTTGGGAAGGCGGTCAATGCCTTTAAGGATTTTGCAAAAGAAGTAAAGGATAAATTCAATCTTCCGGATTTGGACACGGTTAAAGAATCTGTAAAAGAATTCCTAAACATTCTTAAAGAGAAAATCAACGTTCCAGGTTTGGAATTATTTCATTCTATACTCGAAAGAATCCATATCAGGATGTCTCAGGTTGGAGAAGCTGCTGGAGAAATGAAGGGCGGTGTCATTATCGCTATCGGTGCCATAGGAGAGACTCTTTCAAAATGTAAATTCTTGCAGTTGCTTCAGGCTTTGTGGAATGGCGTAAAAACAATCGTCGGTGGAATTACACAGGTTATTAGTGGTTTAGCGGATACGATTATTGAAAAACTTGGAAACGCCGACTTCAGTGGAATTATTGATTTGCTAAATGGTTTATCCCTTGGTGGTATTGCGATTGGGCTTACCAAATTTATAAACAGTCTTTCTAATCCGTTGGATAGCCTCGGCGACATTATGGAAAATGTAACGGGAATTCTTGACGGGGTAAGAGGATGTTTTGAAGAGTATCAAAATCAGTTAAAAGCAGGAACATTGATAAAGATTGCTACTGCTATTGGTATTTTAGCAGCGTCAATTGTAGCGATTTCTCTGGTTGACAGCGATAAACTTGCAGGTTCCCTCGGAGCAATTACGGTTATGATGACGGAACTGATAGCTGCTATGGCTGTGTTTAATAAGCTCGGTGGTGTGTCTAGTAAAGGGGCTGGAAAACTTATCGTATTTGCAGCCGCTGTTCTTGTTCTATCGAGTGCAGTAAAAAAGATGGCAAGCCTTAGCTGGGGCGAACTGGCAAGAGGTCTGGTTGGTGTAGGTGTGTTGTTGGCTGAACTTGATGCTTTCATGGCTACAGCAAAGTTTAACAAGAAAGCTATGTCTAACGCCGTTGCTATGGTTATATTTGCAGCAGCAATCAAGGTTATGGCATCTGCCGTCAAGGCTCTCAGTGGTTTGAGCTGGGAAGAGATGGCGAAGGGTTTACTTGGTGTAGGTGTTCTTCTTGCCGAAGTGGATATTTTCTTAAATACTGCAAAATTCAGTGGAAAAGCAATGTCTACGGCTACTGGAATGCTTGTCATGGCAGCAGCATTAAAAGTGTTGGCTTCTGTATGCGGCGATTTTGCTCAGATGAAATGGGGTGAAATAGGAAAAGGTCTTACTGCGGTTGGTGCGTTACTTCTGGAGGTTGCAGCATTCACAAAGCTTACCGGAAACGCAAAGCATGTTGTATCTTCGGGGCTTGCTTTGGTGGAGATAGCAGCAGCGATGAAGATATTTGCGTCGGCAATGAGTGACTTTGCGAGATTCTCATGGGAAGAGATTGCAAAAGGACTTGTGGCAATGGGAGGAGCTTTAGCTGAGGTTGCTATAGCCACGAATTTGATGCCTAAGAATATGATCGGAATAGGAACTGGTCTTGTTATCGTAGGTGCAGCTCTTGAAATTGTTGCAGATGCTTTGGGAAAGATGGGAAAATTCTCATGGGAAGAGATTGCAAAAGGACTTGTGGCAATGGGAGGAGCTTTAGCCGAACTCGCTATCGGTCTAAATCTGATGAATGGCACATTGGCCGGTTCAGCAGCAATGTTTGTGGCTGCGGCCGCTTTAGGTGTCTTGACTCCGGTTCTTAGTGTTTTAGGAGCTATGAGTTGGGAAGGAATCGCAAAAGGGCTTATCACGGTAGCGGGGGCATTCACAATTATTGGAGTTGCTGGAGCAGTTCTTACACCGCTTGTCGGAACGATTCTTGCGTTGAGCGGAGCGTTTGCTCTTATCGGTGTGGGCGTGGTGGCTATTGGCGCTGGATTATTGGCAGCAGGATTGGGTTTATCCGCATTGGCAGTTGGGTTTACAGCTTTTGCTGCTTCTCTTACTGCTGGCGCTACGGCTGTTGTTGCCGGATTAACGGTTATTATTACTGGAGTAGCGGGCCTTATACCTGCAATAGTGGCTAAAATCGGTGAGGCAATCGTAGAGTTTTGTAAAGTGATTATTGCAAGTGCTCCTGTTCTTGGCGAGACGATTAAGACAGTTGTGCTGACTCTTGTTGATGTGCTGATCGAGTGTGTACCTGCTATAGCAGATGGCGCTTTAGCATTGATTGCAGGAGTTTTGGAGGCGTTGGTTGCGTACACGCCTTCTATCGTGGATTCTATATTCCAATTCCTGATTGCTATTCTTGATGGAGTTGCGAAAAATCTGCCGACACTTATCCAATCGGCAGTAAATGTTCTTATGGCTTTCTTCTCTGGAGTCATAGATGCTCTGAGTGGGATAGATGTTGACGTGCTTGTAAAAGGCATCGCCGGTATTGGTTTACTTTCCGCTATTATGGTAGCATTAGGTGCTGTTGCAGGACTTGTTCCGGGAGCTATGGTTGGCGTGCTTGGCATGGGTGTTGTTATAGCTGAATTAGCACTGGTATTAGCGGCAGTAGGAGCGTTAGCTCAAATTCCGGGATTATCCTGGCTTATCGGCGAAGGAGGAAAACTATTACAAGGAGTAGGAACAGCTATTGGTCAGTTTGTTGGCGGTATTGTCGGCGGATTTATGAGTGGTGTATCAAGTCAGTTCCCTCAAATTGGTTCAGATCTGTCGGCATTTATGACAAATATTCAGCCATTTATAGAGGGAGCCAAGTCAATAGATTCTTCTATGATGGAAGGTGTAAAAGCACTTGGAGAAACGATTCTTATTCTTACTGCTGCTGATATTTTGCAGGGATTGACATCCTGGCTTACAGGCGGTTCTTCACTTTCAGGCTTTGCTGAAGAGCTTGTACCATTCGGAACTGCGATGAAAGATTTTTCAACAGAAATTGCTGGCATGGATGGTAATTTGGTAGCGAATGCAGCAACGGCCGGTAAAACATTGGCAGAAATGGCATCAACTCTTCCTAATAGTGGGGGTGTTATAGGATTTTTTGCCGGTGAGAATGACATGAAACAGTTTGGTGAGCAGCTTATCCCATTCGGAGAAGCTATGATGGGATTTGCTCAGGCAGTAGCCGGACTGGACGCAAATGCTGTGGCAGAAGCTGCGGTGGCAGGAAAAGCTATGGCAGAAATGGCTACTACTATTCCAAACACGGGAGGTGTGGTCGGATTTTTTGCCGGTGAAAATGACATGAAACAGTTTGGAGAACAGCTTGTGCCGTTTGGAGAAGCTATGATGAACTTTTCATTGGCGGTAGATGGATTGAAAGCAGATGCTATTGTGAACTCGGCTACCGCTGGTAAGGCTCTTATTGAGCTGGCAAATACCGTTCCAAACAGTGGGGGAGTCGTGGAATTCTTTACAGGAGGAAACGACATTGATACCTTTGCGGCAAAGATTGTGCCATTTGGAAAAGCTATGAAAGAATATTCAGATGCCGTGGCAGGAATTGATGCGGATGCCGTGATGAGTTCTGCTACAGCCGGCGCATCACTTGTTGAATTGGCAAATACACTTCCAAATACTGGAGGAGTTGTGAGTTGGTTTACGGGTGATAACGATATTGGAGCTTTTGGGCAGAGTCTTGTATTGTTCGGTGAGAATTTCAAACAGTATTCTGATTATATGGCTGGAGTTGATGCTGGTATCGTGACAGCAACAACCAATGCAGCTACATCAATTGTTGAGCTTCAGAAAAGTTTACCAAAAGAAGGAGGGTGGTTCTCGGATGATATGACACTTGCTGATTTTGGTAAGGATATGTCTTCATTTGGGTCTTATTTCTCGTCCTACTATGCTTATATTAGCGGAATTGATACTGGTGTGTTATCCGGGGTTATTACCCAGACAAACAGGCTGGTGGATATGGCAAAAGGTATGGTTGGTCTTGATACAAGTGCAATGTCTGGTTTTAGTACCGCACTAACTTCTTTGGGGCAGGCTGGGATTACCGGATTCATCAATGCGTTCAACAACGCAGATTCTCAGGTATCAGCGGCAGCGACCCATATGTTGACTACTTTTTCCAGTGCAGCGAATGCTCAGCAGGGTAACGTGACATCTACGTTTACAAATCTGGTGCAGGCGATTCTTACAGCTATCAATGGAAAGCAGGCTGAATTTCAAACGGCAGGTTCCACACTGATGATAAAATTTATTGCCGGTGTAAAAATGCAGGACAGTTCGACGAGAATTACGTTCACTACGATTATCAGCGGATGCTTAACAGCGATTAAAAATAAGTATGCAGAATTCCAGACAGTGGGGTCAACAAGCATGATCCGGTTGATTGCCGGTGTAAAAATGCAGGACACAAATGCACGGACAACATTCCTGAACATCATTACGGCTTGTTTAACAGTTATCAAGAATAAGTATCCTGAGTTTGAGAGTGCTGGTCAACAATGTATGATTAAGTTGATTGCTGGTGTACGTAGTAAAGAAGGAGAACTGAAGAATTCATTCGTTGCAGTTTTGAGTGCGTGTGTTACTTCGATTCGGGACAAATACAACGATTTCTATTCGGCTGGTAATTATCTGGTTGAAGGATTCGCTAAAGGTATCGACGAAAACACTTACAAAGCGGAAGCTAAATCAAAAGCGATGGCTTCGGCTGCGGCTAAAGCTGCTAAGAAAGAATTGGATGAGCACTCACCTTCTAAGGTGGGGTATCAGATTGGCGACTACTTTGGCGTGGCATTTGTCAACGCTATCGGTAACTATGAAGATAAAGCTTATAGAACCAGTACTGATATGGCGAATGCTGCTAAAAGTGGTTTGAGCAATGCAATTTCCAAGGTGAAAGATTTCATCGAAAACGGAATTGATGCCCAGCCGACAATTCGTCCGGTTATTGACCTGTCAAATGTAGAAGCTGGAACCAGTAGGCTGAGTGCTATACTCAGTCGGACACAAGCTTTAACAATTAGTTCTCGCATGAATGAGGGACGTTACGTTGACATTCAAAATGGAGCTGATCCGGTTAAATCTGGAAGTACATTTAGCTTTACACAAAATAACTACTCGCCTAAGTCATTGTCGAGAGTGGAAATTTATCGGCAGACGAACAACCAGTTCTCGGCATTTGAAAGGATGGTGAAAGCATGATTAAGTCAATCACTGTGACAAACTATCTTGGCGATAGCATAAAACTTGAATTAGCGAGGCCGGAGGAATCTGGCTTTATCGTTACTTCTGTGACCGGTTTGGGAGCCGGAAAAGCAAACATCAACATGACCGAAGTTGCTACCAATAACGGTGGATTGTTTAACTCTTCCAGGCTTCCGAGCCGAAATATTGTGATTTCTTTGAAATTCATGTTCAAAGAAACTATCGAGGATATGAGACAGCTTTCTTACAAGTATTTTCCTATTAAAAAGAAGCTGACCTTGCTTGTTGAAACCGATAATCGTCTGGCTGAAATTGACGGGTATGTAGAAACAAATGAGCCGGATATTTTCAGTAAGGAAGAGGGTTCGGATATCTCCATTGTGTGTCCGAATCCTTTCTTTTATTCTGCTGGTGAAGATGGAAAGAACACCACAATCTTTTTTGGTGTTGAACCGATGTTTGAGTTTCCGTTCAGTAACGAATCTCTCGAAGAGTGCCTTCTGGAAATGGGTGCAATCCAAAACCAGACAGAAAAGGTTGTGGTCTACAACGGAGATGCAGAGATTGGTGTTACAATTACCATTCACGCAGTCGGCAAAGCGAGTAACATCACAATTTATAATACTGGAACTCGTGAAATTATGCGGATTGACACAGACAAGTTGGAGGCTTACACAGGTTCTGGCATTGTAGCGGGCGATGACATCGTAATCTGCACCGTAAAAGGAAACAAGTCAATCACGCTGATTCGAGGTGGTAAATCAACCAATATTTTAAACTGCCTTGAGAAAAATGCAGATTGGTTTCAGTTAGCAAAAGGAGATAATATCTTTGCTTATACGGCACAGTCCGGTGGCAGCAATCTTCAGTTTAAGATTGAAAATCGTATTGTTTATGAGGGGGTATAGTGTATGGATTTGACTGTTTTAAACACAGATCTGAATGCTGTCTCCATCATAGACACTTACGAATCATTTATCTGGACAGATCGTTATTGTGAGTATGGAGACTTTGAACTATACACGATGATGACCAATACTGTTCTTGGCTTTATCAAACAGGATTACTATGTGATGAACCGTGATTCCGAGCATGTCATGATTATCGAAAAGATACAGATTACATCTGATGCGGAGAACGGAAATCACGTTACGGTGACAGGTAGGTCTCTTGAATCTATTTTAAACAGAAGAATTGTCTGGGGGCAAAAGACCATTACCGGTAATCTTCAAAATGGAATAAAAACCCTTCTTATGGATGCTATTATTTCTCCTTCTGATAGTAGCCGACAAATCAGCAACTTCGTTTTTGAAGCATCGACAGACCCCGCGATTACCAATCTTACGATTGATGCTCAATACACAGGCGATAATTTATACGACGTGATAAGCAAGTTGTGCAGCGAGAGAAACATCGGATTTAAGATTACTTTGAATGATCAGAAACAGTTTGTATTCAAACTCTATGCAGGAACAGATCGGTCTTATGATCAGACAGAAAATCCATATGTGGTATTCTCTCCGAACTTTGAAAACATCATTAACAGTAACTACATGGAGTCTAAGTCATCTTTGAAGACTATTACGCTTGTTGGTGGTGAAGGTGAAGGCGCAGCCAGACGGTATACAACTGTTGGAGGAGGCAGCGGATTAAATCGAAGGGAGCTGTTTACCGATGCTAGAGATATTTCCTCTGATGTTGGAGATGGTGTAACCTTATCGAATGCCGAATACATTTCTCAGTTAAAACAACGTGGAAGTGAAAAACTGGCTGAAAATACAGATGTGACGTCTTTCGAGGGGCAAGTGGAGACAACCATTATGTTCCGCTATGGAGAAGATTTCTTCAACGGCGATATCGTTCAAATTGCTAACGAATACGGACATGAAACAAAAGCTCGGATTTTGGAGATAGTCATGTCAGAAAATGAGGAAGGGAGTTCGGTTTACCCGACTTTTAAAACAATAACCGAGGAAGGAGGAGAGTAAAAGTAAATGAGCGTTACAAGTGGATTTTTCAACTCGTTCAATCATGATCGACGGTACAATGCAGAACAGATGTCTGCTATCTTTGACGGAATCATAAATGATGGTGTTTTTGCAAACATTGGTACAGCTTTTGCTGTTCAGGCCGATGAAGGCGATAATATTTCTGTTGGGATTGGACGGGCATGGTTCAACAGTACATGGCTTTTGAATGACGCAATTCTCATTCTTACTGATGATGTATCAGAGATTCTTTTGGATCGTTATGATGCAGTTGTTATCGAGATAGACCATTCGGATTCTGTTCGGGCAGGTACTATCAAGATTGTGAAGGGAAGTGCGTCAAGTTCACCGCAATTTCCTACGCTGTTACATACGACCGATGTGAATCAGTATCCATTGGCTTATATTTTCCGTAAAGCGGGCTCTATGGAGATTACCCAGGCCGATATTACAAACATGGTTGGCACAAGTAGTTGTCCGTATATTACAGGAATCCTCGAAGTGGTAAATGTTGACAACATCGTTGCTCAATGGGAGGCTCAATGGAAACAGTGGTATTCCAATATTACCACAAACGGGTCAGAGGACTTTACAAGCTGGATGGGTGAAAATGCAGCCATGTTTGCTACTTGGTTTGCCGGTTTGCAGATGATTCTTAGCGGAGATGAAGCTGCGAATTTATTGCTCTTGATGCAGGCTCATGGAATTTGTGATACCGATACCGGAACGGCGGAAAAAGCTGTAACCAGTATCGGTTTTTCTTTGGTCGAAGGAGCTACCATTCGGATAAAGTTTTCTGCGGATGAAGAGCCGATTGGAAATGAAGAAGAATTGGAAGACTCGAACGGAAATGCGATTCTCGATGCGGATGGACACACAATTATCGGCGTTCTTGATTTTGGCAAGATTGCTGAAAATCCAACACTTAATGTGAGTGGTACGGGGGCTTATCCGCTTCTGCATAGAGGCTCCCCAGTTCCTGGACTTTCTCTTTGTAATGGGCGAATCTATTCGGTCCTTTTTGACGGATATGCTTACGAAATCGTAGGTGATATTGGCATGACTGGTGGCTATCAGAGAGATGTCCCGATTGTTCTTCCCGCAGATGGGGTTTATCAGATTCTTTTAGAGGATTCATCAGAGTCAGAATGTTGCGGACTTTATATTTACCATACGGCGACTGGAAAATTAACAGCAATACATGAAGCATCAGGCGTATCGATTATCGGAGAGGGATTGACATTAAAAGTAACTTCAAGCCGTAAACCATCGCTACACTATGCAAGGATTTAATAGAAAGGAGAAATTAAGAATATGAAAATTACAGAGTATCCCGGAATTGGGAAACTGACTGAGGACAATGTCCTGTTGATAGACGGGGACAACGGAACAAAAAAGATTTTTGTTGGTGACGCTATCATGGAGATGCTTCATCTGACATCGGCAGAGCTTCACAGAATGATTTTCAGAGGAAAGAATCTTGGGAGTGTCTTGACTGCGGAACAGAAAACAGCGATTCAAAATGGAACGTTTGAAGATCTCTGGCTTGGGGATTATTGGGAAATTGAGGGAAGAATCTGGCGGATTGTAGATTTTGACTATTGGCTGCATTGCGGCGATACCGCATTTGAAAATCATCATCTGGTGGTTATGCCTGATAAGTGTCTTTATACGGCAGCGATGAATTCTACCAACGTAACAACTGGAGCGTATGTCGGATCAGCGATGTATACTTCCGGGCTTAATCAAGCGAAGACGATTGTTACAGCGGCTTTCGGAAATGCGGTGCTCACACATAGGGAATATCTTGCTAACGCTGTTAGTAATGGTAGACCGAGTGCAGGAGCTTGGTATGACTCTAAAGTAGAACTCCCTAATGAGTGCATGATGTACGGTCATCTGCATTTCTCGCCAGTATCAGATGGCACAAATGTTCCTGCTATATACACAATCAGCAAGACTCAGCTTGCGTTAATGATGGTATGCCCCAAGTTCATCAATCCGGAAAGAGAGAATCAGTGGTTGAGGGACGTCGTTTCTGCGGCTTTTTTCGCTGTTGTGTACGGCTCTGGCCATGCGACCTACGGCCGCGCTTCTGCCCCTCTTGGGGTTCGTCCGGTTATCGCCATTGGTTAGGTAAATCTAGGGGCCTTGTGCCCCCTCTGGGGTAAACACCGTATTCAGGTGACCAAAATTTGTGCTATAAAAAATAAGAATTAAATGAAAGGAAGAATCAAAATGGATGAGAAAATCTATAAAGTTACCCTTGCCGATGGAACAGAGCTTGCGGGTCTTTCCATGAATGGTAATAATTTTATTTCGGCTGTTCCTGTTGATGCAGACATTTTTACAGCGAACTGTTCACCTGTTGCGATTAGCGATGGAGAAAAAGAGGAAATCCATGAGCACATGGAACTGGTGCAGGTAACAGTTGTTGATGACAGATACTGGTTTGTTCTTCGTGACCTGACAACCGCAGAGTTGGAACAGGAAAAAATGAAATCCGATATCGAATACATCGCTATGATGTGCGATGTTGAACTTTAAGAAAGGAGATCACCATTATGCATAGCAATAAATACGATACTGTAAAACGCTACTACAGCCTGAAGCTGTGGAATGACACAAAAGTTCGTAATGCCGTAGTAAAAGGCTGGATCACCGAAGCAGAATTTGCTGAGATTACGGGGAAAGCTTACTAAATGAGCGTTCTTGTCAGTGACCGAAAAGAATCGAAGTTTGAGGCAATCACATTTTCTGTTGAACTTCACAACATGCTGCTTGACTTTATGCAGAGAAACTTTGGAGTGAAAGACTTGGAACAATTTGTCAGGATTCAGTATGCTTACGGGAAAGAGCCAACCGAGAATTTTTCAAAGTATCGGTACCTGATGACCAATTTCAAAAATAGAATTGATCAACTGGCGTCTCAACTTACAAGCAATATCAGAGCGGCTAATTCTATCTATCCAACTTCCATGCATGAGTATGAAGAACGCAGAGATTACCAGAATAAGGCAATCATTAACTGTGAACAGATTATAAAAGAGTTACAGCGTATTGTGGAAATCTTTGAGGTCGATATAAATGTCTACGGCAGATATGTAAAAGCTATCGACCGAGAAATCGGTTTGATAAAGAAGTGGCGTCAGAGGGATCGTAAGATCAAATCATATTTACCACCGGGCAACACCTAATACGTGTCGTTTCTGCGGCTAATTTCGCTAATGTGAACAACAATGGCAATACGAACTACAACAACGCTTCTAACACTAATGGAGTTCGTCCGGATTCTTCGCCTAACCAACGGAGAAGGAGGTGTTGTCCGTTCCATCAAAGGATAAATGACAAAGCTGGACGCAATTTACTACGGTAAATATTGCTATCACGGTGAATAATTATGACGTATGAGGAGATTGTATCTGACGCCAACAACTTGTATAAGGCTTACAGGGCTTCTATAAAAGGCAGTAAATGGAAGGAAACGACGCAGAAATTCATCATGAATTTCCTTAGATATATCTTTTCCATACAAGAAGAGCTTCTCAATCGGACACTTCAAAATGGGCCGACCGAGGAGTTCTCTTTGTCTGAACGAGGCCGTGTAAGACCTATTACAAGTATCCAGATAAAGGACAGAATTGTCCGCCACGCCCTTTGTGATGAAGTAATTTTGCCAGAGGTGAAGAAACATATCATTTACGATAATTGCGCATCTATTAAAGGTCGGGGCATTTCACGCCAGAGATTTCGTTTTGAGGTGCATCTTCGGAAGTATTACAAGTTACATGGTAACGAAGGATGGATTTTATTTGGAGACTTCTCAAAATTTTACGACAATATTATTCATGAGATTGCAAAGCGGGAACTGCTGAAATTATTTGACGATGATAAGTTCATTGGCTGGCTCTTAACACTAATATTTGATGGATTCAAGATTGACGTTTCTTACATGACTGATGAAGAATACGCAAACTGTATGGAATCCACGTTCAACAAAAACGAATACCGGAAAATTCCAAAGGAAAAACTCACCGGCGAAAAATGGATGGCTAAATCTGTTAATATTGGAGATCAGTTATCTCAAATCGTCGGTATTTATTATCCTTACCGAATCGACAATTATGTTAAGTATGTGATGAGCCAGAAGTTCTATGGAAGATACATGGACGATTGGTACGTCATGAATCCAGACAAGCAGGTACTTCTCAATATCCTTGATGGAATTCGCACCATAGCAAATGAACTTGGCATTCATATCAATGAGAAGAAAACCAGAATCGTCAAGATTTCCAGTACATACAAATTCCTGCAAATTAGGTACACGCTTACCAAAGATGGAAAAATCATAAAACGTATCAATCCCGATAGGGTTACAGCAATGCGGAGAAAACTGAAGAAGCTGGCCGTTAAAGTGCGGAATAATGAGATTGATTATGATGGAGTCGAAAACATGTTCCGTGGTTGGATGGGTAGCTTTTATAAGTTAATGTCCAGACAACAGCGCAAAAATCTTATCGGGCTTTATGAGGACCTATTCGACAAAACGATTACGGTTGTCAACAAAAAGCTGGTTATATTCGATAGGTCACCACAACAAAAAATAAAGGAGGTATAGACATGGAGTCCTGGCTTCAAATCTTACTTACAATTTTTAGCTCAGTCTTAGCGTCTTCTGGGCTGTGGGCCTATGTAACAAAACGGCTTGAAAAGAAAGACGTAAAAACAGAAATGCTTATAGGGCTTGGACATGACCGGATTATGTATCTTGGCATGGCCTATATTGAGAGGGGATATATTACTTCGGATGAGTATGAAAATCTTTACGAATATCTCTATAAGCCTTATGAAAAAATGGGCGGAAATGGCTCCGCCAAGCGAATTATGAACGAGGTAAATAAACTACCTATACACAAATCACAATATAAGGAGGAAACAAATCATGAAGATGAGTAACAAAACTTACGATGCGTTAAAATGGGTGGCACAGTTTCTGCTTCCGGGGGCAGGTACTTTGTATTTTGCATTGGCGGGTATCTGGGGACTTCCCTATGGGGAGCAGGTAGTCGGTACTATCACGGCTGTCGATACTTTCCTTGGAGTTCTTTTGGGAATCAGTACGGCGAGTTATAACAAAACCAACTAACTAAAGGAGGATGCTGACACATGGCTAATCAATATGTAAATAAAGTTATCTATGGCGGCAATACTCTGGTAGACCTTACGAGTGATACTGTTGATTCCACCCATCTTCTCAAAGACGCAACAGCTCATGATAAGTCTGGTGCGCCTATTATCGGCGAATGTACCTTTGATTCGGATACTTCCGATGCCGATGTGGCGGTTGCTGAGATTCTTACGGGGAAGACTGCTTATGCCAGAGGTGTAAAGGTAAAAGGAACAATGCCGAATAATGCTGGTATCAATGAGAAGATTACGACTCTCGCCCAAGAGGTGACTGTTCCGAAAGGATATCACGATGGTAGTGGAAAAGTTTCGATTGATGCAACAGAACAGGTGAAGCTTGTCGCAGCGAATATTCGGGAAGGAATCACAATTCTTGGCGTAGAGGGTTCAATGTCTGGTTCTGAAGGAATGAAGGCCCAGGCAAAGACTGTAACACCGGCAAAAACAGAACAGACGATCCTTCCGGATACAGAGAACGAATTCAACTGTTTGTCTCAGGTCACTGTTGCTGCAATTCCATATACAGAAACAGACAATGCTGCTGGAGGTAAAACGGTAACGATTGCGGGGTGATTAAATGGCAGTAAATAAAGTTGTTTACGGCAACGAAACTTTAATCGACCTTACAAACGACACTGTCGTACCTGAAGTGCTTCGGAGAGGATACACAGCTCACAAGGCAGACGGTACAGTCATCAACGGGGAACAGGGGATCTTGACATTTGATGATTATCCTAACGAAGAAAAATTCTTTCATGAATTACAGGATTCAGATGGGGAAAGGATTCTCGATGATTCCGGGGGAACAATCTGGAGTAAGACAGTGTACCGAAAAGTATAGGAAGGAGGTCGCATTATGGGAAACAGTATCGAGTGTGTTGGCGCTGTGAAAGCTATTCATCAGTCCGATAACGTTGACAGATGGAAAAGAGAATACCAGTGTTTCAAAGCAGATTTTGGCGATCTTCCGAAAGATGATGATTTGGCAAGCGGTTCATCTGTGATGATTTTAGATACCGGGGAATACGCTGAATACCATAGACCGACCAAGTCTTGGAATATTATTTGATGGGAGGAGTGAGACATGACAGGAAATCAGGCTTACGCTCTCTCCCGCAAATACACGGAAGAGAGTCTTAAAGGAGCGGGTGCTCTTAAAGGAAAAAGTCCTTACGAAATAGCGGTGGATAATGGCTATACTGGAACAGAACAGGAATGGCTTGAAAGCTTAAAAGGTTCTCCTGAAAGTCTGCTCTCAGATGAAGAAGTTTCAGAAGAGTCTACTTGGAGTTCTGCCAAAATTTCAGAGGAACTGAAGAAAATTTCCGAAAGTGGTGGCGTAGTCAGTTACCATGAAACGGACAACGATTTTGGCGGGAAAACCGTTACCATTTCGTAATTGGCGAAACCGAAAATTAGTGGTACAATGAAGTCGTTAGGAGTAGTTCAATGTAGATTATTTCTTGCTTATTCCTACATTTGAGCTGATAAATGGCTTAAATACAGGATTTTTGGATTTCATGATAAAATATGTTGCCAGTGATCTTGACGGAACGCTGCTCCACGGAGGAGCACAGAATCTGAGCGATGAAATTTTTGATCTGATCCGCAGGCTTAAGGAACGCGGGATCCGCTTTATAGCCGCCAGCGGCCGCCAGTATAACAATATCTACCGGATGTTCGGCCCCGTTCAGGACGACATTTCCTATATTGCCGAAAACGGATCTTTGTGTATCCATAACCACGAAGTGATTTCACGGGGATTTATTGAACGGGAGCTGGGACTGAGGATTATTGATTATTCAAAAAAATACGAAGGCTGCAGCTGCCTCCTGTCCTGTGAAGGCCGCTGCTATACCGATTCCAAAGATGATCATTTCATTTCTCATATTAAAAATGTAGTAAAGTATGACATGGATGTCGTCGAGGATCTGCACGAGGTGACAGCCCCTTTCCTGAAGCTAGCGATGTGTGATTTCAGCAATCCGGATCAGCTCTTCCCTTTTTTCCGGGACCGTTTTGAGAAGGAGATAAAAGTAGTGACCTCCGGCAACATCTGGATTGACTTTATTGCCCCCAACGCCAACAAAGGAACAGCCCTTGCCGGCCTCCTTCATCATATCGGATTAGATCCGGCAGATGGCATTACCTTCGGGGATCAGTACAATGATACCGAAATGCTTGCCCTTGCCGGAACCAGCTATGCCATGGCAGACGGAAACTCCGGTCTCCGCAAATATGCCACAGGTGTAACGGATTCTGTAGAGAAAGTCTTATACGATATCCTGAAATCTATTTGACGGCATCTCATAATTGCCTGTCTCCGCGGAACTCTGCCATCCTGCCTGCAGCCCGGTGAGACAGCAAAAATACCGCTGTGTATATGCCTTGAACATATACACAGCGGCTTCTTTCTGACCCTTATTTACTCTTATTCCTCAGGAACTACAATCAGATCTTTTGTAAAGCTGTTAAGTACTTCGCATCCGTCCTCTGTGATAATCACAAGATCTTCGATACGAACTCCGATTCCTTCGTCTGCAAGATAGATACCCGGTTCTACAGAGAAGCACTGGCCAACCTTGATCACGTCCTCATTTACAGAAGAAACATCGCCGAACTCGTGATCCTCAAGTCCGATGGAATGTCCGGTTCTATGTGTAAAATATTTGCCATAACCTTTTTCTTCTATGTAATTTCTTGCTGCAAGGTCAACATCGCACATTCTGTTGCCCGGCTTAGCAGCCTCAATACCACGTCTGTTAGCTTCTACTACAATATCATAGATTTCTTTTGCTCTGTCGGATACCTCACCGATAAATACGGTTCTTGTCATGTCAGATGCATAATTGTCCTTAAATGCACCAATATCAAGAATAACACAATCTCCGCGTTTTCCCTTGGAATCATCTGTTACATGATGCGGATCTGCCGCGCCCTTTGCATATGCCGTGATTGGATCAAAGGATACATCCTCACAGCCCAGCTCTTTGTAGATCTCACGTATCTTATTATTCAGTTCACGCTCTGTAAGGCCTTTTACTACCCATGGGATAAGCTTCTCCATTGCAATATCGTTAAGCCTTGAGGACTCCCTCATGAGCTCCTGCTCTTTTTCATCCTTGATCATACGGATGTAATCGATAATCGGAGAACCATTCACAAATTTGCTTCCTCCGCCCAGTTCCTGAAGACGGATCAGGAATCTTGCCGGCCATGCCTTGTCGATACCCATCACCTTATCTTTTTCTACATATCTGCTTAAGATTTCAACTCCGTCTTCAATGTCATCATACCAGATAACATCTACCCCAAGATCTCCCTCCTGCGGGAACAGTTTATTAATCATAAACTTATGATTTCCGTTAATATTGAGATAAAGCGCTAACAGCCTCTCTCCTGGATGGATCCATCTTCCTGTCAGATAAAAGATAGCCACCGGATCAGACACGATCATCTGAGGAACCCCATTTTCCTCCATAGATTTTAATACTCTTGCTACTTTGTTTTGATCCATTTTTTTGTCCCAACCTTTCTAATAATGACATTTAAAATCGGCAGCTTTGTACTACCGATAGACTAAGTTCATTATAAGCTTTCCCCGGTCAAAAGTCAAACAATTTGAGGGTGGCCGCTCTTAAAGCGCCACCCTCCCGCTGTATTTCATTATTCCTCTACAAGCACCGCTTCTTCGGCAAACTCCTCTTCCTCGAATTCTTCCTCAAGGTATTCGTCTTCCAGCTCTGACTCTTCCAGATTATCCAGTACTTCCTGGTCTTCTGTGTCCTCCACATCATAATCCGGATCCGGATCAAGTTCTTCCTCAGCCGGAAGTTCTTCCTCCGGGATTCCTGAGTCAAGCATAATGTCACGGTATTTTCTCATGCCTGTACCGGCCGGTATATGCTTACCGATGATTACATTCTCCTTCAATCCGATCAGCGGATCTACTTTACCTTTGATCGCCGCCTCTGTCAGGACCTTCGTTGTCTCCTGGAAAGATGCTGCGGACAGGAAGGAATTGGTAGCAAGAGACGCCTTGGTAATACCCAGCATAATCTGTTCGCCGGTTGCCGGCTCTTTGCCTTCCTCTGCCATTGCCTGATTCACATCCTCGAAATCAAGGATATCTACATTAGTACCAGGCAGGAATTCTGTGTCTCCGGCCTCCTCAATGCGGACTTTCTTGAGCATCTGACGTACGATCACTTCAATATGCTTGTCATTGATCTCAACGCCCTGAAGCCTGTATACACGCTGAACCTCCTGGATCATATAATCCTGCACTGCACGTAATCCCTTAATCTTCAGGATGTCATGAGGGTTCACACTACCTTCGGTCAGTTCGTCTCCGGCCTCAAGCTCGGCTCCGTCCGCAACCTTAATCCTTGAACCATACGGGATCAGGTAGGCTTTAGACTCGCCGGTTTCATTATTTGTCACGATGATCTCGCGCTTCTTCTTCGTATCATTAATATTTGCCGTGCCGGCAAATTCTGTGATAATTGCAAGTCCCTTCGGCTTTCTCGCCTCAAAAAGCTCCTCTACACGAGGAAGACCCTGTGTAATATCATCACCGGCAACTCCTCCGGTATGGAAGGTACGCATGGTCAGCTGAGTACCTGGCTCTCCGATCGACTGTGCAGCGATGATTCCTACTGCTTCGCCGACCTGTACCGGCTCTCCGGTGGCCATATTTGCACCGTAGCATTTCGCACAGATACCATTGTGAGAGCGGCAGGTAAGAATAGTACGGATCTTGATCTTTGTCAGAGGATTGCCGTTTGGATCCACACCTTTTTTCATGATCAGTTCTGCACGCTTCGGCGTCACCATATGGTTTGCCTTTACCAGGATATTCCCGTCTTTGTCTTCAATATTTTCACACAGGTAACGTCCGGTAATACGTTCCTGCAGACTCTCAATCTCTTCGTTGCCGTCCATAAATGCTTTTACATACATTCCCGGAATCTCTGCACCCTTCTCGTCACAGTCCACTTCATGGATGATAAGCTCCTGGGATACATCAACCAGACGTCTGGTCAGATATCCGGAATCGGCTGTACGCAGCGCCGTATCAGAAAGTCCTTTACGTGCACCATGAGCGGACATGAAATACTCCAGTACATCCAGACCTTCACGGAAGTTAGACTTGATAGGAAGCTCAATCGTACGTCCGGTAGTATCGGCCATCAGACCACGCATACCGGCAAGCTGTTTGATCTGCTTATCAGAACCACGGGCTCCGGAATCAGCCATCATAAAGATATTATTGTATTTGTCAAGTCCGGAAAGCAGCGCTTCTGTCAGCGCATCGTCTGTTGCCTTCCATGTCTCTACAACCTCTTTGTAACGCTCTTCCTCTGTGATAAATCCACGCTTGAAATTCTTTGTGATCTTATCTACCGTATCCTGTGCCTGCTGAATCATCTCCGGCTTCTGCGGCGGCACTGTCATATCAGAAATTGAAACTGTCATTGCCGCTCTTGTCGAATACTTGTACCCGATAGATTTTACGGCATCCAGCACCTCTGCCGTTGCAGTGGAGCCGTGTGTATTAATAACCTTTTCAAGGATCTGCTTTAACTGCTTCTTTCCTACGTGGAAGTCAACCTCCAGAAGAAGCTCATTTCCCTGCACCTCGCGGTCAACAAATCCAAGGTCCTGAGGGATAATCTCATTAAACAGGAACCTTCCCAGAGTAGACTCAATAATATCGGACTTCGTGCTTCCGTCTGCCAGAGTCTTTGTTACCCGTACCTTAATACGTGAATGGAGAGTAACCGCTCCGTTCTCATAGGCAAGAATCGCCTCATTTACATTTTTAAATACTTTACCTTCGCCCAGCGCTCCTTCTCTCTCCTGAGTCAGATAATAGATCCCAAGCACCATATCCTGAGAAGGAACTGCCACCGGACCGCCGTCTGACGGTTTCAGCAGGTTATTCGGCGAAAGAAGCAGGAATCGGCACTCTGCCTGAGCCTCTACAGACAGCGGGAGATGGACAGCCATCTGGTCTCCGTCAAAGTCGGCATTGTATGCGGTACATACCAGCGGATGAAGCTTAATAGCTTTACCCTCTACAAGAATCGGCTCAAATGCCTGGATACCGAGTCTGTGAAGTGTAGGGGCACGGTTCAGCATAACCGGATGCTCTTTGATTACTTCCTCCAGAACATCCCACACTTCCGGCTGAAGCCTTTCCACCATTTTTTTTGCATTTTTAATGTTGTGGGCAGTACCGTTCTGGACAAGCTCCTTCATAACAAATGGCTTGAACAGCTCGATCGCCATTTCCTTCGGCAGACCGCACTGATAAATCTTAAGCTCCGGTCCTACAACGATAACAGAACGTCCGGAATAATCCACACGTTTGCCCAGAAGATTCTGACGGAAACGCCCGGACTTACCTTTCAGCATATCTGAAAGGGATTTGAGGGCACGGTTGCCCGGTCCTGTTACCGGACGTCCGCGGCGTCCGTTATCAATCAGTGCGTCCACAGCCTCCTGGAGCATTCTCTTTTCATTTCTTACAATGATATCCGGCGCGCCTAACTCAAGCAGGCGTTTCAGCCGGTTATTTCTGTTGATGATCCTTCTGTACAAATCATTTAAGTCAGACGTTGCAAAACGTCCGCCGTCCAGCTGTACCATAGGGCGCAGATCCGGAGGGATTACCGGAATATTGTTCATGATCATCCATTCCGGCTTATTTCCTGACTCGCGGAAAGCCTCCACAACCTCCAGACGCTTTACAATTCTTGCACGCTTCTGGCCGGTAGCTCCTTTTAAGCCTTCCTGCAGCTCTTTGTACTCTTTATCAAGGTCAATGGCTTCCAAAAGTTCCTGTATGGATTCTGCCCCCATACCTACACGGAAAGCGCTGCCCCAGTTCTCTCTTGCTTCCTGATACTCCTGCTCGGACAAGACCTGCTTATACTGAAGATCGGTCTCACCTTTATCCAGTACAATATAAGAAGCAAAGTAAAGAACTTTCTCAAGCGTCCTCGGAGACAGATCGAGAATCAGTCCCATCCGGCTCGGGATCCCTTTAAAATACCAGATATGGGATACCGGAGCCGCCAGTGCAATATGCCCCATACGCTCACGGCGCACGCTTGCCTTGGTAACCTCTACGCCACAGCGGTCGCACACGACTCCCTTATAACGGATCTTCTTATACTTTCCACAGTGACACTCCCAGTCTTTGCTTGGTCCGAAGATCTTTTCACAGAACAGTCCGTCTTTTTCCGGCTTTAATGTCCTGTAATTGATGGTCTCCGGCTTTGTAACTTCTCCCCTTGACCACTCCAGAATTTTTTCAGGTGATGCCAAACCGATTTTGATCGCATCAAAAGTCATTGGCTGAAATGATTGTTCCTTATTATTTTCTGGCATACTGGCACCCCTTTCTACTCGTTGTCGATATCGTCATATACGAAGTCATCAGTTTCTTCAAATTCAATCTCGAAGTCATCTTCCTCCGGCTCTTCGTCCACATCCACAAGCTCCTCGCCCTGGAACTCCTGCTCCGTATAGCCCTGTGCCCCAAGATTGTCATCCTGACGGTACTTTCTGTCTCCCTCAATCAATGAACGGAAATCCGTTTCACCCATATCGACAGTTTCCATAATCTCTACTTCTGTATTGTCATCACGAAGCACACGCACATCCAGTCCGAGAGACTGAAGCTCCTTAAGCAGTACCTTGAAGGATTCCGGTATACCCGGCTCAGGGATATTTTCACCCTTGATGATTGCTTCATAGGTCTTCACACGCCCGATGACATCGTCTGATTTTACAGTCAGAATCTCCTGAAGGGTATAGGACGCACCATAAGCCTCCAGCGCCCATACCTCCATCTCTCCGAAACGCTGTCCTCCGAACTGTGCCTTACCTCCCAGCGGCTGCTGAGTAACCAGTGAGTACGGTCCTGTAGAACGGGCATGGATCTTATCGTCTACCAGATGGTGCAGCTTCAGATAATGCATGTGTCCGATCGTTACCGGGCTGTCGAAAAATTCTCCGGTTCTTCCGTCACGGAGGCGCACCTTACCGTCTCTGGAAATCGGAACTCCTTTCCAGAGTTTTCTGTGGTCTCTGTTTTCATATAAATAGTCCAGAACCTCCGGAAGGAGATCTGCTTTATGCTTTGCCTCAAACTCTTCCCAGGACAGATTGACATAATCGTTTGCCAGGTCGAGAGTATCCATAATATCATTCTCGTCCGCGCCGTCAAATACCGGCGTTGCAATATTGAATCCAAGTGCCTTGGCCGCCAAGGACAAATGAATCTCCAGCACCTGCCCGATATTCATACGTGAAGGCACACCAAGAGGATTCAGCACGATGTCCAGCGGACGCCCGTTCGGCAGGAACGGCATATCCTCCACCGGAAGCACACGGGAAACAACACCCTTATTACCGTGGCGTCCCGCCATCTTGTCACCTACGGAGATCTTTCTCTTCTGGGCAATATAGATACGGACAGACTGGTTAACGCCCGGAGATAATTCATCCCCGTTGTCTCTCGTAAATACTTTTGCATCTACAACAATACCGTATTCTCCGTGCGGAACCTTAAGGGAGGTATCCCTTACTTCACGGGCCTTCTCTCCGAAAATCGCACGCAGCAGCCTTTCCTCCGCAGTAAGCTCGGTCTCTCCCTTCGGAGTCACCTTACCCACAAGGATATCTCCTGCACGGACCTCGGCGCCGATCCGGATGATTCCGCGCTCATCCAGGTCTTTCAGGGCGTCATCTCCTACACCCGGAATATCTCTTGTGATCTCCTCCGGCCCAAGCTTTGTATCACGGGCCTCTGCCTCATATTCTTCAATGTGGACAGAAGTATACACATCCTCCTGAACCAGTCTCTCACTCAACAGGACGGCATCCTCGTAATTATAACCTTCCCAGGTCATAAAGCCGATCAACGGATTTTTGCCAAGAGCCATCTCGCCGTTGGCGGTAGACGGGCCGTCAGCAATGACATCGCCTGCCTCTACTCTGTCTCCTTTGAATACGATAGGTCTCTGGTTATAACAGTTACTCTGATTACTTCTCAGGAATTTTGTCAGCTTATACCGCTTAACATTGCCGTCATCCTGACGGATCACGACCTCTGTTGACACTGAACGCTCAACAACACCGCCCTCCGTCGCAACAATACATACCCCTGAATCGACAGCGGATTTCTCCTCCATACCGGTCCCCACTACAGGCGACTCCGTCATAAGGAGCGGAACAGCCTGACGCTGCATGTTGGAACCCATGAGTGCACGGTTCGCGTCATCATTCTCAAGGAACGGGATGAGCGCCGTAGCTACCGAGAACACCATCTTCGGAGAGACGTCCATATAATCAAACATCCTCTTCTCGTATTCCTGTGTCTCTTCACGGTAACGGCCTGATACATTTTTATGGATAAAATGCCCTTCTGCATCAAGCGGCTCATTTGCCTGTGCCACATGGTAATTATCCTCTTCATCTGCCGTCATATATACTACTTCATCCGTGACAACCGGGTTGGCCGGATCGTCATGGTTGATTTTCCTATAAGGCGCCTCCACAAACCCGTACTGGTTAATTCTTGCATAGCAGGCCAGTGAGTTGATCAGTCCGATGTTCGGGCCTTCAGGCGTCTCGATCGGACACATTCTTCCATAATGGGAATAATGGACGTCACGAACCTCGAACCCGGCCCTGTCTCTGGAGAGTCCTCCGGGACCAAGCGCCGACAAACGCCTCTTATGAGTCAGCTCTCCAAGAGGGTTGTTCTGATCCATAAACTGTGACAGCTGGGAAGATCCGAAAAACTCCTTTACCGCAGCCGTAACAGGTTTGATATTAATCAGGGACTGCGGGGAAATCCCTTCCAGATCCTGCGTTGTCATCCTTTCACGGACAACACGTTCCAATCTTGAAAGACCGATCCTGTACTGGTTCTGCAGCAGCTCTCCGACTGCGCGGATACGTCTGTTGCCAAGATGGTCGATGTCATCATCATTGCCAAGGCCATACTCAAGATGCATATTATAATTGATGGATGCAAGGATATCCTCTTTCGTAATGTGTTTCGGGATCAGATCATGGATATCTCTTCTGATCGCATCCTTTAACTCATCAACGGCGCCGCCGGTCTCCTCCAGGAGCTCCTGCAGTACCGGATAATATACAAACTCCGTAACCCCTGCGGATTTCGGGTCGATATCTACGACAGCAGACAGATCCACCATCATATTTGAAAGGATTTTAATCTTCCGCTCCTCCTCCGGCCTGTCAATCCACACATAAGGGACTGCCGCATTCTGAATCACGTCCGCAAGCTCTCTTGTAACCTTCGTTCCCGCTTCTGCAATCACCTCGCCTGTAAGCGCGCTCGCAACATCCTCCGCAAGGACCTGTCCTGCGATGCGGTTCCTGAGTGAAAGCTTTTTATTGAATTTATAGCGGCCCACCTTCGCCAGATCATAACGTCTTGGATCAAAAAACATACTTGTGATAAGGCTTTCTGCACTATCCACCGCCAAAGGCTCGCCCGGACGGATCTTCTTATATAATTCCAGAAGTCCTTCCTGGTAATTTGTCGCCGCGTCCTTCTCAAAGCTTGCAAGGATCTTCGGCTCCTCACCAAATAACTCAACGATCTCAGGGTTCGTGCCGATGCCAAGGGCACGAATCAACACTGTAATCGGTACTTTTCTTGTTCTGTCTACACGTACATAGAAAACGTCATTGGAGTCCGTCTCATACTCCAGCCATGCACCACGATTCGGAATGACTGTGGAAGAATATAATTTTTTGCCAAGTTTATCATGTGCAATCGCATAGTAGATCCCCGGCGAACGCACCAGCTGGCTTACAATAACACGCTCAGCCCCATTGATCACAAAAGTCCCGGTGCTTGTCATCAACGGCAGATCTCCCATGAATATCTCATGTTCATTGATTTCGTCAGTTTCTTTATTGTGGAGCCTTACTCTCACTTTCAGCGGAGCAGCATAAGTTGCATCACGCTCTTTACACTCTTCGATCGTGTACTTTACGTCATCCTCACACAAGGTAAAATCAACGAATTCCAGGCTCAGATGACCACTGTAATCGGCAATCGGCGAAATATCTTCAAACACTTCCTTTAACCCATCATCCAAAAACCACTGGTACGAATCTTTCTGGACTTCGATCAAATTAGGCATCTGAAGAACTTCTTTTTGTCTGGAATAGCTCATGCGTGAACTTTTTCCGCTTTTGATAGGACGAATTCTGTTTTTCTCCATATTGACGTTTCACTCCTCATCTATTTTTTTGTGGGCTGTGCTACTGTCCTTGAAAATCTTGAAAATCCAGCGAAAAACGCGTTTTTCACTAATTTTTCCGCAATTTTATGGCATAACTTTCCACAATAGTGCATTTTTTACTATAGCACAAACTTTATGGGCTTGTCAATGGGGAAAACCAAAAAAGGTACACCCCAAATGTTAAATGGGGACGTAGCAAAATTAAACTTTACTACGTCCCCATTTATAATATCTTCTCTCAATCTCCCCCAAAAACCCATCTTCAAGATATGCTTCTATCTTCCGGAATGTCTCCTCATTCCGGATCAGCTTCCCCGGCTCCTGATACTGTACCCACGCCATCGCACACCATGTGATCCCGCGCAGGCATGTAATCGGCACAAAAAGCTTCAGCCTCTCTTCTATTCCGTCAACATCAAACCGCTCCCCGACAGCCCTTTTATATTCTGCCACAAATTTCTCTGTTTCTTTCTCAGTGAGAATAACATCAGTCTTCCAAAATGTGGTTGTGGGCGCGAGGAAATGCCCCAGATCCTGCACCGGATCTCCGTATAATGGTTTTTCCCAGTCAACAAGGAAATTAGGCTTCCCCTCTCCATTTATAAGAAAATTCCCGGAGTTCAGTTCTGTATTAATGCAGCACCGATAGCCGCTGTAACTCTTCACTGCATCTATCTTCTTCTGCCCCGCAAGAAGTAACTGCTCGATCTGCTTTTTCTTCGACAGTTCTCCACGTTCTGAAAGATAATACGTTTGTATCATTTCATTACATTCATCAAGGATCATCTGCAGCGGGTCTTCCGAACAGATCAGGTGTTTCGTCTCCGCTATCGGCACGCTGTGTATATCGGCAAGGCATTCAGCCGCAAGTTTCAAGTCAGTGCCATAGTTAAGCGCTCTTCCTTCCAGAAATTCCATTACCATCACACCATAATCAAGATGTCTCCTGCTCCCGTCCACGTAAAACGGAAGCGGTGTGCGCCCGGAACCTTCCAGAAGCTTAAGCGCCTGATATTCATAGCCGATCTGGTTTTCCAGATGCATCTGGCTTCCTGTATTCACCCGCAGCACCAGCCGTTTCCCTGTTTCCGGATGGCGGAACGTATAATTAATATTATACTCGCCCTGCGCCAGAGGTTCGTACACCACTTCCATCCCTGCCGGAATCCCCATTGCCTCTTTGTAAGGCACACTTTCTACATAGTTCTTAAGCCCTTTCACTCTGTTCATCTTACATTCATCTCCACGTTCATCCAAGTATCATAAATATTTCGTTTAAATGCTTTTTCATCCCTGATCTCCGGAAGATTGCACTGCCATGCCCCTTTAATATCCTTTCGCAGATATCCTGTGCAAAGATCCTTCTCAGAAAAGTCATACCTGCCTTTAACATCTGTAAATAATTCCGGGTGCATCAGGTACGCGGCCGCCGTAACATCCCAGTTATAAAACCCGCCGATCCCGTAATCCTCCTCATTATATCCGAACCAGTAATCGGTACGTTCCCTGATATATTTTGCAATCCCTTCTTCTCTGGTAAAAAGTTCTCTTTTATACTCATCCTTTGTAAAAAGCACCTTAAGGCAATTGTTTCCTGTAATGACAGACACATTCTTTCCATATTTTAATACATTGCAGGACGCATGAGGATCACAGGAAAAATTCAGTTCGTCCATAACCTTTTTAGAAAATATCAGAGGAGACGTAATTCCGCCCATCAGTACGATCTCTTTGGTCTTTTCAAAAAATCGGGGATCCAGTTCATATGCCCCCTGAAGGTTTGTCAGTGAACCGGTTGCCAGAACGGAAAGTTCACCGCAAAAACGATCTGCCATTTCCACCAGAAATTCCGCCGCCTCACTTTTATAGTCCCCTGCCTCGCTGCCTCCTCTCTTTACCGGAATATCCGTCCTTCCAAGATCCTTAAGCATACCGCAGGTCGTTTCATAGACAGTCTCCAGTTTATGATTGCCGTAAGCAGCTGTAACGCCGTGAAGCCTGGCCTCGCTGCTGCCCAGCAGGTACAGCAGGGCGAGCCCGTCATCTACGTCACAGTTCTCTACTCCAAAGGTATTATCACAATCGAATACAATTTGCTTCATCTCTAATCTCCATTCCTACTTTACTTTCAATCTTCACTTCCAGCGCTTCCAGTTCTCCGCTTACCATAGAGCAAACAACTTCCCCTTCCGGCGTGTCCAGAAGTACATCCGCGGTTTCACCCATAAACACAATATCTTTGACCGTACAGTCACTTCCCGACGGCACAATACGGAAATCAAACGGACGCACGCCGATCTCCCGTCCGCCGTTCCTGATATAATTCATCTTCCCAAAATAATCCGCCACTTCCCGGCTGACCGGATGCCGGAAGATTCCCTGCGGTGTATCATACTGCAGGATGCGCCCCTTACTCATAAGGGCAATCCTGTCGGAAAGCTTCAGCGCCTCCTGCCTGTCATGTGTTACAAGTACCGTTGTCAGGTTCTTTTCACGGTGCAGCCTTTGAACCAGCTTTCCCATTTCCGCCCTGAGCCTCTCATCCAGACCCGAAAAAGGCTCATCCAGAAGAAGGAGCCTTGGCTCAGCCGCAAGCGCCCTGGCAAGCGCAACCCTCTGCATCTGTCCGCCCGACAGCTCTTCGACCTTCCGGCGCCCATATCCGGACAGCTGCACATCCTCAAGAAGCCTCGTCACAGTCTCTTTCTGCCGTTCCTTTGGGACTTTCTTAATTTTCATTGGAAATGCAATATTTTTTTCTGCCGTCATATGCGGGAATAAGCGCAGATCCTGAAAAACGATTACCGCTCCACGCTTTTCCGGCAAAACATCATTCACCTCTCTTCCGTCGATCCGGATCTTTCCCTTCTCCACCTCCAGCAATCCTGCAATGCTCTTCAATAAAGTGCTTTTCCCGCAGCCGGAAGTTCCAAGAAGCGAAACAAACTCTCCGTCCGAAATATCAAGGCAGATTTCGTGAAGTATTTTTTCTTTCTGCAATATCACATCTATTTTATCAATTGTCAAACTCATCCCTGATCCTTCCCTTCCAAACAGCCCCTCAGCCCTGCAATTTTTTCAAATACGGCAAATACGGCCAGTGTAACCCCGAAAAAAATCAAACTGTATACACAGGCAATATTTCGGTCTCCACTCTGCAGATAAGGCACCATGATAATTGTAAAGGTCTTTATCCGGCCTCCTCCGATCAGCAGCGTAAGAAAATACTGGCTGAAGGATACAATATAAGACATACTGAAAGAGGACAAAAGTACGGGAATAAGCAGCGGCAGCGTCACTTTTACAAAACCCTGCAGCACCGACGCCCCCAGCACCCGCGCCTGTTCCTCAAGTTTCTCACCGACTGCCGCGGTTCCATCCGTTATAAGGCGGACCGCATACGGGAGTGAACAGATCAGGTGGACCAGAATGACTCCCGCCGCTGTATTATTTAGTCCCATTTTAATAAATGTAACCTGAACCCCCATTGCAAACACGGTCGCCGGAACCATAAACGGAAGGACCGCCATAAAATGCATAAATCCTTTTCCTTTAAATTCATACAAAACCAACGCCCTCGCTGTCAATGTCCCTATGACTACAGAAAGCATCGCCACAACCGTCGAGATCAGAATGCTGGAAAGAAAGATTCCCGCAAGCATCTCACCCCTTCCGAACAGTTCTTTTACAGCACGCAGGGAGATCACCTGAGGAAGCAGATCCGGCCATGCCCACCGCTCCGTAAATGTCCATACAATCATCACCGCAACCGGAAGCAGTATCCATGATACGAACAGCACCAATATTACATTTCTGATGGTAAATCTCCTTTTTCTCATCCTTCTATTCCTTATCTGATATTTTTCTGAGTTTCCGGTTCATCAGCGCAAAGTAAATGCCTGCACTGAAGACAGAAATTATAATAATTACCCCATTCAAAGCCATCGCATAAGGCCTGTTCCTGAGATCCGGGTGTGTATACTGAATAAACGCCTGCACCGGCAGTGCCTTCGGAATGGTCGCCCCCAATATAAACGGAAGCTCATAAGCGCCAAGTGCAAACACAAAAATAATCAAAAACCCGCTGAGTATTGTATGTGCACAGAGCGGCAGCGTTATCCTGAAAAATGTGCAGATTTTATTGGCCCCAAGATTGATTGCAGCCTCGCCCAGCCTCCCGTCAATTTGTTCCATAAGAGCAATTACAAAATAAACGATAAAAGGAATCTCTTTCCACAGATAAGCCAGCACAATCCCCACTCCATGCGCGTCATAAATAATAACCGGAAATTCCTGCTGATCCGAGATCAGCCCCAGACCATATGCAACCCTCGCCAACAGTCCGTTCTGCGAACAGATATTCATAACAAAAAGAGCCACAACTACATGCGGGACTATGATCGGAAGCTGCACAACTCTCATCATCCTGCCCTTCGTCTTTCGGCCGCCCACAAGGATTGCACACAGCGAAACGCCTGCCGCTGTAGAAAACAGGGCAGAGAAAAGCGCAATCCGAAGGCTGAACAGGACAGATTCCAGCATATCAGGTCTTGTCAGGATCTCCTTATAATACAAAAGCGTTGGTTCCGTTAACCCAAAAGCCGGAATCACACCTAGACTTTGTGTGATTCCGGTAACTAATCCAATGAGAAACAAAACTGTCAGAATGATCTGTGGAACCAACAATATATATGGTACCAGTTTCTTATGCATTATTTCCCCACTACCTCTTCCAGCCAGATTTCCTCAATGATCGGCACAAGCTTTGCCGGCATCTCCGGCAGACGCTTGGACAGCAGCTCATCCTGAGGAATATTTCCCTTTCCAAGATCAACTTTGTCAAAGGCTTCCTTCTGTTCATCTGACAGCTTTTCATAATCTACAACCGGCAGCACCTTCATAGTCTCATATCTGTCTGCCTGTATCTCCGGGGATATCATCTCGTTAATCGCTGCCATCGCCCCCGCCTTATTTGGAGAATTTTTTGCAATCGCCATAAAATTAGTATTTCCAATGGTTCCCTTATCAAACTGGAAGGACTGGGTTGTGTCCGTATACGTGCCGTCTGCAATCTTAATGGATGTACTGAAAGCATCATAGGTAACGTTTAAAACCACCTCTCCGTCAGAGAACATATTGTCCAATGTCGTAGAAGAATCCGGGAATGTCTTTCCTTCATTCCATAAATAAGGATTCAACTGCCTCAAATATTCCAGCGCCGGCTCTATAGCCGCTTTTACCGTCTCCTTGTCTGCTTCCATATCAAGGAACTGATCAACTCCGCAAATATCAAAAATAATGTTTCTGACAAATACACTCCCCGTAAAATCCGGAAGCGCCGGATAAGTCACCTTCCCTTTATTCTCTTTGACAAACTCCATCAATTCATCTGTATTTTTCGGAAGATCCGGAGTCACCGCCGTATCCGCGATAAGGACCATCTGCGCTTTTCCGTAAGGTGCCTCATATCCTTCAATCGGAAAAGCAAAATCAAGGGTCACATCTTCCGACTTCGTATCAACATATTCCCGGAAATTCGGAAGCTTATCCACAAAGGGGCCGTACAACATATTATTTTCTTTGGCAGACCGGAAATTTTCTCCATTGATCCAGATCATGTCAATACTGCCCTCTTCTTCGTCTGCCTGAATTTCTCCGGAAAGCTGACTTAGGATCTGGTCGATGTCCATCGGGACACGTTCCATTGTAATATCATATTTTTCTTTCATTATCGGGGCAAATACATCATCCAGCCATTTATTTAAGAGCTCATCCCCGCCCCATCCATAAAAGGTTACAGTGCTTCCTTTTGCAGCATCCTTAAGTTCCTCGAAGCTCATATCCTGTATATCTCCTACTCCCTTCTCCTCTGTCCGGGACGCATCATTCTTTGTCTCTTTTCCCCCATCGCTGTTTCCGCATGCCGCAAGTCCAAAGACCAGAACTGCTGCAAGCAGAACTGAAAGTATTCTTTTTTTCATCCTTCTTTTCCTCCTGTCTTTTGATCCTCTTATAGATCTGTGGTTATTATTTTAACGCTGACCGCCTCACATTATCTGAGATATGGCGACGGCTCATCCAAAAATGTAATTCCGATAATTCCCGGCCCTGTATGAGCCCCAATAGCACATCCTACATAGTTCTCCACTATGTGCGTAACCCCATATGATGCCCTTAAAGCGTCTTTGACCTGCTCCAGTGTATCTGTGTCATCACCGTGAACAACTCCCACAATCTGAGATTCGAGTCCGCTTCCCTTCTCTCCTGCCATCTGAACCAACCTCTGAACCGACCGCTTCCGGCCGCGTACCTTCCCTGCCGCCTGAAGCGCGCCGGACTCATTTACAATAATGATCGGCCGGATATCGAGAAGTCCTCCGGCAATAGCGGAAGTTTTGCTGATTCTCCCGCCTTTTAACAGATAGTCCAATGTATCTACCGTGAATACATGGTTCATATGCCTGCAATGATACTCAATAGCCGCGATTAATTCCTCCTTTTGAACGCCCGCTCTATGCATCATGCATGCATAGAGCACCACCAGCCCAAACCCGATAGAGGCACATCTGGAATCTAGGATCGTAAGATCAAACTCCGGAAACTTCCCGAGAAGCTCCTTTTTTGCCTGATTTGCAGCGTTAAAAGTCCCCGCTATTCCCGTAGAGAAACAGATATAGATTAATTCATCCCCATTCTCTGCATATTTCTCAAAATGCCTGCAAAACATATACGTGTTAATATGATAAGTTGATACTTCTCTGCCTTCCCTTAAGATGTGATAAAATTCCCGGGCCTCTATCGTCTCTCCGTCAAAATAATCTTTACCGTCAATGATCAGCGGTGTAGGAATAATTTCTATCCCATATTCCTCTGCAAATTTTTTCGGCAGGTCACACGCCGAATCTGTAATGAGTTTTAAAGCCATCTGTCCCTCCTCTTTGCTACCGGACGTCCCTATACAACCTCGATATCTCTTCTATATCCACGCCTTTTCTGTACATGGCCCTCAGGCGGTTCATTTTCCACATAACCTGAAGCCGTCTGCCTTTGACGAACCTCCTGTCTGAAGTATAGATCCTCTTTTTGGCAATCCCGAGCTTAACCCCCATTTCCTTCAGGGTAAGTGAGAACTGATAATCTTCCATAATCGGAAGCTCCGGAAATCCGCCGATCTGAAAAAACAGCCGGCGCCGGATAAATATTCCCTGATCCCCGAACATTACTTTACGGTCTTTGATCCGATGGTTTGAGATTATCTGGCAGCATTTCATCCAGATATTTTTAGAATGAAATGCAATGCCAAAACAGCCCGCCTGATACTTCCCCATGACATGTTCAATCTGTTCTACGGCATCCTGTGGGATCTCGCTGTCACAGTGCAAAAAGAAAAGCACATCCCCTCTGCTCTTATCCGCACCCAGATTCATTTGCCTTGCACGCCCTTTGGGGCTTTTAAGAACCCTGTAATCTTCCGGTATCAGCGAAAGGGTCGCATCAGTGCTTCCGCCGTCAACAAAAATAATCTCCGCCTTTCCTTTTACCGGCTCCAGCGTCTTTAAAAATGTCCCTATTGTCTTTTCCTCGTTGTAGATTGGAATAATAACCGAAACCATCATTTATAAAAACTTTCTCCTTACACGGTTCATAAACGGCCGTATGCCAAGCGGAACCTCTTCTTCGACCCCAAGTATCAACGGAAGCAGATGATACGCCTGCTTCATTCCCTTTCTCCGGAAATTACTGATACAGGATGCACAATACGTATAGAGTTCTTCACCACAGCCCTTCACGGACTCTGCCATTTCACGCGAAAGCTCCGGTTCCGTTACACCGGCGCAGCCTCCGAGCCCGCAGCACTGGACATCACCGAACGGTTCTGTGACTTCTCCTTTCAGGTACTTTGAAAGATCACAGAACATTTCTCTTTCTCCTCTGTCAGGGCAGGGATAATAAACAGGAATATGCTCCTTTTTAACGACCTGCCCTTCCCCCAGTTCCCAAAGCTTCTGATAAACTGTCACCATCGGAATATCCAGCTTGTCTCTGAAAAAATGGTAACAGTTCGGACAGAGTACGACCACCTCTTCTACTCCCCGGCTTTTCAGCCTGGAAAAAATTCTTGCTGCATGATCCGATTCAAGCCCAAGCTCATAAACCGGTTTGCCGCAGCAGTCATACACGGTTCCGATGCCGTGTTTTGCCATAAGCCGTTCCAGATATTTTATTGTTTTGGGGTAAAAGGCAGTGAAATTACATCCCGGAAACAGTACAGATTTTCCTCTTCCTTTTCTGTAATTTGCAAATTTATATGGATCCTTCTCCCATAAAAGCCCTTTATATGCAGATGTATCCACATGCCCACGGCGCATCATAAGGGCAATATGCGCCCCGTCTATCTTTTTGGGGCATACTGCCTTGCATTTCCCGCATAAAAAGCACGAATGTGCAAGTTCCGGATGTCTGGAAAGTCCTTCCAGATCTATTTTATATTTTTTCAAAAACAGGCAATTCTTCGTGCACACTCCACAATGTATACATTTATCCACATTCGTACTGTGCACATCCGCTTCTGTCATCGGCATATTCTAGTTTCTCCTTTAAATCACTCTTCAGGTAATTCCCTGTATGAACCGGCACGCTTCCTGTCGGAAGCTTTCCAAATTCCTTATACAGAGCTTTCAGATCCTCTTTTGTATCTATGTCCCGGCACACACGTCCTACTTTTGTCTTAAGGCCCTCTGCTTTCAATTGCTTTAAGGTATTGTGGATCACCGTATTTGTGCCATAATGTTCAATCCGCCAGACTTTTTCATGCTCTTTTGTCATTCCGATCAGGTAATATCCTCCGTCTATGGTCGGATTAATTACGATATCATACTCTTCCAGATCATCCAGCGCCTTCTTCAATATATCCGTCGTAATCTGCGGAATATCAGTACCGATAAGAACCGCCTTTTCATATCCCAGCCGAAATGCAATTCCGAATGCATTCTCCATCCTCTCTCCCAGATCACTCCCGCTCTGCGGAAGAAATATAAGCTGCCCATCCAGCATCTGTTTTAGCAGCTCTCCTTCCTCCTCCGGTGTATAAAACAGAAGAAGATCGGCTCCTGCATGTCTGCATGCCTCATACGTATCAAAAATAAACCTCTTATGCAGCTGTGCACACTCTTCCCCCGTCAAAAACGGCATCAGTCTGGTCTTTGTTCTTCCGGGAACCGGAACTCTCGTAAATATAATGATTGCCTGTCTCATAACTCTTCTCCCGACTTTTCTTCGCCGCCGTTTCCAAGAAATTTCTTTTGTATCCAAATTCCGGCTGTCGATACTGCCACGGCAAGAATTGCTGCGACAGTAAAATATTTCCATTTATCTTCTCCCGCCGTGAGCCCTGCGGCTCCGATTGTAAAAAACGATACGCCCGGGAACATAAAAATAAAAGTAAAGATAGAATATTTCCAAAAACTCATATCTGTAATGCCATAGGCAAAATTCTGCAGGTTATAGGGGAAAATGGGTACCATTCTCGTAATCATCAGTACGATGATATCACTTTTTCCGTCTTCAGAAAAAAGAAGTTTTTTCAACACTTTGTTTTTTTCCAGCATCGGTTTTATCGAATCCTTTAAAAAAAACCTGCCTGCCAGAAACGCAAACATGGCCCCTGCCGTAGTTGCGATCAGACACGCAAATATTCCCACCACAGAACCAAACAACATGCCTGCCACCACCGCGAACGTCACTCCCGGAAGTGCGAGAACAACACATCCTACAATCGTCAGCACAATATATATAAACAGCGCCAGAAGGAAATTATCATCTACCGTTTTTTTTAAAAACAATAAATTATCCGCATCAGACAGATAATCCGACCACCCGTACCGATGGTTCAATATCAATATTACCACAATAATTATAATAAAAATTGCTATTTTTCCTGTTTTTTTCCTGTTTTCCATACTCTTTCTTTAAAAAGCAGAATACCCCTAAATAAAATCCAACGGGACCGTATTTCGGGACATTCTGCTTTTATATCTATTTTTTTCTATTCTTCAGCAGATCAACAGCTATGATTACGATAGCCCCTGCCAATGTACATCCCAGCAATACTATATTAATTTGTCCAAACGGTATCCTGGTCTGATTGATGCCTTCCCTCAGCAAAGCTGCCGGAACCACTTTCATTCTGTCGAATCCGTATACAAATACCCCGACCAACGTACACACTGTCAGGTTACATACAGTAAAAAGCCAGTTAAAACGCACTTCCTTCTTTCTGAATATTACACAGAAAATCAGCACTAATGCAGCAAGCAGGCCAAAGAAAATCAAGCCCGTATTAACCCTCATCTGCAGCCACTCATTTTTAAAGCATAAAGTGGCTGCTGTCATTGCCCATAAGAAACAATTGTATATAATTTTTATATATTTCATAACGCTCAATAAATTATTCCGCAATTCGGAATGTTACTGTTACCTGAGTTCCGTCCTCCGGCAGTACACTGTCGTCACCGTAAAACTTGGCAACTTCGTTCTGTGTTGTGCCGGTCGGCCATGTTGCATCACTTACAATTCCGGTTGCACAGCTGTCAAGACAGACTACACATCCCGTATTATTTTCCTTTGCGCTTTCGATATTTCCTCCAAAACGCATATCCATATCATAGTCGCCCTCTGAGCACTTGATGATGTCCGCAAAAGGTATTGCATCCTGACCGTCCCACTCAATGGTAATATCAAGCTTATCTCCTTCTACTGATTTACCGTTATCCGGTCCTGCTTTCATATCTTCTGCCGTCAGATTATCACCCGCTTTTGCACCGATATCAAGAAGTGCCTGATAAAATTCCTTCTCGTCTGCCAGACCTCGCAGAACAGCCTTTTCGCCATTAGATCCATCCTTAAATACAATTCCATGTCTGGTCGGTTCAGTGAAATAAGTTCCATTTACTTCACAAAGCATTACAATCTCTTTGTTATCTGTATCAACCGTCATCGTTTCTTCTTTTGTATTTTCTTTTCCGCCCTCCGACTGATCGGCAGATCCCGCGTCTTTGGATCCGCATGCAGCTAACGAAATTACCGCTGCCATTGCTGCAGTCATCGCTATTATCTTTCTCAATTTCATAATCTTTTCTCCTTCGGTCATTATTTTTCTTTTCTCTTCTGTCGTTCTACATATATCTGCCTGATCAATACAATCAATGCCGACAATGAGAATAAAAGCAGCAGAGCTGTCACGAACATTTTAGCGCCTCCGGTAAGCATCCCGCCTACATATGAATATATAATAGTTGCAGGAAGCTGGCCGATCCCGGTCGCCACAAAAAAACTGCCAAATGACATAGAAGTTAACCCTGCGGCATAACTTACAATGTCAAATGAGATAAACGGCAGCAAACGTGCAATTAAAACGCTCATTCTGCCATGTTTCTCAAAAAACTCATCAATTTGCTTCAATCCGGCCTTACTGGTCAGTTTTTCGACAACATCCCTTCCAAGGATACGGGCAATAAAAAAACAAACTGCCGCACCCGCCATTGCGCTTGACCATGAAAGAATCGCACCCTTCCACCATCCAAACAGATTAGCATTGGCAAATGTAATCAAAAAAGCCGGCAAAGGCGCTGCCACCGACTGGAAGATCATTAACAGGAATGATACTACCGCTGCATAAGCCCCATAAGAAGCCACAAATTCGCGGACAACTGTAAAATCCCCGCTGGAAAACATTTTAATAATTGAATGAAATGTCTCATTTACAGACGGAATCAAAAAATACGAAAGCAATGCAGCAACCAAAAGTGCCAGTAAAATTATCTTGCCAATCCACTTTGATTTCTTTTTTTCCAATAGTGTTCCCCCTTTCCTCATTTGTTCTTTTCAACTATACACGCTTCCTATAAAATGCGCCAATTAATATTTTATATATATTCCCTTATTTATAGTTTTTTTCTATTACTAAAATCAGCATAATTTTACTTATTGCAACATCCTTCCCGCACCTGTAATATGTTAATATTGAGGCAAGGCATTTGTGATGCCTTTATTATTATGTTTCGGAGGCCGTTATGACAATCGCAATCGTAGATGATTCTTCTAAAGATCTTTCACTTTTATATGAATATATATGCCGTTACTGCAGCGAACACAAAATACATGTACAGGTAAAGGAGTTCACAAATGAAGGGACTTTCCTCCGCACTCTGAAAACAGAACAGTACAGTCTTGTTTTCCTCGATATTTTTATGCAGAGCTTAAATGGCATCCAGATCGCAAAGGAAATCAAAAAGCTCAACCCTAAATGCCAGATCATCTTTTCTACCTCCAGCAGAGAACATGCCGTCAAGGCATTTCGTCTGCATGCCCTGGATTACCTGGTAAAGCCATATACTTACGCGCAGCTTGAGGATGCGCTCAACCGTTTTGAAAAGGTGGCGGCAAAATTTGCACATTATATCGAATTGAAGGAAGGACGCTATCAGACACGGATCCTGATCACAGACATTATGTATGTGGATTACCACAACCACTATATTCAGGTGCACACAACCTCCAGCGTTATACGGTCCTACATGTCCTTCGGGGAGTTTTCGCCATTACTGGCCCCCTACGGGCAATTTTTGTGGTGCTATCGGAATTGTATGGTCAATATGGATTATGTGGAATCATGGGACGACAATGATTTTATCCTGAAAAATGAAGAACGTATACCCATTTTCAAATCTCAGCGCAGAGGAATTATCCAGGCATACTCCAACTATATCTTTGATTATGTAAACGGAGGTACAAAGTTATGACACTTCCTCACATTTTCAACACGCTTGTTTTCATCCTCCCTTGCTTTATTCTTCTGTTCCTTACTTTTAAGGATCATTTGAGGACTCCTGTATTTATATATCTTGCAGGAGCCGTTGTGTTGTACCTTGCAGTTACCTTCTACGGCTCCAGCACATACTTTAATTATGGATTCTCACCGTTAAAATACCTCCTGATCAGTCTGGCCTCAATTATTCTGGGCGCAGTTATTTTTGACATGGCCACCGGATACCGGCTGGGGCACGGTATCTTTATCGTAGCTATTGCAAAATGCTATGCAGAGCATATTACACTCCTCTCCATGTATATCTGTTTCCTGATCCGCGACAGACTTCCTTCCTATACAACCTTTGAATCATCTGCAATTACGGCAATCCTGCTCATTATTACATTTCCTCTGATATACCGTTTCTTCAGAAAAACACTTCGCCCCGCACTGGATTACACCGTCTCTTTCTCTATCTGGAATCTGGTATGGATTATTCCGATCTGCAGCAATCTGCTTCACAATCTGCTGTTTTCTCTGAATATATCCGACCCAGATTCCGTAACAGACAATTTTTTCTACTATACTCCGCCCCTGTGGGTCGTACTGACCTTCGCCACCTATGTCCTCATACTCAGGATGGTTCTTGTAGTCAGTGAAAATGCATACCTCATCGAAAAGCTCCATATATCAGAAACCGTTCTGTCTTCACAGCGAAAGCAGACAGAATCCCTCCAGATACAAATCGAACAAACAAGCCGGCACCGGCACGATATGCGCCACCACCTGCTTGTTATAGATACCTACATCAAGAATAAAGACATTGACGGGCTAAACGCCTATCTTCAAAAATACCGCACATCCACGCCGCCTCCCACAGACACCTACTGTGAAAATCTTGCCTTGAATTCTCTTGTAGGATACTATAAAGAACTGGCAGAAAAAAGGGGAACCGCCATCGACATAGAGATTGATCTCCCGGAAGAACCACTTCTTCCCGATATGGATCTGTGCGCCGTAGCCGCCAATCTTCTGGAAAACGCCACCGAAGCCTGTGCACGCATGAAATCCAAAAGCAGTTTTATCAACCTTAAAATATCGGTAGTAACCGACTGCATCCTCGCCATCATTATCGAAAACAGCTACGAGGGAGAAATCCAGAGATCGGGAAATGCCTTTATTTCCTCCAAGGAAAAAGGGCGCAAAGGCATTGGAATCTCATCTGTACTTAATATTGTTGAACAGTACAGCGGAATACCGAAATTTGAATATCAGGATCATATTTTTAAAGTTTCAATATTAATGAAAGTGCAGAAAAAAGAGGAAATTTAGGGTTGTTAAAATAATAACAGGGGACGTAGTAAAATTGCATTTTACTACGTCCCCTGTTATTATTTTGTCAATACCCTATCCACTGCTTTTTTCCACCCGCCGTACTTCTTTTCTCTGACCTCACCGGCCATCTCCGGCTCATATTTCACGCGCTTCAGCTTCCCGAAGATGCTCTCGTCCCACACTCCCAGTGCGAGCCCCGCTGCATAAGCCGGCCCGATCCCGGACAGTTCTTCGGAATCCGGCACCTGCACGGACGCCTCCGCGATATCGCTCTGAAACTGCATGAGGTAGGTATTTTTCGTCGGTCCTCCGTCCACCCGGAGCTCCTCTACCTTTACACCGGCATCCTCGCTCATTGCCTTCACAATATCCGCAATCTGATAAGCAATACACTCTACGCCGGCCCTGACCACCTCGGCTTTCCCGGTCGTCCTCGTCATGCCCACAATGGCCGCCGCGGCGCGGCTGTCCCAGTAGGGAGCCCCCAGGCCGGAAAATGCGGGAACCAGATACAGGCTGTCATCCTTCACCGCCTGTTCTGCGAGAATCCCCGTCTCCCCGGGCGACTGGATCAGCTTCAGGTCGTCCTTGAGCCATGTAATCACAGCCCCTGTGTAATTCAAATTTCCTTCCAGTACATAATTCACTTTTCCGCCCATGCTCCACGCAAGGGATGTTACCACCCCATGGGTACTGAGCACCGGCTGCTCTCCGATATTCATCATAATAGAGGAACCTGTGCCGTAGGTTGCCTTGGTCATGCCCGGCTTTAAACATCCCTGGCCGAACAGGGAACCGTGGGAGTCGCCCAGCACTCCGTGGATCGGAACCGGCCGCTCAAGCAGGCCGTCAAAATCCGTCTCGCCGTAGCATGCATCGGAATCGCAGACCTCGGCCATATTTTTCGGATCGATTCCGAACAGCGCACAGATCTCCTCGTCCCATTTCAATTCAAAAATGTTAAAAAGCTGTGTGCGGGAAGCATTGGAATAATCTGTCTTGTAAGACCTGCCGCCCGTCAGCTTGTATACTACCCAGCTGTCGATGGTGCCGTGGCAGATTTCTCCTTTTTCTGCCTTCTCTCTGGCTCCCTCCACATGTTCCAGGATCCACGCGATCTTAGACGCCGGGAAATACGGAGACAGGTTCATCCCCGTCCTTCTTCGGATGTTCTCTGCCTCACCTTTTTTCTCCACCCGCTCACAGATATCCACCGCACGGGAACACTGCCATACAATGGCATGGCCCATGGGTTCTCCCGTCACCCTGTCCCACGCAAGGGAAGTCTCACGCTGATTGCTGATTCCCACCCCCACGATTTTACTCCGGTCAATGTCCTGCGTCAGCCTTGTCACGACATCGATCACATTGGCATAAATCTCTGACGGGTTATGGGAAACCCATCCTTTTTCGTTGATGATCTGCTCATGGGGCTTATCCGTACGCCCGATCAGGCTTCCGCTCTCATCAAACAACAGCGCCTTCGTCCCCTGCGTACTCTGGTCAATACTGATTATATATTTTTCTGCCATGTCTTACTCCTCTTGCCTTTATAAATGTATCCTACAGTTCCGCCTTCAGCACTTCCTCCCTCAGCGGGATAGAAGCAGTCGCACCCTGCCTTGACACCGCAATTGCAGACGCCTTTGCGGCAAGCTTAAGTCCTTCCGGAACCGGAAGTCCCTCCAGCACGGACGAGATGAAGTATCCGGTAAATGTATCCCCGGCCGCAGTCGTGTCCACCGCCTTCACCGGATAAATCCCCTGGCGGTACTGTTCATCCTTATACTGGTATACGGAGCCCTCTCCGCCGAGTGTCAGCACCACCTTCGCATCCGGATAGATCTCTTTTAGTTTCTCAAGAATTGCATCCGTTTCCTTCTCCCCGGTCACCTGGCCACCCTCAACCTCGTTGAGCAGGAACATGGAGATCTTGCTGAAATCACACGCGTCCAGCGCGCTGTCGTACGGAGACGGGTTCAGGATGATCATCATCCCGGTCTCATACGCCCGGTCAATGATATAATCCAGCAGATTCACCTCATTCTGAAGCAGAAGGATGTCCCCCTTTTCAAAATGTGACAGCACCTCGTCCACATATTCCTTCGTGATGCTGCGGTTCGCCCCGCCAAACAGCAGAATGCAGTTCTGCCCTTCCTTGTCTACCTGGATAATCGTATGGCCGGACTTCCCGGGTATGGTCTTTATAAAGTCCGTTTTTACGCCGCCCTCCTTACACGCTTCAAGAAGTGCGCCGCCCTCTTCGCCCACCATCCCCGCATGGTAAACAGAAACGCCCGCCTTTGCAAGGGCGATCGACTGGTTTAATCCTTTTCCGCCGCAAAATACAGACATGCCATAAGACGCCAGGGTTTCCCCCGGCGTCACCATGTGGTCGACGGAATATACATAATCCAGGTTTAAAGATCCAAAATTTAGTACTTTCATATATAATTCCTCTTCCTATTTGTTTTCGTTACGTGCCTGAAGCGCCATCTTCGCCTGAAGATTCCGCTGTACCTGGTCAATGATGACTGCGATGATGATCACAAGACCTCTGATAATCTTCTGCCAGAACTCCGTTACGCCGCACATTGTCATACCGTCGTTAATCACACCGATCACGAATGCACCTACGATCGTACCTCCGATAGTTCCCACTCCGCCTGCCATAGACGTACCGCCGAGTACGGAAGCGGCAATGGCATTCATTTCCCAGGATTCACCTGTCTTTGGTGTCGCAGATACAAGCTGGGAAGTTGCAATAATACCTACCACCGCAGAACAGAATCCAGAAAAAGCATATACCCAGATCTTCACTCTGTCAACTTTAATACCAGATAATTTGGAAGCCTTCTCATTTCCGCCGATAGACAATACATGCCATCCGAATGGAGTTTTCTTCAAAATCAACCCTGCAATGACCGCAATAATGGCAAGGATCAGAACTCCGCACGGGATGGAAGTACCTGCAAGGTTACGTCCGAACACCTCAAACCCTGTGTTTCCAAGACCTTCCTTACCTGCAAGCTCTGAGAACGTCGCACCATTGGAGCGGATGTTTGCGAATCCGCGCCATATGTACATCGTGCCAAGTGTGGCGATAAACGGGGCAACATTAAACTTCGTGATAACAATACCATTGATCATCCCCATAACAGCTCCGAGGAGAACGGTGATCAATACAATAAGCGGAACACTGCAGTAGATCGTCACGCCGAACACTTTCAGCGTAAGCCCCTCCTGAATAAGCCCGCCTGCGATCATTCCCGCAAGGCCCGCCACGGAGCCGACAGAAAGATCGATACCGCCGGTAATGATAACATAGGTCATTCCGATCGCAAGGATCCCGTAAAGGGCTACGTGCTTGGCAACTGTAAGAAGCGCCCCTGCACTTAAGAAATTATCTGCTGTGATACTGAAGAAAATAAGCAGAATAACCAACACAATAAATGTACGACCCTTTAAAATGGTCATCATTAATTTATTATTATTTCCTGATTTCTGATTCGCTGCCATAATTTAACTCTCCTTTTTCTCTGTATGATGCCCCTTATAGGAAGCCAGTACCAATGTATCCTGTTCGATCTCGTCGCCGTTGAATTCGCCGGTCTTAAGGCCATTGGACAATACGATGACACGGTCCGCGATCGCTACGATCTCCTGAAGCTCAGAAGAAATCACAATGATAGAAAGCCCCGCCTCCGCATACTGGTTAATGATATCAAAGACCTCTGTCTTCGCCCCGATATCAATACCCCTGCTCGGTTCGTCCATAAGCAGGATCTTAGGCTCCGTCAGGATACCCTTACCGATAACTACCTTCTGCTGGTTACCGCCTGATAAGGAGAGAATCGGCAGCTTCTTATCCGCCACCTTAATGTGGATATCTTTAATCTGCCCGTCTACCTTCTCGCCCTCTAATTTCTTGTCAAGGAATATGCCCTTCGTATATCTCTTCAACGCCGACAGAGAACAATTCTTCTCAATATCGAGAGTCTGTACCAGCCCCTGGGCCTGCCGGTCCTCAGGGATCAGGGCAAATCCTTTGTCGATCTGTCCGGAAATGGATTTGATCTTTAACGCCTCGCCATTTAATTTAACTTCTCCGGTGTGCTCCGGATGCAGTCCCATAAGACATTCAAACACTTCGCTGCGCCCGGCTCCCATCAAGCCGTAGATCCCGAGCACCTCGCCCTTTTTCAGTTCAAAATCCAGATGGTCTACCAGATAGCCTCCGCCCTGCTTCGGGAGGCACAGGTTTCTGACCTCCAGCACATTTTCAACCTTGCTCCAGTCAACCTCCCGGTCTCTCTTCGGGTAGGACTTCGCGCCTCCTGTCATCTGATGTACGATCCAGGGAACATCAATATCCTTCACTTCCGCGTCCGCAACATATTTTCCGTCCCTTAAGATCGTTACATGGTCGCCGATCTCCATGATCTCTTCCAGTCTGTGGGAAATATATACAATAGAGATTCCCGCGGACGTAAGCTCTCTCATGATCTTAAAGAGAACCTGAACCTCCTGCTGGCTCAGAGACGACGTAGGCTCATCCATGATGAGCACCTTAAGGTCATCCTCCACCAGATTACGCGCAATCTCGATCATCTGCTGCTGCCCTACACGCAGCTCTCCTACCCTGGCATTCAGATCCAGCGGATGCTCCAGCCGCTCCAGCACCTTCCTTGCGCCCTCCATATGCTTCTTATCATCCAGGACGACTCTGCTCTTTGTCTTCTCTTTATTCATGAAAATGTTCTGGTATACATTGAGATTCGGGAAGAGGCTTAATTCCTGATGGATAATGCCGATCCCGTGTTTCCGCGCCTCTGTCGTATCTTTAAAATATACCTCCTGGTCCCCGATGTACATGGTGCCCTCATTGGGCTGCTCGATCCCGGCAATCATTTTCATCAGCGTAGACTTGCCGGCTCCGTTTTCCCCGATCAGTACATTGACCTTTCCTTTGAGAAGGTCAAAGGATACCTGATCAAGAGCCTTCGTACCAGGGTAGATCTTACTTATCTTCTCTGCATGGAGAAATACATTCTCTGCACATTTATATGCTTCACCCATAGTCCAATTATCTCCTTCTCAATTCAGTAGTCCGCTTACTTTACTTCCAGCACAGCCGGAGTGATGAGCACATCTGAGCTTCCGGAAGAAACTGTAAATGCACCTACGAATGAAATACTCTTGCCCTCCAGGGATGACGGATTGACCGGTTCAACAACGTCCTTTGCAACGATCTCATTAATACTCTGGGATACTGCCGCCCACTCTCCCTGGTTTTTATAATCCCCGAACTTGATAAAGCTCAGGGTATCACGGATCGAGGATGCCTTATATACAGGCCCGATCTGTATCCTCACATTTTCCGTCCCGTTATAACCCTCAAGCTTCACAGCCATATAGCCGGCCTGGGACTCTGTATTCACTTCCTGTACCGTCCCTGTGCCCTTTACGATATAACTCAGTTCGCCGGAATCACCCATAGAATATTTTCCGCAGTCATCTGCAAGCGTAGTCAGATCCCCGTTGGACTGTGACAAAAATTCCGTAAGGTCAACAGCATTTTCATTTAATTCCGGAAGGGCCGAATCCTCCCAGATCGCTGCCACATCATCCCCTGCGTTGAATTCTACTTCTCCGGTGTACTTTCCTTCCTCTCCGATCTTGATCACCTTCACACATCCCGTAAGCATCGTCGCCGATACAAGGGCAAATGCGAGTGCGAGAGCTGTCATGCGCTTTTTCATAGCTGCCTCCTTCATACTGTTTATTTTTAAATACCCGTCCTTCCCCGGATATTTATTTCCCTGATCATTTAATACTTCCTCACATAAGAAGCCTTTTGTTATATACGGGGAAGCACCACCTGTGCCTCCCCGCAGTATTTAATACTTATAGTCCATAAATTACTCTGTAAATACAAAGCCTGATAATTTGTCCACATTCTCGGATGTGATCGCGATACAGTCAACTAACTGCTTCTCGTCTGCGCCTGTAGAGCCTTCCTTGAGATACTTGTCAGCCTGAACAACCGCCATCTCTGCGATAACAGCAAACTGCTGAAGAGCTGTTCCTGTAGCCTGTCCGGATTTAATCAGGGCTGCTGCCTCGTCAGATCCGTCAACACCGATAACCGGAAGGGTCTTTCCTGCTGCGTCAAGAGCTGCACATACACCCTCTAACATAGTATCGTTACCGCAGATAACACCTTCGATGTCCGGGTTAGCCTGAAGCATAGCTTCCATTTTGTCATATGCCTCTGTCTTTTCCCAGTTTGCTGTCTGCTGAGCAACCATCTCCATATCCGGATACTGATCGATCACTTCATGGAATGCCTGAGAACGAACGCCTGCGTTTGTGTCGGACTCTTTTCCTAACAGTTCAACATATTTTCCTTTCTCGCCCATTGCCTCAACAAATTTCTCTGCAATTGCTTTTGCACCCTGGTAGTTGTTCGCTACGATCTGAGAAATAGCAACGCCTTCTGCATTGATCTCACGGTCGATCAGGAATGTCGGGATACCAGCCTCTCTTGCCTTCTTAACAGCCTCTACTGTTGCGTCTGCACCTGCATTGTCACAGATGATAGCTGCTGCCTTGTCAGCGATCGCACTGTCAAATAACTCTGTCTGTTTTGTCGGGTCATCATCATGAGACACTGCCTTTACCTCATATCCAAGCTCCTCAGCCTTTGCTGTAGCTGTGTCGGCCTCAGCCTTGAACGCAGGGTTAGATACAGATGGAGTGATGATGTAGATGATATTAGAGCCGCCGCCCTTTAATACCTCTTCGTCTCCGCCTTCTTCTTTTTCTTCTGTCTTTGTTTCTTCTTTCTTCGGCTCTTCCTTAGAACCGCATCCGATTGCCATTGCGGCAACCATAGCAACTACAAGAAACATAGCTAATACTTTTTTGAAACCTTTCATTTTCGTTTCCTCCTTATGTTTTATAAAGTATTAAATCTCTATATCAACAGGCAAGCCCTGTCAATACCTCCCGGACATCCGTGCCCGGCTTACGCCAGCGCTTCTTCTGCCCTTTTGGCGATCCCTTCGCCGTTCATACCATAATAGTCAAACACTTCCCGGGATGTCCCTGTGATCACCGGCGCATCCGGCAGCGCAATGTTGAGAACCTTCTTCGGGCAATGGCTTCCTACCACCTGGCTTACCATAGAGCCAAGCCCGCCGCAGGGTGCATGTTCCTCCACGGTAACGACTGCTTTTGCATTTGACGCTGCTTTGATGACCGCGTCCTCGTCAAGAGGTTTTACGCAATACATATCTACCACCGCGGCGCTGATACCCTTCTCTTTCAGGATCTCTGCCGCCTCCACAGACGGTTTTACCATCTCGCCGCATGCGATGATCGCCACATCTGTACCCTCGCGTACTACCGTAGCCTTGTCCATCTCAAACGGCACATTTCCTTCCTCATACACATCATCCACCGCATTTCTCCCTACACGGATGTAGGCCGGCTTCTCATCCTTGATCAATTCCCGCATCAGGCACTCGGTCTGAAGCCTGTCGCTTGGAAGATATACCCTCATATTCGGCACTGCACACATAGCCGCAATATCCTGTGCGGAATGATGGCTCATGCCAAGGGCTCCGTAGCTAACCCCGCCGGAGATACCGATCAGCTTTACATTTGTATTAGAATAGGCAACATCCACCTTGCACTGCTCATAGCTTCTTGTAGACAGGAAACACGCCGGTGACGCCGCATACGGCTTCTTTCCGCATTTTGCAAGCCCTGCGGAAATACTTACCAGGTTCTGCTCGGCAATCCCCGTCTCCACAAACTGCTCCGGAAGCTCATTGGCAAATCCTGTGAAGGATGCACTTCCTCTGGAATCGCTGCAGAGGGCCACGATATCCCTGTCCTTTTTTCCTGCTTCCACCAGTACGTCACAGATAACCTGTTTATTTGCAATCTTTCCCATTAGCGAAGCGCCTCCTTTCTTTCCTTCAGATCCTTTCTGATCTGTGCAAGTTCCTCCTCATTCGGAACCTTATGATGCCAGTTTGCCTTATTCTCCATCACGGAAGAGCCCTTGCCCTTCACTGTATTTGCAATCAGCATAGATGGTTTTCCTTTGACCGTCTTCGCCTCTTCAAATGCTGCCTTTAACTGGTCGATATCATTGCCGTCCGCCACATCAATGACGTGCCATCCGAAAGAAAAGAATCTTTCATGCAGATCGTCATGGGACATTACATCCTCGGTATTGCCGGAGATCTGAAGACGATTTCTATCCACCACGGCACAAAGATTATCCAGCTTATAATGACTGGCCGCCATTGCGCCCTCCCACACGGAGCCTTCTGCCACTTCGCCGTCGCCCATGACCGTGTAAACCCGGTAATCCTGCCCGTTCATTTTGCCTGCCAGCGCCATGCCCACACAGACCGGAAGTCCGTGACCAAGAGATCCGGAGTTCATCTCAATCCCCGGAAGCTTGTTGTTGGGGTGTCCGATATATTTAGAACCGAACTTGCTGAAATTAGCCACAAGATCCTCACGGTCAAAAAAGCCTTTCTTTGCAAGTACGGCATAATAAGCCTCCACAGAATGTCCCTTGCTCATGACAAATTTGTCCCGGTCAGGGTCGTCCATATTCTCCGGGCTTACATTCATCTGATCAAAATACAGCTCTGTCAGGATCTCCATCACGCTCATGTCTCCGCCGATATGCCCGGCTTTTCCCGACATGATGACATCGATCACATCTTCTCTCAGTTCATAGGCCAATGCTTTTAAATTCTCCATAATCATTCTCCTCTTAAATATGCTTTTACGTCTTCTTCGATCGGGTCATACAGATCCGGCTTTACACCGATATATTTACATGCCTCATAAAGCACCGGCACTACATCTTTGTGGATACCTACGCAGTGATGGATATACGGCCCTTCTACGATCTTGGCCTCCAGACGTTTGATATTGTCCACTTCCACCCATAGGTAGGTGCCCATCCCTTTCGGGCCGTCAACGCCTTTCGCATTGCCCAGGAGCAGCGAATACTCTCCGTTGTCCCCGTCAAACCGGCACAGTGTGACATCTCCGTGCTTCGCCTCTGCCGTTAAGCTGCCCGGATGGTCAAAGGCCAGCGGGTAGGTGAGCTGTGGTTTTTCCTTTGCCACAGAGATCGGCCACGGTCCGCAGTGCTGCAGGAGTTCTCCGTTTGCAATGTCCGGATGGCGGATCGTCCAGTCTGCGAAAAACCCTCTGAGTTCCCCCATCCCTGCGGCTTCTACCATAAGAGCCGTGACCGCGCCGTGGATATCCGTCTCACATACTACTGGGATACCTTTTTCATTCAGGATCGCATTGGCTGCACACGGCATAACACCAATCTCTGTCTGCAGTGCGTTCCAGCACTGGATCCCGGCTGCCTGGCACCCGTATCTCTCTACAAGCTGCTCCATTGCCACAGCAAGAGCCGCCACATTTTCCACTTCGTTTTCCTTGATCTTAACATCCATGTTCTCATTGATATAAGCCACCATGTCTGCCAGCTTCCTGCCCTCTTCCTTCACGGCCTTCATCTCTTGTGTCAGCTCTGTCATCGGGATCGGGGAGAGCTGGATATTAAACTTTTCAAGCAGTTCTCCTTCATTGCACATCGTTGTCCAGAAATCAAACGGCCTTGTTGAAATCTGAAGGATCCGAATATTCCGGAATGTCTTAACGACGTTGCATACTGCAAGGAAATCTCTCAGCCCTCTCTCGAACACCGGGTCATTCAGCCTGCAGTTTGTCATATATGTAAATGGCACCTGGAACCTTCTCAGCACTTTGCCTGTCGCAAATAAGCCGCACTGCGTATCCCGGAGCCTCACACCGTTCTCCTCCGGCCTCTCATCCAGCGGGCCCCACAGCAGGACCGGAACATTCAGTTCCTTCGCAAGTCGTGCACAGACATACTCCGTACCAAAGTTGCAATGTGGTAAAAATAATCCGTCAACACCCTCTGCTTTGAACTTTGCCGCAATTTTCTTTACATCCTTGTCGTCATACAGAAGTCCCTCATCATTGATATCATCAATATCAACAAACTCAATGCCAAGCTCTCTCAGCCTGTCCGCTGTCAAACCTCTGTACTTGAGCGCATCCGGTGCACTGAAAATGCTTCTCCGTGTCGGCGCATAACCTAATCTGATCGTTGCCATTTTTCTTCCTCCTTTTTGTTTACCAGTTAGCCTATATTTAGATTGCGTACACTGTTCCGTTCTATGAAATCAGTGCACACCTGGATTTTCATCTTTACACTGCGCCCGGGATATTTAAGATAGTCTGTGGCTCTCCTTACTGCCACCTCTCCCATCTCCTGCTTGTATACATGAAGTGTAGTAAGTCCCGGCGCCGATATAGCTCCAAACTTTATGTCATCAAATCCCACAAGAGAGACCTGCTCCGGTATTTTAATTCCCTGCTCTGTCATAGCTCTCATAGCTCCGAGGGCTATCACGTCATTATCTGCAAAAAATGCCGTCGGAAGCTCCTTATGCTCCCTCAGATACCTCTTCATTCCTTCATAGGCGCTCTCAAGCTGAGTCCCTACAACAGCCGCATATCCTCGCTCCACTTTCAGTCCATGTCTCAGAAGCGCCCTCTCGTAGCCATATTCCCGATAACAAAAAGCCTTAATCCGGTAGTCCCCTTTCAGATAACCGATCTTTCTGTGCCCCTTTTGGATCAGATACTCTACCGCCATGCATGCCGCATCTGTATTATTGATCAGGATGCTGTCAAAACACATGTCCTCGCACCAGCCGTCCAGTATGACCATTGTCCCTTTAAATTCTTTAAAAGGCTCATAGTCTTCTTCCATCATCTCGGTCCCAAGAAGAATCATCAGGCATCCGGTATCCTCCAGCACTTCCTTAAGTCTTGTGCCAAATTCCGGGTCTTCATAATTCAGGCGGCTGAAAGTGGTCTCGTATCCAAGCGCCTTGGCCTGCCGCTCCACCCCTTCGATCATATCCGGAAATATCTGGCTGTCGTCAATGATCATCCCGTTCTTTCTGTATGTAACAAACTTAATTCTCCTGACCGGCTTCTCAAACTGGTATCCAAGTTCCTCAGCTGCTTTGAAAATTTTTTCCGAAGTTTCCCCGTTTACACCTTTCTTACGGTTCAGAGCATTAGACACTGTCGCCGGCGAAAAACCTGTAATACGGCTTATTTGTTTTATATTGGCTTTCACCCTTCACCACCTCCGTGGTTCTTATGCTCTTTATTATAAACGTTTATATAAATATTTCAACCATTTTTACCCATAAATATGTTTTAGATTTACACTTTGTTTAATTATTATAATTTTCATCTTCATAATTTGTGCATCTTTTACAATTAGTCTATTTTAAATTAACATTTTATTCATATTTTGTCGATTGCCGTCCCTTTTTATCGTTTCTTGTTTACATAAATGTTTATTTGCAGTTTAAGCACGAAAACAGGCGGAAAATGATTACGTTACATCCATAATCATCTTCCGCCTGTTAACTTTCAGCAGCGTCCTACTGCTGCCTTTCAATCTTCCGCACACTGTCACGTTCCACGAATTCCGTACACACCTGGATCTTCAGATGGATCCGGCTTTTATTCTCAATGGCAAACAAAAGCTCCCGGACCGCCATCTCTCCCATTTCCTGCTTGTATACATGAATGGTCGTAAGCGCAGGCTCCACCATTGCCCCGAAAGAAACATTGTCAAACCCCACAATGGATACATCTCCGGGGATATCATACCCTGATTCCTTAAGGGCACGCATAGCTCCGATCGCAATAATATCATTGTCCGCAAAGAATGCTGTCGGCATCTGCTCCGCACAGGCCAGATACTCCCTCATCCCTTCATACGCCGTATCCACCTTCGTTCCCACTGTCGCAATATATTCCGGGCGGACCCTGAGCCCTCTGGCTTCCATCACCCTTTTATAGCCGATCTCCCGGTACTGGAACGCCTGGATCCGAAAATCTCCTCTGATGTAGCCGATCTCTGTATGCCCTTTATCCGCCAGATACTCTACCGCCCTGGCCGCAGAATCTGTATTGCTGATCAGCACCCCGTCGAAGGAATACCGGTTGCTCCAGCCGTCCAGCAGGATCAACCGGTTCCTCGCACAGGTATAAGGTTCAAAGTCTTCCTCCAGCATTTCCGTTCCCAGGAGGACGATCACACTCTCTGTGTCCGATAAAATCTCATGAAGCTGAACTTCATATTCCGGATCCTTGACATCTACATGGCAGAACAACGTCTCATACCCCATAAGTTTTGCCTGTCTCTCCACACCTTCTATCACTGCCGGGTGAAAAGCACTGTCGTCTATGATCAACCCGTTCCGGCGGAAAATAACAAACCTTATTTTCCGAATCCGTTCTCCCGTCTGATATCCAAGCTCCTTCGCAACTTTCAGTATTTTCCTGGCAGTCTCTTTGTTGACCCCTCTTTTGTGATTCAACGCATTCGATACAGTAGCCGGGGAAAAGCCTGTAATTTCACTGATTTTCCGAACACTGACCTTCATTACTCTCGTCCTTCCCTGATTCATTCTCAATTATTATAACACATTCACATGAATTTTAGGGAGGCAAGCTTTGAATTTTTATATAAAGTTTTACCTCAAATAGTAGTATTTTTCTTTAGCCTTTTGTAATCAATTCTACTGCTACCGGAAGAGATTTCTCCACTTCCTCTCCGTCGATCAGTTTCATAGCCGTCTCAATAGCCGTCTCTCCCATAAGTTCCGGCTTCTGGGCAACCGTAGCTGCCATTCTGCCGGCTTCCACTTCTCTCACCGCATCATCTGTCGCGTCAAACCCGACAACCTTAATATCCTTTCCGGTTGCCGCAATTGCCTGCAGCGCCCCGAGCGCCATCTCATCATTGTGTGCAAATACTCCCAGGATGGCTGAATCTGACTGAAGCACATTTTCCATAACCGTCATGCCTTCTGCCCGGTCAAAATTGGCGCTCTGGCTGGCCACTACATTAAGGGCTGCGTCTGCCGCCTCATGGAAGCCTGCTCCCCGGTCAATGGTGGCAGATGCTCCCGGAACGCCCTGAAGCTCCGCAACCTTTGCTCCCTCGCCAATAAGCTCAACCAGATACTCTGTTGCCATCTTCGCTCCCGCTACATTGTCGGATGCAATCTGGCAGTCAACGTCAACTCCATTTACCACACGGTCAACAGAGATTACCTTGATCCCCTGAGAAATGGCATTCTGCACCGCAGGAGCCACCGCGTCAGAGTCCACCGGATTTACGATCAGTACGCTGACATTCCTTGAAATCAGATCCTCGATATCACTCTGCTGCTTTGCACTGTCATCTCCTGCATCTGCAACCGCCAGCTTCACGCCGTTCTTCTCTGCTGCCTCCTCTGCGCCCTCTGCAAGAGATACGAAAAACGGATTATTCAGCGTGGACACGGAAAGCCCGATGGAGCCGTTTCCGGTATTTTCCGCAGCCTCCCCCTCTCCGTCAATGGTGATGGCATTGCATCCTGCCAGGCCAAGCACCATACATAATACCATAATTATACTTGCTATTTTTTTCATCATATATTTTCTCCTTTTCCTCACACGACATCTCTTAAGACTATCTCTTACGGTCTGACAATACAGCGACCAAAATAACGAATCCTTTGATAACATCCTGGTAATAGGAGGATACGCCAAGGATATTCAGACCATTGTTCAGCACGGCAATGATCAGCACACCGATAAATGTCCCGTATATCTTGCCGCGTCCGCCGCTCATACTCGTTCCGCCGAGAGCCACCGCCGCAATAGCGTCAAGCTCATATCCGTCTCCCAGCGTAGGCTGTGCAGAGCCCAGTCTTGACAGCAGGATCAGCCCGGACAGCGCCGACATAAAACCGGAGATCGCATACACGATAATCTTCGTTTTGTGAATATTGACACCCGCAAGCTTGGCACATTTCCAGTTGCTTCCTGTCGCATAGACAGCCCGCCCGAACGTAGTCTTATTCAGCAGGAAATAAAATCCGCCGAAGATCAAAAGCAGCAGGATTACCGGAATCGGAATCCGGTAAAAGTTTCCTCTTCCCACCAGCTTCAGAACAAAGCTGTCTCCCAGGTTGGAAATCGGTTTTCCGTCTGTAAAGATCATTGTAATACCACGGTAAACTGTCATGGTAATCAATGTAGCAATAAACGCCTGCAGTCTTCCTTTTGTTACCAAAAGACCGCTGACCGCGCCAAGAGCTGTTCCGATCACCAGCGCCAGGAGCATAGCCGCCCCTGCCGGAACCCCGTTGGCAATCATGCCGGCACACAGCGCCGTGCTCAATGCCAGCACAGACCCGACAGACAGGTCGATCGCATCTGTCAGGATCACGCAAGTCATACCAAATGCAATAAGTCCATTGATAGAAGACTGCCGCAGCAATGACAAAAAGTTACTTCCCGTCCTGAATTCAGGACTCACAATACTGATTCCGACAACCAGTAATACCAACGCGATAAGCGCACCCAGATCCTGCAGATGATCTGTTATTTTCCTTTTATTTGTTTCCATTAAATCGTACCTCCCGTTGCTAATGTCATTACATTTTCCTGATTTGCTTCTTCTTTATAAATAATCCCTCTGACCAGGCCTTCGCGCACGACCATCACACGGTCGCTCATCCCGAGCACCTCCGGCAGCTCAGAAGATACCATGATAATAGCCACTCCCTTGGCAGCTAGGTCATTGATAATATTGTAAATTTCTTTTTTCGCGCCGATGTCCACGCCCCTGGTGGGCTCATCCAAGATCAGGATCTTCGGCTCTGTATAGACCCATTTCGCAAAAACAACCTTTTGCTGGTTCCCTCCGCTCAGGTTATTGCACTCATGGAACGGCCCGAAACAGCGGATATGCAGTTCTTCAATGCCTTTGCCTACCAGGTCTTTCTCCTTCTTCCTGTCAATCACATGGTTTTTGGATATCGAAGAAAGGTTTGCAAGAGAAATATTTTTCTCGATGCTTTCCTCCAGCATCAGGCCTTCCACCTTCCGATCCTCCGTAATAAACCCGATGCCGTTTTTCATTGCCTGGATCGGAGATTTGATCTGCACCTCTCTGCCATTGATCTCAATTTTTCCGGACTCATACGGAAGATTTCCGAAAATAGCCTGCATAATCTCTGTACGACCGGCTCCCATGAGGCCGGATACCCCAAGTACCTCTCCGGCTTTCACTTCAAATTCCACATCCTGGAACACGCCCTTTTTCGTCAGGCCGCTGACCTTCAGCACCGTCTCCCCGATCTCACAATCTCGTTCCGGATAGCGTTCTCCAATCTCCCTGCCGATCATCAGCTTCACAATTTCGTTCATATTTGTCTCCGGTATGTTCCGGGTACCCACATAGGTCCCGTCACGGAGCACGCTGATCCTGTCGCACAGTTCAAAGATCTCTTCCATCCTGTGGGATATGTACACAATAGACACTCCGGATTTGCGGAGAGACTGAATCACCTCAAACAGTACTACCGTCTCACTCTGCGTCAGAGCTGCCGTAGGCTCATCCATGATAATAACCTTCGCATCTACCATAAGAGCTTTGCAGATCTCAATCATCTGCTGCTGCCCTACAGACAGGTTGGACATTACTTCTCCCGGGTCAATCCGGACTCCCAGACGCCCCAGAGCCTCTGCCGCTTTCTGCCTCATTGCCTTCCGGTCGCACAGGCCGAACTTTTTCGTAATCTCTTTCCCCATAAAGAGGTTCTCCTCCACCGTCAGGTCAAACAGGACATTCAGCTCCTGGTGGATAAATACGATTCCCGCCTTCTCCGCCTCCTGAGGATTCTTATAGTTTACCTCCTGCCCGTCTACGATCACTGTGCCCTTGTCTTTCGTGTAAACACCGGTCAAAATTTTCATCAGGGTAGACTTCCCGGCCCCGTTCTCCCCCATCAGTGCGTGGACTTCGCCATGATCCAGGACAAAACCGGCGTCCTTAAGCACTTGATTTGTTCCGAAGGATTTATCAATTCCCTTCATCTCAATCTGCATTTTTCTTCCTCCCTTTGAACTCTAAAATAAACACGCGGACTGCAGGATGATATTCGCATACGGTGTCGTCTCCCCCGTTCTGACTACTGCCTTGCATGTCTTTGTCTGCGCTTTCAGCTCCGTGTGCGGTACATACTCGACCTCACACGCCGTATCCATCCCGTCCACAAGTGTCAGGATCTCTTCCAGGATCTCGGCATTTTTCTCCTTGATCTCCTCTGCCAGAACTACCTTTTCAATCTTCATTTCCTTTGCGACTTCCCTGAGCACCTCCATAAAGGACGGCACGCCAAGCTTTAACGCAAGATCAATCCGTTCCGTCTCGTCAGGGATCGGAAGGCCGCAGTCCCCGACCGCAATTGTATCCGTGTGTCCCATATAGGACAGCACTCTTGAAATATCTGCATTTATAATCCCATTTCTTTTCATCCTTTTATCCCTCCATCGCTTTCTTCACTTCTTCATAGGTCGGCATTCCGCCCTGGGCTCCGAATTTCTCCGTAGATAACCCTGCCGCCGTATTAGCAAACAAAAGGGCGTCTCTGATAGCCTTCCCTTCCGTAACCGCTACTGTAAATGCCCCATTCAAAGTATCGCCGGCTCCTGTCGTATCCACAACGTCGGCTTTCCTCGCAGGCACAAGGATAACTTCTCCGTTCTTCAGGCATGTGCTTACCCCTCTGGACCCCTGGGTGATCACCAGCTTCTCGGGATATTTCTTCATCATTTCCTCAAAGGTAAGATCCGTTCCAAATAAAATCACCGCCTCATGCTCATTCGGAGTCAGGTACGTCACCTTTTCAAGCACCCCCTGCTTTACCGGCCTTGCCGGTCCCGGGTTAAGCACAACCTTTACACCGTTCTGTGCACAGAGATCCACCACGTACTCAATGGTCTCCTGCGGGATCTCATGCTGCAGCAGCACGATCTCGCATTCCAGCAGAGCGTCTTTTACCTCGTTGACATAGTCAATGTCCACATGATCATTCGTTCCTGCAACTACGATAATCGTATTGTCGTTGTCCCCAACGGTGATCATAGCCAATCCGGTAGGAACCCCCGGAATTGTCTTAATACATTTTGTCTCAACGCCCGTTTCCTGAAGGTTTTTCACAAGACTTGATCCCGCCGCGTCATCCCCCACGCACCCGAACATCTCGACCTGCGCTCCGAGCTTTGCCATGGCGACCGCCTGGTTGGCTCCTTTTCCGCCCGGGATATACTTAAGATCTTCACCCTTAAGCGTCTCACCCTTAAGCGGAATCCGCTCTGCCTTCACCGTCATATCCATGTTGATACTTCCGACTACTCCTATCTTTCCCATATTTTTGTATCTCCTTTTTCGTTCTTATGTTTATATTATAAACTTTTATATAAAATTTTCAATATTATTTTATAATATTTTTCTATAGAATTGATATTTCGTTTATATTATCCAAATTTAAATAGTGTTTTTTGTGTAGTTTTCACATTTATATTTCAGTTTTTCTTTGTTTCTCATATTCTTCCTCCATCTTTTTACAAAAAATATTTTATAAAATTTTATATAATATTTTACATCACAAGCAAAAAAGAAATCACACGAAAACCCGGGATGTAAATAACTGTTTATTTACATCCCGGGCTCTATAAGCTCTTTATTATCTCTCTTTCCGTATATCCTTCACACTGCCCCGCTCGACAAACTCCGCACAAACCTGGATCTTCACTTTCGCCTTACTATCCTTCTCCTCCGCCGATACAAGCTCACGGACAGCCCTTGCCCCCAGCTCCTGCTTATACACATGCACCGTAGACAGCGGGGGATCCGAAACCATCCCGTAAGCCACATTGTCAAAACCGATCACCGATATATCTCCGGGGACTTGATAACCGCACTCTTTCATTGCCTGCATACTCCCGATTGCAATCACGTCATTATCAGCAAAAAATGCTGTAGGCACCTCTTCTGCCCCGGCCAGATATTCCTTCATCCCCTGATACGCAGTCTCTATTCTGGTCCCCACCGTTGCGATGTATTCCGGCCTCACCGGAAGTCCGTATTTGCTCATCACCTGATAGTACCCCGTCTCCCGGGATCTGAAAGCCTGTATCCGAAATTCCCCTCTTAGATAGCCGATCTTTTCATGTCCCTTTTCCACCAGATATTCCACGGCATCCGCAGCTGCTTCACTGTCGTTGATCAGAACACAGTCGAATGCATAATTATCACTGCGCCCATCCAGTAATATAATACGGTTCCGCGCATGGATGTAAGGCTCGTAATCCTCCTCCAGCATCTCCGTCCCAAGAAGCACTACAGCACTCTGCATATCCGTCAGTATATCTAGAAGCTGCTCCTTATAATCCGGATCACTGATATCCACATAACAGAATATCGTCTCGTACCCCATAAGCTTCGCCTGATGCTCCACACCTTCGATCATAGTCGTATGAAACGAACTGTCATCAATGATCCGTCCGTTTCTCCTGAATATTACAAAGCGGATCTTGGTAATCTCTTCTTCCACACGATATCCCAGCTCCTGTGCAACCCTCAATATTTTTTCGGCAGTCTCCTTATTGACCCCTTTTTTACGGTTCAGCGCATTGGAAACTGTAGACATAGAAAACCCTGTTTCCTCACTGATCTTGCGAATATTGACCTTCATATCTTTCTGTCCTCTCATTTCAAGTGTGTACTATTATAACACACCTTCAATTTTTTAGAGCACAAAGTTGGGATTTTTTTAATATTTTTTCACACTAAAAAAGGTATTGTGCGGGTATACCCGCACAATACCTTATCGTCATTATACTCAGTTTATCTCCGGATTATTTAAGGTTAACCTCTGCACCTTCGCCCTCAAGCTTAGCCTTGATCTCCTCAGCCTCAGCCTTGGAAACGCCTTCTTTTACTACCTTCGGTGCGCCGTCAACTACTTCTTTAGCCTCTTTCAGGCCAAGTCCTGTGATCTCACGAACAACCTTAATTACTTTAACCTTGGAAGCGCCTGCAGAAACTAACTCTACATCAAACTCATCTTTCTCTTCCTCAGCTGCTGCACCATCTCCTGCTGCCGCTGCAACTACTACGCCTGCTGCTGCAGAAACACCAAATTCTTCTTCACAAGCTTTTACTAAATCATTTAATTCTAATACTGATAATTCTTTGATTGCATCAATAAATTCAGCTGTTGTTAATTTTGCCATTTTGTTATCCTCCATTTAAATATTTTTTTTAAATCCTCTTACTCCTCTGCTGCCGCTTCAGCCGGAGCTTCTTCTACTGCTGTTTCCTCTGCCGGAGCAGCAGCCTCACAGTTCTCTGCACCGCCCTGCTCTGCGATCTGATTAAGAACGCGGGCAAGATTGGTAATCGGTGACTGCAGGCTTCCAAGCAATTTGGACAGCAATTCTTCTCTTGACGGAATCTTTGACAGCTCAACCAGGGCATTGGCATCATACACTTCACCTTCAACCACGCCGGCCTTCAGCTCAAGAGCCTTTGCATCTTTTGCAAATTTACAGAGAATTCTTGCCGGAGCTGTTGCGTCATCTTTTGAGATCGCAAGGGCGCTAGGGCCTTCCAGGTGTTCGTCCAGACCTGCAAACTCTGTTCCCTCAAAAGCTCTTTTCATCATTGTGTTTTTGCAGACCTTGTAAAGGATCCCTGCTTCCCTCAGCTGCTTACGAAGCTCTGTATCCTGAGCTACAGTAAGGCCACGGTAGTCAACTAACACAACACTTGCTGCACCTTTAACGTCTTCTGCAATAGCCTGTACGATTGGTTGCTTTAATTCAACTTTTGCCACGAATGTCGCACCTCCTTATAGTATTTGTCTGACTGCATAAGGAAATATATAAAACCTCTGTGCCCGGAGACACAGAGGTATTGTAATTCATATAATGAAATCCAACTTTCCTCGGCAGGCGTTTGTCTACTTACGCTTACGCACCTGCTGTCTTCGGCAGTCATTGCTTTGCTATTATAGCACTATCTATTTTCAATGTCAACAACAAAGATTAAACCAGCTTCATCGGGTTAATCTTAACGCCCGGCCCCATTGTAGAAGTAAGGACTACGCTCTTTAAGAACTGGCCCTTTACTGCTGCCGGCCTTGCCTTTATTATTGCATCGATAAGCGTCTGGAAGTTGTCCGTAAGCTGTTCTTCGGTAAATGAAGCTTTACCTAACGGCACATGGATAATGTTTGTTTTGTCAAGTCTGTACTCAATCTTACCGGCCTTGATATCCTGAATGGCTTTTGTGACATCCATGGTTACGGTACCTGCCTTCGGGTTCGGCATAAGCCCCTTCGGTCCAAGTACACGTCCGAGACGTCCTACAACGCCCATCATATCCGGTGTAGCAACTACTACGTCAAACTCAAACCAGTTCTCGTTCTGAATCTTCGGAATCAGTTCGTCAGCACCCACATAATCTGCGCCTGCTGCTTTTGCTTCCTCAGCCTTGGCATCCTTTGCAAATACCAGGATACGAACCTTCTTACCGGTTCCGTGCGGCAGTACGACCGCGCCGCGGATCTGCTGGTCAGCGTGACGTCCGTCACATCCTGTTCTGATATGAGCTTCAACTGTCTCATCAAATTTTGCTACTGCAGTCTTTTTAACTAATGATACTGCGTCCGCCACATCGTAGAGATTACCTCTGTCGATTGCCTTTGCAGCCTCAACATATTTCTTTCCTCTTTTCATTTAAATAAACCTCCTTGTGGTAATATCGGGATACCCCTCCCACTTATTCTTCAACTGTTACACCCATGCTGCGGCAGGTTCCTGCCACCATGCTCATAGCTGCCTCTACAGATGCTGCGTTCAGATCCGGCATTTTCAGCTCTGCGATCTCCTTCAGCTGCTCTTTTGTAATTGTAGCAACTTTTTTCTTGTTCGGAACGCCTGAACCTGATTTCAGTTTACATGCCTTTTTGATCAGAACCGGAGCCGGCGGCGTCTTGGTGATAAAGCTGAAGCTTCTGTCACTGTAAACGGTGATTACTACAGGGATGATCAGATCTCCCTGGTCTGCTGTCCTTGCATTGAACTGCTTTGTAAATTCAACGATATTTACACCATGCTGTCCAAGTGCAGGACCAACCGGTGGTGCCGGTGTTGCTTTTCCGGCCGGAATCTGTAACTTAATGTAACCTTGTACTTTTTTTGCCATTTTAATTACCTCCTTGTGGTGATCGCGGAACTCTTATGGATCCTCCCACGCTTTTACACTTTCTTAACCTCTGCGAAACTGATTTCAACCGGTGTTTCGCGACCGAACAGTTCAACATTGATGGTGAGACTCTGCTTCTGTGTATTCATAGACTGGATCACTCCGACAGTTTCTGCCCATGCACCGGCAATTACCTGAACGGTATCGCCTTCTTCAAAGTCCACAACAATATTATCCCTCTTAATTCCAAGCGGAGCCATCTCTGCATCCGTGAGCGGAACCGGTTTGGATCCCGGCCCTACAAATCCCGTGACACCTCTTGTATTGCGGACGACATACCATGTATCGTCATTCATGATCATATGAATAAGCACATAGCCCGGGAACATCTTTTTCTGGGCAGCCTTCTGCACCCCGTTTTTGAGTTCCACCACATCCTGCATCGGGACACGGACTTCCAGGATCTGATCTTCAAGATGCCTGTTTTCGATTGTTTTATCAATGTTGGCTTTCACTTTGTTCTCATACCCGGAATAGGTATGGACTACATACCATTTTGCCTCTGACATAAACTCACCTTTCTTGTTCGTCAGTTAATCAGCCCAGAGTTGTCAGGATATTCACCCCGTACTGGGCCAGGAAATCAACCAATGCAATGATTGCTCCCAACACTACGGATACGGAAACAACTGCCGCCGTGTGTTTCACAAGTGTCTTCCTGTCCGGCCAGATAATTTTGTTAAATTCAGCCTTAAGGCCTTTGAACCAGCTTTTCTTCTGAGCCTTCTCACTCATGACATTCACTCCTTTGCGGCGATTATTTCGTTTCCTTGTGCATTGTGTGTGACTTACAGAACTTGCAGTACTTCTTTGTCTCCATGCGTTCCGGATGAGCTTTTTTATCCTTGGTCATGTTGTAGTTACGCTGCTTGCACTCTGTACATTCCAATGTGATTCTTGTACGCACAACTTCCACCTCGCTTTATAATTCTTAAGTTAACGTGTTACTCGACAGTTTGCGAGACTGCCTCATTTTTAGGCATAAAAAAAAGACCTACTTCCATTCGCCAGATTAGCGTACCACAAAACACACGTAAAATCAAGGGTTTTATAGTTGAATTATCCCCGTCATAATTCACAGAAAATCAATTTAATATTTTTTTGTACAAAATTGCATAAATAATTGCATATGCAGGAAATAAATTGTATAATATTGCTCATAAGATATGAAAGAGAGGGCTCACTATGAAGCAAAATAATATGTTAGCAATGATTTTAGCTGGCGGTAGAGGGTCTCGTCTGCATGAGCTGACCAACAAAGTGGCAAAACCTGCCGTTTCATATGGAGGAAAATACCGCATCGTTGATTTTCCACTCAGCAACTGTGCAAACAGTGGCATTGACGTTGTCGGTGTGTTAACGCAGTATGAATCCATCCTGCTGAACAGCTATGTGGCAGCCGGACGCCGCTGGGGTCTGGATGCAAAGGACAGTGGCGTATATGTACTTCCGCCCCGCGAAACCGCTGACTCCAATCTGGATGTCTACCGCGGAACTGCAGACGCGATCTCACAGAATATTGATTTTATCGATACATATTCCCCGGATTATATCTTGATCTTATCCGGAGACCATATCTACAAAATGAACTATGATAAAATGCTCAGGGCTCACAGGGAAAAGAATGCCGACGCAACAATCGCCGTTCTTCCCGTTCCGATGAAAGAGGCAAGCCGCTTCGGAATTATGAACACCGACGAGGAAGGGCGTATTGTAGAATTTGAGGAAAAACCCGAAAAGCCAAAGAGCAACCTTGCTTCCATGGGAATTTACATTTTCAACTGGAAGCTTCTCCGCAAAATGCTTATTGCAGATATGAAGAATCCTGATTCCAGCCATGATTTCGGCAAGGATATTATTCCGAACCTTCTGAATGACGAAAAGTCTTTATATGCATATAAGTTTGAAGGGTACTGGAAAGATGTCGGAACGATTGATTCACTCTGGGAGGCCAATATGGATCTTCTGGACTCTAACAATGAACTTGATCTGAGCGATCCGACATGGAAGATCTATACCGAGGACGTTACAACCCTCCCACACTATGTGGGCCCCGGCGCCAATATTAAGCGTGCCTTTATCACCCAGGGGTGCCGGATTGAGGGCGAAGTAAAAAATTCTGTCCTGTTCACCGGCGTAAAGATAGGCGTAGGCGCCAAAGTCATTGACAGTGTACTTATGCCCGGTGTAGAAGTGGAAGACGGCGCAGTGGTTACCCGCGCGCTTGTCGCAGACGGTGTAAAGATAGGAAAAGAAGCGGTTGTGGGCGATGCAGGAAGCGAACATATAGAACTTATCGCAAAACGCGTAAAGGGGGTAGAATAATATGGCTAAAGCATTCGGAATTGTAAGTTTTGCCGGAAATCATGTCCGCGTAGACGGCTTAAGGGCATACCGCCCGGCCGGAGCATTCTCCTTCCTGGGAAGATACCGCATCATTGATTTCCCGATTTCTAATATGAGTAACAGTAACATTGACCATGTACAGGTATATATGAGAAGGCAGCCGCGTTCCCTTACCGAACATCTGGGAAGCGGGCGCCATTACAACATCAATTCAAAGCGGGGCAAGCTGCATCTCCTCTTTACGGAAAACAGCCTTGGACAGGATATGTACAATACCGATATCGCCGCTTACCTGACAAATATGGAATGCATTGAGAACGTACATCAGCCTTATGTAGTGATAGCGCCAAGCTACATGATCTATACCGAGGATTACAGCACTCTGCTCGACACTCATATTGAATCCGGTGCAGACATCACATTGCTGTATCATTCGGTAGATAACGCAAAAGAATATTTCCTGAACTGCAATACGGTAAACCTCAATAAGCAGAAAGGTGTGCTCAATTTAGAGACAAACCATGGAAGTGCAAAAAACAAAAATATTTCTATGGAAACATATGTAATGAAAAAAGAACTCTTTATGGAGCTTGTTAAAAAAGCCAAGAAGATTTCTTCCATGTACACACTGGCTGACATCATAAGCCGGTCCTGCGAAGAGCTTGATGTGCGCGGCGTATCCCACAAAGGATTTTTCGCAGCTGCCAGTGACTTCAAGAGTTATTACGATGCTAACATTTCACTGATCGACTTCAAGACTGCCTCAAGCTTATTCCACGATGACTGGCCGATCTACACACGCACGAACGATTCCTGTCCGACCCAATATTTTGAATCCTGTGACGTAAAGAATTCCGTAGTGTCCAACGGCTGTCTGATCAAAGGAGCTCTTGAGAACTCTGTGTTAGGCCGTGGCTGCATAATCAGCGAAGGGGCCAGTGTTAAAAACTGCGTGATCCTCTCTGATGTAACCATCGGCAAGGATGTACATTTGGAGAATCTTGTCATTGACCGTAACGCAAAGATCTCCCATGCAAAGGAAGTAATTGCCGAGCCGGAGCGCCCGGGATACATCAAACGCGGAGACGTATTATAAGTTCAGATTATGATGAAAAGAAGGATGTCACGGACATCCTTCTTTTCATATTTCTGCTGATATTTCTTTCTGTTTTGATGCATTTCTTATTTCTCTTCCGAAATTGACACGTCACTTTCTTCCACAGTTTCCACAGCCGCTGCCTCCTCAGAAGCATTCGCCACTTCCTCCGCTCCTGTCTCCAGCAGTTCTTCTGATACTTCCTGCATCTCTGCCTCTTGCAAAGCCGCATCTCCTTCTCCTTCTGCCTCTTCCTCTTTCTTCCTCCGGAAGATTTTGTGCAGCCGTTCCCTGATTCCCTGAACCTTACTGCGTATCCTCTCCCACAGCCTTTTGCATCGTTTTACAAAGACTCTCCTGAAAAGGCGCACATCACGGACGATCCAGAAAAAAGCAAGTAAAAAAGGATATTTTTTTAAGATCGGGAAAAACTGCTCCATATATTCCCTGGGCGGGAAAAACCATTCTTTTCTTTTTTCCATCCATTCTTCTTCTCTGTCCCGGTTATAAAAATCAAGACCAATCCTGGCAAACGGTAGCAGCTTGGCATCAAGCTCACGGCTCTCCTTATCTTTTGACAAAATATACTCTTCCAGTTCCAGCGCTATGGAATATTCGTGATTTCCTTTACCGCCAAACCACATAACAGACAAAATCTCAATCTGCTTTACAAATTCCTGCAGTTTTGCCTTTCCTTCATATTCATGTACTTCCTTCCAGAGAAATTCTTCATCCACCTTCTGCCTGTACAGCCAGAAATCCAGAATCTGCCGTACTTTCAGCATGTTGTTGAGATAAGCCTCCTCAATCTTTGCCAGACGGTAGATATATTCCTCTTCCATAGAAGGAACATGGATAAACTTATAGTTCTGAAAATGCAGATATTTCCTTACCGGATCCTGAAATACTTCCCTGAGTACCCGGCTCTCCACCGGCGGCTCGTCGTATATGGCCACCCGAATCCCCGGCTGACGTACAAACAATATACCCTTCTGCATCCTTTCCTGCTTTTCTTCATAATCCATGTCCCGCATCAGGTGAAGAACCAGCGGCAGATCTTTTTTACCCACCAGGATCTCAAGCTTATCTATATATCCCAGCTCCGGACGGGGATACAGATTACAGATACTTGCGCTGCTCAACAGCAGGCTGTGAATCTTGTATTTTTCAAGCTGCCAGAGGATTACTTCTTCTGCACTTTGATATGATTCCCTTAAAAGCATTTCCTTTTTATATCTCTGATAAAACCGGGCCTCACAGTCTGCAGTGATATTCTTCTCTATGCCAATCATGCCAAAATATACCGGGTTAGAGATATTCTGGTAATCACAGGTTTTCAGCATAGTCTCCCAATTTATTCTTCTTTTTAAACTCTGAACAGGTCTCTCATTAATGACATCCTTCAGCAATATCATCATATATCTGGCTTCGTAATTGATGATAATCCCTCCTTTGTCACAATATATCTTCTTAATTTATCGGCTGTCTACACTATAAAATAACCCTTTTTCTCTTTTTCTTTTCTTTCCTGGCGCTCCTTCAATATCCGACGTTCCTCAAAAATGTCCGCGGCATGCGGATTATACGCAGCATTCTTTTCATCAGAAATCACTCTTCCGGCCACCAGTGTAATATTTCTTTTCTTCATTATCGTGATCAGTTCTCTGGCATGGCTTGCCACGATTACCGTCATTCCTTTATAATTGATTTCTCTCAAAAGCTGCATAAGATCCCATGCAGTGTCGGGATCAAGGTTTGCCGTAGGTTCGTCTGCAATCAAGATCTCCGGCCCCACCGAAAGTGCACGTGCAAGAAGAGCGCGGCCAAGTTCACCGCCTGAAAGCTCCTGCGGATAAGACATCGCCTTTCCCGCAATACCCACAAGGCCGAGCACCTTCATAACCGTACTCCTGATCTCCTTATCCGGCCTGTCAACTGCCAGGAGCGCAAGCGCAATATTATCATATATCGTTCTGTCATTCAGCATCCCTATATCCGGAGACATCATGCCGATCCTCCGGCGGTGATAGGGAATCCCGCTTTTCCTCATCATATCCAGCCTCTTTCCCTTCACAATAATACAGCCGGACGTTACCTCTTCCTGCTTAATGATCAGATTGAGCAATGTACTCTTCCCTGCCCCGCTTTTACCTGTAATGAATACGAATTCTCCTTTTGATATCTCAAAGGACACATCCTCCAGGGCAATTTCATCCTGAAACATCTTCGTAACATGTTCAAAAATAATTTCTGCCATATCTACTCCTAACCTGCAATGTCATCAGCTAAATATACTATACTGTTTTAAGACAATACAGTCAATACGGTTCCGGCAAACAAATGTAACAGTTCAGCCATAGTCGGTATAACGTGCTCATTCATGCAAGCATGATTCACACGTTATACCGGCATGGCTGAACTGTTACAAACAAATAGCCTGCGGTTAAAAAACCGCAGGCTATGTACATTTTTATGAAACAGCTACTTATTGATAATATGAATGTTCCCCGGCCAACTTACGGCTGATGACCTTGTCAATACTGATCGTACGGTTCAGGACACTTTTAATCTGTCCGTTAAGCTCTATAATTTTTCTGGATTCAAAATCCTCCGCCTTCTGAACGTCCGTTTCATTCAAAATTGCCCTTAACTCTGCCTGGTCAGCTTCTTCCAGCGTCTCAAGGATTGTGATGATCCTCTCTCTTCCCTCACTGGCTCTGTCCATCTCTTCCTGCCTCATCCCAAACAAAAGCTGAACACTCCCGCGGTCATCTCCTGACAACGCATCGCCCAGTTCTTTGGTGATCCTTTCGATCTCCACAAACCGAACATAATTTTTCTGCAGTTGCCTTACTACCTCTGTCAAAAGCTCTTCACGATTCTTCATGACTCCTCCTAAGATACTCCGCTTATTTTGCTGGCTTCCTTAAATGCATCCCGAAGATCTGTTACCAACGGCTTCAGTTCCTGAATCACAGACGCCTTTCGCCCGGCCTTCAACCTGCTGATCTCATATAAGAAAAATTCATACATCCTTCTCAGTTCAGCACTGATCTCATACTCCATATTCAAAGTCTTATCCAGATATCGTATAATCTCCTCCGATCTCTCGACAGCCTTATCAAACAGATCGTACTCTTCCTCTTTCAGAGCAATCTCTGCACGGGTCAGACGCTTAAGCAGCTCATCATAGAGGAGCAGAAGCATCTCTCCTTTCGTCATCGTACTGACGGTTTGCATCTTATACTGTTCATATCCATTCTGATACATACGTTTCCCCTTCTTTAAGCCTAGAATGAACCTCCGAACTGGCTTAAGTAACTGCTCTGGCTGTTCATCTGAGAGATTAATGTCTCAAGGCTTGTAAACTGTTTGATATATCTGTCACGTTCCATCTCAAGCCTGGACTCATATTTTTTAATTGTCTTATTAATCTCTTCAATCTGCCTGTAGATTGCATTATCCGTAATACTTCTCGGCGCTCTGGAAGAACCGGCTTTTCTGATAAGAACTCCGTAATCTCCAAGGTTATTGGCATATTTGTACATAACATCTTTCATGTTCTGCGCGATGCCGTTCACTCCAACAGTATTGCCATTCTCATCCTTTGTGGCTTTCTGTGTAATCAACTTCTCTACCTTATCCGGATCAGCCTCTAACGCTGCACGGAATTTAGCCTCATCAAATACCAGCTTGCCGTTCTCGGAATAAGAACTGGAAGTGGTGATACCAATCTCCTTCAAAGCCTCCTGATTCGCTCCGCCGATCACGTAACGAAGATCACGGGTCAATGCCCTTATATCACTGTCTCCAAATAACAGGCCCTGTTTTGCTTTTTCTTCATAAGTTTTAATTTCGTCTTCACTTAATTCTTTTTTCTGTGCATCCGTAAGCGGTGCATAATCTCTGTCAGGCTTGGTAGAAGACTCTTTATTTGCAAGCGCGATGATCTCATTATATGCCTCTATCATCTCCTTAAAGCTGTTCGTCACTTTGTCTACATCAACCTTAGCGTCAAAGGTAACTGCCTCAGAAGTCATATCAACATCATCACCGTTGTAGCCAAAGGTTCCGCTGACAGATACAGTCAAGCCATCTACCGTAAAACTGTTAGTCCCCCGTTTCAACTCTACGACTTCGTCAGAACCGCCATATTTTACTGCGATAATTGCATCCTGTCCCCTCACTTCTCCCGCAGAAGACATTCCGCCGAAAATATTGTCAAACGCTGCGTCAGACCCTGAGAAATCAACCGTACCGCTTGCTCCGTCTTCCTTGGATGTAAAAATGAATTTTCCGGAAGCCTTCTGATAAGATACCTGAACGTCACTCTGTGAATTGATCTTCTCAAGCAGGGTATTGATCGTATCATTTTCAGAAAACTCAATCTCTTTGCCATTGATTTTTAATACTGTTCCGTCAGTAATGCCAAGCTTAGAAAGCTTTTGGGTCGTATTCACACGGTTATTTGCGCCTGCCTCGAAGCCCATAGCCTCCATCAGCCTGCTGTCCCCGTCAACCAGTGTAAGTGAAGATGTGGCATCCGGCTGTCCTGTCGACGGATCTGTCGTCATAAAACTTAAACCACCGGCAGCCGTTGTATCAACCTTCACTCTGTCCCGCCCAAATGCCTTATCCATCTGGCTCTGAATAGAGCTCTTAAGATCATCCAGCGTACTCCACTGATCCTTTTCAGGCATCTTTATCGTTGCAGTTGTGCCGTTGTATTCAAATGTAAATTCTTTACCGGCAGCATATTCTTTGAAATCCACGTTGCTGACCAATTTCGATGCATCAATATCGTCTGCTGATACAGCACTCCCGCCTGCAAAACTGATTTCTTCAAAATCCTTCTCCGGACCAAATCCAAGATATTCCAGTGCACTCCCGCCTTTCAGTGTAAGCTCATTGGTTGTGCCTGCTTTATCCTTAAATTCCAGTTTCCCCCCGTTTGCGGATACTTCGATGATATCCCCTAATGTCTCGCCGGATGAGATCTGCTGCTCTTTCAGAGCCTTGTTAATGGATGCCGCTACGTCATCAACAGTATCGTAACAGTACCCCTCGCCTTCCGGAAGGGCTATTGCATAATTCTTTCCGCCATAGCCGAACATAATATTCTTTCCGACCAGATTATCCACCTTGATCGTACTGTCTATATCAACTTTCCCTGAAGACTCAAAACTTGAACCGGCAGCCGGAGTCGTACTCCAGCTCGCTTTCTTAGCCAGCTGTTTCACACCCTGGATCGCAATATCGTTCGCAGAATTTGAACTTCCTGAAATCTTCACCAAATTGCTGAATGCACCATATACCGAAAGCTTGCTCTTGCCCCAGAAGTTAGAGTTAAACAAGTTAGTCGATGATGTAAGAGTCGCCGTATACTTATCTGCAAATGCCATCATCTTTTCTGCGATATTTCTGATCGCAGTCTGCTGCCACTCAAGCTGGGTCTTCTTCTGCTCCTGCTTCTCAATCTTGCTGGTAGTGCCATATGTCAAATTTTCAATCAGGGTATCTCTGTCCAGACCACTGCTTAATCCGCCATAACCTCTGATGCTGTTGCTTGTTGTACTACTTAATCCACCTATAGACATCTTCATCTCTCCTTTGTCTTTTAATATTATGCAGACATTGCTGCAATTTGATAAATTCAAATTTCCTCTGTACTTATTTATCGGCATATAGTATACTTTAAATAAGTGTTTTACAGAGTTTTAATTACGAATGGAGGAAATTAATTTGGCTATCACTATTGCGCTTACCAACCAAAAAGGCGGCGTAGGCAAGACAACCACTTCCAGTTCACTGGCTGCCGGCCTAGCCTCCTTTTACGATAAAAAAGTACTTGCAATTGACTTAGATCCCCAGGGAAGCCTGGGGTTCAGCCTTGGTCTGAACATCGAAGACTGTTCCACGATCTACGATGTTCTGACAGGAAAGCTTCCTGTCAGAGATGCGATTCAGACAACAGATTATTGCGACATTATTACATCCAATATTTTGCTGAGCAGTGCTGAGCTTGAATTTACCGCTGCAAACAGAAAGCTTTTGCTGAAGGAAGCATTAGCCCCTGTCATGGACGAATACGACTATATTATTATTGATACTCCGCCTGCTCTTAATATTCTTACAGTGAACGCCTATGCGGCGGCAGATCATTTGATCATTCCTATGGCTCCCGAGATTCTAAGCCTGTTAGGCGTTACCCAGCTCAGGGAGACCATTGAATCTGTAAAACACAGCCTGAATCCCAGGCTGAACGTGCTGGGCATTATTCTTACAAGGTTCAACGGGCGCACTCTTCTTGCTCAGGAAGTAAAAGAAATGGCTGAAAATATGGCTGCTCAGATAGGGACAAGACTATTTGCACGCCAGATCAGACCAAGCGTTGTTGTTGCTGAGGCTCCTGCACATGGTCTCAGCGTATATGACCATTCGCCGTGGTCTAATCCTTCTCTGGACTATCAGGCATTTGTAAAAGAAGTATTTATGCTGACATCAGATACGATGAAGGCTTAGGAGGTACAACAGCATGGCTAGAAAAAGCAATAAAACCGAACATGTCCTGAACCTTTTATCCGGACATGATGCAAAAACAGAAACCCCGGAAGAAACAGAAGCTTCATCTGCTGATGCTTCTCCTTCCACAGTGAGTGAGACTCCTCAAAAAGAAGCCCCCGGGGCCGCCGCTCCCCAGGCAGTATCTGTCATAGACACTACAGAAGAGGATCCTCTGGCTGAACTGATCCAGAATAAATTATCCGATGAATTTGAAAAGCAGCTGTCCGGGGAAGATTCAGAACACAGACCCGATACTTCGGCCGACACAGATGACGGGCAAGAGCCGGCAGACCTGCCCGTTACTGAACAACCGGAAGCACCGGCTTCACTGGAACCCGCAACTCCACCGGTTTCTTCCGAACAACCGGAAGCACCGGCTTCACCGGAACCCACTGAACAGCCGGAACCCCCGGCTTCACCAGAACCTGCTGAACAGCCGGAGCCTTCAGCTTCACCGGTTTCTTCCGAACCCGTTCCACAGCCCGTTCCGGAACCTGTAAAGGCAGCTCCGGAGCCGGAACCGGATTTTGTTCCGGTCAATGTAATGGAACGAATCGTAACGGACAAGATTGATTATTTTATGAATCAATTTGAAGTGTGCAAATGTGACCGATGCCGTGCCGATGCAATCGCACTGACACTTACCGGCCTTCAGCCCCGCTACATTGTCACTGCTCCGGCAGCTGTCGATCCGCTTCTAAGCTATTATTCCAATAAATATACGGCTGACGTTATCGTGGAGGCCACAAAAGCCTGCATGGTCGTAAAAGAAAAACCACGGCATTAAAAATTCCCCGCATTGTTCCGTATTTCCGGAAACAATGCGGGGAACATTTTATTTCTGAAGTACAATATTCTCCCAGATTTCATTCACTTCTTCTACACATTCCATATAGAGCTGTGCCATAACGTTTGTCTGAAGTCCAAGTTCTTCGGCAAGTTTCCTGATCTCGCCCCACTCAGCCCTCTCATAGCACATAACCAGGCGGTACAGCTTTCCTGCATCTCCTTCGCCGGATATGAGCGCTGTCTTTATCTCTTCGAGAATCGGAATCTCATTCAGAATCTCTTCGATTGATGCGTCAATCATATATTCCAGAGTAGAGAACATTCCCATCAGATACGCATCTGAACTGTTGATCGGGAATTTTTTCAGCTTCTTGACAAGCGCTGCTGCGAAATTCGCACGCATAAATGACGCTTTCAGCAGTTCTTCTGATCCGGTATCCCCTTCTTTGAAACTCAAAAGGTAGATCCACTGCTTCAGCTGCGTAATACCTACACGTACAATTGCCTGCCGGATCGATGCTGTCTCATGGTGAGCCGCAAAATAAGCAGAGTTCGCCATCTTAAGGAGGGCATAGGTAAGAGAGGCGTCTCTTCCTACAATTTCCTCCAGAGCCTCTATATTCGGTTCATCCTTTGTAACCTCAATAATCAACTGATAAAGATTTCCCTGCAGATACTCCATCTTGTTCGTCTTGGTTATCATAGCGTCGGATATATAATTACCCTCTACATAATCTACACCCAGCGTTTTCGCGTACTCATATGTCTCCTTCGTGTTGACTCCTGTGGCGACAAACTGTTTCTGAAAACCATGAGCCATCTCCACCAGATTCTCCAGGGAACGTTTGTCAGCATCATTCATTTTACCGGAAATATCTACTTTAATATAGTCTACATATTCCAGCATACTAAAATACTTCGGAGCAAACTGGAAATCATTAATAGCGAAACGATATCCTTCTCCTTTAAATCTGTCAATCAGAACCGCTGCAAGGGGATGGATTACAATATTATCTTCAATCTGTATGATAATCCTTTCTTTATCGAAGATCTTTGGTGTATTCCGAAACAGGAGCGCCGGAGTAAATGTCATAAATGTCTGTTTCTCATTAAAGATCCTGTTGGAATTCTCAGACAAAAATGCGATTACCGCACTCGCTGCCATACTGTCCGCACTGGAATTATATAAGCTTTCTTCGTCACTCTGAAGCATAAGCTCATATCCGATAATGGCATCTGTTTTTGCATCCTTAATTGCCTGTCTGACTACACATTTATCCATGCTGCGTCTCCTTCCGTTCCAGCAGACTGTCCATCACTTCCACAAGATGGCCGATCTCCGGTTTAGACAGCTGCTCATCTGCCCCTAATTTCTTGCCCTTGATCTGCATTTCCCTGTTAATCAATGAAGAGAAGATAATGATCGGAATCCTCTTCATCTTCGGATCATCCTTTACTAATTTGGTCAGACGATGTCCGTCCATTTCCGGCATCTCAATATCGGTGATCAACAAGCTGGCCAGCTGATCAAAGTCCGGACTGTCTTTGATGGAGCAGAGATATTCCCACGCCTCTTTCCCGTTATTGAAATACGTAATATTCTTATAGCCTGCACGCATCAGTGAATCCTTTATCATCTTTGACAGAAGGATAGAGTCTTCCGCCAGAACAATATTGTATAATTTGTCTGAGCGTTTTCCAAGCCTGTCAATCTCATCTATCTGGATGGTAGTCTCGGGCGCAATCTCTGCCACGATCTTCTCAAAATCAAGTATTGTGACCAGGTTTTTATTACACTGGGCAATTCCTGTAGCTACGCCTTCTTCCCCACGGCTGATCGTGTTATCCGGCTTCTGGATATCCTCCCAGGATATCCGGCTGATTCCCACCACCGTGTGTACGCGGAACGCAATGTTAACCTTGTTAAAATTCGTAATGATAAAAAGGTTCCTTTCATCCTTTCCTTCTGTCTGACCGGTCAGATATTTCGGAAGGTCGATAACCGTCATAAGAATATCTCTCGGTTTGAAGATACCTTCTACCGCTTCATGGGAGTGAGGAATAGGCTTTACTTTATCTGCCATCATAATCTCCCGCACTTTTGCAACGTTAATTCCATATAACTCACCATATATGGTAAATTGCATGATCTCAATCTCATTTGTCCCCGATTCCAATAAAATTTCAGTATCAGCCATTACACACTCTCTCCTTTACGTTCTTTTTCATCATATTGGCACAGTACCTTCTGTCCTGTTATTCTTCTTTTACAGGCTCCTCTCTGGTTTACCCACAGTCCTGATCTTCACCTGCCCTGTTTCTACATCCATCAGCATTGTCCTTGCATAGTTCAGGCCGGTATCTTCTCCGGAGATACGAAGTCCTTCCGCCGCAAGTGTCTTCTTCACCATCTGGACATTCCTTTCTCCGATATTGCCGAGGTTTCCGCCGCCTTTCATGTCAAACATTTTCGCTCCGCCTGCAATCTTACATACCATCCTGCCTTTGACTGCTCCAAAGGCAGTCATTTTACGAAGGGTTTCCCGAATCCCCGAATCTGCATATTTAAAAATATTTGCCTCATTAACCTGGCTTTTTTCCGGAAGCATAATATGCAACAGCGCCCCCAGCTTAATCATCGGATCATAAAAGGAAATTCCAACACATGAGCCCAAAGCGTATGTAATCAGCACACCTTCCCGCCTTGTCAACTTCATATCTGCAATCCCCACTGATATTTGTTTGCCCATTTATCACTCAACTCCTAGCTCTTTCATCAGAACATTCAGTGATTCTACATCTGGCAAAAGAAGCATATCACTGTCCAGTTCTCTTTCACCTATTTTAAACTTGCCTGTTATCATCATAATCCTGTCAGAATTGATTCCCATAGTTGCCATAGGAAGACTTAAGATGCCTCCCAGCATATTGACTGCCATCTGAGGAACAGATAAATTAACGTCCACACTTGTCAAAGACGACAGTGCATTAATATATGACGAAATCATTATATTCCCGACCTCCGTCAATACAGAGGTATCAATATCATCCAGTTCGAGGAAATTTGTTTCGGCTTTTCCTATCGTCTTCATCAGGATCTCATCTGCAAACTCCTGTGCAAGAATGAAAAGCATTATCCCTTCTACCCCGCCTGACATCTCAACCAGGATTGCCGCAACTACATCCTCGGGATCTCCCAGATGCTTCAGTGCAGCATTAAACTCCAGGATATTCACCTGCGGCAGCGGCATCTGCACCGGTACGCCCAGCATACTTGACAATGCTGTAGCAGCATTTCCGTTTCCGATCGTACCGATCTCCTTCATGATGTCGATCTCCATCTCATTCATATCTTCATATTTGTTTATTGCCATATTCTACCTCACTATTGTCTTAATGCGTTAATAGTACTTACCACTTCGTCCGACGTCGTAACCATACGCAGAGCATAGGCATACGCCCTCTGGCTTTCAATCACACGCGAGAAATCATCTGCCACGCTGACGCCGGACATTTCCAGTGTGTGGTCTACCAGCCTGTCAGCGCCCACCAGATATGGAGCTCCGTTTTTCCCTACCGGGCTAAATTCGTTATTGCCCGTACTCAGCATGCCGTCCAGAATATCAAAATCATAAATTCCGATCTGCCCGCTCAGCCGTTCGCCGTTTTCTGTGACAAGGATCGGATTGCGGTTTTCATCCAATACCAGATTACCATTATCATTTACCAGATAAAACTCTGTGCCGAAGGAGGCCATACTGAACCGCCCGTTTCTGGAGTATGTAATTGCATTCGTCTGCGGGTTTCTCAGCATGAAAAAGCCTTCTCCGTTGATCGCATAATCAAATTTCCCGTCGGTAGGCATATATCCGCTCGCCTCGAAGTTAGTGTCTGTTTTTTCAACAACAATCCCAGTTCCTGCCTTAAGCGGTGTTTCCTGCCCATATATATTATTCAGATTATAATACATCAAGTCTGAAAAAACTGCTGTTTTGGGTTTGTAACCATAGTTGTTGGCATTGGCAAGATTGTTTGCAATGACATTCATTCTCTGCTGCTCTTCAATGGCACCTCTCGCCGCTGTAAAAAATGATGTATACATAGCTGTCTCCCTTCTTTATTGCATCATCTGTTTTATCCGACCGTACCCACCTGTGACATCTTAGCCATCAGCTGGTCGTACATCCTGAGCACCTGCGCTGAACTCTGAAGTGCCCTCTGGCTGCTCATCATAGCTGTCATTTCGTCTACCATTGATACATTAGAGCCTTCCACATATCTCTGCGTCAATCCGGGCGCCTGCACATCCTGCGGCTGGCCGTTTGCCCGGAACACCCCTCCGGTAATCTTTGTAAGCTGATTATAATCTGTAAAATCTACAACACGGATCCTGCCGAAATTCTGAAGACCATCGGAGGTCGTGATGTTGCCGCTGGAATCAATCCCTACTTTATCTGTCGTCAGACGAATCGGGCCGTTCGCCCCAAGGACGCGTCCCATCCCCTGAAGTACAAGATATCCCTGGTCATCCAGATTAAAAGAACCATTCCTGGTATACACTACTCCGTTGTTCGTCTGGATCGCAAAAAAGCCTTTTCCGTTTATAGCAACATCCAGAGCGCTTCCGGTCTCCCTTAATCCGCCTTCGCTGTAATCTGTAATCCGTTCATCTGCGACAGCCATACGGGAAACTGTTCCCACCGGCGTCTTGCCTTCCCGGTCATATCTATAGATCAACTCTTCCCGAAAAGTACTTGCCACAAAAGTATCAGCTTTATATCCCGGAGTCAGCACATTGGTCATATTATTACTGATAACATTCAGGTTTCTGTTCTGGGTTACCATGCTGGAAGTCAAATCATAAAATCCCTGATACATCTCCATTCTCCCTTTCATCATTGAATTTTTGCATATGTTTCTTTAATTTCTTAATCGCATTTGTATGGATCTGCGAGATCCTCGGCTCACTTACCTCCAGTACCTGTGCAATCTGCCGCATATTCAGCTCATCCACATAGTACAGCGAAATTACCATCTGCTCATTTTCCTTCAGCTGGCTGATTCCTGCCGCCAGCACTTCAGATGCTTCTTTCTTCAGAAAACACTGCTCAGGCTGTTCCTTCTCTTCCCCCTGGGGAAGCTGAACTTTACTTTTACTCTCCTGCGCCTCTGCCAACACCATATCCAGAGAAAGGATATTAAATAAAGCCGCCTTTCTCATAGCCTCCTGATATTTTTCAGGTGTAATCTTCAGATACTCTGTTACTTCCTGAACCGATGGATAATACCCTAATTTATTATATAACGTTGTGACCGCTTCTTCAATATCTCTTGTGTTCTTTCTTGTACTTCTTGGCACCCAATCCTGTTTTCTTGCCAGGTCAATGATCATTCCCTTGATCCGTTTGGAAATATATGTCTCAAACTTCACGTTTTTATCCAGGTCATATTTATCAATAGCAGCCATAATGGCAATTACGCCTTCATTGATGATATCGTCCACCTGCGAAAAGCTCATATAAATATCTCTCATCTGCAGCGCGATACTTTTCACCAGATAGACATACCGCATGACAATCTCCTGCTTAATCTCCAGGCTTTTCGTCTCTTTATACATTTGTAAAAGTTCTTCATTTGTCTTGTCTTTGTATGGTTCCTGTTTTGTCATACTGGCTGCCCCACCTACCGCTTCAATTTACATGGTAATATTTCCAACCGCCTGTATCTGAATATTGTTGTTAATCTCGTTAAATGACAGTACAGATACATTTGGATAAAACTGTTCAATCAGATGATAAAAATGGACTCTTACAACCTGGCTGGTAAGAATAATCGGATTCTGTGCAAAGTCATTAAATTTCTTCACTTCCTCTGAAAGCTGCGTAATAATACTCTGCATTGTGTCCGGACTAAGCGCCAGATACATGCCGTGCTCCCCTGTCGTCAGGCTTGTGATAATACTCTTTTCAAGCTCTGCATCCAGCGTCACGACTCTCATACTTCCTCCCTCGCAGAACTTCCTCGTAATCGTCCTCTTAAGTGCAACACGGATATTTTCTGTAATGGAATCTATGTCCTTCACTGTCATTGCTGAATCTATAATTGTCTCCATAATCGTTTCCATATCTTTGATTGGAATCCCCTCCTTCAGGAGGTTCGTAAGGATCTTCTGGAAATTGCCGTAGGAAATCACTGACGGTATCAATTCGTCTACAAGCTCCGGGGACTGCTTCTTCATATTATCCAGCAGACGAACGATCTCCTGCCTGTTGATCAGTTCATAAGCATGTTTTTTCACCGTCTCGGAAAGATGGGTCAGCATAACAGACAATGGGTCAATGACTGTATATCCGTAGATCTCTGCCATTTCTTTTTTATCCATTGTGATCCACTTGCTTGGAATACCATATGCGGGCTCAATCGTGTCAATTCCATCTATATGCTTCTCCGGATTCGGAGGTTCCAGTGCAAGGTAATAATCTACAAGAATTTCACCCTTTGCTACCTCTTCTCCTTTGATCTTAATTACATATTGGTTCGTATTCAGACTGGAACTGTCACGCAGCCGGATGGAAGGGATTACAAGTCCCATCTCCTGTGCGTACTGACGTCTGAAGATTACGATACGGTCAATCATCTTACCGCCGCTTCCTTCATCCACCAGCGGAATCAGGCTGTATCCGAATTCCATCTCTATCGGTTCAACTGTAATCAGTGAATATACACTGTTGATATCCTTAAAGCTTGCCTCAGCGGCGGCGGCTTCTTCCTGGCTGGCTGCAGTATCTATAGCCTCGGCTCTCTGAACGCCTTCAGCCATTTCCTGCATCTTACGTATCAGACGCCATCCTCCAAGCATCAGACACAGGGAAATTACCCCCAGCTGGAACTTCGGCATTCCCGGGATGACCAGCAGGATTGCAAGTACCCCGCCCGCCATCATAATAGCTCTCGGCTGAGCCATAAACTGGCTGGATGCGTCCTCGTTCAGACTTCCGTCCGAGACAGCACGGGTAACAATCATACCTGTTGCCGTAGAAATCAACAGAGACGGAATCTGTGACACAAGTCCGTCACCGACAGTTGCAATGGAATATACAGACAGCACTTCTGTAATCTCCATGCCTCCCTGAACCATACCAATGATCATACCGCCAAGGAAATTGACCGCGGTAATGATCAGGGACATAATAGCATCCCCTTTTACGATCTTGGTCGCACCATCCATAGATCCGTAGAAATCCGCTTCCTTCTGAATCTTATAGCGCCTCTCTCTGGCCTCCTGTTCATTGATCAGGCCGCTTCCCAGGTCTGCGTCAATCGCCATCTGCTTACCCGGCATAGCATCCAGTGTAAATCTTGCCGCAACCTCTGCTACACGCTCGGCGCCCTTTGTGATAACGATAAACTGTACCAGGACGATGATCAGAAATATAATAAACCCTACTACGACGTTCCCCTGAAGGACAAAATCCCCCATAGAACGAATCACGGCACCGGCAGAACCGCCGTTTCCAAGGATGCTCCTTGTAGAAGATATATTAATTCCGATACGGAACAACGTCGTAATAAGGAGCATTGACGGGAAAATAGAAAATTCCAGCGGCTCCTTTATATTCATACTGATCAAAAGAATAATTAATGATATTGAGATGTTAAGAATAATCATAACATCCAGCAAAAATGTATTAAGCGGTATAATCAACAGCAATACGATCATTACAACGATCAGCGCTACCGCATTATTTAATATTCTTTTCATTGTTTACTCCATCTTCTTATTCATACGGAATACCTGAACAAGAATCTCCGCCACCACTCCGTAATATTCTGCCGGAATCTCATGATCCAGCGGTGTGGAAGCAAAAATCCCTCTGGCAAGCGGTTTGTTCTCAACTACCATAACTCCACTTTCCTCCGCAATCTCTACGATTCGGAGCGCCACATAATCCTGCCCTTTTGCAACCAGGATCGGAGCATTGTCGTGGTCTATATCATATTTCAGCGCCACTGCAAAATGCGTAGGGTTACGGATAATAACATCTGCGTCCGGCACTGCCTGCATCATTCTGTTCTGAGCCATGCTCCGCTGAAGACTCTTGATCTTCCCCTTAATCTCCGGGTTACCTTCCGTCTCCTTAAATTCCTCTTTTACCTCTTCTTTGGACATCTTTATCTTTTTCTCATAGGACCATCTCTGGTAAAAGAAATCAAAGCCGGCAATTACCGCAAACACCAGCCCGACCCTTAAGACCATGCTCATAACCCTTGAGAGAGTGTACACTGCAGCCACCATAGGACTAATATCTGTCATACGAGCTACGGCTACCATTTCTCCCTTCAGGATCTGATACAAAATCACACTTAACAGAATAATCTTCAGGATGGACTTCAATATCTCAACTACATTCTTCATAGAAAACAGGTTTTTTATTCCTTTAAGAATGCTCAGATTACTGATCTTAAACGTAGCTGCCTTCCCACTGAACAAAAAACGCGTCTGTATCCCTGTCGCAATAATAGCTATACCTGCGCCGATAAATGCAATCGGCAGAACACACTCTGCAGCCACCTTAATATTATACAGTCCGATTTCCCGGAGAGTTCCCATGGACAATTCATCAACTGATGCCACAGAGGAAAAAAAGTGTTCCATATTTTCCCGCAATGCCCGGTAAATACCCGGGAATAATGCCTGCAGGCAATAAAAAATCCCAAGAATCGACGCAACGCCCACCACATCCTTACTGGTTGCGACGTTACCTTCCTTTCGTTGTTCCCGCCGCTTTTTAGGAGTGGCTTTTTCAGTTTTTTCGCCTGCCAACTGCGCTCACTTCACTTTCCTGGTATATACTATCTATAGAAATGTCAATATCCCCTGGACTGTCTTGATCATAGTAGTGATAATCTTATCCAGATAATCACTGAGCGGTGAAAACAGGATGATCAGCAGTCCAAAGCCGACAATTATTTTCAATTGAATATTAATTACGAATATACTGATCTGCGGTACGACTTTATTCAGAATTCCTATTCCCATTTCAACAAGGAATTCCGCCGCAAGAATCGGAAGAGAAAAACTCATCCCCATTTCCAGGCATTGAAGGAAAATATCTATTACCCTTTGTGCAAGCCCCTGCGTAATCACAATACCTCCATATGGGACAATGTCAGCAGAAGTGATCAGAATTTTAATCAATGCCAGATGCCCGTCCACAGCAAAAAACAAAAGCATCAGATATGCCTGGAAAAGGCTTCCTGTAATCGGCATCTGAGCATTTGTCTGAGGATCATATACTTTGGCCATGGAAAGCCCCAGCTGAAAGTCAATGATATGGCCGCCAAAACTGATAATCATAAGAAATAAATCAACGATATACCCGACCGTATACCCGGCGGCAAATTCCTTTAGCAGAAGAAAAGCATACTCAACAGGACTCTCAATATCAAATGCTTCTCCCTCAAAAAACGCATATATGGTAAATGTCAATACCATAATAAAGCCTGCCTTAACAATAGCTGGTATATTTTTTCTGCCTAATATAGGATTAAGCAATATAAAGCCTGACATCCTCATCATGATCAGGGTCAGTAAGGTTAAATGTGCAGTATCGCTAATCAGCATACAACCACTCCTTCATCAGGTACTGTACAGATTAACCCTGCATTAATTCAAAGATACGGATCGTAAAATCCTGCAGGGTCTGCAGCATCTTACTTCCGGTAAATACAAGGATCAGGCCGATTACCAACAATTTAGGTACAAAGGTAATCGTCTGCTCATGGATCTGTGTTGCCGCCTGCAGTACAGATATAAGAACTCCCACCAGCATACTGATTACCAAAAGAGGGCCTGCAAGCTGGACTACCAGCACGAATACTTCATACATTAAGTCTGCTACTTCTCCGTTTGTCATGCATACGCCTCCTTATGTCACCAGTTAAAACTTTTTACAATACTTGAAAATACTAACTCCCATCCGTTGACTGTCACAAACAGGAGAAGCTTAAACGGCAATGAAATCATTGCAGGCGGAAGCATCATCATACCCATGGACATCAACGTACTTGACACAATAATATCTATCAGCAAAAACGGGATAAAAATCAAAAAACCAGAGATAAATGCCCTCTTCAGCTCTGTTGTCATAAATGCCGGGATAATTATCGTCATCGGCAGTTCTTCAACATTCTCCACTTTTTCAGCCTGCGCCATCTCTGTAAAAAGATTCAATGAACTGGTTTCTGTCTGTTTCAGCATAAAATCCTTCATCGGCACCTGTGCCCGCCGGATAGCTTCCTCCTGCGTAATCTCCTGATTCTTGTACGGAGTATAGGCATTTGTGTTAATATCGTCTATTACAGGATCCATAATAAACAAAGTCAAAAACAGCGCAATCCCTACGAGCACCATATTGGGCGGTGTCTGCTGAATCCCCATTGCATTTCTCAAAAAAGACAGAATAATAACTGTCCTCGTAAATGAGGTAGTCATAATCAGGAGTGACGGCAGAAGTGATATGATCGTCATAAGCAACAGGACATCCAATGTAGGAATCTGACTGCCGTTTACATTTATAAGTGAATCATACACTGTCTTCTACCTCCCCTTTTTTGTCATGTCGCTCAATTTCTCCATCACAGACTTGAAATCAAGCGTCCTCGCTTCTGAATCTGTAGAATCCGGAGCCAGAGGAATCAGCTCTTCATCTTCAATCTCAGTCAAAACATTTACCTGGCCTGCCGTAATGCCGACCAGCAGATATTTTGTCCCGATCTGTACCACCGCAATGTGCCTGTCCTGTCCCATTGTGATCTGGTCAATCAGGCGCATATACCTTGAACTGCTGCTTTTACTCATGCCTTTACTCAAATGCTTGCTGAACAGATAGCTCAGGTACAAGATAAGCACAACCGCAATAAAGGTAAAAATGACTCTTGCCATACAATCCTTCCTTACTCTAGTGAAGCAATGTTAAGCTTCATGATCTCGGTAATCCTTATGCCAAAATTATCTTCTACAACAACCACATCGCCCTTTGCAATGCACTGGCCGTTGACAAACAGATCCACCTGCTCACCCGCAAGCTTATCCAGAACTACCAGTGAACCCTTGGAGAAGTCAAGAATATCTTTTACAAGCTTACGTGTCCTTCCGATCTCAACCGAAATCTCAAGCGGCACGCCCATGATCAGTTCCATGTTTTCTTCCTGTTCTCCTTCGAGTATGATTTCCTTATCCGGAACAAGACTCGGCTGGACAGCAGTCTGAACATTGATCATCTTCGGCTCTGTTCTCTTTCGTCCTTCCATCTGCTGCATCATCTGCTGCTGTGCCTGCTGTTGTGCCTGCTGCATCTGCTGCATCTGCTGCATCATCTGCTGCATCATCTGCATCTGCATCATGGATACATCCGCGCTTACACCAGGCTGTACTGCCATCGGGGCTGCCGGCGCAGCAGGTATCGATTCCGCCATCGGCATAGCCGGCGCAGCGGGAGCCTGCGGAACAGGTGTTGGTGTTGGGGCCGGTGCAGGCTGTTCGTCTGCAGCTCCTCCTTGAAGCAGCTTTTCAATCTCCTCCTGAGACAGTGTACCTCCGGATGATGCGGCCGGTGCAGGTGCTGGGGCCGGTGCAGGCTCCTGAGCCTTTGGTTCTTCTTTTGGCTCTTCTTTAGCTCCTCCCACCGGAACAATATCTTCCTCCGGAAGAATCCCTCGCACAAGGCCTTTCGCCAGTTCAATAGGCATAACATTGAAGAACTCACTCTCCAGTTTTCCCTGGATGGAAAGTCTGAATCCGACTACAACCTTCGGCTGGTCATCTACAAAGTATTTATCAATAAATTCCTGCTCATTCGCCACTTCAAATGAAACAGGGGTAGAGATATTCACCGTTTTGCCCAGAAACTCTGACAACGCTGTCGCAGAGGCTCCCATCATCTGGTTCATAACCTCGCAGACCGCACTGATATTAATCTCATTCAATTCAAACTCTTCGTCTGACATCTCCATGCCCATAAGCATCTCCACGATACTTTTAACATCATGGCGCTTAAGAAGCATGACATTACTTCCGTCCAGACCCTCGACATAGGTAATCTCAACCCCCACAGCAGGTTCTACCCTGTCCATCTGGAATTCTTCTTTATCTACGACAGTCACGACAGGGGTAGTGATATCCACACGAGTATTCAGAAGTGTGGAAACCGCCGTAGCGGAGGAACCAAGGCTTATGTTCAGTATTTCACCTATGGCGTCTATCTCTAATGTGCTAAAGCATTCAGAACTCATACTATCCTTTCTCTCCTTCTAGGGTAAGCACCCTTTTTCTATTTACCAATCTCCAACGCTTTCTGGGCCATCAGCTTAATCGCATTGAAGGCTGTAATATTTGCCTCATAAGATCTGGTGGCAGACATCCCGTCTACCGTCTCTTTTACCAGGTCTACATTAGGCATCATAACATAACCATTCTCGTCTGCATCCGGGTGTTCTGGATTATAAACGGGACTAAGATCCCTCTGGTCTTCTATGATCTCTGAGACCTGTACTCCTCCCTTTGTCGACAATGCTTTATTCAGCCGGCTGTTAAACACGGATCGAAAAGAAGCCGACGGCTTTTCCTGCAAGACAACCAGTTTTCTGCGGTAAGGGCCTCCGCTCTCTGTTCTTGTTGTATTAATATTGGAAATATTCTCAGCCGCAATATCCAACCTCTGTCTCTGCGCCGTCATACCTGATGCACTGATATCAAATGAATTCAAAAAAGACATATCATACCTCCTGACTAGCCAAGGATCTTCTTAACCGTTGAAAGTATACGTTCCGGCTTGAACGGCTTAACGATGAAATCTTTCGCTCCTGATTTGATGGATTCCATAACCATAGATTCCTGCCCCATTGCAGAACACATAACAACCGTAGCTCCCGGATCAGATGCTTTAATGGCTTTTAACGCCTCGAGCCCGTCCTTGTTCGGCATAGTAATGTCCATGAATACAAGATCCGGTTTCTCTGCATTATATACCTCAACTGCCTTCTCTCCGTCCTCTGCTTCAAAAAGTTCTGTGTACCCTGCCTGTGTCAGCGTATTCTTTAACGTCATTCTCATAAACGCTGCATCATCTACCATTAATATCTTTGCCATTTCCTTTACCTCACTTTTCATTTTTTATTTATGTGATTTATATACTCAGACATCCCTCTAAAAAGATAGTCTGGTAAATTATACTGCTATATTCTCTTTTTGTCTATCCACACGCTCTTCAATTTTGACTGCTATGTTCTTATTGTGTACTCCCAGCTGACCCGTAAACCACGGCTGTCCTTCGATATGCAGCGATACAGGCGAATCCTGCGGTTTGTTCAGGTCAATGACGTCACCGACGTGAAGGTTATATACATCATCCAGATTCAGGTTCGCAACACCGAGCTGTGCCATAACATCGATTCTTGAATCCTTGATCTTCTCCATAATGTTCTCCCGTGTATTCCGCAGAGCATCCATGTCATCCTGATCTGACAGATGCTTGGTTTTATCAATAATATCAAAGATATTCATCAACAGCGTTCCCGGAATACAGACACTCATAGTCCCCTGAATCTCACCCATCACGATCTTCATCATAATTATGACAACGGTCTCGTCAACACCAATTCCCTGAAACATACTCGGGTTTTCTTCTATACGCTCAAAATCAATCCCAAACTTGATGTGTCCTGCCCATATCTCGGGAGTAACCCCGATCGGATATTTAATAATACGTTCATATAATGCAAGCTCTACATCCGTATATTCATAAGACATGCCTACCGTTTTATCATTCCCCGGACCCCCGAGCATACGGTCGATCATTGCTCCCATGATCGAAGGTTCCATATAGAACACCATCGGCGGATTCTTGGAATGATCCGGAAGACTGACCCTTGTAAGTGTCATAATATCTGTCTCACTCAGCGCATTGGCAAATTCATAATACCTCTGCTCATCTACCCCGATAACCTCAACCTCGCTCGCAACCCGGAATAAACCGTTGATCTGGGAGGTTACGATCCTCGCATAGTTATCGTAAATGTTGTGGAGCATCTTAAGCTTATCCTTGGTATACTTCTTCGGACTGGAAAAATCATATTTAGAATATTCTTCTTTGGGCTTCTTGGGCTTCGTATCTGCTGCACCGTCGTCTCCATTGGCCATGGAATTCAACAGTGCATCTATCTGACTTTGTGATAGTACTTCTGCCATCCTTAATTCCTACTTTCACTTGAATTTACTTGTTCATATCCTCATAATATTCCTCGAGGCTTCGCTCTACCGAATCTGCCTTCGTAATCAAAAGCTCTACCCTTCGGTTTTTCGCCCTGTTCTCCTCTGTATCAAAAGATGCAACCGGGCGGTACTGTCCATATCCGATCGATACGATCTTCTCAGGAGCCAATTCGCTTCCCGCATCGATGCTGGCCGCAACGACAGCAGCTCTGTCAGAAGACAATACCCTGTCCTTCTTTGGATCGGATATCCCTTCCGCGCTGGCCTGGGTCGTATGTCCCAGAACCTGAATCTGCTTAATGTCTTCCGAAGCGCCCGAGACAATCTGAGCAAATATACTCAAAATCTTTTCTCCTTCCGGTTTAACGACCGAACTGTCTCCGTCAAAGAATATATTGTCGCGGAAAGTCACAAACGTATAGCCATCCCCCTGGAATAACTCAACCTCCGACGTAAGGCCCGCCTTCTCCACTGCCTCCGCCAGCTTATTATACAGATCGTCAAATGCATCCAGCTTGTCGTCGACATTTCCCGGGACCTCGTCCTTCGCCTCCGACTCGGCATCAAGTGCAATCTGGGATACCTCCTTGGCATCCGGATTAAAGCTTTTTACAACCATAACCCATTTAGCCTGGTCTACAGTTGAGATCGAATACAAAAGTACAAAGAAGCACAGCAGCAGGGTTACCATATCACCATATGTATCCATCCAGCTTGCACCGGACTCAGGAGCGCTACTTCTCTTTTTCTTTGCCATACTGTCACCTTATTTCTTCTTTTCCTTTTTTTCTTTCTTGGATTTCTTCTCTCCGCCTTCTCCGCCTTCGGCATCAAGGATCTTAGCCCTCTCCTTCTGGCCGAGATAAGTAACAAGTTTTTCTTTCAGGAACTTCGGATTATCTCCGGACTGGATTGCCAGTATTCCTTCGATCATAATCTGCTTATACAGGAATTCTTCTTCATTCCTTACCCTTAGTTTTTTTGCAATCGGCGAGAAAAGAAGATTTGCAAACATACAGCCGTAAAACGTGGTGATCAGGGCTACGGACATATCCTGACCGATATTGCCTGCACCGCCGCTTTCTATATCCATTCCCTTCAGCATGTTAACCAGACCGACAAGTGTTCCGATCATACCGAATGCCGGCGCAAATGCCGATGCCTTCTCGTAGATTCCCAGGGATTCTTCATGCCTCTGAGCCATAATATCCAGCTCATTTTCCAGCATGTCTCTTACCTCCTCCGGCTCTGTCGCGTCCACGATCAGCATAATCCCCTGCCGGAAAAACATATCCTCAATTTCATTGGCCTTTTCTTCCAGAGCAAGCAGACCGTTCTTCCTTGCAAGCTGCGCCATCTCCACAAGTGTATCGATCAGCGCGCCTACATTATACCGTTTTCCCTGAAGCAAGATCTTCATATGTTTGGGAACGTCTTTCAATTTGCTGAGAGGATAACTTGCAATAACTGCCGACAACGTACCTCCGATAACAATCGCCATACTAGCGCCGTCCCAAAAGTTTCCGAGCAGTGACGGGGTAATGCCGACAAATACGATCAGCACTAACCCCAGAACCACACCTATAATACTTGTCAAATCCATTTCTTTCCACCACCTTTGGTTTTTTTATCTATTTTTATGATAACAATGTATTTTCCCATTGTACTCAACTGTTTTCTCAATAATCTCTTCTGCCGTCTCTTTTACAATACTGAACTTCCCATTCATCATAACAATTTTTGACTCCGGTATCAACTCTACAAATTCAATTTGTGAGCTGTTTATTACAATTTTTTCACCATTTAACTTTGTCAGCATTATCATATCAAAATTCCCTCCCCCTTTGCAAGTGCCCGGGATATGGTAATATATCCCGGCACACCTGTAAAATTAAAATTATCGTTTCATATTAACAAGCTCTTCCAGCATCTGGTCTGTAACGGTAATAATCTTGGAATTTGCCTGGAATCCTCTCTGAGTTGTGATCATCTGAGAAAATTCATTTGCAAGGTCTACGTTAGCCATTTCCAGGTAGCTGCCCAGGATACGTCCTGTAGATCCTCCGTTCGGCTTGTCGGCCTGAACTGATCCGGCATTGGCTCCGATCTTGTAGTAATAACCTTCGGTCTTTTCCAGACCGTTTACGTTCTCAACATGAACGAGTGCAAGCTGCCCGATTGCAATTGCACGGCTCTTGTCATCCACACCGATAATCGTTCCGTCTTCCTGAATAGAGTAGCTTCTGATATTGTACCTCTCATTGGTATCCGGGTCAATCGGAATCTGAATGGTTGATAATTCATCTGAATACTGTGCCGCAACACTCGGAACACGGTCTGTACCGATAACCGTCTGCTTAAGGCCGGCGAAAAATCCTCCTAAAGTTCCGTTGGCTGCCGTAGAATCCCCTGATTTTCCTGCAACGATCTTCAAATCTACTGTCGGCGGATTTGCAGTGTCATTGTACTCTGCCACACTGAACTGGAAACCTTCCAGAGCTGCGTTTACCTTCCCTGCCTTTTTAGCCCAGTCATTTACGGCAAATACCATGTTGTCTACACCATACGTAGTATCGACTGTTACACCGGCAATAGTAATGGTACCCGTACCAAATGTGACCGCCTCACCGGCAACGCTCCATTCACCCTTTACAGCCGGAGTCTCCGGTATTCCGGTTCCCTCTACCAGTCCATATCCGTACACATAGCTTCTCTGGTCGTCTACCAGATATCCGTTGCTGTCCACTGCAAAAATACCTACTCTGGAAAGAGACAGTCCGGATTCCGCGATATCGGTAAAGCTTCCGTTGATCATATTACCTACCAGGAAAAATCCGGTATCGTCGATGTAGCAGTCCAGCTCTCTGGAGGATGGTGACATAGCACCTTTTCCGAACTCTGTACTGATGGAACTTGTAGTCGTTCCGAAGCCGACCTGGGATGGGTTACGTCCGCCGGCTCCTCCGCCGAGGGCGCTTCCTGCCGCACCATTGATTGATGTGGAATACATAGAATCCTTAAAGTTGAAGCTATAGGACTTGAAGCCCCATGTATTTACGTTTGCGATATTATTTCCGATTGTATCTAATTTTGATTGATGAGTTTTGAGTCCTGCGACTCCTGCAACCATTGATCTGACCATTGTTTCATACTTCCTTTCTTAATCTGCGCTGCCCGCTGTACCTGCAAGTCGTACAGGCACTGAAACCTCCGTAAATGGTCCGGCTTACATTAAAACAGCGCTGTCAATATTGGTAAAGATGTTTTCTTTCATTTCTGTCCCTGACATTGTGGTAACCACAACATTATTTGGGACATTCACGATAAATGCTCCTTTTTCCCCGATAACGACTACGTCCTTCGCTCCTTTTTCCCTGGCCTTCTGTATCGCCTGGTTCAAGTCACTCATAAGACCGTCTGTCATTTCTATCCCACGTTCCTGTACTCTCAGTGCTGCGTGCTTTGAAAACTGAACATTCTGCCGGCTTCCGATCCTCTGCTTCAGGACCTCTCCAAACTGTACGCCTTGTTCGGCCCGGGCTGTCGCATGCTTAAGCTTCAGTTCACCTGCATTCGTGATCTGATTGATCTGATTAATCTGATTGATGTTATTCATCAGCTGTTCACCGCCCTCTTATTCTGCATTTCCTCTATGCTTTCTCGGCGCCTTCATTGTTCCCGGAATTTTCGGCATCCCCGTTCGCTCCGGTATTCTCATCTTCCTTTTCCGGAACCTTTCCTACGCTCATGATCTGAGACAGTTCGTACTTTTCTCCGTCTATGTATACGTACTGTGCGCCTGTCAGATCTACGCCTGTTACCACGCCCTTCTTATGGCCTGTAACCTCTCCGTCCTTAACAACTGCAACCGTTACCTCTCTTCCGATCATTCCGGTTGAATACTGCGTTAAAATTACCTGTGAAAGATTATTGGTAACTGTCCCGAAATTTGCTACTGCCTCGGAAACCGACTGCATCGCATTCATGGAAGCCATCTGTGTCATCTGTGACATCATTTCACTGTTGCTCATAGGATTGGACATATCCTGGTACTGAAGCTGTGCTGCCAGAAGCTTCCAGAAATCCTCCATAGACATTTCAGAATTGTTGGCAACTGCTCCTGCCTGTGAGGCAAGGGCCTCATTATACATGTTGCTGTTTAATCCGCTTACTCCATCTACTGCCATAGTTTCATTCTCCTTTCTTAATTCCTATCCCGCCAGACCCAGCCGCAGTTTCTGTAAAAACTGTTCTGCACTGTCTGCCTTTGATTTTTCTTTTTCGTTTGTCTCACGCTGTCTGTCCTGCTCTGACTCCCGGCCGGAATGATCATTTTCATTTTGGCCCTGGTGCAGATAATCTGTCTCCTCCTTCTCCACAATGACTGTCGTCGCTGTGCCGAGGTTCTGTTCCATAACCGCGCCGATCTCTCTTGCATTATGCCCGACCATATCCAGTGTTTTCTTCTCGGAGCAGAGGATAGAAATCATCGTCTGGCCTCCTTCGTACAATACCTTAATGGCTATCTTGCCAAGGTTCGCCGGCTCAATCTCAATCTCAAACTCATTGATACCGTTTGCTGTCTTTACCAGCAATTCCTCTGTCAGCTTCTGCGGAATCTCCTCCGGCTGTCTTACATACATCTTTTCCGCAGTATCGGTTCTTGCCGCAGTTGCCGGGCGAACATCAGATACCGGCGGCGCCTGCATCTGTAATCCCTCCTGTGCACTTTCATACACTTCCGGACCTTCTTTTTTTGCTTCGCCGCTCTTTGCCAGAGAATCCTCAAAGCTTCCTTTCTCTTCACCGGTCTTGGCATTATGATTTTCCTGTGCCTGTACCGGAACGGCTTCTGCCTCCTGAGGCTGGATCTGCTCCACCCCTTCCGGCTCCGCCTGAATATCCGCTTCTTTCTCTGCGGGCATTACCTCCTGCTGTACCGGAACCTCTGTCAGTTCAGCATTCTGCACCATTCCTTCCACAGCTTCCATCCCGGCATCTGCCGTTTCCACTGTTGCTTCTGATACCGGAACCTCCTGTGCCGGAACATTCTGCACCTGATACATCATCTGGCTGATCTGCAGCTGTGCAGCAGCTTCAGCTGCATTAGGGTCTTTCGTGTTATCATCTGTATCTTTTATATCTTCCGGCTCTTTTTTAATCTGCCCGGATTCCGACACCTCGTTCTGATCCTTCGGCTGATCCTTAAGAAGCTTCTTAAAATCATCTGAGATATTCTGCGCGTCTTTTCTGCCCTTTACGCTGTCTGCGCCCGGATATTTGATGTCAACACTTTTTACACTGATCTGTCCCATTTTGCATCTCCTCCTTTCTTTATTTAATATATTATATAGTAATCTGCATGTGCAGTATTACCCGCTGATTTTTGCAAGTGCATTTTTTGTTACAACAAATTCTTCGATAAATCTCTCTTCTTCCTTTTGCACTTGCTTATCATATTCCATGAGCTTACGCTCCCTGAGCTTTTCAATAGAAGCAGTTTCCTTTTTCGCTTCCACAACCTGCTCCCTCTTCTTTTCTTCTTCCTCCAGAAGCCGTTCCAGCTGGTTTTTCTTTTGTATGATCTTAAGCCTCAGCGACTCGAGATAATTCTCATATGTGCGGATATCATTAATCGCCATACCTCTCTCTCGCTTTCTGCCGAACTCTCTGGCACAGTCCATGCGTTCCCGCTCCAGAGCCTCAATCTCCTGCTCACACATACGAATCTTCTGCAGGATCCTTGCATGCTCTCCTTTTAAATTATCCAGTATCTGCTCCTTATATCGAAGTACCGTATCTAAGGAAAAAAAGAATTTTTTCATCTTACATCCCCCGACGAACTAACTCAAAATCTGCTGCATTCTCCTCAAAATCTCATCCTGTGAAAAGCTCTCGTCAATCTGCTGCATTAAAAACTCATTTACCTTGTCAATTTTGGAAATGGCAAAATCAAGCTTAGGGTTACTGCCTGATTTGTATGCGCCGATTGCAATCAAATCTTCATTTTTCTCATAAATACTTAAAATATCCCGAAGCCTTGATGCCACCTGACGGTGCTGCTCACTCACAATATTTACCATCAGACGCGAAATGCTTGCATTGATGTCAATGGCCGGAAAATGATTTTCATTTGCCAGCTTTCTGCTCAGTACAATATGTCCGTCCAGGATACCCCGCACAGTGTCGGCTACGGGTTCATTCGTATCGTCTCCTTCTACCAGCACGGTATAGATTCCTGTAATAGACCCTTTCTCGAATTTTCCGCTTCTCTCCAGAAGCTTGGGAAATTCTGCGTATATAGAAGGTGTATAACCTCTTGCAACCGGCGGCTCTCCGATTGCAAGCCCTATTTCACGCTGCGCCATGGCAAAACGGGTAAGGGAATCCATCATCAGCAAAACATCCTTACCCTGATCTTTAAAATATTCAGCAATTGTAGTTGCCACAAGCGGACATTTCATACGGAGCATAGCCGGCTGATCAGAAGTAGCCACTACTACAACACTTCTTTTCATACCTTCCGGGCCAAGATCCTTTTCAATAAACTCCCTTACCTCTCGCCCACGCTCTCCTACAAGTGCTATCACGTTAATATCTGCTTTTACATTTCTTGCGATCATACCAAGCAGTGTACTTTTTCCAACTCCACTGCCGGCAAAAATCCCGATACGCTGTCCCTTTCCCACCGTATTAAGCCCATCGATCGCCTTCACCCCAAACTCCAGGCTGTCTGTGATCGGAGGCCTGGAGAGAGGATTGATATAGGCATTCTCAACATAATAATGCCTTTGCGAATGGAAGGCTCCCAGCTCATCCATGGGCTGTCCGGTAGCGTCAATGATCCTTCCTCTGAGGAATTCGCCTACCGGAATCTTCAGCCGCCTCTTCGTATTTCTTACAAAGCTTCCTGCCGATACGCCGCTCATGTTATCATAAGCCATGAGCTGTATCTTATCATTTTTAAACCCGACAACCTCCACCGGTATCTGTTTCTTTTTTTCCTCGTTGTAGATCATAGCAATGTCTCCGATACTTGCCCGGTTCCCTGAAGATTCCATTGCCATTCCCACAACATTCTCTACTTTTCCAATATAGCTCACTGTCTCAGTCTTTTGAATCAATTCCGGGAGCTGCGAAAACATACTGTCTCTCCTTCATTATACTATACTCTGGCGTTATTGATAATGTCCTTAATATTCTCAAGCTGCGTTGAAACACTTGCATCTATAATCTCGTCTGGAAGTTCGATAATACAGGTCCCTTCTTCTTCATTGTCCATTGTGACAATCTTAATATTATCTGATAACCGGGATAATGCCTCCAGAAATTCTGTATCTGCATTCATTGATATCCCGGTATTCGTTTTAGTAACATATATTTTTGCCCACTGCTTTTTCGTCATCTTATCCGTAGCTGCCAGAATCATCCGCTTTACGATATCACCGCTGGAATGCAGGCTGGTCTGTATAATCTTTTCTGCCACGGCAAGAGAAATCCTTTTCAGGTCATCTGTGTATTTCTCCAGCACCTTTTCTTTTTCAATAGACACACTTTGAACTACATTTGATATATTTTTTCTCAAATTACCAAGTTCTTCATTTAAGGCATCGTGATGCTCATTGTAGGCTTGTTCATACCCTTCCTTGCTTCCTGTCTCATAGCCTTCTTTTCTTCCTTCTTCATACGCCTGAGTACGCAGAAACTCCGCCTGTTCCCTGGCATCACTTAAGATCTGCGCCGCCTGTTCCCTGGCGGCCTGGATGATCTCCTCTGAGTATGCAGACCGGGGACCGGTTTCTTCCATAAGCTGATCCTCTGGATCTCCTTCCGGCTGTTCTTCCTCTGGTTTCTTTATCTGAAAACCTGCGAAGAAGTCATATGGCTTTACTATCCGCTCATCTTCCAGCCCCTTCATAATCCTAGGCAATGATCTCATCCTTTCCACTCTTAACTATAATTAATTCTCCCGCTTCCTCCAGCCTTCGAATAACTCCGACAATCCTCTGCTGTGCTTCCTCCACGTCCCTCAGACGTACGTTAACCGTAACCTCAAGGTCAGACTGGATACTTTCCGCCATACGTGAAGATACGTTTGCAAAGATAAGTTCTTTAATACTCTCATCGGAACCTTTGAGTGCGTATACAATATCCTTGATATCACATTCACGGATAAACCTCTGGATAGATCTATTGTCCATAGATGTAATATCTTCAAATACGAACATCTTCTTGCGGATGGTATCTGCAAGTTCTTCATCCACCTGTCCCAGCTCGTCAAAGATATATTTTTCATTACTTCTATCCATATGGTTCATAATATCTGCTATGTAATCAATACCGCCGACTGTAGTAAAGTCTGTAGTGAGAACATTCTCAAACCGTTTCTTAAGGGACGACTCCACAATCTTGATCGCATCCGGAGAGACACTCTCCATTCTTGCAACCGCTTCTACTACCTTAATCTGCTTTTCCTTCGGAAGCTCGCTGATAATCGTGGCCGCCTGGTCCGACTCCGCATAAGAAAGCACAAGGGCAATTGTCTGCGGCCTCTCATGACGCAGGAAAGAGCAGAGATTCTTCACATCACTTTTCCTTATAAATTCAAACGGCCTCGTCCGCAGTGATTTTGACAGCTTTTCAAGCAAAGTATGGGCTGTAGCCTCACCAAAGGTTTTTTCAAGAACTGCTCTTGCATACTCCATACCGCCGTCCGTTACAACTCTCTGGGTCAGACATGTCTTGTAAAACTCATCCAGAACTTCCTCCATCTGCTCCGGCTGAACATGGCCCAGTTTTGCGACTTCGATCGTCAGTTTCTCAATATCACTTTCACTGAGGTGTTTATATATTTTTGATGCTTTATCCGCACCGAGGGATATAACGACAGCTGCCGCCTTTTGCTCCGGCGTCAAACTACTATTCTCCATCTCCACCGCCTCCATTTAACCATGTCTTCAGCAACTGTGCAGACAACTCTGCATTTTCTTCTGCAAAATCCCTTACACTCTTCTTAAGTTCCATAGCCCTGTCATTCTGCATCTCCTGAAGTTCCTGATTGAGGTCTTTCACCACTTCATCATTATTCTCAGGCACAAACACAAGCTGCTCCTGAAGTTCTTCTTCCTCTGCCTTATCACGCTTCTTGCGAAGGATGATAAATACGATGACCGTGATGATAATTGCCAGCACTGCAGCTGCTATCAGAAGATAGATCAGAGGAATACCCAGAACCTTCACATCGGCCAGGCCGCCCTTCTTCTCATCTTTACCGTCATCTTCTTCATAAAATGGTGCGCTTGCAACAGATATCTTTGTCTCCTGGTCTTCCGCTGAAATACCTGCAGCGTTGGCAACCAGAGATATGATCTGAGATTCACGCAGACTGCCGAAGCCTTTGCCGTTAATTGCCACGGACACTGTCAGATCATCCAGCGCGCCCGGGTCAACCTGCCCCTGTTCCTTAATCTGATTTACAAGATATTCTCTTGATACACTTTCGCTGGATGCTGCCGCACCGTCTGTATCCCCATCCGTATTATACTGAGGTGTATCTGCATTGGAATCCGTCCCGGCAATCCCCTGTGCAGCATTACCGGTGTTGGATCTTTCATTATATAGATCTTCTTTGCTTACAATTCCGGTCTTATCCTCATCATTGATCTTTTCCGGTGTATTATATGTAATGGTCTCCCGGATCAGCTTTTCCATATTAATGATGGCTCTTGCGGAAACTCTGACATTATCCTCGCCGTAAATCGGGCCGAGCACCTTCATAACATTCCGTGCGATCTGATCCTCTATGACCTGTGCAACCTCTTCTGCGTCAGAACTGTTTGATGTACTGTTCGCATCCTCCGAAACGTCTACTCCGTTGCCGTCAAAAACAGCCACATCTTCCATTTCCAGGCCCGGCACACTCTTAGCAATCAGCCTCTGGATCCCCGCCGACTGCTCTGCAGTAGGCGAACCGCCGTTTTCCATAATGACAGTTGCAGACGCACTGGACTTTTCCTTGTTTTCATCCGTGAGCGCATATTTGCTCTCCTCACCAAGAGCAATCGTTACCTTCGCATCTTTAACCCCATCAAACAAACGAATGGTGGAACCGATACGATTCTGCAGATCATACAGTTTATACGTATCCTTGTCGGCATCCGTTGTCATCATGCCCGCATTATTAATAAATGTATCATACGTAAATCCGCTCTTCGGATATCCCTCCTGGACAAGCGCTGCTTTCGTCGCATCCAACACATCCTTTTTAACCATGATGGTGGAATCATCTTTAAAGCGGTAATCTACGCCATCCTCCAGCAATTTTGCCGTAATCTGCTGGGCTTCCTCTGCACTGAGCCCTGAAAACAATACTTCGTAAGGTCTATTGTTCAGTACCAGCGCCAGGGCTACCGCACCAACGATCAAAATCGCCACACCGGCAATTATAATCTTTTTTGTTCTGCTTTCAAGCTTCTGTATAGCTTCTTTTAACTGACCAACTTTTTCTTTCATAATGCCCAAAACTCTTTCGCCATTTTATTTTATTATATACTGATCCTCATAACTTCATTGTAAGCCTCAAGCGCCTTGTTGCGAAGCGACACAAGCATATCAACTGCAAGCTGCGCCTGTGAGGATGCGATCATTACTGAATGGGCGTCCTCAATCTGACCTGTCGCCAGCAGATACTGCTTGCCGACCAGATCCTCCTCTGTTGTTCTTACATTATTGACAGCTTCCTCAAAAATGCCCTTAAAGCCGGAAATAGCACTCTGTCCGGATACTTTCTGTACAGAACCGGTATCTTCCCCTATACTGATCGGCTGAATAGGCGTAATAAACATTGTTTCCATCTATATGCAGATCCTTTCTTACTTTATTCTATATTATTATATATTATTGTCCCTTAATTGCCGTGCGGTACCTTGTAAGGTCTCCGTTCACAGACTGGATCAGGTACTGATAGTGCAGTGCGGTACGCGCAAGTTCTGTATACTCATAATCCAGATTGACGTTATTTTCATCCACCCTTGCCGAATCACTGCGGTCATAAACAAGATAATTTGAACTGTCTATAGCCTCACGCATTGCCGAACCGGTCTTTGCATCACTTGCCGCTCTCAGCTTCTGCCGGAATGTATCCTCAAAGCTGATATATTTCTGCTTATATCCCGGGGTGTCTACATTCGCAATATTATCCGAAGTTACTTCCTGCTTTTTCCACAAGTAATCCAATGCTTTTACCGACATCGGAATGGTATTGCCAAATATCATATTTACAGCCTCCTTTTCATCTTACATACCTATGCTAAAATAGAATACACCGTTTGCCACGGATTGTCCACTGATTTTTTCCTTACCCCCAACATTTACCACAGGTTTCCAGAGCCAAAACCAGAGAACATTGACTGGGTTGTGGTCATCATACGGCTCTGCATCTGCAGCTTCATCAACTCAACCAGCCAGGATGCCATTTCTGTATTAAAAGCCGAGTACGCATTATACTGCAGGCCCTGTGTCAGAGACGGAGCCGTCTCTTCCCGAAGCTGAGTCTGTGTGACGACTGTCTTCCCAATTGTGAGATCCGTACCCATATATTCTTTGATCCTGCGGATATAATTCTGAGTCTCCTTAAACGGCGGGATGCCTCCGTATTTCTTTACATTTCCGCTTCCAGCATTATATGCTGCAAGTGCCAGATCCATGTCACCGTCATATTTCTCAAGAAGGTCGGAAATATACTTGGCGCCTCCCATAATATTACTGCGGGCATCAAAAGGATCACTGACGCCGAGCGACTCCGCCGTTGCCGGCATAAGCTGCATCACTCCCTGCGCCCCCGCCGGGGATACTGCGCCGGCATCAAACCCGGACTCTGCCTTACCCATTGCCTTCAGCAGCTGCACCGGAACGTCATACCTGTCGGCCGCCTCTTCAAAGATTGCATCCATACTTTCCTCTATGTTCAGCTTCTGAGATGCATTCTGGTAAATATCGGCAAAACTGGTCCCCTGTATCCCGGAAGTATTATAGAGCCCGTTATAAGCCCCGTATGTACCTGACAATATCTGGGACCGCCTGAGAATCCCACTCATACTATTATTATACATATTATTATATAACATATAGTTCATATAGTTCATATAATCCATTGACATAACTTACACTCCTATTAATCTTTTAACATTATTGTGTACAAGTCATTATACCATTCTTATTATGCCACTACTCGACACATATTTAAAGGTTTTTTTTGTTTTTTTCTATTCTTTTTTCTTTTTCTTCCTGCATATTTAAATTTAACCATTGAAATGTTTACATTTTCCGCAAATTAGTGTAGAATGAAACACAGGCAGGCATAATTACAATAATTATTTTGGGAGGGAGAATAACGTGTTTCAAAATTTAAAAGTGAGAAGTAAACTTCTCCTTGCATTCGGTATCGTAATGGGCCTCTATATTATAGCTGTTATTGCAGCATCTATCGGGCTCAAAAGTGTGTCAGGAGGTTTGAAGGATTTTTACGGTGTTCCTTATCCAATGGTAGAAAATGCCATGGAAGCCCAGATTTCCACCAAACAGGTTCGTATGAGCGTAACCCGCTCCTGTTTAGTTACTGACACAGCCAAACGTCAGGAACTTCAGGCTGATATAGACACATCTGCCGAAAAGCTTGCAACTGCTATAGAAAAGCTGAATGCATGCTATAACGGTGATGCAGCAAAATTATCAGCTGTAAACGATGCTTATGCTGCTGTAAGCGTACCAAGAAAAGAGGCTATGAAATATCTGGAAGCCAATGATCTTGAAAATGCTGTCCGCATAATTGAAGGTGACTATGCTGAAGCCTGTGATAATCTGCAAACTGCACTGCAGGATGTTATTGATACTGCTCAGACAACGGCAACTGAGTATTATGATGAAGGCATGTTTACAACTAAGATCTGCTACATTATCTTATATGTTCTTGCCGCTGTCAGTCTGGCATTAACAATCATTCTTGTATTTGCGATCACAAAAGGTCTGACCCGCCCGATCACTGAGATCGAAGCTGCGGTTAAGAGCATGGCAAAAGGAGATATGTCTTCCGAGGTTACATACAAATCCAACGATGAACTTGGAATACTTGCTGAAAATCTCCGTTTCGTATTAAACACACTGTCTTCTTACATCGGACATATCTGTGCGCGTATGAATTCTCTGGCCACCGGCGACTTAACAATCGAGATGGATATGGATTACCTCGGAGAATTTGAAGCAATCAAAGAATCCGGCAATAAGATTATCGGTGCTTTGAATGATACACTGGGCCAGCTCCATACTGCTTCCGATCAGGTTGCAAGCGGTTCCGACCAGGTATCTTCCGGTGCCCAGGCACTCAGCCAGGGCGCAACAGAGCAGGCAAGCTCTGTTCAGGAATTAGCTGCTACCATTAACGAGCTTTCCGACCAGGTAACACAGACTGCAAAGAATGCCCGCAGTATTAACGGTCTTATCGAAGAAGCGTCAGCAGAGGTAGGCAACAGCAACGAAAAGATGGAAGCTATGATGGACGCCATGGAAAAGATTAACGAAAGCTCCAGTGAAATCGAAAAAATCATTAAGACCATTGACGATATCGCATTCCAGACCAATATCCTTGCACTGAATGCCGCCGTTGAGGCTGCGCGTGCCGGTGAGGCAGGAAAAGGCTTCGCAGTCGTTGCCGATGAAGTAAGGAACCTCGCATCCAAGAGTGCCGAGGCTGCCAAGAATACTACTACGCTGATCGACAATTCTCTGTCAGCCGTTTCTGAAGGTAATCAGATTGCAGAAGATACCAGAAACTCATTATTACGGGTTGTAGACAAGGCCCAGCTTATCGCAGAAAATATGGTTAAGATCACAGAAGCTGCGGATATGCAGGCCGAGGGAATCCAACAGGTTACTCTTGGTATTGACCAGATCTCTTCCGTTGTACAGACAAACTCAGCAACTGCTGAGCAGAGCGCAGCGGCAAGTCAGGAGCTCTTTAGCCAGTCAAGCCTGCTCAAGGGTCTCGTTGGACGTTTCAGGCTCAGCGAAATGGCCGGTATGGTTTCTTCCTACGAAGCACCGCCATCATCTGCCAGCGACAGCAGTTATCATGGAACATCATCTAATTCTGTATCAGCTTATGATGAATATGATGGCTATGATGACAATTATGTATCATTTAGTGATAATAATGACAAGTATTAAAACAAGAATACCGCCTGATGGGTTACGTACTCATCAGGCGGTATTTTGTTCTGTCTGATTATTTTTTACAATATGCCTCGATCTGGTCTATACACATCCCGTAGACATCCTCCGTCCGGTATCCTTTGTACCAGCGGGCTGTCATTTCAATACTTTCTGAAACATCAAGCTTCGGCTTCCATCCCAGTTCTTCTTTCGCCTGATCAATGTTGAGGGTAAGCAGACTGGTCTCATGCGGCTGCCCCGGACGCGAAATGTCAAGGATCTCTCCCTCGCCGTAGACCGAAATCATCTGCCGGGCCACCTGACGGACTGTAGAAACACTTTCAGGCTCCGGGCCAAAATTCCACCCCTTAGAGTATTTTTCCGGCGCTTCATACAGAGATTCCGCCAACAACATATATCCGCATAAAGGCTCCAAAACAAACTGCCACGGCCTGACCGCCTCCGGATTACGCAATCGTACAGGCTCTCCCGCCTCTAGGGCACGGACGCAATCCGGAATGATCCTGTCTTTCGCCCAATCGCCGCCGCCGATCACATTGCCGGCCCTGACGCTTGCAATCGCTTTTCCATGCTCCCGGAACCGGTCCGGACTCATAAAAGAATCCCGGTAGGAGGCGATTATTATCTCATCGCAGGCTTTGCTGGCACTGTAGGGATCATATCCTCCAAACTCATCTGTCTCCTTGTAGCCCGATGCCTTCTCTTTATTTTTATAACACTTATCCGTAGTGATCATGATGCCTGCCCGGACTGACGGACAACAACGTATACACTCCAGTACATGGACCGTTCCCATAATGTTTGTTTCACAGGTTATTACCGGTTCCTCATAGGAGTGTCTTACAAGCGGCTGCGCAGCCATATGAAAGACAATCTCAGGCCTCCGGTCTGAAAATACCCCTTTAAGCTTCTCGTGATCCCGCACATCTCCCCGGATATCTACAATCTTATCTTTGATTTTGCTCAGCACAAAATTATCCCTGTCGCTCAGCGGGTCAAGCCCATATCCGATTACCTTCGCGCCAAGATAGTTAAGCCACACGGAAAGCCAGGAACCTTTAAAACCTGTATGCCCTGTAATTAAAACAGTTTTATTTTTCCAGAATGCCCTATCTATCATTCTTCCCATGTTTTCCACGGCGGTACCCCTCCTTTCCACAACCCTTCCAGATAATCCCGGTCTCTCACCGTATCCATAGGAGACCAGAACCCCTCGTGCTTAAATGCTCTCATCTGTCCGTCGCCCGCCAGTTTTTCGTAGGGTGACCTCTCCAGCATGTCCGTCCCGTCTCCAAGATAATCAAAAATCTCAGGGGTAAACACTGCAAACCCTGCATTTACCCAGCTCTCATCACTTTTATCTTTTTCCCTGAAAGAGGATATGCCATTATCTTTATTAATACAAAGCGCTCCAAATCGTCCCGCCGGCTTTGTCGCCGTAATCGTTGCAATCTTCCCGTGGCTGTGATGAAACTGAAGGAGGCTGTCTATATTTACGTCGGAGACTCCGTCTCCATAAGTCATCATAAATTCCTCTCCATCCACATACGAGCGGATTTTCTGAATCCTTCCGGCAGTCCCTGTCCCAAGACCGGTATTCACAAGAGTTACTTTCCATGGCTCCCGGATCTGTCCCGGCACCTCCAGAGAATCCTCCTTCATATACTTGATAATATTATTTTGATACATATAATAATTTAAAAAATAATCTTTAATGATATGCCCTTTATAGCCGCAGCAAATTATGAATTCGTGAAGCCCATATGCCGCATAACTTTTCATAATATGCCAGAGAATCGGTTTCCCCCCGATCTCCACCATCGGTTTCGGACGCAGGTGCGATTCTTCTGATATCCTCGTTCCATATCCCCCTGCTAAAATTACCACCTTCATACCTTAGCGCTCCTGTATAAACTGACTGATTTTGTCTGTCATATATCTGATATGTTCTGCACCCATCCCGGGGTATACACCGACCCACAGGCTCTGCTCCATGATACAGTCTGTATTCTCCAGCGCCCCTGCCACACGGTAGCCTCTGTTCTCCGCACGCATCTCATCAAAACAGGGATGTTTTATAATATTTCCCGCAAACAGATTTCTCGTCTGAATATTAGCCTCTTCCAGAAAAAGAGCCAGCTGATCCCTTGTAAATCCTGCATTTCTGCGTATTGTAATTAAGAATCCAAACCAGCTTGGGCGCGATTTTTCTTCTGCTTCCGGAAGTACAATGTAATCCTCCAGCGGCTTTAGTCCCTCTCTCAGCATCTTCCAGTTTCTTCTTCTGGCTTCTGTAAAGCTGTTCAGCTTCTCAAGCTGGGCACACCCCACTGCCGCCTGCAGATCTGTAGCTTTCAGGTTATATCCGAAATGAGAATAGACATATTTGTGGTCATACCCAAAAGGCAGTTCTCCGTATTGTCCGTCAAAGCGATGCTTACATCTTCCATCCTGCCCCGACTTACAGAAGCAGTCTCTTCCCCAGTCTCTCAGGGAATTGACGATCTTATGAAGAAGCGGATCCTGCGTATATACGGCCCCGCCTTCTCCCATAGTCATATGGTGGGGCGGATAGAAACTGGATGTCCCCAAATGTCCGATAGTCCCTGTTTTCTTCCACTCTCCATGGTACTTGTATTCTGATCCGAGTGCATCACAATTGTCCTCTATCAGCCATAATTTATGAATATCGCAGAATGCTCTTACTGCCTCAAGATCAAAGGGATTCCCCAGCGTATGTGCCACAAATACCGCCCGGGTTTTATCTGACAGAGCCTTTTCAAGCATCCCTGTATCTATATTATACTGGGGGATCGTTACATCAACAAAGACAGGAATCGCCCCGTATTGTATGATCGGGGCAACTGTCGTAGGAAACCCTGCCGCCACTGTGATTACCTCGTCCCCCTTCTGTATTCTCTTTTCACCCAGCAACGGTGATGTGAGCGCCATAAAGGCCAGCAGATTTGCCGAAGATCCCGAATTAACCAGAGAGCAGTATTTCACTCCCAGATATTCCGCAAAACCTTTTTCAAAGTTCTCCGCATATCTTCCGGCAGTCAGCCAGAACTCCAGAGACGCGTCTACCAGATTACAGAGCTCTGCTTCGCTGAACACCCTGCCTGCATAATTGACCCGGTCGCCATAGCTGTAAGTGTCTTTCTCTCCAAATTGCTCCTGGTAATATTTTTTTGTCAATTCCAGAATCTTGTCTTTTATTTCCTGTGCCTGATTTTGCATATCTTTTACTCCAATGTTTCATCTTTCCACAGCCTCCATGGTGGATTGCCGCTTTTCCACAATTGTTCCAACTCATACTGATCCCGCTTTGTCTCAACCGCGGACCAGAACCCTGCATGTTTATAAACCTGTATCTGAGAGTCTTTTGCCAGTCTGGGGAAAGAAGAGTTTTCCCAAAAGTCATCCTTTTCCCCCAGATAATGAAATATTTCTTCCGAGAAAACCATATTGCAGGCATTTACCCAAGGCTGAGGCTGACTCCCCCCCTGACGATTGTCATAAGAAAATCCTCCTTCATCATTCAGAGGCAATACTGCGTTGCGGCCGGCCGGTCTGGCTGCCGCCACCGTAGCAGCAACGCCGCTCTGTCTGTGTTTTGACACCATGTCCGACACATCTATATCAGAAATACAATCTCCATATGCAACAATAAAATCCTCACTGCCTACATATTTTCTGGCCTTACGGACTCTCTGCACTATGCTGGTATCTCTTCCGGTGTCCAATACGGTAACCTTCCAGTTCTCTGTGCGTTTTTTATGGATCATTACCTGGTTGGTTTCAAGATCGATGGTCACGTCTGACTGATAAATATAGTAATCCGTGAAATATCGCTTGATCATATCCCCTTTATACCCTGCACATATAATAAAATCATCATATCCATAATGAGAATATAGTTTCATAATATGCCATAAAAGAGGCCTCTCACCAATTTCTACCATCGGTTTGGGCAGACTCTCATTGTGATCCGCAAGCGTACTTGGCAGACCTCCTGCCAGAATTAATACTTTCATCTTTCTCCTACTCACCCTTCTTCCAATACAGATATTTCCGGTCGGTATATATGCTGTTTGCTTCTCTTACCCCCGCGAAGCTCTCTTCGATTCGGCTGCGTAATTCCCCCTCGGTAATCATCACCACCATATAACCTTCCGGCTTCAATCTATCAAACAATTCCCGAAGTACCTTCAGATCTTCCAGGCTCTCCAGCCCCTGCTCAATAACAATGTAATCAAATGCCGTCACATCAGCTTCCCACTTTATGCCGCCGCAAAATAATTCAGCCTTATCAGACACTGATTTTACCGCCTCAAGAACATTTTCATCCTGAGTATAATTATATATAAAAACATCCGTATTATGGTGCTTCTCCTTGTACGTCTCCTTAATCTTGAGAGGCGTACTTCCAAGCCCGCAATTCACGCCCAGCACATGAACTGTCCCTTTTTTATCGCATGGAAGCACATCAAACAGTTCCGGTGCATAGCAAAAGCCTGTCCCCCACGGATCAACCCCGAAGATTTCCCTGAAATCCAGGCGCCCTTGCGTGTAAACCTTGTTGTCTTCCTCCCGGCTCCATCCGTCCTTGATCGTAACAGAGCCAAAATGATGGCAAAATGCGTCCTTTGCCAACAACAGTTTATATCCGTTTTTCCGATAGAGAAACGATGTCCTGTCATCCGGAAAGGCATAAAGATTTCTCGAAAAAATATATCCGTTATCCGGTATTTTTGTATATAATCCATTTCTCCTTATATCTATTGGATTAACCAGACGGACCCTCTCCTCCCAGCGATAGGGATCAGATACGTTATTTTCCTCTGCCTTTTCAAAAAATTCTTCCAGACTTGAATATTCCATAGACGGCAGCATCTGACAATTGCTTATATTGCTGGTGCTCGGGACCACCCATGCGATAGATTCGTCTGATGTGATACATTTATACAGATTTTCAATTGCTCCGGGGGGGACAATAACGTCATTGCTGACTGACAGGAAATATTTTCCTTCCATAATCCTCCTCAGCGCCTCCATCCCACCGCCGTTTACCTCAATATCCATCTGTTTATGAGGTCCGACCTGCTCAAAAAACTCCTTCGTACCGTCCGTCGATCCATGGTTAATAAGGATTAATTCATAAGTAATCTCTTCCGGCAGCTGCTGCAGATCCTTTAACAGATTCTCCAGGCACATCTTCGTGTATTCAATCTTATTATACGCTATCACTACAACCGACAATTCATACTTGTACTCTCCGGTCTTTTCTGCCTCCTCAGTATAATAGTTGCGGAAATACCGAAAAACATCTTGCTTATAATATTGCTCCAATTTTTCTTTGTCCGGATATACACAACTCCAGAAATAAAAGTTGCCCCGCATCTCCTCAATCAGAGGAATCAACTCATACTCTATTTTCTGCAAAGCGATTGCCGGGTCCTTTTCCTGAAAATAGGACACTCTGACCAGAGAGGCCCTAACGGACGCAATTGCTGCCGGAAGAATCAAACCATTCTCTTCTTCTTTCAGATCATCTGCAACAGCCTGTATCCCGACGATCATATTATACATATCATCAGACAGCTGTGTGTATAAGTCAGAATCACCCTCACATATGCAACTGTAAATCTGTTCCGCTGCTGCCAAAAGGGTCTCCATCATCTCTAATAATTGTCCCGCAAATTCCTGGTTTTTAATCATTTCTCACCCGTTCTCTCTTTCCTGCCTCTTTTTATTTTTATGCATTCTGCAGCATTATCTGCTTCATCTTCAAAACTTCCATATCATTCGGAAGCAAAGACAGAAGCTGTGCTATCACTGGTTCTGCCTGGCAGTACTCCTGCCTTTCGATCATCCCGCGCAGAGCCTGCTTGATCTGTACACTTAAAGCTTCAAATTCCTCTCCTTTTTTGCGTGAAGCCTCCTCTGACTTTTCAATCACATGGTCAAGCAGACGTTTGATGACCACTGACAATCCCGGATGGATATCCAACGCCTTCCTGAGCCCTTTTACAGCGTCTCCCCAGTTCTCATTTTCTATCTTCTCAAATGTATCCTGTATCGCTATGCCAAACTGACAGATTGCCGGCAGGCGAAAGACGTTATCCCCTTCAAAATTTTCTTCCCTGTACAAACTTCTGTAATAATCTGACAGTATCCGGCAGAAGGTTCCAAGAGTTAACACCAGTCGTTCCCCCAGATGAACCTGTTCAAGCATCAGCCTTACATAAAGCTGCTGCTCGAGGCAGGAAAAATGAAACGGGAATCCCCGGAACGCCTCGCGGTAATTCTCCAAATATTCCTCATATCTATCAAGCTCTATATCTCTTACAATTGCAGCTGCGTAGGAATTCCATTTTTCCAGGCTGATCTGCTTTAAGATCACGGTAATATCGAAACCATTCCGGACTCCCATCTCCATCATTCCGCGCCAGATAAATTCACCGCTTTTTTCACAGCATCGGGCGAAATATTCCTCAGCCCGTCCTAAATCTCCTTCTTTTTCCGCATATAATGCTTTCTGAAAGTCAATATACGGGTCTTCGCTCTCAAGCCGGGAAAAGCACTCAAGAATCTCCCTGCTTTGCTCCGGATAGTTCTCCTTCCATTCCTCAATGGCTGCATAATGCCCGTCCTCCATCTCAGATTTCTGATTCCACGGAATCATTCCAAGAATCTCCCGGACACTTTTATAATCCTTTAACCGAACGCCGCAATACAGTCCATTAAGATAGGATGAATGCGCCTGCGCCCTGACCGAGGATTCCGTGACCCCCGCCATCGCCTGATTTACCCATAATTCCCTGTGGGCATCCAGATATTGTTTCTGTTCATAAAACTTCCTGACGGCATCCAGGCACTCTTCATCCCGGTGCATTTTCCCGCATAGCTCTGCGATGCTTCCATACAGGCACATATGAACAAACTCACAGCCATGCTCACTTTTTAAAAGCTTCCTTGCCGTCTCCAGCGCGCGCTCCGGTTCACCCCGAAGCACAATGAATGACGGAAGCATTACCATGACCCAATATTCATAAAAAAATATCTCTTTTTTATTTTTCGCACATACCTCAATACACTTACTTGCATACTTCTCCGCTTTCTCATAATCCTTTTCGTTCCGATATTCCTGTGCAAGCTGCATATAATTCTTCCCATTGAGAGGTTCTTTCTCGATCTCTTCCAGCAGCAGAGGGATATTCCTTTTGGCTCTTCCACCGCTTTTTATTCCTTTTTTTGATACATATCCGTAATGATGTGCAAAATCCTCCACATACTTCATGGGGATTAAACTTCTCGAAGGAGAAAGGCATTCATGAATGGTTCCCCTAAAACAAATCTCAGAAGTTCTTTTTACCATCCTGAGCACATATACATCCGTATAGGCGCCACCACTCCACTCTGTATAATTTCTGACAATATAAGACGCAGCATTATATTTCCTGTACTCTCCACTTTGGAAAAACCGACAGATAGAATCCGTATTCTCAAACCATTCATCATCATCCAGAAACATGAACCATTCCCCTTTGGATGCGTTAAGCCCCACGTTCCTGGCCGCCGAAAAATCATCACACCATTCAAAAGGAATCACGTGATCCGTATATTGATGGACAGTCTCCAGAATCTTCTTATTTTTTCCCGTAAACACCACGATCAACTCACAGGGCAGTTCACAGAGCAGCTGTCTCAAAGAATCCAGACATCGTGTCAGACCTGCTTCCCGGTCTGATACCAGTATGGCAATACTTAATTGAACTTTCATACGATAAACCTCTCCTTATACTAAGAAAAGCTTCTGTAACAGAAGCTTTTCTTAAACTCTTAAATTAAATTCTGAGAATTACTGTATTAACTACTGTAATAACTGAAGAACTCCCTGCGGTACCTGGTTAGCCTGAGCCAGCATAGCCTGAGATGCCTGAACAAGAATGTTATTCTTGGTGTATGCCATCATCTCTTTAGCCATATCTACGTCACGAACACGGCTCTCTGCTGCTGTGATGTTCTCTGTCTGAGCACCTAAGTTGTTGATGGTATGCTCTAATCTGTTCTGAACCGCACCAAGATCACCTCTCATGCTGGAAATCTTGTCAATTGCTGAGTTGATTGTATCAATTGAAGCTTTTGCAGAAGCAGCTGACTCAACGCTAAGGCTGGTAATAGTCAATGCATCTGTAGTCAATGCTCCTACTGTAACTGACAGGCTGTTCTGAGTAGCAGCTGTCTCACCAATCTGGAAGGAAACTGCGCCAGTTGTAAATACGTCACTGCCGTTGAACTTAGATGTAGCACCGATTCTGGTGATCTCTGCCTTCAGTGCAGTAATCTCTGCCTGCATAGAAGCACGGTTTGTTGAATTGTAAGTACCGTTTGCAGACTGAACTGCCAGTTCCATCATACGGTCTAACATAGAGTGAACTTCTGTAAGAGCACCTTCTGCTGTCTGTACAAGAGATACACCGTCTTCTGCGTTCTTCTGAGCAGTCTCAAGACCTTTGATCTGAGCTCTCATCTTCTCGGAAATAGCAAGACCTGCTGCATCATCACCTGCACGGTTGATTCTGTAACCAGATGATAATTTCTCAAGGTTCTTTCCAACTGCTGAGTTATTGTTTGTTAAATTTCTGTGTGCATTTAATGCTGTAATATTGTGCTGAATTCTCATACTATATTTCCTCCTTGAAATAAATTGCAGGAATATCCTTTTCCTGCTGTTTTGATTTGTCTGAAGCTTTTTCTGTATCTGAAAGGACTATTCCGAATCTGCCGGCATTATGATCGGGAATGTATCCATCCAAAGCCATCAAAAACTTCTTTTCATGTATATTATCGAATGTTTTTCCGGAAACTTAAGAGTAAATATTAATTTTTTTGTAATATTTTTTCTATCCGCTCCCCGGCCGGTGTATATCCCTGATCCAGCGCCTGGCGGTACCAGGCAAGCGCCTTCTGCTGATTGCCGTTCACCTCACACCAGACGCCCAGATTATAAGCCGCTTTAAAAGATCCGTTCCCCCACACGCCTCCCTGCTCCGGAACTTCGCCGACTTCAAGGCACTTGAGATATGATTTTTCTATTTCCGGCAGAAGACTCACATAACGCTGCACATCTGAAAAAATCGCCTGCGTGTAAAAGGTTCCGCATGCAAAATGGAAATCTGCGTACAGATCCATCTTCTCTTTTTCCCGATCTATCATCGCAAGTCCTTCCTCATATCTTTTCAGCTGCAGCAGATTATACAGATAAGCGACAACTCCCGCCGGGCGGTATCCGGTCCCCGACTTCGGCACCAGCTTATAAAATTTTTCAAACCAGGGATCTGCCTCTTCATATCTTTTCATATTCCACAATGTATATGCAATCTGATACAGCACATAAGAATCCTCCGGCGCCTCCTCATAATCCTCCATGAGGATCTGCAGATTTCTCTCCCCCTTCCCGCCCTGCATATATCCATCATGCTCAAAAACCAGCGGGACAGGTCTGACAGGCAGGTCACTTACTACCTGCTCATGGACTCTTCCTTTATAGATACTTCCCGACGGCACCAGCCTGGTCGTAAATGTATTCCCCCTGCACACCTCGCCGGAATCTCCGACAAAACTGTCAAGCCTGTGGATGGCGCCGGCGGCATCCCCTTTCTCCATAAATTCCCGGATGTCTTCTCTTGTACCGGAAACCAGATATTCATCGGCATCCAGGATCAGATTCCAGTCACAGCCGGATTGCTGAAGAGAAAAATTGCGGGCGGCGGAAAAATCTCCGCACCAGTCAAACCTCGAGACATGAGCGCCGAATTTCTTTGCAATTTCTACCGTACGGTCTGTAGATCCGGTATCTGTGATATATATATCATCCACAAGTCCTTTTACACACTCCAGACACCTTTCCAGGCATCTTTCTTCGTTTTTTACGATCATTACCAACGCCAACGTTTTCATAGCCGCCTCCCTCTAAACATTTTCTGTATCATACTCTATTTCCGGCATCAGCGCAACCTTCTATTATATTATCGAAATTCCATTGACCTTTTTTGCAATTCCGTCTATAATTTTGTACATAAGCCGATGAATAATCGTCAAGGAGGTACATATATGAACCCAATAGCAGATTCAAAAAACGGAACTCTCTACAACCTGGATTCATCTTTTTTAATGCCGGTCCGTTATATGGAGGACTCAGCAAACACAGCAACATTTATTTTCCCCGAGGAACCACCGGCGGATTTCCCCCGGCAGGTATTTTTAATGCCGAAGGGTGAAGAATATGATTACTCCACCTGGCTTTATACGATGTCAGGCGAAGTAACTACTTACGAGGAACAACCGGAGGAAACAGACGACGCAGACGGCACGGACAGTACTGACGGGCCTGTTATCTGGCACCTTATGAAAGCCAGCACAAATGAAATCGTGGATTCCCGCAATGACCTCAGGGTTTCTTTATCCTTTAATATAGAGGCTCAGTTCAGTGCGCCTCCCACTTCTGCAGCAGTTACCGTCAAGGATATGAGCGCCGGCGGATTTATGTTTGTTTCCGAAGAAACCTGGGAGACAGGTACTACATTATCCTTTATCTTTTCAGCCGGGAAAACACCTGCATATGTCGCTGCAGTTATTAAAAAAATACGGCCTACCCGTTTTGAAAGCCTGAAAGGCTACGGATGCCAGTTTATCAATCTGACGCCGAGCGCCGAATCCGCCGTCCGCAATTTTGTATTTCAGGAAGAAGTTCTCCAGCGGAGAAGCAGAATTTATTAAATCGGGCGTGGAAGATACATAACTATTTCCAAAGGACCTGTAACAAATGACTAAGAGTCCGTAATGTATAGGGACATTCTTATACATTACGGACTCTTAGTCATTTGTTTGATCAGTCACAGATTACGCATCGGTTATAAGCCGCCGAAGAGAATACATACCCTTTCGTCTGCCGTCCGGGTGCGTACCGAAGTCCTTACGGAGCGGGCTCCGCCTCGTCTGCCGGCTCTTCAGTTCCCTGCTCCCTGGCAGCTTCTGGAACATACTTTAAAAAATACGCATAAATATCTACTACCACCTGGTACAGCTCCTCCGGGATCTCCGTGCCAAGCTTCATCTGAGTGAGCACCGTCGCCAGAGAATTATCTTCATATACCGGCACTCCGCTCTCATTGGCGATCTCCACGATCTTTTCCGCCATATACCCAAGCCCCGACGCCACAATAACAGGCGCCGCATTATTATTTTCATCATATCTTAACGCTACTGCTTTTTTGTTCAGTAAATCATCATATCGTGACATTTACAGCATTTCTCCTTTCAAATATCTTCGGGAAAGCTGCCGATACAGGTATAGACTCCTTCCCCTGCTCGACTGCCAGATACTCAAGCTCAACTTTATTTTTCTCCATAATTCCGGCGATACCTTTCCGGATCTCTCCCTCATGCTGGGAGAGAGATTCCGGATAGCGGAGCATCATATCCATCTTTCCATTCTCATAATACATGATCATATCAAAGAAGCCGACTTCTTTCATGTCAAATTTAAGCAAAAGCTTTACTCCCCGCTCAGAAGACCCCTCATTGCCTGACTCCTCATCCGGATCCACCCACATCTCAGAAAACACAGGAACTCCATTGAGAATAAGAGGAAGCATCACATGAAGCACCGGCATATAGACGCTTTCATTGATCAGCAGGCCGTTCATAATATTCATAAATGCTTCCCTGTTTTCGATTCCTGCCTCTCCTCTCACACCGGAGCGGATAATACTCAGAAGTGAATCCGCCCACTCTGCTTTTCCGGCAGCTCTATCAAAATCAACATTCATCAGCATATTGCGGAATTCTTCTGCGCTCATCCCTCCAAACTTTTTCTGGAACGCAGGAAATTCCATCAGTCTCTGGAACGCCTGCGCCACGCTGTCCACATTGCCGTTCTCATACCTGGAGGTATTTAATGTAAGAAGGCTTATCAGATCACGGATCGCACCCAGGTCCCTGGTTTCCGAGACATATCTTCCGAGAAACGGTATGATCTGTTCTTTTAAAAGCTGGGCGTTCGCCCTGTTGTTCTCCATACTATATTCCAGGAGTTTAGAAGAGAGGCTCTGCAGCGCTTCTCTGTCACTGCGGAACATATAGCCTTCCATCTCCTTAAGTTCACCCTTTATATTCTCCAGCAAATGTTTTCCGGAGGACATATCATTATATTTTTTCAGGAAATCAAGGATGCTTTGTTTTAACTCTACAGTGGTGGCCTCTCCCATGACCTGCCTGAGCATATCAAAAAGAGGACCCTGAAGGCGATTTGCCCCGCTCATCTGACTCTTCAGGAAGTCCTTTAATTTATCCGGAGACATAGACAGCATATTGAGAAGCGCCTCAATCTCTGCCGCCGTTCCCTTGCTGACTCCCGCCTCTACCAGATTGCCCATGCCGCTGAAGAGCATTTTGCTCATAATCTCACGAAGCTTCGGAATATTCTGTAAGGTTTGTACAAAGTTACCGAAATTAGACTCATAGGAAATCCCCTGGCGCACTCCCTGTTCCTGCCCGGTCTGCGATCTGCCGTCAGGCCTTACTACTTTATCAGGCACGATAGGATTTTTAACACTGAGATCCTCCGCCTTCTGGGACGGCGTCTGCTTTGACAATGTATTGTCATATCCCGTTACAGGAGTCGTTACTTTTAAAATATTTGACATTTTTTCACCTACTCTATATTTTTCTCTTATCTTATTCTACTATACTGTCGATATTAATACTATATAAACATTTAGATAAGGCGGTGCTAATATTATGGATAACATGCTTGAAATGTATCTTTATGAAACAAACACTCTGTTAGAACAGTTGGATGAACTTTTAATAGAAGCAGAAAAAAATGGGGATTTCACAACAAATGACGTTAATGAAATCTTCCGTATCATGCATACTATCAAAGGTTCTTCTGCTATGATGGAGTTCTCTACACTGATGGAAATTGCCCATCATATAGAAGACCTGTTCTTCTATATCCGTGAAAACGGTTTGGATTCTATGAACGAATCTCACAAAAGCGCTCTGTTTAATCTCATGTTCCAGTCTACAGATGCTCTTCGTTCCGAAGTTGAAAAGATCGAAAATGACGAGCCTCTTAGTACAGATATCGGCCATGTTATTACAGATATTAATAGTTTTTTGGAAAAAATCAGCGGTACTCCGGCAGATAACGGTAAGGATTCTTCCAAAAAGGAAGATGCTTCCACAGAAGGCGCTGCCGCCGACAGCGCTGCCATTGAAGCGCTCAATCAGAAGATATCCGGCTGCCCGGAAAGCAGCATGCAGTATTTTATCCGTATGCATTTCGATCAGGGATGCGGTATGGAAAATCTGCGTGCCTTTATGGTTGTTACCGCATTGAAGGAACGCGATCTGCATTTTGAATTTTATCCCGAAGATGTGGAGACTAATTCAGACACTTCCGATACAATTATTGAAAACGGGTTTTACGTTGGCCTGCCTTCCCATGAAGATGTGGACAAAGCGCTTCCTGTTATCCAGGAGCAAAACAGTATAGAGACCTACGAGGTGATTGAGAATGCATCCGCAACACAGGGAGAGTCTAAGACACCGGAAGACAAGCCGGCAGACGCTGCAAAACCTGCATCTGCCGAAGCGCCTGCGTCATCTTCCAATGCTTCTCCTGCCGCTGCCGGCCATAATTCTCCGGTAAAGCAGAGCCTCATCAGCGTGAATCTTTCCAAGCTTGATAACCTGGTAGCTCTTGTCGGCGAGATTGTCATCACCGAGTCAATGGTTACATCCTCTCCGGATCTGCAGAACCTGAAGCTTGACAACTTCCTGAAATCTGCCCGCCAGCTCAGGAAGCTCACAGACGACCTTCAGGATATTGCGATGTCACTCCGGATGGTGCCTGTATCGGGAACGTTCCAGAAGATGAACCGTATCGTCCGTGATATGAAGAAAAAGCTCAACAAAGATGTACGCCTTACTATTGTGGGAGAAAACACAGAAGTAGATAAAACGATCGTGGACAGCATCGGAGACCCGATCATGCATATTGTCCGTAATTCTATGGACCACGGTATTGAAGAGGATGTCAATGACCGTATTGCTGCCGGTAAAAATCCTCAGGCAGAGATTGTCCTCTCAGCTGCACATACAGGAAGCGAAGTCATCATTTCCGTCAGCGACGACGGACGCGGCATGAACACAGACGCAATCCTTGCCAAAGCAGAACGCAACGGCATTCTTACAAAGCCGGCCAGCGAGTATACCAAGAAGGAAATCCTTGCCCTTCTTATGGTTCCGGGCTTCTCGACCAATGAGACTGTGACGGAATTCTCCGGCAGGGGCGTTGGTATGGATGTTGTTAAGAAAAATGTAGAATCCGTCGGCGGTACGATTTCCATCACCAGTGAATTCGGAAAGGGAAGCTGCACCACCCTCAAGATTCCGCTTACTATGGCCATTGTAGACGGAATGGAAGTTTCCGTAGGAAAGTCCATGTTTACCATTCCGATCGCCAACATCCGCCAGTCCTTTAAAGCGCAGAAAGAGGATGTGATCCTTGATGCAAGCGGTAATGAGATCATCAAATGTATGAACGAATTCTATCCAATTATTCGCGTACACAATTTATATAATATTGAAGCAAAGACTACCAATATTGAAGAGGGCATCCTGATCTGGGTGGAAACAAATGACAAATCCTACTGTCTGTTTGTCGATGAACTTCTCGGCGAGCAGCAGGTTGTTGTAAAACCGCTGCCTACTTTCCTGAGCAATTTCAACATCAAGGATTACGGCATCAGCGGATGTACCATTCTGGGAGACGGTAATATCAGCATTATCCTGGATGTCCAGAATTTATACGGTGCAACACACCATCAATATTAAATCGTACAGAGAATCGGAGGAATAGATATATGTCAGCAGTAACAAATGAAAACACAACCATCGAACAGAGTGCAGATACTGTAGAAAGCGGAACTCCCGTTTCCACTGAACGCTGCCTTACATTTACTTCTGACGGCCTCACCATCGGCGTCAGCACAAACTATGTAACAGAAATCATCACAAACCACACGATTACCGTGCTTCCCCTTGTACCGGACTATGTCAAAGGGATCATCAACCTCAGAGGACAGATTATTCCGATCATTGACATCCGTCTGCGTATGGGAAAACCGGAAATTGAATACACCAGCACTACCTGTATTATCGTGCTGAATATCAATTCTGCCAATATCGGCATCGTTGTAGATGCAGTACAGCAGGTGATTGATATCGATCAGAGCAAGATCTCTGCTGTCCCGGTAGAAAATCAGCAGGAACTGATCAATGGAATGATTTCACATGGCCTACGTTCTGTGATCCTGTTTTTAGACTGTGAACAATTGATTCAGGCATACTAATCATAAAGTCATAAAGGAGTTTAAGAAATGCTAACGATTAACGAAAGTGATTTTCAGCGTCTTATCCAGTTTGTAAAAAAGAACTATGGAATTGATCTTTCCAAGAAAAAGCAGCTTATAATAGGCAGGCTTTCCAACACGATCTTATCCCTGGGGTTTAATTCTTTTCAGGAATATGTTGACTACCTGATCAACAGCAAAAAGCCGCAGGATCTGGAACTTATGCTCAATAAGCTTACTACTAATTATACCTTTTTTATGCGTGAGGGGGCACATTTTGATTTCTTTACCAAAACCATCCTCCCTTACCTGGAATCCACAAAAAAGAACAAAGTACTCAGCATCTGGAGTGCAGGCTGTTCCTCCGGGGAAGAGCCTTATACCATTTCCATGCTCCTGAAAGAATATTTTGGTCCTAAGGCGGGCGCATGGGACACAAGAGTCCTTGCAACCGACATTTCGCAGAATGCATTGAAGGCGGCAAACGAGGCTGTTTATGACGAATCTTCACTTCGGGAGCTCCCTGCCGGATGGAAGTCCAAATACTTCCGTACAACGGGGGAGCCGGGTGTATACACAGTTGCCCCGGAAATAAAGTCAAACGTGATCTTCCGGACATTCAACCTGATGAACCCAATCCAGTTCAGGCTGAAATTTGACGTTATCTTCTGCCGAAATGTAATGATCTATTTTGATCAGCAGACAAAGGATGCCCTGGTCAACCGTTTTTATCAGGCTTCCAATCCAGGCGCATATCTTCTGATCGGACATTCGGAAAGCCTGAATAAAGAGGCCACTCCTTATAAATATCTGAAACCAGCAACCTATCGAAAAGAGTAAGGTTCCGGCCGCCTCCTTTACAATCCGAGGCGGCCTCATTTTTCTATGTCATAATAGAATGCTTTAGGAAAGGATAATAATATGTATCAGAAAAAAATTAAAGTTTTGGTTGTAGATGATTCTGCTTTATTCCGTCAGATGATCATTCAGCACCTGTCTGCACAACCCAATATTGAGGTTGTGGGCTATGCGATCAATGCCTTTGACGCAAGACAGAAGATTCCGCGTCTGCGTCCGGACGTCATTACAATGGATGTGGAAATGCCCGGTATGAACGGAATCGAGTTCTTAAAACAACTCCTTCCTACCAATCCATTGCCCGTAATTCTTGTATCCTCATTAAATCTGAGTGTATTTGACGCACTGTCTGCCGGCGCCGTTGATTTTGTACGCAAGCCTGATATGAGCCAGAGCAATTCCAAAGAGCTGTTTTTCTCTGCCCTTGCTTCCAAAGTCAACACCGCATCTGTCGCTAAGGTACGTATCGGAAGACCTGCGCCTGCGGCGCCTGAGCAGCCTGCGGCCAGCAAGCCGATGCCGTTTCCGCCTCTTTCACGGAATGTACTGGATTCTACAATTATCGGAATCGGTGCATCCACCGGCGGTACCGAAGCAACTCTTGCCGTATTAAAGGAACTCCCTGCGGATATTCCGGGCATTGTTATCACCCAGCATATGCCGGAAGGGTTTACTACGATGTATGCACAGCGTCTGAACCGTCTCTGTGCTATGGAAGTAAGAGAAGCCAAAAACGGAGATGTTATACGTCCCGGCCTTGCGCTTCTCGCACCCGGCGGCCTTCAGATGGAAGTGGTCCGCTCTGCCTCCGGATATACCGTCCAGTGCAGGCAGGCCGAAAAGGTCAGCGGGCATGCTCCTTCTGTTGATGTCCTGTTTTCGTCAATCGCAAAAAATGTATCGATCCGCAAGGTCGGGATCATCATGACCGGTATGGGAAGGGACGGCGCAGACGGACTTCTCAGAATGCGTCAGAAAGGTGCATTCACCATTGGCCAGGATAAGGAATCCTGCGTCGTATATGGCATGCCGATGGTAGCTTACAATATAGGAGCCGTATGTACACAGGCTTCCTGCAATAATATCTCCTCCGTTTTGATGAATCATTTGAAAAAATAGCGTTAACATTTCTGTTGTTGTGCCGATAAATATAATATAAACATTAACTGTTTATTTTGGGGAACATACTAATACACGCTATATGAAAGGAAGCCCAGTATGAAAATAACTACAAATAATGTACTAAAAAATTATACGGAACTGCGTCCTCTTACAAAAGAGAACCATGCATCCGGCGCCTCAGCAGACATTGGGCATAATTTTGATGCGGTTACGATACAGTCCGACCCAAGAAAACTTGAAGAGCATGCATTTGCAAAAGCTGTCCGTCAGGAAATCTCTTCTGATATTTCAAAAACGGCTACAGATCAGCAGCTTCAGGAACTAAAGTCCCGAATCGCATCAAACACCTATCACATTGATCCGCATGCTATTGCAGCCAGAATGCTTTTGATCGGGGAGGGTGCATAGGGATGAATGAATATTCATTTTTTATTGAGATCATAAAAGAATTTATCCAGCTTTTTGAAGCTCTCGTCTCTGTGGAGCAGACAAAGCTGGATGCTGCTGTAAATAATAAGGTGTCTTTTGTGGAAGAATGCATGAACAAAGAACAGGCCGCCGTGCTCAAGTTGAAAGGGCTGGAACAGAAGCGAGAGGCCGCACAGAAAGAGCTTGGGCTGGAAGGGCTTACCTTTCGTCAGATTCTTGAGAATGTTCCGGAAAATGTACGGTCTGAACTGAGCCCTCTCTTTGACCGGCTCTCTGAATTGGTGCAAAATTTTCAATCCGTCAGTGACAGCGCAAAGGACATCATTGAGCTGAATCTGCACATGATCCAGTCAGCAATTGTCTCTAAAGAGGCTGTGCCGCCTGCTTCTTCTGAAAGCAAAAATAATAATAAAAACGGCCCTGCACATTTTACCAGTCGTTCAGTTTAATTGATTTAGGAGGAATATATTATGATACGTTCTACATTTGGCGGATTCACTACTGCACAGCTTGCCATGGCTGCCAGCCAGCGTGCTTTGGATGTGACCGGACAGAATATTGCTAATATTAACACAGAGGGTTATACAAGACAGCGTCTTGATATTGCCAGTCTGAACACCCGAAGCGGAAATGTATATAATGGCATGAAAGATATTCATGTAGGTTATGGTGTTGAGATGACAGGGGTTTCACAGCTTCGTGATCCGTTCCTTGATGCACAGTACCGTTCCCAGATCTCAAAATTGGGAACAACAGACGGCCAGGCTGCCGGACTTGAAAAGCTGGCTGATATTTTTGACGAGACTACAACAGAGGGTGTCCGCAATGCCCTGGTCCAGATTACAAGTGCTATTGATACCTACAACAATATGCAGGTCGGAAATCAGGAATTTGATACTATGGTCCGCGCCAACATGCAGATTCTTCTGAACCTGTTCCATGAAAATGCTACAAGGCTTCAAGACATCCGTGATGATGTAGGGCAGGGGTTCGAGACAACCGACGTAGCAGACCTTAATAAAATTCTGGAAAATATCTCCAACCTGAATACAAGCATTAAAAACAGTCAGGTTGTAGGCAATCCTGCACTGGAGCTGCAGGATGAGCGCAATAAGCTTGTGGATGAGCTCGCAAGCTATCTGCCGATTGAAGTCAAATACTGGGATAAAGAAGTTGGTCCCGGCGTTTCCGTTGAAGTTATGGATGTATACTTTGTAGATACAAACGGCCAGAAACATTCCCTTGTTTCTGATGCTTTACACGGATATTTCAACGCAGATGTCGGTGCCGACAGCGCTAAGCTGACCTTATACGATGCAAAAGGCAATCTTGGTTTTAACGTTACCAACATTCTCGGAAACGGTACCCTGAAAGGTACGCTGGATTTCATAAATAAACAGGGAGATTTCGACGGCAGCGACTTTAAAGGTATTGGCTATTATGAAAAATCACTGGATACTCTGGTAGATAAATTTGCCAAAGTGTTCAATGAACTTAACAAGAAACCTCTGCTGAATGCTGACGGGACCGTACAGCGTGATCCGGCTACCAATGATATTCTTTTTGAAGATGCGCCTTTATTTGAGACGACAGACGGCAGTACCACCTTTACTGCGTCAAACATCAGGATTTCTGCCGACTGGATCAATGGAAATTACGGACTGACAACCTCCATTACTCCGGGAGCAGACGGCAAGATTCCTTCCGGCGGAAATGATAATCTGCTGAGGATGATAGATGCTTTAAAGGCTGATCAGTCATTTGAATATAATGGCCTGCAGTTCTTTAAAGGCAGTTTTTACAGTTGTTTTGCCAATATTGAAAGCACGCTCGGTGTAGATACAAAATCTGCCCAGACGACTCTCACAAATCAGATATCTGTATTAAATCAGACTTCCAACTCAAGAGATGCCGTATCCGGAGTACAGCTGGATGAAGAAGGTATGAATCTGATGCATTATAATCAGTCTTATACCGCAGCTGCAAGACTTATGACAACTCTGGATGAAGCACTTGATACTCTGATCAACAGAACCGGCGTAGTCGGACGATAAGAGGAGGTAATATAACATGAGAATCACAACAAATGCAATTTTAAGAAATTATAAATCTAATCTTGCCACTTCTTTATCCAACCTGGATCTGGCAAGAACCAAGGTTATGACCGGCCGTAATTTTAACAGTACGGCCGAAGATCCGGCCAGCGCTCTCCGTGCCGCAACATTAGAGAGAAAGTACATGCGTAACAAAGACTACCTGAATACGGTTAAGGATGCACAGTCTTTTCAGGATGCACAGGAAGATGCTTCTATGCAGATCAGTGATATTGCACTGACCCTCACAAAACGTTACGGCCTTGAAGCCTTAAACGGCACAAACAAATCTTCTGAGACAAGACAGACTTACGCCGATGCATGGCGCGGAGCCCAGAAAAGCATGCTTCTGAGTCTGAATGCCACATATGAAGATAATTATGTATTTGCGGGCAGCGACAGCAAAGAACCTCCTTTCTCTATGGGAAAAAATGCTGCAGGCGAAGAGACACTGTTTTTCAGAGGTATTGATGTAAATTCTACAGATCCTGATGATATTGCTAAATTAGAGGGATTTTCCAAGGAAACTGTATATGTGGATCTTGGATTCGGCCTTTCCATTGACGGCAATGGTACTGTGGAACCTTCCAGTGCTTTTAATACCAGTCTTCCCGGAATTAATGTCATAGGATATGGCCAGGATCAAAACGGCACAGCCAAGAATATGGTTGTTCTTGCCGGACAGATTGCTGATGCACTGGAGGCTGAACCATTTGATGAAGCAGAGTACACGAAACTTTTGAATGCTTTTGAGGGCGGACGTAATAAGGTTCTGGAACAGGTGACTGTACTCGGAACACAGACCGAGTTCCTTACCGCTACCAAGGAGCGTCTGGAATCAACAGACATTCGTCTGTCTACACAGATTGACAACATTGTGAATGTCGACATGGCCGGTGCGATTACCGATTTCTCATGGGCTCAATATGCATATAACGCCGCATTAAAAGTCGGTACTAATATTTTATCACCATCATTTATAGACTTTATGAATTAAATGCGTTGACCATACTATTTTATAAAGGAGGGAAATTATATGGAACAGCTCATTAAAATAACTACTGTCCCCATTCAGTACACCATAAAAGTTAATAGAGCCAGACTGGAGCATCACAGTTCCAAAGCTGAACTGGAGATCAGCAGAAACAAGGGAGGGCTTTCTATAAAAAGCCGTCCTGTAAAATTGAACCTGGATTCATTTGAAGCCAGAAATTCTGTTGTGCCTACAACAGTAAGAAGCGTGAAGCAGACAGCACAGAAGGGAAAAGAAGCTGCTTATAGTGCAACGGCACAGTTTGCCCAGGAAGGCCATCTTATGGTAAACGCTAAAATAGGTGACGATGTCCTGTCAAATATCTTTGCACAGAGGAGCGCTGCGCCTACCGGGGATTTTGAATTGGGATTTATTCCGAACGAACCTGTAAACATTGATTATCAGGCGCCGGATCTTACCATCAATTATGAGATGGATAAACTTAATTTTGATTTGAAAATCGCAAATGGAAATTTTGAATTTATCCCGGGCAATATTGAAATGTCCATTACTCAGCACCCTGATATTATGATTGAATATATCGGCGGCCCGATCTATGTTCCGCCCAGTGCTGATCCAAATTACGAGCCAATAGATGTAAGGGTTTAAAAAAACCCTTACTTTTATTATACAAGGAGGTATCATACATTGAATATAAATGCAAAATATTTTGGTCCTGTAGACTATGAGGAAGATGAGATCATCCACATCCCCGGCGGGTTAATCGGATTTGACAGTTATACCAAATATCTTCCTCTGCCGTTCCATGAGGAGGATGATTCCCTTATTTCTCTCCAGAGCCTGGATGAGGGCGATCTTTCCTTTATCCTTATGAACCCGTTCGGGATCTGTCCGGATTATGCTCCGCAGCTTTCCGATCAGGATATGAAGGATCTTGAGGCCGGCTCTGAGGAAGATCTTGTCTACTATGTAATCAGTGTCATCCGGGATACGATTGCCGACTCGACAGTCAATCTGAAGGCTCCTCTTGTCATCAATGCAATAAACCGGCATGCGAAACAGGTAATCCTGGATCAGCCGGAATACACATTCCGGCATACTCTGGGCAAATTAGAAACAAAGAAGGAGGACTAGCATTATGCTCATACTTCAGCGCCGGAAGGGTCAGTCCCTTTCTATAAACGATAATATTACTCTGACAGTCGTAGATACAGGTTCTGACTGGGTAAAGCTTGCAATTGATGCGCCAAAAGAAGTTCCGATTCTGCGTTCTGAATTAAAGGAAGCCGCCGCGGAAAACCAGCAGGCCTCCCAAACTGTTCCGACACATGTACTGGATGACCTTATAAAGCACAAACCATAGTCCCTGTACCTGAATACATCAAGAGCCCCGGGTGTAAATATTCTAATTTACATCCGGGGCTCTCTGCTTACTCTTTATTCTAATGCCTCTCCGGTCAGCATCTCATAACCCTGCAGATACTTTCCGATCGTTTTTTCCACGATCTCCTCCGGAAGTGTCCAGTCATTGTCCGGATTCTCCTTCAGCCAGTCACGGGCAAACTGTTTGTCAAAGGATGGCTGTCCATGTCCTGCCTCATACCCTTCCACCGGCCAGAAGCGGGAGCTGTCAGGTGTGAGCATCTCATCTCCGATCACAATATTGCCTTCTTCATCCAGACCAAACTCAAACTTAGTGTCTGCAATGATGATTCCCTTAGCAAGAGCATATTCCGCACACTTCTTATATAACGCAATGGTATAATCACGAAGCTTCTCTGCATATTCCCTTCCTTTTCCCGGGAAATGCTTTTCCAGATGGTCGATACTCTGCTCAAAAGAAATATTTTCATCATGATCTCCGATCTCCGCCTTTGTAGACGGCGTGTAGATAGGCTCAGGCAGCTTATCAGATTCCTTTAACCCCTCCGGAAGTTCAATTCCGCACACCTTTCCGGTCTTCTGGTAGCTCGCCCATCCGCTTCCTGTGATGTAGCCGCGCACAATACACTCAACCGGCAGCATCTGGAGCTTACGGCACATCATGCTGTTGCCGTCAAACTTCTCCTGCTGAAAGTATTCCGGCATATCTTTTACATCTACAGATATCATATGGTTTGGCAGAATATCCTTCGTCATATCAAACCAGAATCTGGACATCTGCGTAAGAACAGTACCCTTTTTCGTAATCTCATTTTTCAGAATTACATCAAAGCAGCTGATGCGGTCTGTCGCTACCATAATCAGGCTGTCGCCGTTATCATAAATCTCACGTACTTTACCTTCCTTGATTGGTCTCATCTCATTCATCCTTCACACCTCGTATAATATTCATTAAAAACATATTAAACGTAACATTTTTCGTGCCGGATTGCAAGTGGAAGTTTGCGTTTTATTTCGTGAGCATCATGCGGTCATTGGCAAATTCGTTCCCGCTTGCCTCTTCAAATTTCTTTAAAAGGTCTGCCACCTTCAGACTTTCTTTTTCTTCCTGGCCCGCATCGTAAATAATCTTACCTTCGTGCATCATAATCAGACGGTTGCCGTGTGTCAGCGCATCTTTCATATTATGAGTTACCATCATTGCAGTCAGATGATGCTCTTTAATAATCTTATCAGACAATGCAAGTACCGTTGCCGCCGTCCTGGGGTCAAGGGCTGCCGTGTGTTCATCCAGCAAAAGGAGTCGGGGCTCCCTGAGGGCTGCCATGAGCAGCGTAATTGCCTGACGCTGTCCGCCGGACAACAGGCCTACCTTACTGCTAAGCCTTTCCTCCAGACCCAGCTCCAGCTCCTGCAGCTGTTTTTTAAATAATTCACGCTCTTTTTTCGTGATCCCCCAGCCAAGTCCCCGCCTTTGTCCTCGTCTTGCGGCAATTGCCATATTATCTTCGATGGACATAGTTGCTGCCGTTCCGGTCATCGGATCCTGAAATACACGTCCAAGGCAGGATGCCCTTTTGTGTTCAGGCAGATCTGTAATATCTTTCCCGTCCACGATAATGCTGCCCTGGTCTACCGGCCAGACGCCTGCGACTGCATTCAGCATCGTCGATTTGCCTGCACCGTTGCCGCCGATGATCGTGACAAAATCTCCCTCCTTCAGCTTAAGATTCACACCGTTCAGCGCTGCCTTCTCATTGATCGTCCCTTTATTAAATGTTTTATGGAGATTATTTATCTCTAACATATGTTCCATAACTCAGCTCCTCCTCCGCTTTACAGAATACTTATCCTTCAGATACGGTATAGCCAGGAAAATTGTTACAACGATCGCAGAAAATAATTTCATATAATCCGAAGGCATCTTCAGCCAAAGTACAAGCGTATATGCAATATAGTAAAGAATCGCCCCGATAAATACAGTTGAGAGAGTATACGCGAAAGCAATCTTCCGTCCTGCACACAATCTTGTAAAAAGCACCTCACTGATGATCACCGCTGCCAGGCCGATTACGATTGCCCCGCGCCCGGAATTGACGTCCGCCGAGCCCTGATACTGTGCATATATCCCGCCGCTGAGTCCGACCAGTCCGTTTGAGATCATAAGGGCGATTACTTTCGTAATATTCGTATTAATGCCCTGTGCACGAGCCATCTGTTCGTTGCACCCGGTAGCACGGATCGCAGAACCGATCTCCGTGCCGAACATCCAGTAAACAATTGCCACCAGTGCAAGGCAGATCAGAACCAGTCTGATAAAGAACCAATGACTGTCATTTGCAGACACGAACCGCAGAGACGCTACCAGTCCTTTCTGTCCGATACCGATGCTCTGATTGGCCTTGCCCATGATTCTTAAATTCACCGAATATAGTGATATCTGTGTCAGAATACTTGCCAGTATTCCCGGAATTCCCAGGGTTGTATGAAGAACACCTGTAACCAGTCCTGCCAGCATTCCTGCCAGCGCTGCGAATATAAGTGATATTGCAGGATGCATACCGCCCTGTATCAGCATAACTGCCACAGCTCCCCCGGTCGCCAGGGTTCCATCCACCGTCAGATCCGGAAAATCCAGAATGCGGTAAGTCAGATATACGCCTAATGCCATAATCCCCCAGATCAGACCCTGAGCCACATTACCTGGCAGGGCGCGTACCAGCGCCATCGGGTCCAATGCCGCAAAATAAGTCATCATTTCTCTATTTCCTTTCTACTGAACTTCTCTCTTACTCTGCCTCAATGACCTCGTAGTCATCCGGCACGGTAATGCCAAGTGTATCACAGATTTCCTTGTTGTACATCTTGGTTACTTCCGGTGCAGACTCAATATCCATTGTGCTGATCTCCGCGCCATTTGCCAGTACATCGTAAGCCATCTCTCCTGCTTTATATCCGATATCATAGTAGCTGATAGACAAGGTTGCGATTCCACATCCCGTACAGATTCCCTGCTCGCCTGCAATGACCGGAATCTTGGCTGGAACGCACACATTCTTTACAATCTCTGTGTTGGATGCCATTGTATTGTCTGTAGGGATGTAAATAGCCTCTACCTCTGAAACTGCGCTTGTCACGACCGACTGGATTTCATTGGAGTCAGCAGCTGTATATTCCTTACATTCAATATTGTCCTTCTGAAGCGCCTCCTTAAATAAATCAGCCTGATATTTGGAATTCGGTTCTGCGGAGCAATACAGGATACCAACCTTTTTAACCTCCGGAAGAAGCTCTTTTAACATAGCCGCCTGCTCATCAATGGGGGCCAGGTCACTTGTCCCGGACACGTTCAGCCCTGTTGCCCCTGTCCAGTCCTCAATCTGAAGCGCCGTCGCATAATCTGTAACCGAGGTTCCGATAATCGGGATATCAGCAGTTGCTGTCGCTGCAGTTGTGAGCGGGTCTGTTGCATTGGCCAGAATAAGATCCACATTATCCGATACAAACTGGTTCACGATCGTTGCACACATGTTATGCTCACCCTGTGCATTTTGCTCGTCAAACGTCACATTGCCTTCGCCGCACAGTTCATTGAGGGCATCCTTAAATCCCTCTGTGGCTGCGTCCAATGCATCATGCTGCACCAGCTGACAGATACCGATAGTATATTTGCCTGACGCCTTTTCTCCCTTATCCTTTGATTCCTCACCGCTCCCGCTTTCTGAGCTGCCGCATGCTGCAAGTGAAATGACCATAACCGCAGCCGTCATCACAGATAACAGTTTCTTTTTCATGTTAGTCTCCTCCTTTTGATGTTTGCTCTGTCACTTTGACGCGTGAATGTTTCGCACTTCAACTCGTTAAAGTTTTTTGACGTACTTGATTATATTACGAACAAAATCATTCGTCAAGCTTTTTTTTCATTTTCTTATAAAGTTAGAAAAGGCCTGCCGCAAAACTGCGGCAGACTCCCTTTTCACATTTAATATTCATTTTCATAGCTAAACCGGTTTGTATCTATCCCGTCTACCGAATCTTCCGGCATGTCTCTGTAAGGGATTTCACATGACCTGCAGGCTTTGAAGCACTGTCCTTTTGTATTTAACATTTTCATACGCATATCATACAAGGTCTTGGATTCCCAGATCTCCTTCAGTGTATGTTCTGTTACATCCCCGATCTTCAGTTCCTTCAGCCAGTCAGAGCAGCAGACAATGACCGTGCCGTCATTTCTGACCGTCATATGCGTAAACGGATATCTGCAGGAACGTCTTTCTTGAAAAATATTTGACTGGAAAGAACTCTCGTGCATCTTGTCTGACTCTGTACCATAATAATTTTCAAACACATTGTTTCCTTCTCCCACATCTATGTTGAAAACCTCATCTATCCCTACAACGTCAGTAATGTCTCTGTACATTCGTATAAATTCATTATTTACTTCTTCATTTTCATTCAGCATTTTTGCATATATTTTTGGTACCCTGCTTCCGGCTTTCTCTCTGCACTCATATAAAAAGCGTACATTTTCCCTGATATATGCCGGTGTGAAATCAGTTTTTGTAATATACCTGTTCCGCTCTTCTTCAATCCCATAGACTGAGAACCGAATAATATCCAAACCATATTCCACCAGCTTTTCGGAGATCTCTTTCGTCATCAAAGATCCATTGGTCGTAATCTCGATCTGATCCGCAATGTCACGGTCCTTCACGGCTTTCACCATATCACACAGACGCGGATTGACCAGAGGTTCTCCCAGTGAATATAATTTTATCAGCTTTATTTTCTCTCCTGCACTGCGCGTCCAGTCTTCCAAATCATCCAGGGTCTTCTGGAAAACCTCATCTTCCATATTTTTTAAAGGCTTTGCTTCATCTGCAAGCACATTATTTCCATGAAAACACATCACACACTTAAAATTGCACAAATTCGTCGGTTCAATACTGACACACAAGGGCAGACGAAGCGGCAGGCACTCTTTTAAGATCCTTCGTTCATTTTCATACATATTTTTAAGCATTTTTCTTCTCCTATACAAATAATAATATCTCCCGGTGTTATCTGTCTTCCGCAAAATAGCTCTCTGTCAACATTTCTATACGGCGCAATACGTTTGCCGTCTGCTTTACATCAGTGAACATACTTTTTATTTCCTTATTCAGCTCATCCCACTGCTTTCCGGGATTGATCGCCGGCAGCGAAGTATCGGCATAGCTTTCGTTGTATTTTGTTTTAAACCCGTCAAACCCGGCGATGACAGCATGCTCTACCTCTAATTTGTCAAGCAGCCTCAGACAGCAGATCACCGCATTGTCAAAGTGTTCCCATCCCCGCTTTATTGCACGGTTAAAACTAATGATATACTCATTTTCTTCCGGTTTTGTTTTAATGTTCGACAATACGATTTTCTTTACCCGGCCAAACTGTTCCTGCCGGGATTCTTTTGCATAATCATACCTTGCTGAATTTGCCACAAACATATAATCATAGCTGTATTCTCCCAGCAATGCGTTAACTGCTATAACTACCGGTTTATTTTCCCGGATGAATTCCAGGATCTCTCCCTGCTTCTCAACAGCGCTCTTCCCGGGTGCGATCAATAATATCGTTCTGTCCCTGAAGGCTTCTTTTAAGTCATCCACTGCTTCTTCGTCATCTACCGCCTTATTCTGGTTCTCTATGTATTTTTCTTCCAGAAGATCATAATCATATTTTCTCCTGTCCTCGGGCCGCAGAGACTCTATAATACTTCTCATGTCCTTCGCACTTGTGCGGTGATTCTGTAACAGATAGGCAATATTATTTACATGGCAGCAATACATACCTGCAATAAAATAAGGTGTCGAATATCCCCATTCATAATTTTCCTTGAAATACTCCATATAGATATCTATCGCCGCCATAATAGAATCCATCTCATAGCTGCAGCCGTTTCGATTCAGATAATTCACGATCAGCTCTGTCGGTGTGTTGCCTGCGCCGCGCCCCATCCCGTTAAGGCTTGCATCTACAATGATACCCCTCTTTCTGTTCTGAAACATCTTCACAAAATGGATAGTCAGGGCAAAGGACAGCTGTTGATTATTATGAGAATGAAATCCCAGCTTAATTCCTTCGTCCAGATTTTTGTCCAGGATATCTGTGATCCTCTCCAGGTCTTCCTCATACATGGCTCCAAAAGTATCTACCACTGACAGGCCGGACGGATGGATCCTATTGATTTCTTCTGCCAGGCCGCGCAGCTCTTCATCACTGTACGCCAACGTGTTTGCTGCCTGATAAAATACCTGATAGCCCTTTTCTTTGACAGCATTTCCTACTGCAATTCCTTCTTTATATCTGCCGTGGGGAAACACCACCCTGATTGCATCCACCGTCTCACCGTCACAGGGCGGGAGAAGATCAAGATCATATCTGTCCCAGTCTATCATAACTGTGTAAGTGCTTCTCGTGTTTTTTTCTATCAGATACGGCTTCAGATCATCCGGTACATGATAAAAAGAGGAGCCTTCCTTGTGCAGATCATTTTTAAGCCATCCACATTCAATAATGTCGACATTTGCATCCTGCATTTTCTTTATAATGCCTTTGATCGCCGGAGATCCAAACCGGGAATCGACGATGTAAGCTCCGTCCCGCAGTGTGCAGTCCAGTAATTCGATTTTTTTCATTTGACGTCCTCCTGCTGTCCATAAGCATACAGCCCTGAAAAAGTTTCATCCGATACAGTTTCCGTCCGAACATCACTCTTGTAATGTTCTAAAATATAGTCTCTGATCTTTGCAATTTTGCGGGCAACCCCCCCTGAAAAAATGATTCTGTCTATGGCGAAAGTATCCTTTTCCATCACATCTGCCGCATGTATGAAATTATCCGCCATCTGCCGGAACACAGCCCCCATCAGATTGCCTATGGTCAGCGAATATTCCCCGATACAAGTGATACTTCCCTGCCGGAAGTCTGTGGCAGCATTCTCATAAAAGCTAAGATCACAGGATAATCCTGACTCCTCACCTTCCTGCTCTGCCCTCAGCAGCACATCCCATATCTCATCCTCTGTCACATCTGCCTGAAACCGGCATAAAATATCCCGCAGGAACCTGATATATACATTCAGCGCCCTCCCGGAGGGAAGAAACGGAATGGTCTTCAAATATACATCTCCGAAATACGGCCTTATCTGATACTTCTCCGATAATACAGCCTTTGATACAAGCTTACTGACCTGTGCTCCGGTTCCAAGGTTAAAAGAAATTGTTCTTATGTCATCCAGGCCCGCCCCCAGAAGCGCTGCCTGCTGGTCACCGATTGCCGGAAGTGCATGTACCTTCAGGGAATCAATGAAAAAGATAACAGCCTTTGTCCCGATTTCAGGAAACACGATCCCCTCACCGCCTGCTGCCTTTATCAGTCTCCGGTTCCATGTATTGTCACGCAGGTCATACAGCCCCGTTGCCGCCGCATTCGTCGGATGGCACATCGGCTCTTTTCCGGACACTGCCCTCAAAATATAATCCCCTAATGTATAAAAGTGCAGTCTTGACGGTACATTTTCCAGATATCCTTTTCTTCGCAGGTATAACAGATTACTGCTTGGCAGCCCTGAACGCAGAGGCATTCCTGTATATAGGATATCTCCGGCCGTATCTCTTTGTTTTAACCGGTCAACAGAAGTACACCCGTCGATCTTTGCCGAACTATATTCCTTCTGCCATGAAATATAATCGGTGTACGGCCTTCCGTCTTCATATGCAAGCAGGAACCCATGCATCTCATTGGAAATACACAGCCTGACTTCCGTCTCTGTACCGGCCAGTTCCTGAACCATCTGAAGCACCAGGGGCACCAGCGCCTGAACCTGTACCGGATCTTTTATATCCTCATCTCCATGTACCTTCGGAGATTTCAGCTGCATCCGTTTTTCTATTTTCCTGTTCTGTATCAACGCGCCTTTTAAAAAGCTTGCGCCGCAGTCAATTGTTATTGTCTTCATTTGTTTCCTCGATATATGCCAAGAACAGATCCTTCAGTGCCTGATCAATCTTCACAGGATATACGATCAGATGACCGAGAGCATCCGGCAGGGCAAAATTCATCACATTTCCTCTCACCTTTTTATCTGTTCTGATGATCTCAAATAATGCTTCCGGATCTTCAATTTCTATTCTTTCCTGCAAAAATGCATTGCCAATTAAACTGTGAACATCCTCATAGACGTCCCGTGAGATCAGTCCCTCTCTGCAGGCAATATAATTCGCCACGTCAATGCCCCAGATGACACCTTTACCGTGGGGGATCTCATTGTCCGTGTAGCTTTCCAGAGCATGCCCGAAGGTATGTCCGTAGTTCAGTACGCGCCTGAGATCAGATTCAAATTCGTCTTCCTCTATAATCCTCTTTTTCACCATCAGCCCTTTATATATATATCCGGCAATCCTCTTACATGGAATATAGTCCTTCTCTTCCTTTAGTTCCTCATAAAAAGAGACATCTTCGGTCAGAGAGAACTTCAGCAGCTCCCCCCATCCGTTCAGATAGTCGTCTTCTGAAAGCGTCCGCAGAAATCCCACATCAATAAAGATCTTCCTGGGCGGATAGAATACGCCGATCTGATTTTTGTATGTTCCCAGATTGATACCGCTTTTTCCGCCGATACAGGAGTCACACATAGAAAGCAGCGTTGTCGGGAAAAAATACCATTCTATATTACGTAAGAACAGATTGCTTGCTATCGTGGTCAAATCCTGAGTAATCCCTCCGCCGATGCACACTGCTTTCCATTCCTTCCTCACCCCCAGCTTCTGCCAGAAGGAAATCAGATCCAGAACAGTATCCATATTTTTCTGATGCTCAGATGCCTCCACAAAATAAATCTTCTCCGGTTCCAGAGACAGGAAAGCATCCTGATACAGCTCATATACCTTTTTATCAATTACATAGACGGTAGTTGAACGGAACCCTTGCAGTATCTTTCTGAAATCATCGACAATATCGACGGTGTAATCATATAAATTTGAACTGATATTAATTGTGTCCATATATTCATCTCCTTCATGCGCTGGATCTTTCTCTACTCCTGGATACATAAATCTCTTATAATCTCTTTATGCACCTCAGGACACAGAAAGAAATAATTGGTCTCTGTCGTTTCCTCATCCACATAGCCAAACCGCTTTAATTTATTATTCTCTGCGATCACATAGCACTGATAGCCGATTTCCTCAAACAGCCTGATAATATCATTGGGGTGATAGTGATATTTGGCAGACCACTTTCTCAGCATCTCAGAAAAAACAATCGGCTTATATTTCTCAATACTTTTCAGCCCGCCTTGATATACAAACAATTCAGCGCCTTCTACATCACACTTAATAAAATCAATCCGCCCGATCTTTTCTTCTTCTACAAAATCATCCAAGCGCCTGATCTCACAGTCTACTTTTTCTGTAGTTCCCGCCTCTCTCAGATCTACCATGGACGAAGCCCCTGACACTTCGACATCATTGAAAAATGTGATCGTTTTATTCTCATTTGACAGCCCCAGATTATAGCATCTGCAATTTTCCAGGCCGTTCAGCGTGATATTTCTCTTCAGCTTCTCATAAGTCTGCAGAATAGGCTCAAATGCATAAGACGTCAATTCCGGATATTGTTTGCACACATTTAATGTATACCAGCCCAGATTAGCTCCCACGTCCAGACATACGCCCTTCTCTTCTCCGATATAGCTGAACAAAGAATTGACCATCCTCAGTTCTTCCGGTTCATATCCTTGCGCGGTACCCAGCATGGCTGCCGGAACTGCTCCCCAGTCATCCTGATAAATTGCCATATCAACCTTATAGGGATCTCCTTTTGCATTCTGGCTCTCTATGGTAAAAACAACATCGTCGCCGGTAACCGAGATCTGAGAGACACGGGAGTCATTGATCAAATCTTTATACTCCAGCAGCTCCTCTATCTTTTTGAACAATTTCATCCTATACTCTTTTACATCCGTCTGCCCTTTTTCATACTCATTTCTAATTCCGCTGATCTTCATCTCTATCTATCCTTTCCATATTTTTTTCCTGCAGCAGGCTTTCTATCGTTCTATGGAATCCTTCTCTTGTATCGTACTTACATGTCCATCCGAGTGCCTTCAGTTTTTCATCGCTGATCCCGACTTCGTTTTCCTCCCGCTTTGAGATGAGCCCCTGTCCTTCCGGTATCCTCTTCTCCACCTTCAGCCCCTTCTGGGGATACAGGCCGGTCAGCAGCTCCGCAAGCTGACGTATGCTGAGAAATTCCTTTGAATTGCACAGGTTATAGGCCTCCCCCGGCTTTCCTTCCAGCAGGATCTGAAAAAAACCTGCAGTTGCGTCTGCAAGATAGCAAAACGGCCTTTTTACAAGCCCTTCACTGTTCATAACGATATTACGGTTATTTATAATGTCATTGACAAAAGCGGAAAATACTCTGGCATCCCCTTCAATATCCATAGTGGGACCATAGGTATGACAGATCCTCACTGCTTTTGCCGGGACATTTTTCTGATGGAACCAGGCACAGCACAGCATTTCTGCCATTCTCTTGCTCTCGCAATAGCAATTACGCAGATTCATTGTATCTGAGGTTCCCATTGTCTCCTCTGTGATCATAGAAACAGAACTGTCTACCTTGCCGTAGATCTCCCCGCTGCTGAACAGGAGAAACCCCTCTGACTTGTGCTCTTCCGCCAGCTTCAGCAGCTGGACGGTTCCGGATATATTCGGCAGTATAACATCAATAGGGACTGTCCCATAATATTGTGTGCTTGCCAGGCTCGCGCCGTGGATCACGTAATCTACATGCCCTTCCACAGCAATCGGCTCGTTGATATCCTTCAGATAAAGTTCTATATATTCTTCCTCTAAAAAACGCCCAAACCGTTTTCCGGCTTTCTCTTTGCTCCGGACAGCCAGAATAAGCCTCATACCATATTGATGTATTTCATTCAGATAAATGCACAGGAAAACAAGATAGGATGTCAGCATCCCATATGCTCCCGTAATAAATATTGTTTTATTTCTCAGTCTTTCCCAATTAATCTCCCGTCCGTATACCTCTTCCAGATCTTCCCGTATTACATGATTGTCCCAGAACATGTTCTCTTCCTCGCCTATTCTTCCTTTATACATTCTATGATCATATTTTCTTCCAGCTCTTCCCGGGGAAGAAACGGAGCAAGATCCTCCAGCGGCGGAGAAACGATCCTTCCGTCTTCCAGCTTCCGGGCGGCGGACTTCGGTTCAAATATCTGATCCTTCGTGACCACTACCTCGCACAGAACCGGTCCTTCTGCCTGAAGCACACGATCTATGACCTCTTCCATATCCCCGTTGCAGGTACACCGGTAAAAAGAAAAACCGTACAGAGCGGCAAGCCCTTCACAGGCCGGAAATCCAAGATCCTTGCTTTCTTCTCCTACTCCCACAAACTCATTGCCGAAGATATTCTTCTGCGTCAGACGAATCTGCTGGTACCCCCCGTTATTGATCACAAAAAGTTTTACCGGAAGTTGATTCGTCCGGATCGTCTGCAGCTCCTGCAGGTTCATCTGCAGGCTCCCGTCGCCGGCAATACAGATGACTTCCCGGCTGCCGTTTGCCGCACAGGCGCCGATTGCCGCCGGCAGGTCATAGCCCATAGATGACAGGGCACAGTTCATAAGAAATCTCTGCCCCTCCCGGATATAATACGACTGGCTTCCCACCACACTGGCGGATCCGTTGGCCACAACAGTAACGGCTCCGGAACGCAGCTTTCTGCTGAGGCAGTCTATAAAAGCATATACATTTACAAATTCCTGCTCCTTACAGTAATGCTCCTTACGGACAACCGGATACCTCTGTTTCCATGCAGTACAGGTGTCCTGCCACTTTGTACCTCTCTCTTCGGCTCCCGTACAGGCTCCTTTTTTCACAAGCTCCGTTATTTTCGCTATCACGCTGCCCACGTCTGCACATACGGCTTTTTCTATCCGGACGGTAGGCTTCTTTAACTCCTCAGCATCTATATCCACTGCAATGCAATAGCTTTCCCTGGCCCACGTACGGATATCGTATCCTACCTGATAGATATTCAGACGTGAGCCCAGAGACAGAACCAGGTCACTGTTCTGAACCGCAAAATTTCCGGCTCTGTCTCCCATGATTCCGCCGCGCCCTGCATAATAAGGCGAGTCCGTTGCTATCTCATCAATACTGTTCCAGCAGGTTACTACCGGAATCTTCAATAAAGAGACCAATTCCGCAAATTTCTCGTAATTCCCTGACGTCCGGATTGCGCTTCCGGCATAGATGACCGGTCGCTCTGCATTTTTAATTTTGTTGATTATAAATGCAATATCCTCGTCATCCGCCTCATATTGCCTCCGGTAACCCTCGCTGCCGGCATCAAATCCTTTCAGCAGATCTGCATCTACCATTTTCCCCTGAATATCTACCGGAATATCCAGCCAGCAAGGTCCCGGTCTCCCTTCCTGCGCCAGAAACAGTGCTTTTTCCAGAATGTATCTTATGTCCTCTGCCTGTTCTATCATAACGCAGTATTTCGTAATATGCTCCACCATCGGAACAATATCAATTTCCTGATTTCCCAGTGTACGCAGAGAAAGCCCGGAATGCTTCACCGTCAGTTCTGTCTTTGTCTGCCCGGAGATTACCAGCATAGGTATGGAGTCCACCCAGGCCCCTGCCACTCCGGTAATGGCATTGGTCGCACCGGGACCGGAAGTGACACAGACTGCCGCCATCCTGTTATCTACCCGGTAATAGGCCTCTGCTGCGATGGCCGCCGCCTGTTCGTGGTGATGGTAGATACATTTAAGCCTGTCCGAGTGGCCAAATGCATCATTTAAATGCATGGCGCCTCCTCCGACTACCGTAAATACATGAACAATACCATGCTCCGCCAAAAATTGTTCTATATAATCTGCAACTCTTATCTTTGTTCCCATTTCCTGATTCTTAGCCTCCCAGATAGACAATCGGCACATCTTCTGCCTCATATAATTTTTTAATCTCTACTCCCTGCTCCCGGTAATGCGCTACATTATGGTATAAAACATCCGCCAGCATATAATGAGTAAGAATGATCACATCCGGCTGTATTCTTTCAATCTGATCCGGCCCTGTTACCTCTGCCGCCACTTCGCCGTCTATTTCCATATCCCCCCACAATTTCTCGTTTCGGTCTATGACATACGCACGGAACCCGGGCAGCCCGAATGCTTCCCGGTAATCTCTCAGCAGCTTTCTCGTAGTACCGCAGTTAGGATAAAAAACTACCCGCTGATACTCTGCCGCTTTGATCTCCTCCAGCTTTTCTCTCCACCGGCTCTCTTCTGTCACCCTGCCGGATATCCTCTCATAAATATCCTGAATCCTGTCTATGACAGGCAGGGACTGGGTACATTTTCTCTCACAGCTTCTGCATGAAATGCAGGGGTTCTCCCCTTTCAGCGGGAATTCCACCCCGTAATGCATCATTTCCTGGGTCAGCCGTATATTATCCAACAGGTTTTTGTCTTCCCGCTGATACTGCTTTGCATATCTGCTGTTATCCCATTGCAACACATTATAACTGTACATCAGACTCTTGACCGGTATTCCCTTCGGGCATCCTTTACAGTAATCGCAGCCCGTACAGAGACCGTTTTTCTGGTACAGCTCTTTTTCAAAATAATCGGTATACTCCTTCCGGTATGTCTCCATCTGCTCAAGCGCCCTGATGTTGCACTCCATCTCTTCCAATGTCTGCATCCCCGACAGGACACTGGTCACGCCGGGATGTGAATAAATGTACTGGATAGCCATCCGGCAGATTTCATCGGTATCCTTCGTAAGCTTCTGAAATAACTGTGGATTCTGGGGAATCAATCCTCCCGCCAGAGAATTCATGGTCAAAACCCCTGCCCCCAATTCCTCGGCCTTCTCCAGAACCGGACGCATCTGTACACAGTTTAACAGATGGTAGGAAATCGTATAGCCGTCAAATTTGTTCTCCTCCATAATCTGCAGCGTCTCCTCCACTGTTGCATGAGAAGACAGACAAATATGACGAATAAGGCCTTCTTTCCTGGCCTCCACAAATCCCTCGTAAATCCCTCCCGGTTTCATGATCTCCTGATATTCTTCATAGGACTTGACCGCCTGGGCAAAACAGAGATCTGCAGTTTTTATACCTAAGCTGCCAAGCTGCTCCCGGATGTCCTGAACGGCGCCTTCCCGCGTCCTGTCTGTATGGTTCAGCATCATTTTAACAGAGACGTAAACTTCCTTTTCTCTGCCGATCTCTTCCAGCGCCTTCCGCAGGATAGGAAACGCTTTTCTATCCGAATAGTTTCTTGCGACATCGATGTAGTTAACTCCTCTGTCCACCGCATATGTCACCATCCTGACCGCCTGCTGTATCCCTTCTTCTGTGAGCATCTCCGGCGGGAACCGGTTCATTCCGAATCCAAGTCCCGACAGCCAGAGATCCGTCTTCCCAAATCTGCGATATTCCATGATCGAATCTCCTTATGTATTTTCAATTAATTCCAGATAATTTCCTTCGATATCCCGGCAAAAAGCCAGATAGTTCCCATTCTCCTGTATCTGCACAGGATCACAGACAGGCTGCCCGCCATATTCCTGCACAACCCGGTACACCTCATGGATGTCTTCCACTCCCAGACCGATATGTGACATTCCGGGCGCAAACAAGACGCCGTCTGCACTTTTCTCCTCATTATCAGGAACGCAGAGCAGCTCCAGCATATCCCCCTGCCCTCTTTCTTTCCCGAAAGGGGTCAGCAGCTTACAGATGGAAACTCTGGCATTTTCTCTTTTTAAAATGTGATCTATATGTTCTCCTGCATCCACATATCGGGCCAGTTCAAGAAATCCCAGAGCCTCCTTGTAAAAATCTATCATCCTCTCAAAATCTCTGACATAAATGCCGATATGTTTCATGCATTTCGTCTTTTCAGCTGTCCTTTTTTCTTCAAACATATTCTGCCTCCACAGAAGTCGTTAGCAGGTTGCCCCGCCAACAACTGTTTTTTCCAGAATCTTACTCTTGTCAATTCTGCTGTTAAGCAGCCGATCCTGTACATATTCAAACCCCAGCCTTGCGATCGTATCCGCAAAGCGTTCTCCGGATATCCCTTCGTCACGGAAGAACAGGATCGCACGCTCCACCAGCTCCACAATCTCCTCCTCGGAAGTAAAGATCTTATCAAGAGGATGGCCTTCTGCCACCTTCTTGCCCCATCTTCCTCCGATATAAACCTTATAACCGACGGCTTCCTCCCCCAATGCTCCAAACGGGCAGGCAGCGATACAGCGGCCACAGTGGTTGCACGTATCCTCCGAAATCCGGATCTTACCGTCCTCCATCCGGGCCACATGGATCGGACAGGACTTTTCCACCTGGCATACTTTACAGCCGCGGCACTTCGCCGGATCAATCCCGGGCACACGCTGGCCGATAATACCAAGATCATTCAGATCCGGCTTCACACAATTATTCGGGCACCCGCCTACCGCGATCTTAAACTTATGCGGAAGTGCAACCTCATGATAGCCTTTATAATAAAGATCATGAAGTCGCTCTGACAGGGAAAATGTGTCGATCAGGCCATACTGGCAGGTCGTTCCCTTGCAGGACACTACCGGGCGCACCTTGGATCCGGTACCTCCGGTCTCAAGGCCGGACTCCTCCAGGAATTCCCGGAGCGGATCAATATTGTCATACGGGACCCCCTGAATCTCCAGCGTAAGCCTTGTAGTCATCGTGACTTCCCCGGATCCGTACTTCTCGGCAGCCTCTGCTATCTTCTTCTGTTCTTCTGCCGTAATCTTCCCATTTCTTGTAATGACACGTACATTAAATACATCATCATATCTCTTGTCCTGCAGGCATCCAAGCCCTTTTACCCGCTTGATCTCTTCTGCCGAAAGCTTTTTGCCGGCACGGGGCACTCTGACCTCATTAAACAATGCGCCGCCTTCCAATACAAGAGTGTTAGTATATCCAAAGGCTTTCAGACGATTCTGGAGGAAATATCCCCGTTTCCCTTTTGCACAGACAAGCAAAAGCTTTTCATCCTTCTCAAGCCCTTCCAACGGCCCATCCACTGCCGAGAGATCAATCCATCGCGCATTAGGAAGCGCAGGCGCAGGCTGTACATCCAGCACTGTATATCCTTTTGCCTCCCCGGCCGCATACCGGGCCGGGCTCATACTTTCCAGAACGCCGTCCAGCTTATTTTCCAAAATGTAGCAAGCCGTCACGAACGGATGGATGGCCGTTGAAAACGGCGGTGCATATGCAAAGTCCATCCCGTCAAAATCATCTATGTTCATTCCCCGGCAGATTCCCGTAACTGCGATATCCACCATCTTATCTACAGCGCCTGCCCCCAGCACCTGGATGCCGAGAAGCCTGCGGCTCTCTTTATCTGCCGTCATCTTAACGATAAAAGAGGATGCGCCCGGATAATAGTGGGCCTTATCATCCAGAATACAGACCACAGACTCTGCATCATATCCTGCTGCCTTAGCCTGTGTCTCGGTGAGCCCTGTCCTTCCCCCGTTCAGTGTAGGAAGAATACGCACAACGCCGGTTCCAAGACATCCGCCGTATCCGTTCCCCCCGCTATGCATTGCCTTCGCCAGTGCCCTTGCAGCCAGATTGGCCGTTGACCCCATTGCCGACCATTGTACCGCTCCTGTGACCGCATTTTTTACTGCGGCACAGTCTCCCACGGCGTAAATATCCGGAAGGTTTGTCTCAAGCTTCTCGTTTACGATAATCGTGCCCTTCAGCATCTCAATCCCTGAATCTGCCAGGAAGCCCGTACACGGACGGACACCGATCGCCAGGATCACAACATCTGCCGGAAAGCTGCCATTGTCGGTTGCCACGCTCTCTGCACGCTGATCCCCGGTAATCCCGGTCAGGCTTGTAGATGTAAGCACACGCATCCCTGCCGCCTTAATCTGACGTTTCGCATAATTTGCCATTTCTTCGTCAAATGCATTGGGCATGATCTGAGACGCCGCATCGATCACAGTCACCCCAAGCCCCTGTGCCATCAGGTTTTCCGCCACCTCAAGTCCGATAAACCCGGCGCCGCACACAACTGCTTTCCTGCAGTTTTCCTTCTCTATGTACTCGCGGACCGCCACGGCATCGTCCGGCGTACGGACACAAAATACACCCGGCAGATCTTTGCCCTCTACCGGCGGCACGAACGGCTCTGCACCTGTGGCGATAATAAGTCTGTCATACTCTTCTGTGAAGGTCTCCCCGCCTGCGCGCCGGAAAGTCACCTGCCTGCTCTTACTGTTTACTCCCGTCGCCTCGCAGCCCGTGAACACCTCTGCCCCCGTAAGCCCGGAATATTTTGCCGGAGAATTTACGATCAGTTCCTCCCTTGTGCCGATATCCCCTCCGATGTAGTATGGAAGGCCGCAGCCGGCATATGAAATGTCCGTACTCTTTGTAAATACCTTTACTTCTGCGCTGCGGTCACATCGTTTCAGCTTTGCCGCTGCTTTTGTCCCAGCTGCAACACCGCCTAAAATTACATATTTCATTTTCATAGTCCTCCTATCTCAATATTTTATCTGAATCACTGATTTATACCACAATCATGTATCATTTCTTTTGCCGCCTCTACACAGCACTTAAGGCCCTCCGGTAAATGCACATGCGGCCTCCAGCCCAAAGCTCTTAAAGCAGAAGCATCCAGCAAAGACCTTTGGTGCATAGAATACCCCTTCCGCTCCTCTTCATCCGGTAATTCACAGACGACCTTTGTCCCTGCCATCCCTGCCAGGTTCTCAGCCATCTCCCGGAGTTTCACATCAGAAGCTTCATCTGCAATATTGTATGCGCTGCCTGCGTCCCCGCACAGAATCGTATACAATACCCCCATGGCTGCATCCGTGACAAATGTATACGAATATTCCTGACTCCCATCGCTCTTCAGCACAATATCCTTACCCCCGGCGGCTTTCCTGATAAACTGTGCCGCCGCCTTGGAATCATCCGGCAATGCTGTAGGCCCGTAGATCCGGCTGAGCCTGGGGATCACAAACTCCACCCCATATGCCTGTCCGTATGCGTTGCACAAAGCCTCGCCCAGTCTTTTACTCTCAGGGTACCCGGCACGCACGGTATTGCAGTCGATATATCCCAGATAGTTTTCGTCAAAGCTTTTCACGTCTCCGCGGTTTTCGCCGTAGATCTCCACCGATGACAGAAAACAGAAACGTTTGATGCCATGGGATATTCCGTATTCCAAAAGCCCTCTTGTTCCCAGTACATTCGCCGTAATCGTTCCGACGGGATCCCGCGCATATTGAAGAGGGTGAGTATTGCTGGCCGCATGGATGATATATCCGCTTTCCCCACATTCCGGAAGGTTCTGATTAATATCACAGGAAATATACTGAAAGCCTTCTTCCTTCCAGTAATCGGCAAAGCGCTCTCTTGCCACATCCTTTCTCCGGCTCAGTGCAACGATTCTGAACCGCTGTCCCATTCTCCTTTTCCTGTGCATCAATATATCTGTCAGGCATTTCCCGATTCCTCCTGTCGCGCCTGAAATAAGAATGGTTCTCCCTTCCAGCTGTTCCCAGGGGATCGGTTCTCTGCAGATCTGTTCAATCTCCTGTTCATATAATCCCATATATCCGGTTCCTTCTCCTTATACTAAAAAATTCTTATCTGCATAAACAATCCGGTATTTGTGCTGACACATATAAAAATACAGCGTCATCAGTCTTTCCGACACAAACCCAGGGTAACGGTTCCCGTAGACGTCTTCTTTCTTCCCGCCATGATCCGCCACAGCCTCCAGGATCGGGAAAAGCCACCCGCACAGCTGATCCAGTATTTCCTTCCGCATTATGAACATATTGCATGTAAAATACAGATTGCCTGAAAACACCTTTTCTCCCCACACATAGGCCTCGGGATCATACTTTTGTAAATAAGAAAGAAGAAAATCCCAGTCTGAGGCATCGTGCCTCTCCCTGTAATTTTCTCCGACGCTCGGTGCAATATACGCCGGCACCGGAAGGATTATATCTATCTGATGGTTCACCATCCTCTCCAGCCAATCCGGCGGCAGAAGAAAATGTCTCCGGTAATGGGACAGCCCGACCACATCCTCCCCGGCATGCTTCCAGATCCAGTACAGGCCGGTAAGTTCACAAAACTGCCGGTTTTTCGCCGAAATATTCTCTCCGGTATCATCCGTCAGGATTCCCGGTCCCAGACGTTGATCTGTAAGAGCCGCCCCCACTTGAATTGCCTTTTCGTAGGACGGACTTTCATAAGCAACAGAAAGGGGACGGTCATAGACAGATTTTGCCATATAAATACAGCCCCGCAGAGATGTCCCTTCCTCTGTCCCCTGCGTCAAAGCAGCCTCCCCGCAAGAAAGCTCATAAATCTTTGCGAACTCTCTGCCCTCCTGCCGGTAGACTTTCTGTACATAGGCATTACGCAGGGCGCTGTCAACCTCTGCACTGACGGGAATAATCCTTTCTGCTCCCATGCCCCTCAGGGTCTCTTCAATCTGCGCGTGATAGATACTCTTCGTCGCGATCAAAACAGGAAATGCCGGATTCAGGCAAGTATGATCCGACAATTCCCGGACAGGAACCCCGTCCACAGCGGAATCATTTCCTGCCAGTGTATCCACAAGAAAAGCCTCTATCTCCAGCTCAGGATACAAAAAATCCAGATACCCTTTTACAGCCTTTCCCCGGGAGGCCGCGCCCACAATATAGATGTTCATTTTAACTCCTAACTGTTCTCAATATGCTGTATCAACACCGGCTTCCCTGTCTCTTTATACAGCCAGACAACCGAACTCCAGTCTCCGTAATATGCATCACTTAACCCGATGGCAGGATACATATCAGGCGTATCATCAAAGATTCCCAGATCCTCCCGGATAAACCGATCTTTAATCTCCATATACCTTTTATATAACTCCGGACATGCAGACAAGATCGTAGCCTCCATCAGAGGGTGCGGACGCCACAAAAGGATTACGTCTTCCAGCTCTGCAAAATATTGGATCACCTCATATATCTTCTCTATATAAGGGGCATTTCCATTCAACAGGCTATTCACACTGGTGTTATATAAAATCACTTTTTTGCCCTCTGCCCTTTTCTTCCATTCCTCAGGTACCTCGTGACTTTGCCTGCTCATAGAACATACCTTATCTATTTTGGGGGACCCCAGGGGCAGAAGCTTTTTCGCGAGATCAAATCCCGGGAAAATCTCTTCAAACTGCCGGATATATTCTTCTTTTTCCTTTTCATTCTGTACGATCACATAATCGGCATAAAGCAAAGCCTTAACCATCGTCACATGCTCTGCAACACTTTTTCCGTCCCATAAATAATACGGAATATATACTAATTTTTCTGTAAATCTTTTTATATTTTTAGAATAGAAATAAGGGTGAACACTGGTCGTATAATTCCCGTCATCAAAAGGATTATGAATAAATACCATATCCGGCTGCCGCAGTTCAAACTTATAGGCATCGTAATGGGTAATCTCCACATAATCGGGAAAAAGGTTCCCCTCATAATGCTCTTCCCGGAACGACCCGTCAGGATTCCGGTCATAATAAGGAATGGGAATTACATAGACATCCGCATCCTTATCCTCCTTTGCCGCCATCCACACACTCTCCAGCGAATCCCACATGGCAGCTTTGTACGGGAGAAATACAATCTCCCGTTTATCCGGCACATCTTTTTCTAAAAAGTGCCGGATCTGACAGAGATGCCTTTTCATTCGGTTCAAAAGCTCCGTCTGCATGCCCGGATCGTCGATGGCAAGAGACATCTGATACAGCGTCTCACAATAATTCTCAAGCTCACTGACTGTATCTGTCCCTTCCCCATACAAGGATTCCACAGTATTGCCTACATGGATGGCGCTTTCCTGGGCATCCTCCAGAAGCCCCGTCAGCTTCTGTTTTTGTCCGCCGTTCTTTCCTTTTGCCAGGATCTCCTCGAATGACTTGTACGTCCTGTCTTGAAAATCAATCATGGAAAACAATTTATTTCTCATCGTTCGGCTCATATACGATTCTCCCCCTTACTTCATACCTTCCATCTTTCTGGCCTCCAGGAGCGCTTCAAAAATCTCCAGGTCATCGATGGAGGTCAGCTTAATATTTTTTTCGGAACCCAGAGAAAAATACAGACGATAACCTAACTCTGTAAACAGGGTACAGGTAGACACTGAATTTGTAATCCCTTTCTTCTGTGCATCTTCATGCGCTTTCAGAAGAGTACCTACCGAAGCGCACTGGGGCGTCTGGGTAACCTTCAGATTATCTCTGGAAATCTGTCCGGATGAAGTAATCCCGTCCTCTGTACACAGCATGGCTGTGTTGCACGGCACAACAGACACTGCGTTGCCAAATTGCCCGGCAACCCGGATACAATCCGAGATAATCTCTTCTGATACGAGCGGACGAATCGCATCATGGACCAGTACCAGATCGTCTTTCTCATGGCGGAGTGCAATATCCTGCACCCCCTTTCGGATGGAATCCTGTCCGTTGCCTCCCCCCGGCACGATATTTTCCAGCTTGGTAATGGCATACTGCCTGCAATAGGTATCCAGGATCTTCTCCCAGCCCTCCACGCATACCACAACAATCCCGTCAATGCAAGGGTGCTTCTGAAAAGTTGCCAGCGTATACAGAATCACCGGCTTATCCTGCACATTTAAAAACTGTTTCGGAATATCCTGTCCCATTCTCTGCCCATAGCCACCTGCGATAATTAAAGCAATATTCTGCATGAAACATACCTCACTACTTCATATGATATAATGCTTTGAACATTTCTACATCCTCAACGGCATTTATCTTAATATTAAAATCCGACCCTTTTGAAAAGTACACGGTCTGCCCCAATCTGGCAATCATACTGTTATTGTCCATGCAATAAAGCACTCCTTTTTGCAGCGCCTCCTCATGCATCTGTTTCAAATATCCCAATCGGTATGACTGCGGCGTCTGGATCCGCCGGACCTTTTGTTTGACAATACTTTCTTTCCCGCTGATCCCGTCATCACTCAGCATGATCGTGTCCACGGAACGCACGGCGGCCACTCCCATACCCTTTTTCCTGCAGGTGCAGATACTGTCTGTAATCAGATCCTCTGTCACCAGGGGGCGGATCGCGTCATGTATGACGATCACATCATCCGCCCCTCCGTGCTCCGCCAGCCATTCAACACCCCGGCGGCTGGATTCCTGACCGTCCGGACCGCCTTCCACGATCGCTGACAGCTTCGTTATGTTAAACTGCTTTCCATAGGCTCGCACCATCTCCTGCCAGCCCGGCAGACAGGAGACAACGATCTCGTCAATCTCCGGATGTCTCTGAAACGCCTGCAGTGTATATACGATAATCGGCCGATTATCCACGATCACAAACTGTTTGGGAATATCCATTTGAAACCCCGGGTCAAGCCCGGCAGCCAATATCAATCCTTTGCTCATAGTTTTTCTTTTCCTCTCTCGCTGATATCCATGCTTTATCATATCATAAAAGGGCTGTGGTTTCAATTGAACACAGCCCTTCTGAAGATCATCTGCTCTCTGATTCATAGAAACGGATCAGGCGCTCACAGGCTGCCTCGATATTATATCCGGTCTGCCTGAACTTCCTCTCTATCCTGCCGCTGCCATCTCTCTGTCTGGCCTTCGCAGTCAGATCCGCTTCCAGGCCTGCCTCTTCCAGCGCTTCTGTCCATATCTTCTCTTCCAGCGGCAGAAACTTCACCAGGCCGGTAATATCCGTCTCATCCGTCACAGAATCTGAAACCAGACACCGTAAACCGGCGGCCTGAGCCTCCATAACGGAAATCGGAAGTCCTTCAAATACAGAAGGAAGGCAAAACACATCCATTGCCTGTAAGAGATCCGGAATATCCTCCCGCCAGTCATAGCATCTGACATGTTCCTGTATTCCCAGTTCATTTACAAGTTTTTTAACTTCGGATATCTTTTCTCCCTGTCCCGTCAGGATCAGATATAACCTTTGATCTTTCTTGTGAGCTTTGGCAAAACATCGAACAAGAAATTCCTGATTCTTCGTATAACTATACCGCCCTACATGGCCGATCACGATCCGATCCTTGATTCCAAGCCTGCCGCGGACAGATTCTCTGGCTTCCCGGTTAAAACGAAAACGCGATACATCTATGGCATTTGGAAGAATCTGAACCGAATCTCTTGGAATAGCGGAGGAGAAGAGCCAGTCTGCCGCCACACGGGAACAGGCACATACATCCGTTGCATACTCCATAGAAAACTGGTTTCGGTAATTGATATGGTCTCTCCATAACTTCTCCCGTTCCGCCGGATTTACAAAATCAAACCCTGAGCTGTGGGAATGTACGATCACCTTCGGAATCTTCATCTCCATCGCAATTTCTTCTATCAAAAACCCGCGCCATGCACTTGTATGCAGATGGAGCACATCAAAGCCTCTCCCCAGAATATTTCGGATCTCCTGCACAAATGCTTCTCTTCCGTCTCTCTGAACATGATTCAGCTGATAAACAGGAAACCGGACATTCTTGTATTCTCTTGTTTCCCTGAGGCTGTCCGCCGATCTTGTCAGAAATGAAAACTCATACTTTGACTGATCTATATACGGCATATGGTTGAAAATATAGCGGTATACACCATTATTGATCTCCGGCGGCGTCATATGTAATATTTTCATCATACGCCTCATCTCCTCATTTCTTCTTTATAACCGCTGCTACAAGCAGCTGATAATTCGGATCATTGAAATCCAGATCTCTCCGGCTTAATTCCTCGTAACTAATTCCGTAGAGAAAAGCGGTGGATGTCTTTACATTCCCATAGGTGACCACATCTACACAATCCACTTCTGCGTTTTCTTCAAACAACCGCCTCAGGGACTGCTCCGTGAAACTCCAGAAGTGCCCGTAATGCATCTTTTCATACTGGATGATCTGTGATAGACCGGCAACAGTAAGAAGCGCAGTCCCCCCTCTTTTCAAGATCCTCACAATATGATCTGCAGCAGACCGGACATCATAAATAAACGGCAGTGTCTGGGTACAGATCAGGCAGTCAACGCTTTCCTCTGTAAGCCCTTCTCCCGTAGACAAATCTCCTTTTATCTGACCGATCTTGGGCTCTTCTCTCTCCACATGGAGAATCACCGATTCCGTAACTCTTTCTCCGCCGAATTTCTCTGTGTAGATACGGTCTCCAATCTCCATCACCCTTCCGCGGATCTGTTCCCTATGAAGATCCAGGAACTTTTCTATATAATATCTGTCAACCGGTGTTCCCCGGCCCATGCCGTAGGCATCATCCAGGGGTGTCAGGGGAAGGTGCTCTAACATACTGTCTGCTTTCTGATATAACGGTGTATTTTTAATACTGCCCGCCAGTTTTTCCAGGTCCGACGGATCTGTCTTTATCTGAAGCTGATATTCCTCGTTCTGATATACGATCTCACCGTCTTCCAGAAGAAGCCTGCCGCCGTTTCCAAACAGCATCTGCTCAAACGTGTTGTACGGCGCTATCGCCGGTCCGAACCGGATACGTTCTGACGCTACCCCTGATTCCCGAAGCTGACGATACATATCTCCAAGCGCATAAGACAACAGGATCACCGGCATATCAGGGTAGCGGACAATCTCCGCAGGATTCACTACAGCTACTTTCGTCTCGGCTTGCCTGCACCCTTGTGCGTTTACCGGGATCCCCTCACCGGACTCCTGATCCAGATATACAGACTCGCCCGGGTTTACCGCGTTATCTAATATTACGCATACCTCATACCGGCTGTACAGACTCTCCTTTTTCCGCTGATATACCATCCCTCTTCCAAAGAGGATTACTTTTTCTTTCATTTTCCAACTCCTTAATATTTATTCAGGAAGACGCGGCGCGTCCGTCTTGATGCCAGATATTCAGAAAATGACGGCTCATAATACTTAACATCAATCACTTCCAGGCTTCCAAGACGGTTATACGTATGTATCCCCAGCACCTCTTTTTTCGTCTCGATCTTAAGATCCGCCGGTGAGATACGTTTTACTATATGCTCCCTGTACTCCGGCTCCAGAGAATCAATCTCACTGAATACAAGTCCTGCGCCATAGGAACTGCCGCAATCCTGCGATACTCTGTAGAGCCTTCCATTTTCCTGAAGAATATTCCCGCCCGGCCTTGCCGCTGCAGTATCTCTCGTGATGACAACCGGATCTGTCACAGATCCGTCTGATTTTTCTTTCATCAGCAGCAGTTCCCCTTCATCCCCCGAAAATGCCGGTGCAAAGGTAAATATATAATTCTCTTCTCCCTGTTTAAGAAATGTCGTATCTACATATCTGACATTCCGGAACAGGCATTCCGTCTGTTCCCATCTGTCCGGGAACTGTACAAGTCTGTATATTCCCACTTCTTTTTTCTGCCAGGATTCCGGACACATCAATAATTCACCGTCCCGGACATATACATTCGGATAAGAGAGATGCCAGTGCTCATCCATCGTGACCTGCCACTTTCCAAACCTGCCGTTCTCATAGGTACAATACCCAATCACGCCATTCCTCTCGGAACGGTATAAGAACAGCTCTGCAAAAAGGTAGATCTGGCCCTTGTATTCTACCAGGAACGGATCCGCCGCCCATGCATACTCCGGATTATCCACCATCCGGAAAGGCTCATTTTCTGAGGTACGATATGCGATCTGCCAATGCATGTATCTTAATTTTTTCATAATCTTACATACCCTTTCCCCGGCGGTTCTCTCCCGGTACATTCAGCCATTTTATAAGCTGTTCTGCCACATCAGCTGAGGCCGTTCCCCGATCAAAGGATCCATACTCTTCCAAAAACCTGTCTAATTTTCTCCGATAGCTTTCCTCATCAAAACATTTTATCTTCCTGCACATTTCCTCATTACTGAATACCTCAATATATGGCATTTGTCCAAAAGGAAGATAGTATCCCCGTTCCTTTTGATACTTGTCCAAATCCGGATGAAACAAAAAAACAGGTTTTTTCTGAAGCGAAAAATCCCACATAACAGATGAATAGTCTGTAATCAGGATATCCGAAACGGCCAGTAATTCCTGAACATCATCATATGACGTCACATTGATCCATCCTTCACACCAGGAATACCTCTTTTCAGGATTCTTGTCATAAGGGTGGAATCTTATGAGAAACTTATATTTCTTCCCAAATCTTTCTTCTAAAACCTGACAGATCTCTTCTATCCTGAGAATTTCCCTGCCGGAACCCGGAAGGCTCTCTTCTGTTCCTGAATCCTCCCGGTAAGTCGGAGCGAAAAGTACAATTCTTTCTTCCGGCTTCAGCCCATAAAGCTCCTCAATCTTTTTCCTGTTTTCATCTGCTTTCCAAAATATATCGTTCCTCGGATACCCGCATTCCAGAAGTTCACCACAGTAATGGAACGCACTCCTGTATAACCGGCTGTTGAATCTTGTCGGGGACACCATTATGTCCTCCATCTCTGAATTCATCTCACAGAGATCCAGATAAGAAACCGGGATTCCTTCCGCATCGAATTCAATCTTCTTTAATGGACCTCCGCCGTGCCAGGTCTGCATATAGAACTGTCCGTCCCTCTTTCTGGTAAAATAACTTTTATGCTGATTATCTATCCAGATCTTTGCCGTGCCAAGCTCATAATAGTGCTCATATGAACCATACGGAACCGTGCGTATTCCATCCGGGAATTCCCCGCTGCAATTACCCGCAAGCCATACCAGATCCAGGGAATGTCCCCCTTTTATATCTGCCCCGGCTTTCAGCAGCTCCAGTGCAATATATTTGGGATTCCCACCGAACCCATATCCATCGCCGTGCGAAAAAACAATTTTATCTTCTGACACCGGAAGCTCCCAAATCTCTTTATACATCTGTTCAATCAGCATGGACGCGGTACAATATGCCTGAAAGCCTTCTCTTTCCAGATTCTCTTCGATCTGCTTTTCATATCTTGGCATTACCGATACGATCACATATGTGTCCTCCCGGACATCACGGAATTCCGTTATCTCTTTTACAGAATACCCATGTAAAGAATCCTGATTTCCTTTTCTCTCAGAAACTACGACACAGACCTGAGGACATTCCCGCAGGCATGGTTCCAAAAGGCACAAAAGATCCTTTGCCACACCGCCGGCCCCGTAGATCAATATATAATTATATTTTTGGAATTGTTCTGATATGTTTTCTAAAAAAACAGACTTCATTTTACTCACCTGCCGCTTTCCTCTCATTCTGCCGCTCTTTAACGGTCATTCCTTATATTCACGGCACTCTTTCATGGAGGTGATCATTCTCTGATACATAGTAAGAAGATCCGTTTCCGGTTTCCATCCCAGCCTCCGGAGTTTCGATGTATCTAAGTTCATCTTCAATACCGGTGCATATCCCTGCTCCTTCTGCCGCTCTTGATCCGGTTCCACATGTACACAGATCTTTCCCTCTGCACAGCCCGCTGCAACTAACTCTGCCATATCCCTGATACTGCAGTAGGTGGATTCATTGGCAGCATTATATGCCTCTCCGTCCATTCCCTCTGTCAATACAGCCAGGATTGCCGTACAGGCATCTGCCAGATACAAATAATTCCTCTTCGTCTCTCCCGTCGTATGCAGTACAATATCCTTTCCTTCTATCACACATCTGGCAAACTCGGCAAACACACGGGAATCACTGTATTCTACCCCCGGTCCAAAAGTCTGTGTCAGCCGGAGTACCCGGACGGGCATCTGAAATTCTGAAAAATATGCGGTGCACATACTCTCACATAACCGCTTGCTTTCCGGATAGGATGACCGTACCGACATTGTATTCAGATCTGTCCCGTGAAGCTCACCGATCTTTTCATCTGTCTCCGGAGCGCCGTACACTTCCATAGTAGAAAGATACACAAACCCTTTCACCGGGTGTTTCCTGGCTATCTCCAGCATCCTTCTGGTTCCCTCCGTCGATGTATGGATGACTCTCGCCGGATGCGCTGAAAAATCTCTGCTCGAGGTATTACTTGCGGCATGGATCATATAATCTATCTTTACATCCGCTATATCCTCTTCCCCTAATTCTGTAATATCCGAGCAAATATACTCTACGCGGCCGCCCAGGTCCTTCCAGATTCGACATGCCTTCTTTTTGTCACGGACGACTGCCAGGACCCTGCATCCGCAGTACCGCGCCAGAAAACGGACAAGATACTTTCCGATGAGCCCTGTTGCTCCTGAGATTAATACCGTACTGCCCGCAATCCGTGTACTGTCTGCCCTTCTGCTGATATATTCCATATCTTCCTGCATAGTCTGCTCTGTCTCTGACATCTTGCTGCATCTCCCCTTCCCGAAATTTTCCGCACTTTAACCGCTTGATCCTGTCTATATATCGGCATTACACTAACTGCTGATTTTCCCTTGCGTCGTATAAAGCCCGGAACATATAGAAATCATCCGGTGTTGTAATTTTAATATTCTCATAGGAGCACTCCACGACATGCATCTTCTTCCCATATGCCTGCATCAAAGTACAGGAATCAATCATATCTGTATGTCCTTCTCTGATCGCCTGTTCCTGCGCTTCCAGCAGTTCCTCAAGCCAAAAGCTCTGCGGCGCCTTGGCAAGACGGGAGTGTTTTCTGCCTGCCACTTCACTTATGTTATTCTCATCGTCAATCAGTACAAATGTCTCCTGGGCAGGCGCACATGTGATTGCCGACCCATGCTTTTTCACAGAGGCAATATTTTCCCGGATAATCTGGTCGCCGATCAGAGGGCGGACACCGTCATGTATCAGGACTACGTTCCCGTCCGTTCCGTAGAGCTCTGCCGCTGCTTTCACACCGTTATAGATAGATAACTGGCCGGTGTCTCCTCCCGAGACGATCTTCTTAATCTTATCCAGCCTGTATCTGTACTGCATCTCTTCCATATATGGGATCCAGTCCTTAAGACACGCAACGATAACCGCATCTATCTCTTTATGATATTGGAAAACTTCAATCGTGTGTACAATAATCGGTTTCCCATGGATCAGCAAAAATTGCTTGGGCCTGTCTTTAGAATTCATCCGCTTCCCCGAACCACCGGCAAATATAACAGCAATATTCAATCACGTTCCCCCCTTATCGGCGCATTTTTAATAAATCGTGTAATAATTTTTAATACCGCGTTCTTCTAACACTTCTGCGACTCTATCCTGGTTTTCCTTGCTGAGGCACAGAATAAGGCCGAATTCTTCGTCCGGTTTCAATTCGGACAGCCAGATCACGGATTTGCCATGAAAGGTATCTATTTTCTTCTGCCCGTCGGAAATAACAAACGCGGTAGTATCTTTTATACATTCGATGCATCGCTCCGCTACTTCTCCCGTCCCATATACATACCACTTTTCATACTGCTGCCTGCATCTTTCTGCTGCCAGCCGGACAGAAAAAACCTCTTTATATTCCAGCAGACTGGAATATAATCCATACTCTTCCACAAGCCATCCCATAAGCGTCTTCAGATAATAATGATAGTTTGTCTCATTCATAGACGCATAAAATGTACTTTCGATGATCCCGGTCAAATGTCCGCTGTCCTGAACAATATAATTCCAAAGGTACGGATATAGGTCCTGCGGTATCACATCCTCTGCGGACTGCGTATCTGTTTTTTCCCTGAGAGAATCAATCACAGACGCCTTAATCCAAAAATTACTGGTTATATGTACCGGCGGAATTTCTTCGTCAATTACAGCATTCAGCCCAAGCTTCGTAATCCAGCTTCTTACATCCTCATACCTGTTCTCCCAGCCAAGCCCCAGTTTTCCCAGCCACATACTGAAAATCGGCGCCGGATGCATCAGCATTCCCAGATACGGCTTTGTCTCTAATAAGCTTATAGCTTCATCAATATATGCCGCATCCCCGGCCAGGTTCTCCCACACATTAAAAAAATAAGATTTGCCTGTACACCCCGGTATCCGGTCAGAAGACAGATCCGTATCATGCAGCAGGCAGATATAATGATATTTTTCTGTATTCAGCATCTGCAGCATCTCAGCATCTGACTGCACTGACATTGTAACAGTAAATCCCAGTTTCTGATAGTATGCCATGATGTCTGCGTGATCTGCAGCAATCAGAATATCACAGACCTCCCTAAGCCTTTCCAGATATTCAGAAACGACTTCCGCTGCATTCATCCACCGTGCCCTGACACAGAGTATTACATGATCACGGCACTTTTTCCGGCCCTTCCCAAGAACATATTGAAGGCCCAGGCTCCTCTGCAGTTCTGTGTGGTTCTGTGTCCGGATCAGATTTTTCCAGATCAGATTCACATCGTAATCTGTATGCTTGTCTATATAATCAATACTTGAAAACAAATTTTCCTGCGTCTGGTAATACAGTGTATTGTATGTTAACTGCTTCCGTTTTAAAAACGGAAAATTGCGTTTTCTGATCATCTCATAAGACAGATAATCGCACTGAAAAAACTGATTACGCAAATTTTCCGTCTCATTCGGCTGTGTATCCGCATATGCCCCGTAAGTATACCCGAGATCTGAAAAATATTTTGTCAGCCGGCGCTCATACTGCTTCACTACAGTCATATAATCGCTGTAATACGGCATTCCTTCCCAATAGCTTTGAAATTCTCTGCTGTGAATCATCGGAGCCTGAAAAACATAGAAAAATGACAAAATATGCTCCGGATCCCTTCCCGTCACTCCGTATGCGCCCGCCCCGCGCTGCATTAACCCCCAGAAATCCAAGTTTCTGGATTCCATCTCTGCAAAAATTTCGGTCATATCATCAAACGGCCCGTAAAAGGAATCATTTGACAGAATCAATTCGTCATACTGCTTCAGCTGATCCCAGCCTACAAACGTACATAATGCATCTTTAAATCCCCCGGCATCCAATCCTATATTTTCCCTGTAGAAAATATGGTCTGCATAATCGGTAATATTATGGCTCCCCTGTTCTATCCTGGGCATATTGCAGACAACGGCAACCGTATCGGCAATCGGACGTACACTCCGGAGAAAATAGCCGATATAATCATCTATGATATTTTGTCTGTCATAGGTAAGATATATGAATAATCTACGCATAAAATTAACCTCAATGATCCTCTTCCCACATTACAATATAATTCCGGCATCCTCGTTCTTCAAGCATTCCTGCAATTTCACGCTGCGCCTCCAGATCATATACAGTGATAATGACCGCTTTTCTCTGCGGACATTCCAACTCGTCCAACTCTATGACAGGGATGCATTCTACCATGGAATTCCCGTCGCTTTTACTGACGATAAATCCGGCCGGCTGTATGTTTTCCTTTCGCAGAACAGCCAGGCAGAGCCGGCCTATCTTCCCGGCTCCATACAAGTACACTTCCTCATTTCTTTTCGCAAACTCAATCACGCGTCCTTGATTTCTTTTATAACACTCCAGAGCATCCAGAGTGGTCACCGGAAAAAACTCCTCCGCCTCTTTTAAAAGCAGATTCGCCGCATGCTGCAGATAATTTGTCTGCCTTGCCGCATAAGCTTCTGTCATCACAGTCCCTGTATTATATCCTGCATCCTGGGCGACATAGGGAAAGAAACGTTCAATTCCGTAACTCAGATAACGAGGACTCTTCAGACCCTCATCATCAAAATCCTGATATTTCCAGCCATAATGAAACAATCTCTGCAAAGCATCCCTTTTGAACCAAAGCACCGTTCCTATGGTAATCGGCGGTTTCTCCGGCCTTATATCTGTATTCAGGTCAAGCCTTCTTACAAGCCCCTCTGTAATGTCAAAAGAACCATGCCATCCATACCACGTACGGAAATGATCCCCGACCGGCTCCGGCGGTGCAAGCACCCCTAATTCCGGATGTTTCAAAAACAATTGCAGAATATGCCGGATATACTCCGCACTGCCGATCATATTGCCCCACAGATTCTCAATCCACAGTTCTGTATCCTTTTTCCAGTCTTCACAATGCTCCTTTTTATCATGCAGAAAGCAGACATACTTGTAATCCTTTATAATCTCTGCTCCGGTAACCAGAAGTGCGCTTACGTCACGCCCCCGGTTCTCTTTCAATATATACCGGACACCTCCTCTGCCGGCCGCCTCTAAATGCTTTCTGGCTTCCCCGAGAACTTCCTCTCTGGAGGAGATCAGACATACGTCGATTTCTTCCGGAATCCCGTCAATGTAAGGCCAGTAAACAGAAAGCGTATCCTCATAATACAAATAGATCATGATGACCGTATCCTGATAGATCTCATCCGCTATCCTCTGCGGCAGTATATCCTGATCTAAGGACCGGACATAGATTAAATTTTGTTCATATCTGATATCATATACATTCTTCATCTTCCCATTTACCCCTGCTTTCGGTTTTTACAACGGACTGCTGTGCAGGTTTTTCCATGCGATGGAAAATTCCTCTCATTTATGCAGCATATTTTGAATATTCATACTAAAACGATGCATTGAAAAATTTTCTTCATACGTTTTCCTCGCATTTGTTCCGATTATTTTTAACTGCTGTTGATTTTGATAACACCAGCGCATTATAGAAGCAAGTTCATTTTCATTTTCATTTTGAAAAACAAAGCCATTCTTTTCATGTACAATATATTCTGCAATCCCGGTTTCATTTGAAACGATGCAGACCTTTCCCATCATCATAGCCTCAATTGCAACCATTGAAACTGTTTCTTCCCGAGATGCAACAACGACAATGTCCAATCGTTCATACAAATTTTGTATCTCCTGCTGTGTTCGTTCTCCTAAAAGGATGCAATTATTAATCATGGAAGCACGTCTGACAATTTTTTCGCTGAAATCATTCATATCTTTTTTCCCTATTAACAGAAAAAAGGACTTTTCTACTATATCGTCCGACAGCGCTTCAACCGCCGACATAAAAATATCTTGTCCTTTGTGATAGGTAAGAGCTCCTATGACACCATAGCAAATTTGCTTTTTCAGACTTACGGAATTATTTTTATCTTCTATTCCTAAAGGAACAATTGATATTTGCTTTTCAACATGAAAATACTGTATAAAATGCCTTTTTGCACGCTCACTCGGCGCATACATTTTTATTTCCTTTTTCTGTAGTTCTTTCTGTAATTCTTCCCGCCAGAACTCCATATGCCTGTACTCGGCAGAACTCTCATGAACCCAGACAAGAACTTCACGTTTTCTGGAAATTTTTACCGCCAGGTGCAGCATAGGCAGAGAATTGATCAGCACTATATCATAACTATTTGTCCATTCAAGATTTTCTGCCGACATATGTTTTAAATTTTCACAGATCAAAACCCGAATGCCATTTCCGACTGCTTCGTCAATATATCTGCTGTCTCCGGCATCTGCTGCAATTGTCACGGAGTACCCTGATTTCTTTGCCACTTTCGCCGTTAATAACGAAACAATGGGTACTCCGTTAAATAACAAAGCTACCGAAACAATCAGCAAAGTTTTTCTGTTTAGATTCTTATTGTTTTCTATGCCGGCGTATTTCTTAATTTCACATGGAAATAATCCAAAAAAGTCTTTATAATGAATTATTTTTTCACTTCGACAGCCCAGATGCAGCAATTGCTCTTTCATCTCTACGGCAAAATCACTCATTAACACAATACAATCATAATGATAATTTTTCACTTCACCGGGAGGAAATATTTCTATCCCATCTGCTTTCTGCCCGTAAAATTTATCGTTATTATCAATAATTCCTAAAATCTCAACATCCTTTGGAATATCGCCCCGTCTTTCATTATAAATCTTTCCACGGCCAAAAATAATGATTTTCATTTATGATACCTGCCTGATAATCTCTTTACAATTCTTTCTGATAACCTGCCGTCACCATATGATTCCACCAATAAGCGATCGATAAATCTGCACAATTTTTTTGACTGTCTTTTTCGTGAAAAGAATTCTATCTTCTGACCGCCGGTATAATACTCACTTTCGTTTAAAATAAAGTCAATGATTTCTTTTTCGTTTACAGAAGCGATACCTTTTTTTGTATAATTTATTACTTTAGCAACATCAGAATGGTCTGGGACAACTGCTAAAACAGGAGCTCTTTCCTTTAGTAACTCATACACTTTTCCGGGAACAGTAGTCATCAGCGCCCGATCTTCTGAATGGAGGGAACTCAATACAATATTAATATAAGCTTTATCCTGTTCCTCTCTGACAATATCCTCGCTGACTGCAGTCAGAACCTGGACATATTCCATCATTTCTTCCTGCCGTACAATATACCTGGCTTTTGCAGTCAAATCCACAGGGCCTGCCGACCTGAGTATAAACTTTATCTTCTCGCTCCTGTCTGCATTCATCTTTTTCAGGCATCTCACAAGTAATTCAAAGCTTTCCAATCTATGCGGGTATAATGTCCCCGCGTAATAGAGATATTTTTCTGTCTGAATTTCCTGTACATCTTTCTTCTCTGCCCAGTCTCCATCCCATCCATTATACACGACTTCTATCCTTTTTCGGGGATAACGTGCTCTCAATACCTTCTTATAGCCTGGAGTAACTGTGACAAATGCTGCCGCTTTTTGCAAAATATACCGTTCTATCAGCCTGTCAAGCCAGAATGTCCTTTTATATCCTGCGGGAGTTTCCGAATAATCACTTATAAGATCCCTTATTTCTGCAATAAATGGAATTTTTAGCTTACGAGACAGGTACCATGCAATAAACAGGTTAGACATTGGCGGAAATGTGCCTATAATAACATCCATATCTCTCAGCTTTTCCAGATTAACTTCCGCCTTTACCCGTTCATACCACCCAATACCACCGGTTTCTATCGTCCGCGGACAATACCTGTGGTTCATCAAAAAGGTCAGCACCATCTCCCATACCGGATTCCGTATTTCAGCATTGCTCCGTACATTTCCGATCTGGATGATCTGCTCTTTGTCAATCGGAATTTCCTGCTCAAGCCTTATCCCGTTTTCTCTGTCCTTATAATGCCTTGTCGTTAATACATAAGGTTTATACTCGTTTTCTTCCAGGTATTTGCACATCGTTCCATACCTTTTTGAAGCGAGCATATTGATCGGCGGAAAATAGTACGAAATAATCAATACTTTCCTCATATAATTATACCTCTTGAATCTATAGCCTGTACTTTCCAGCCACTGAAGACACATTTCTTGTATCCAGAACTATCTTATCTTTTATTTTCTCCATGTTTTCAATGATCTCATCATGCCCAACCATAATAACGACCAGATCTATATCATTTAAGAATGCATTCAGTTCATGATATTGATTCTCTGTCACATCTCTGTCTACAAATGGATCATAGGTCTTAATACCGGAGGCCAAATGCTTTTTCATACAATCTATAAGCTGCAATGTAGGACTTTCCCTTATGTCATCTACGTTCTCTTTATAAGTAATCCCATAAAGTCCTACTCTTGAAATATCCTGCACCCCTTCTGCATCCATAATTTCCGAAATACGTTTTAACACAAATTCCGGCATTGAGTCATTGATCTTTCTGGCTGCAAGAATAATATTGGCAAGCCCCGGGTAATCACCAACTAAAAACCAGGGATCCACAGAGATACAATGCCCCCCTACGCCCGGACCGGGCGAAAGTATATTTACCCGTGGATGCATATTGGCGATCCGAATAATCTCATATACATCCATGTCTCCTTCCCTGCATATTTTTGCAAGTTCATTTGCGAAAGCTATATTGATATCCCGATAAGTATTTTCTACAACTTTTGTCATTTCTGCCGTTTTAATATCTGTTAAAAATATCTCTCCTTCACAGAAAGACTTATATAAATCTTTAATTCTCTTTCCTACGGCAATATCTTCCGCCCCGATCGTCCTGTTATTACTTCTAAGCTCTGCTATCATATTTCCAGGAATAATCCTCTCCGGAGCATGAACCAGATGGATATCTTCACCACACACACATCCCTGCTGTTCAATCAGGCCACGAACCGATTTACTTATCGTTCCGGGAGAAACCGTGGACTCAATAACTATAACCGCCCCTTGTTCGCATACCTCCAATATGTGTCTGACCGCATCCATAATATACGTTGTATCTACTTTTTTGCTTTGCTTTATATACGGTGTCGGTACTGCCACAATGTATATATCTGCCTTTTGATATTCTTTACTAAATTCAATTCCATTCCTTACAGCACCATGAAACAGTTCTCCTAATCCATCTTCGTCAAACCTAAGTTTCTTTTCTTTCAGATCATGAATTAATTTATTATTTTTATCAGTTCCAACTACCTTGATTCCGCTCTCCGCCATAATCAGCGCTGTGGGCAGTCCTATATATCCCAAGCCAATCACATTAACCATCCGTATCAGCCTCCATATTTTCTCCCAGTTTTTCCTCGATAATATCTGCTATTTGAACACTTGCTGTTCCATCTCCATAAGGATTTGACGCAGTGCTCATCTTTTTATATTCGTTTTCATTCACCAGCAAATTTTTAAAATTCTGGTAAATCGCATCTTCATCTGTCCCTACAAGCTTAAGAGTACCCGCTTCGATTCCCTCCGGCCGTTCTGTCGTATCTCGCATAACCAACACAGGTTTTCCCAATGATGGAGCTTCCTCCTGTATGCCTCCGCTGTCCGTCAAAATCAGATAACTCTTCGCCATAAAATTATGAAAATCCAAGACATCCAGAGGCTCTATAATATGAATTCTTTCATCACCGCCTAATATTTCCTCCGCGGTTTCCCTGACTTTGGGATTCATATGAATCGGATAAATTGCCTTAATATCCCTACACTCATCACAAACTCTTTTAATAGCGCGGAACATATTATACATAGGTTCTCCTAAATTTTCACGTCTATGTGCCGTAATAAGTATCAGTCTGCTATCGGCAGCCCACTCTAGTTCAGGATGCACATAATTTTGATCAACCGTAGTCGCCAAGGCATCAATTGCCGTATTTCCGGTAACAAAAATATCTGAAATTACTTTTCCCTCTTTTAATAAATTCTTTCTAGCTAATTGTGTTGGGGCAAAATTAAATTTACTGATGATTCCTACCGCCTGTCTGTTAAATTCTTCCGGATACGGGGAGTATAAATTATACGTTCTTAACCCGGCTTCTACATGTCCTACAGGAATCTGTAAATAAAAACACGCCAATGCAGTAACAAAAGTCGTGGATGTATCACCATGGACAAGAACCAGATCCGGCATTTCTTTTATTAAAATTTCCTTGATTCTGCTCAGAATATTAGTTGTTACATCAAATAAGGTTTGTTTCTCTTTCATAATAGACAAATCAAAATCAGGTATAACGTTAAATACTGTTAAAACCTGATCTAGCATCTGTCTGTGCTGCCCTGTAACCCCAACTATTGTCTTTAAGGTTTTCCTTTTTTTCAATTCGTTAACCAGCGGACACATTTTTATTGCTTCAGGACGTGTTCCGAATACAATCATAACCTTTTTCATAGCTGGTCTCCTCACATAATTATACCTCTTGGACAATGTCCTCCAGTGAAATAATCGGACAATCGAAGATCTTCTCCAGCTCTTCCTCTACCTCGTCAAAGAAATATACTGCGGTAACAACAACAGCATCCACATCGTCCATATCATCTTCCAGGCTTTTCACGTCTATATCTGCATAAATATTCTCGGCATTTTTGTCGATCGCATAGCATATCTTAATACCGGAATCTCTAAGCTCATCCTCAAGACGTTCTCCAAGATAACTCATTCCGTAAATTGCAATTGATTTATATCCGTTTTCTTCAAAGAAGCTTACAAGACTCTTTCCCTCTTGTTTATTGATAAGCCATTGATTCATAACCTGCATGATCACAAAATGCTTATCCGCATATTTCTGTGCCTCTTTTGTTTTCTTACTTAAAACTGACCAGATAGATGAAACTCCGGCTACACCTCCGCAAACAAATGATAAACCTGATAAAATACCTTTTTTCATGATGATTTCCTCCATTTTCATATTATTTTAAAACTTTATAAATAATTTTTCCACCCTGACGGGACCCTGTATTTATAGACACTTTGAAATTGATCAACTCCTTTCATGCGCTTACTGTCACTTTCAATGATTTCAATATCATCTATGTGAAAATCCATAAGCCGCTTTTCTGTTTTTTCCTTTATATTTAAACTTTTGATTCTTTTATAATCCAGGCCCATATAAGAAGCTGCAACAATATCTGTGGCAATCGGATTCATTCCGGCAATGATAACGCCGCTCCTCACACGGGTCGGCGCCAGAGGACCTTCGCCTTCACCGCCCACAATTCCGTCAATGACTGATAAGTATCTCCTTTTTTCTTTTGACAGCACGCCTTTTTTATCGCTGAACAACAACACTCTGTTCAAATCTACCGCCATCCTCCATGTCGTGTCATTCCCATACCAATCACCCCCTCTATTCTGACCGTTCTTTTCTTTTATGTTCAGTAACTCCTTCCCTTTCAAATATGCGGCATACAGATATTTCCCGTATTTCCAGTTCTTACCGAGCGTTAAATCTTTGATTCGTCTGTCTAAAGCCGCCTGCCTGCTTTCAACAGAAAACTCATCCCCTCCCTGGCGCTGCGTGCCGATCTGGTAATGAACCAGATAATTTTTATTTCCATTTATGCCTACCATATTTTTGACATTAAGTGTAACCCCCACTTTTCTGTGCACTTTTAATTTGGGAACTGATATTACAGCATCTGCATTCAAGATTGTATTGGAAATAAAATATTTATGATGCCCTTTCGAGTGAGCGGCTACGGTTTCCTTCCGATTATAATCAGCACCATAAAATCTTTTCGGATCCACTCCGTTTAATTCACTCTCTTTTTTTAAATCTACTATCGTATAGCCTGACGGATCACCTTTTAATGGAATCCGCTGCCATACAATCCCATATTTATATATCGTTCTCTCTCTGCGCAGATCTATCAGATCAATCTCTACAGGTGTATCTCTCAGCTGTTTTTTGTAATAATCTATTACGGCTTTCATCCCATTTTTCCGAATCAGCCGTTCAAAATCGCAATTCATCTGTGGAGCATCCGCCACAATAATTTTCCCGTATCCGCCCAGAGCCAGAAGCACATAATCAATAATCACACGTATTACGGAACCATGTGTAACCGTTGACTGACTCGTCCTGTCATTGACATTTAAGTCAAGTACAAAATTCGGTTTAATAACCACAGTGTCCCCGGGGGTGACGATTTCTGCCAGGGGATTCCATTTTTCTGATGCAAAGTTTTCTGAATCCAATCCCATAAGAAATAATGCATTCCTGACTGTTTCATAAACCTGATTGCTGCGGTCTGTCTCCAGCGTGATATTCAGCTGTGCCAATTCCGGGTAGATCTCCGGGGGATGAAAAGGCGCTCTATGCGGATAGCCTTTTTCACTATCCGCCATTTTAGATATAGATACTTTTCGTTCGTCTGACATCTCTTCCTCCTCTAAACCCTATGTGCCTGAACCCTCAAATCAGTCTTATCCTTTTCACCTTCGGCATGTAATCCCCGGAAGATATTTCTACATTTTGCAGCTTTTTGTACAGTTGACTTACAGTCACTACCTCAATCTTCGGATTCCCGGCCAGATAGTTCATAACATTATGAAATTTTCTTATAGTATCCTTATCCGGCTCAAATAACGATCTCTCCCGGTACACTCCTGTCATAAAAAACTTATATAATGAAAAACTGTGCATAAAAATATTCGTATAAGCATGATGCTGTGCTATATTTTGTTCGCACACTTTTTTGATCTCATCTGCAGTGCTGTAATTAATATCCAGTTTCTGAATCTGATTGTTGGCCGATTTACAGGGTATCACATAATCCGTCTTAATCTTGTACACACTCACGGGATATTCTAAGATACCGTTTAATTCATGAATTCTGTTTTTATATTTTCCTGTCACCTTACAGTTACTGTATTTATAAAAGACACTGGAATCTATTTTTATTTCCGTTTCCCTTAAAGCCTGTAAGGTGGCCATGTTAATACCATACCCCCCCCCCTCTATGCGCGATCGGTTTTTTACCTGTCACATTCTGAATATCCTCTATTCCTTTCTCCATGATATAGATCTGTTCATCAAGGGAGTATTGATTCATATATACACGTTTTCTTTCATTGCGGTCCATCAGCCATACAGGGTGCGTGTGAAGCTGTATATCCTGTCCGTTCTTCAATAAAATATGGCAGACATCCGCCAAAAGCTTCTCGCCCATAAGGTATTTCTCATAGATATTCAAATACCATGTTGCATGAATACCATACTGCTTAAAGGCAGATACAATATATCTGAGTCCATAGTTTCTTTTCCCGTTAGAATTAAGCAGCGTATCCGTCCTGCATGTATTTGCCACAAATGGAATCTGCGGGTTCTCCGTGTCAATTGTAATTGTAACATTCAGTTTATCCATGTCTTCTCCCCAAATCTATCCCTGTCATAGTTTCCTTCGTTTTTATTTTATCAGATCAGTTACTGGCAAATGCGATCACAGACCGCGACCACATTCTCTCCTGCGAAACACAAATCCCACCCTCTTGATACAATTTCCACAAAATATATCTTGCGATTTTCATTCTCATACTTGCTGTATACTCAAGATCTCCATATGAAAACTGAATCTTCTTAAAGTACGGCCGCAGTATTTCAAATAATGATTCCTTCGTAAAGCCGCATTCATGGGTAAAATCCATATACCGCTCATGGGTTGCCCAGATCCAGTCCATATTGGGAACATCGATCAATACCCCTCCGCTTTCTGAGCAATGCACTTTCATCTCCCGAACCGTTTCTAGTATACTCTCTTTCTCCATATGCTCAAACACTGCTCTGGAACAGATAATATCAAACTTCTCGGAACTGTTTTTCAAAAATTCAATGCCATCACCGGTCAAATACTGTATATTCCCATTTCTTTTCTTTGCAATTCTAATATTTCCCTCACACATATCAATGCCCACAAGATTTTTAAATCCATCTTTATACATTGCCTGAAGCATTCCACCGGTTGAGCAGCCAATTTCCAATATTTTCATGTCTTTCTTATTACCAAAATATTGCTTATAGTATCTTTTATATATCTCGCCCATATGTCTATCGTAATCCCGCAGATCGGCCTCCTTTTTCCCCTGCCATACCTCTGCTCTGACCTGATCATAATTTTCAAAAAGTTTTTTTCTATAGGACTTCATAAGTTCTCCTTTCAAACATCTGTATTTTATACTTCGGCTTCATTTAATGTCGGTTCTATATACTGCTCCCACCATAATGACAAGACAAAGAGCGCCCATATAGTGATCGGCTCTGAGTTTTTATCTCTTATATATCTCCTGACTTCTTTCTCTTCAAAGTATCGGGAAGCTTTTACAAAATGAAGGATACTATTCTTCATCACTGCACCTAACTGCCCCTGATACCACTCCATAAAAGGAAGCCCAAATCCTTCTTTTTCCCGGTTTATAATACGATCAGGTATTACATTTTTCACTGCTGCCTTTAATATATGTTTGTGATTCCCTTTTTTTATTTTATAATGTTCGGGTATCCTCATCCCCCATTCCACCAATTCATGGTCTAAAAACGGCACTCTTCCCTCTACTCCCACTGCCATACATGCCCGGTCCGTCCGCGCAAGCAAAAACTCCGGTAATCTGAATCTCATATTCACACATCCCATCCAGCCCACCGTCTCACGCAGCATATTCTTTTTACATTTTCTGTAGCTCTCCAGAAAGGCCTCTCCCGTTGTATGGTTTCCTATTTCATTCAGAAATTCCTTTTTGTAAAGCCGTCTTTTTCTGTCTTCACCGATATAAACCGTACCGAACCCCCAGAATACCGGTTCTCCCTCTGCGGCCCTCCTTAACAATTCCTCCTGATACTCTGAAATGTTAAAATGATACTTTTTTATATTTGTATAAATCATTTTCTTGATCTTCTGGGGAATCATAACATTCAACTTTTCATACCGGGCAAGTTTACTCCAATAAGTATACCCTGCAAATAATTCATCCGAGCCCTCTCCGACCTGAACTACTTTTATGCCGTTTTCCCTTGCCTGTTTTGCAATATAATATTGGGAAACGATGACCGGGTCTGCGATCGGGTCATCACTTAATTTTTTTAATGTATCTACAAATTCTATTACATCTGTGTCATCCAGCATCTGATCATGATGAACTGCCCTGCAATAATCAGCCACGCTTTTCGCATAAGAATTCTCATTTTTATAATGACGCATACCTTTGTATCCGGCAGTAAAGGTATGAACCTCCTGACTGTCCTCTGAAAATAAAGCTAAATTGGTACTTGAATCAATCCCTCCTGATAGAAATACACCTACAGGAACATCTGCTGCTTTTCTTATTTTGACCGAATCCTTTAATTTATCTAAAAGCCCGGTCTTTATTCGGTCTTCACTTTCTTTTAACTTTTTCATATTTGCATACTTGCAGATGTCCCAGTAACAGGTCGTTTTTATTTCACCATTCAAGGTTATTTCCAGATAATGTCCTGCCGGTAACTTTTTTATATTTTTAAACAATGTATTTGGAGCAGGGACTGCAAGCAAGGACAGAAAATCATATACCGCTTTTTTATTAACCGTTTTATCTTGTTCCCAATCTTCCAGCAAAGCCCTTACATTGGAGGCAAAATTCAATTTTCCGCGCAATATACCATAATACAATGGCTTTATCCCTAACCGGTCGCGGACAAGCCACATCTTTTCCTTTTTTTCATCCCATAAAGCAAATGCAAACATGCCGCGGAATTTCTTGATACACTGTATCCCCCATATTTCATATGCATGAATAATAACCTCTGTATCTGAATGATCAGTTTTCCACTTTACATTACGGATCTTATTGATCTCTTCTTTTATTTCCTGATAGTTATAGATCTCTCCGTTAAATACAATATGAATGCTGTCGTCTGCATTGCTCATTGGCTGATCAGCCTGTTTTGATAAATCAATAATAGCCAGCCTTCTGTGGCCCAGTCCGACCCTTTCATTATTCAGCACACATACTCCGCTGCCGTCCGGCCCTCTTTCAGCCATAGCATCTGCCATCTTTGTAAGAACTGTTTTATTAATTTTTTTATTGTTGTCAAAACTTATACTGCCTGCAATTCCGCACATATATAACCCCTTCCGCCTCATGCTTTTTATGCGTACATTTCCGTCAATTTTTCCAGCATCTTATCAAGATGCTTATCCCATGTATATTTTTCTTCCGCATCCTTTCTTGCATTCTGCCCAAGTTTTTTTCTGAGTCCGGTATCCCTTATCAGCAGCTCAAGCTTGTCCGACATATCCTTTACATTTCCAGGTTCAAACAGAAGCGCATTTTCTCCGTTTCTTAATATTTCACTCATTTGCCCCAGATCGGACGCCGCTATTGCCTTTCCCATCGCCATATATTCAAACAGTTTCGTTGGAGACCCAAAGAAATTACTACCGTCTTTGTTGCACACATGGGGCGCAGCCAGAATATCACAGGCCGCCAGATACGAGGGTACCTCTTCAAAACATATGCTCCCGACGCACTTCACGCAATCTTCAATCCGGGTACGCTTTAAAATTCGTTTTACTTTCGGAAAAGTTTTTCCCTCCCCGATGAGCAATAGGCTCACTTTACTTTTATAAGCCTCATTCCGCGAGACTAATTCGGCAAAACTTTCCGCCAGTTTTTCAGCTCCATGAAATACTCCAAAAGAGCCGCAGAATCCGATGACAATTTTATCTCTGAGATCATATTTTTCCCTTATCTCGTCTCCACTGACAGCCGGATGATATTTTTCTGTATCAACTCCGTTATAATCAACCAATATTTTCCTGCTTTCAATTCCCCGTTCCATCAAATGTTCTTTTAACACGTCACTGACACACACAATTAAGTCAGCTTTATTCAGATTCAGATTCTCGATTCGTTCAGCCAGACTTTCATATTTGAGGCCGTCTCCCCAGTTTCTGGATGTCCATACCTCTGAACTATTAAATTCAAGTATCAAAGGCACATTATATTTATATGAAAGCTGCAAACCTGTGAAATTGTTCAAAGCATAACGCTGGTATATAAATGCAGGCACTTTTCCCTTTTGCAGCCCATATATGTCATTAGAGGCACTGAAATTGAAATATAAATTTCTTAATTCACCAAAATCATGATATGCTTTCATCGATATATGATGAATCTCGTCCGTCTGCACCTCACTGGAAATATAGTCTGTCGTATATACCGGAATCTGTCCGTATCTCCTCACCAATGCATTTAGAACCCCTGTAGAATGGGCAACCATTCCGCCGGACTGTACTCCATATGACATCGTAGTTTTGATATATACGGGCATAGCGTTTTTCCTGTATTGCTTCCTGACCGTTCGGCGTTCCAGGCACTCAATCCTGTCCTGTGCAAAACTTATGACCCGGCTTAAGCTCCTTTCCTCCCGCCTCTTTTTTACAAGCCGGCGCAGTAAATACCAGGCTGTTATAACTTTTTCTCTTTTTGAATCCTTCAATACCATTGCCACTGCACCGGATTGAAGGAACAGATTGTGTATCTTGTCAGTCACACCTATAATGGAATCAATATCTGCCGTCACAAAATAGATCCTGGGACAGAAACCGCAGCCTGCTCTGCCCGCAGCAAAATCATCATACGGCAATATCTTTCCTTCTCCAATAACAGGATTAAATAACGGAATATTGTCTACGATATATATCTTTTCCCATGCCATGCTTAATATCCTTTCGGTCCCGGCAATGTATCACAGTATCGGCATAATTTGACGCCTGCTCTGCCCTGCCTGAGTTTTTTCCTTATGTTTTCATACCGCTGCGAATACCATGCCTCCTGCAAGGACATTCTGTTCAGATCCGCCAGTGTATATTTTCCATAAGGATCATTACAGCACAGGCTGGTCTTTCCGTCAGGTCTTACTACCATCTGTTTATACGGCAGAATACACGACGCCTTTAATGTCTTTCTTTTGTTATTATTCGGCGACTGTCCCCCTCTGGTATTGAGCACCTCATGGATCTTTCTGACATGGATCTCAACCTTTTTATTTAATTTTCTGTCTTTCCTGCAATACTCATGAATATTTGCAACATTCTCGATCAGTTTGAGTTCGTCATCATAATTATCAATTACAAGTCTGTCCAGTGAGGGGATAATAGCTTTGAATTTTTCCATCGTAAGCAGCGTCCCGTTTGTATACATGTACAGGTGGGCATGGGGCACATGCTCCCGGGCATACTTTGCAAACTCTATAATCCTTGGATCAAGGAAGGGTTCATTATTAGAATGCAATGCCAGTCTTCCGGAATACTTTAATTCTCCCAACTCATCTATGATTTTTTTAAAGAGCTCCTCGTCCATTTTCTTTAACTTCCGCGGATCTGTATTTCGATTGACCGGGCAGAACGGACAGATGCCATTGCATCGATTGATAACCTCTATCTCTATGGAGGAAAACAGCGGCTGCCTCCCCACATCATAATTCTTTCTCAGGCTCTCTTCTGTCTCTTTCTTTATACGCTTGTATTCTATCTTTTTCTTAATCCATTTCTCATACTTTTCATACTGTGCGGCCGACAGGCTTCTCTTCAGCAACGGTGCAATCCGCCCCATAAAATCCAAATAAACACCGTCCTTTAAAATGTCCGTCTCCCACCTGGCATTATATCGGTTCACGATCATAGCGTTTTCTCCTCCTTACATAGCTGTCCATATCCCGTTGAATAGATCTTGTTCCGGAAAGATACTGTAAACGGCATATTAGCATAATCTTTCACTACTATTTTGTGAGGCTGCAGCTCAATCTGTCTTACATGTTCAATTCCGGCATAACAAGCTCTCCCCACGATTCCTTCTTTGCCTGCAGAAATCAGCCGCGCTTTTGCGCGTTTTTTCATTCCAAACGTCCCGGAAAACACATTCTGCTCAACATCTGAAACATGGATAGTATTATGTGCCTTTACACTTCTAAATCTGTCTCTTATAAATGGAAATGGAGTATAAATATACCCTCCCGGATCTCTTGTGATATAACTCCCGTCAACAAGAACCTCTATAGATAGCTTATCATTATGCGTATGTCCTAAAAGATTTGTATTTTCGGCTGTATCTATTACCATACAGAGAAAGATTCTTTCTCCTTTGACCACCAGCAGGCCAAACTTTTCATAATAGTATATCCGGATGCCTTCTGACAGACTTCCTGCCGTTTCACATTTATCTATATATAAAACAGTCTCTTTTTTATACGGATATACAATGTCCTCCGGCGATCCTATCTGGTTCACCCGGGCATCGTATTTGTGAGCTTCAAACTTTTTCTTTGCCAGAGAAGAAACAATACTGGACTCTAATGGAATTTCATTCACAATCTGTCCGAATTCTGAATTGGAAATCAGACCGGATACTGCTGACAAAAAGGTCCGATGATCAATAACTTTATCAATCTCCCCTTCTCCCATCGGCGTCAGCTTCAATAATCTGCCGCTGTCATTATCCCCCACCTGAACAATCTCATGATTATCTTTTAAAATCGTTCCTGTAAAAACTGCCATATTATAAACCCGGTCAAGATACCACTGCGGGAAAAATCTGTCCGTTTTCACGTCATATTTTTGTAACGCCAGATATTTTAATCCATTTATCCCCATACGTTTATAGGACTGATAGGCTTTCTTTCTGCCTGTCTGCAGCGTCCCATACACCAGCGCAGTTGCATACAGTACAAATTCTCCGCTTAATCTATGATAACTTGTGGATCCCTCAAAATGTCCCCCTTCTTCGTGAAACTGTTTCCCCACCTCACGGATCATCTCCTGTACTCCAAATACAAGGCATGCATCATTCCATTCGTCCGTTTCCAGATAAGCAGATGCAAATATAATCCCGGCCAGATTAGACAGATAATGGTTGGAGTTCATACCATTTCTCCCCCGCTCCAATCCATCCATAATGTATGTAAGGCTTGCTCTTATTAATGTCTCAAACCTGGTCTCAAAATCAGGATCCAGACAGCCTGTCTCGTCCAATTGCTTCAAAATGTCATGAGCCACCAAAAGGTTAACAGTCCGAATGGATGAATCCATCACTGCCGACCATTGAACTGTACGTCCGACCGGATTCATTTCTATAAAATCACACAGTTCGTTTTTGAATTCTCTGACTATATCCTTCCTATACCCTTTATCTGCCGCGGCAAATACCGCCATCTGAACAAGGTGGTAAAAACGTCCCAGTTCCCACGGACACTTTATATCCACCGCTTCTCTCTCCGATATAACTGCATTACATTTCGCAGCAGAATTGTAACTCCCCGGTTCAAAGAAGAATCCGCTTTTATAATCTACAAACCAGTTTATAGGTTGATATCCTGACAAATCACCATATTGCCTCTGCATTTTTTTAGCTGCTGTTCTTCCATACCGCTTCATAGATCGGCTCTGATAACGTTTCCCGTGCAGCCCTTTTGCACATAAATCATAGTCCGGTTTAACAAACCCGCTGCCCAGCAGATTAAATTTGTGCTGCATATATAAATCACACAACTTTTTTAACTTTGTCATGCAGGATGCATTTACCGTAATTTTATCGATACTTATAAAAGAATACATACCTTTCTCCGTACTATTTAAAGTTCCCAACTAATCAGCAAGCTTTTGTATAATAAATTTACTCTTCCCTCTTAGTGTATATTCAAATTGTTCTGTCTCATTTACTTCTAAATCAAAGGTTCCGCCAAAACGTTTCTTAAACTCCTGATAAATATTTGTATGATCTGCCTTCGTGTACTTGTGTCCCGGCATCACGTTAATTTTTATGCATCCTTTCTCTTCTTGAACAAATTGAATCCGATAAACATTGTCAAAAATATCCGCATGCGTATTGATTGCAACATAGTTGACCCGGTTCCCATCTTTTCCTATTAAAAATTCATCTCTCCTGCGCCGTCCCACAAGTCTGCATATCATTTTTTGCCGGTTCACACATCTTTCTGTACAGGTTACTTTATCAAGCAGCGCTGCATCTCCGGTATCATAGCGGATTAATGGCATTGCAGGATTCGTAAATCCCGTCCCGATTATCCTCCCTCTCCCGGTCTTTACCGGTACATCCCCGTCATCCAGGTATTCCAAATACGAATGACACATATATTCATGATAATGGCCTTCCATGCACTGTCCAATCATACCTATCTGCTCGCAGTTTCCATATAAGTCCATAACCCTGACATGCAATTGTTCCTCAATCAATCTCCGCATATCCATTGTCAAAGTCTCAGAACTCGTAAAGAGTGTCTTAATCTTCCCGTCTTCATTGAAACAAGTGCCTGTATCCTTTATATATTTTGCCAGGATCTCCGCGGCTGACGGATATGCTCTTATATGCTTCGCCCCAAACTTTTGAATCTCATACAGATACTTCTTTACATTTTTTTCTGACATATTCATACTGGAACAATACAAAATATCATAGCGCGGGTCATGGAATATATCTCCGTCCCCTATCACTTTTCCTCGGAGAACCGCTATTTTATCACCAAAATAATACCCGCCTTCATGAAAACTATGCCATACAAAGGCTAACCTTACCGCATCCGTACTTCTGGCATCCAAGAATAATTTTGTCGGTATTCCTGTATATCCTCCAGTTGTCACCGCTACACAGTTATGAAGCGGGATTGCTCTTAATTCATTCAAATTTTTTTGTAAGATTTCTTTCGTAATAACCGGTATCTTCCTTATATCCTGAAAATTCTGAAAATCACGGGGAGACCATCCGTACTCGTCAAACATTCTCCGATAATATTTTGTATTCTTATAGGCATAATGAATGAGCATCTTCAATTGCTGAAGCTGATATTCCCTGAACTGCCAGACGTTCCATGACTTTGTTTCTTCCAGCATATCATATGTCTTCCAGAACAGATCATCATATTCTTTCATTCCTTTTATCTTCGCCGTGATGTTCCGGAACACCTTTTGTTTGATATTATGCAGTGAATCCATGTGTCTCCTCACCTTTTATTCTTTTCTAAGCAGCATATACATATGCGAATATTTATTTGAAAACATCCGCCTGTTCATCCACACACAACACTCCATCAACTTATGATCAGTAATGATTTTTCTCAAAATCTTTTTCACATGCCCTCTCTTTGACTGGTTATAATACTTGAGCAATACAGTCTCTATCTTGCACCACAGCCAAAGAAATCCTGTTTCTTCACGTTCAGCAACAAAGGCTCCTTTCATTCTTGTGAGCCGGCTCACTTCCGTTTGTTCATAAGGTACGCATAAAAAAAGCTTTCCTCCGTTTTCCAGATGTTCATAAAAAATATCCATACATTTTTTCTGCTGGTAAGCAGGCAAATAGTAGATCACATCACAGCAAACAATGAGGTCATATTTCCCGTCCAGGTGCAGATCAGCCAGATCTTTGACAAACCACCGGCATTTGGGATGCAGTTTCTTACTTTCACAAATTGAAACAGCCTTTTTTGATATGTCAAATGCATCATAAATTTTCAGATCCTTTATATACTGAAGTATAAGCTTCGTCATATCCCCTGTTGCACATCCCGCTTCCAAAACCTTCAAATGCTGCTTTTTCAAATCCGGAAGTATAATGGTTATAATGTCTTTCATTCTTTGATAATGGGAACTACGCCAGTTGATTCCCCATGCATTCCCATCTTTTTTCGTGTAACCGTCGAACATTTCTTCAAAGGATCTTTTCATTTCTGCATAACCTCTCGATAGATACGACCGCCAATATTACCCGGCCGAAAGGCTTCTGTATTACTCCTGTGTATCTCTTCTTCAAACCTCATAAAATTAGACAGCCATGTTTTCCAATCATACCCGTTTTCATACAGCCAGTCCCTTTCTCTCATTTCTGAAAGGATCGAACCCCATATCTGCTTTACGTACTTTTCAAATGTCTGATCACCGATGATCTGTGTATTAATATATCTGACATTTAAATTATCCAAATCCACCTGTATTAATAAATCCGTTACATCGCAAAACAGATACAGCTTATTTTTATAGATTTTTTCAAATACACCCCAATATTTTGCTCTGGGATATATAGTCTCGGCAGGAAATTGCGAGAGTTTTTCCATTGTCCCGGTTTCCTTATTCAAAAGAAACAATGCATTCTCATTACATGGAATAAGAAATACATGCCCCTCAGCACATGCTATTTTCCTGCAGGGAGGATAATCTTCTGTTTTTCCATCCACTACAAAGCCGGGGCTATAACATTTTTTCAGCCCATCGTTTATATTCCACTGATATATGATATCTTTTCCGATTGCTGTAAACCAGAAATCATTTCCGTCATACGCACTTCCATACAAAAGTTTTTCTTCTGTATTAATTGTATATTTCTCAATTGATCGGTTTCGATAATCAGTTATGAGCAGACAGTTGCTTTTCACACAGTGGCTCCACACTTTATCATCATCATATGTTCCGGAATACAAGGAATCAGACCCCAAATCTCCTAAAATCCGGTCGGCATCCCACCAATCCTTCCGTGCATTACCGGTTTCCTTATTTAAATCGATCGTAAGAAGCCCCTGTTTCGCATGCCACGGAAACAAAACTAATTCCTCTCCGAAAACCCGGGCATATCCCACCTGGCAAAATCCAAAATCATAATGTTTCTGACATCCGCTGTCCACATGATACGCATGAACTCCATATCCGTTGTCCGGGAAAAAATATACTGTCCCGTTATGCTCCACGCACCCTCCATGATAAGCAAAAGAAGAAGCATCCATATGTACAAAACGTTCTGCCTTCTCTACCTTTCCTTCCTGGATATTATATATAATGAGAGCATTATAGAAACGATTAGATATATATGCTTTTCCGTCTGCTATGCAAACGCTCATCATGCCTATCATTCTTTTTAGTGTTTCAATCTCCATGTTACGTACTCCTGGCTATCATCAAATTTTGTCTTTCAAATATTACAAAAAATCTAATCTTGCTATGAATAAAACAAGGAGATGACTTACAGATCTCCCCTTAAAAATACACAATTATAAAGCAGTAGCTTACACTTCTGCATAACAAGCTTACAATTGTTAGTTATTCTATTATATTATCGACATGAAATCAATAAACTTAATTTCCTTTTTGTGGTTTGTAAGATGCAAGAGACTTCTCAAAACTGAAAGGTATCCTTGATCCCAAGCCATTTCTCGTCTTTACAGCTTAAGTTCAGTTCCACGCCGTCCAGGCTATAGCCTCCGGCACTGGCTGTCCCTTTGTAAGTCCCTTTAACGCCCGGCCATACAATGCCGATCTCCGGATCATTCCAGGCCATACCTCCTTCGTCGTTCGGATGATAAAAATCATCACATTTGTAACAGAACTCTGCCGTATCACTCAACACAAGAAAACCGTGTGCGAACCCTCTCGGAATCAGGATTTGTTTCTTGTTTTCTTCCGTCAGTTCAATGCCGTACCATTTCCCATACGTATCCGAATCACTTCTCAAATCCACGGTTACGTCAAACACAGACCCTTTTATAACTCTCACCAGCTTGGTCTGCGGATACTGTTTCTGAAAATGCAGCCCCCGCAGAACACCCTTGGTGCTCATAGACTGATTGTCCTGAACGAAAACAATATCTATACCGGCCTCTTTCATATCAAGCTGATTGTAAGTCTCCATAAAATATCCGCGGCTGTCGCCATGCACAGCAGGAGTTATGACGCAAAGCCCCTGAATTCCGCCTGCATTTTTTTCAACTGTAATCTGTCCCATTTTTCAATCCCCTCACAACTGTGCTTCTTTCAAATATCGTCTCACCGCGTCCTGCCAATCAGGGAGCGGCGTAAATCCAGCCTCTGCCAGTTTGCTTTTATCCAGCCTGCTGTTAAAAGGTCTCACAGCCTTACTGAGGCCATATTCTTCTGTTGTCACCGGGACAACCTTTGTTGTTAATCCATACTGCCTGTAGAACTCACAGCAAAAATCGTACCAGCTGATATAGCCTGTCTTGCATCCTGCATTTTCATCTGTAACTTCTGTATTCGTGGCATGGTAATAACCGTATTTTTCTGTCTCGCACATGTCAACAAGCAGTCGTGCCAGGTCAAATGTATATGTCGGTGTACCGATCTGGTCGTTGACCACTCGTACTTCATTATGTGTTTTCCCTACGTTGATCATCGTCTTAATGAAATTCGTGCCATTTAAACCAAATGCCCATGCGATGCGGACAATAAAATATTTATCCAGTGTTTTGCTGACCGCCAGCTCCCCCTCTGCCTTGGTCCGACCATACACATTCTGCGGATGATAATCTTTACAGTCCGGCTGCCAGGGCTCTGTCCCTCCGCCGTCAAACACATAGTCCGTAGACAGATAGAGCATCTTACATTCAGCCTCTTTGCAGGCATCGGCAATATTTTGTGTCCCCTCCGCATTGACGGCCCAAACCCTTTCCGCCTTATCGTCATCTTCCGCCAGATCCACAGCCGTCCAGGCCGCACAGTGAATAACAGCATCCGGCTTTATCTCCGCAATAATTTTCCTGACTGTATCTTTATCCGTAATATCCAGATTCACATATGGTATTGCCGTCGCGGCAGGACTGTCCGAAACACCTGTGCAGGCTTCTCCATGGTCAGATCCGACGCCTTCGTGGCCTCTTTTATGCAATTCATTCATAACGTCATGCCCCAGCTGGCCATTGGCGCCCGTAACAAAAACTTTCATCCTCTGCTGCCTCTTTCACATAAAATTCCACTCCGAGGACAAATGATAAAATTGAAATACCAATACTAATCAGCCATATCCATCTCAGGAGTGGTATTTGTATAGTTATATATATCATAACATACAATACGCTTCCCTGGCAGATATTTTTTCAGATGTCTGAGATATTATAAATACACGTACACCTCTCTTATTGCTGTCTGTATCCATTCGCTTACATCCGCTGCTCCCTCTGACATTTTTCTGTTCATGAACACCTCCATATACGAAATACTTGCTCTGATGATTATATCTTTTTGCGTGAATAATGAGGCACCGCAAATCAGAGCTTCGTTACATTTTTACCAATTAGCCACAATCAGAGCCCCCACGAGCAAAGTCATCAGACCGGCACACACCAGACTCGTAATATTAATAATTTTCTTCCAGTTCTTCCTGAATACTCTCGAGATCCCGAAAGCAATGCCGATACCGATCGTTCCGCCCAGGGAATTTGTGATGATATCTGTAATATCACTCATCCCCACGGCCAGAATATACTGCGCCGTCTCAAACAAAAGACTTGTAAAAATGATCGGCGCCGCCTGCCGGACCAGCGGCCTCCCTTCCCACAGTACATGTGCCAGAACTCCAAAAGGAATAAATGCAAGCACATTGTCAATCATTTCGTTGAAATCTATCTCTCCGTTTACTATTACTGACTCACCGAACGGGATAAGATTGAGATTCCTCATATGTCCCACATCCCCAAAAGAAAACTGCATCTTAAAAACAATGATCCATGTCAGGGCCGCCAGGTAAAATGCCAGCAGTCCTATTGTGATTTTTTTTGATTCCATTTCTGCATCTCCTTCCTTTTCTTTCCTTGTTTAGATTGCATTGCCTCTGTTTTCTAAGAATAGCAAAAAGAATTTAATAAAATGCGCCCATCTTTCTTAAGCTTTTATGAAGCGGCCGCTCTTGGCAAAGGAGGATCCGGACTGTTCACTTCGCTGACAACGTCATAGCGAATACACTGTTTCCCTATAATTTTCGCATAGCGTCAAGCACAGGCGTATTCAAAACAATCGCATATTGTTCGTTCGCGGTCATGTACAGGCAATATTACACCGTTAAAATTGCCTGTAGACTTACCTACATCTAAAAATTCTTTTTGAATATAGTAAGCTTTCATCGGGAATTCTTCAATGTTCTTTACAGCACGGGACGCTGTTCTCGGCACAGCAATCGACCATTTACGAGGAGAAAAATCACTATATCCGTAATGAAACAAAGCGGACTCCACACAAATATAACATATGGTTTTACAAAACCAAACGGTGTAACCCATTTTACTGAGTTACACCGTATCCTACATAAAAATATTGTAAACTTTCCTTTTTCGGAAATCACACTTCCGATGTCCGCTTTTCATCATTCAGAAATCCGCTTATATGCAAATCCCGGTTGTGAAGCTCATTGTTTTCGTTCAAAAGCAGATTTCTAAGGAAGGCCTCAAGGTATTCTGTTGTTTCGTGGATATTCTTTTGCAGGTTCGTATAATTTGCACGGACAAGCGCATTTCTGAAATACCACGCATTGTCTGCAAAAATATCATTCGCTGCCGAGAACCCAAGTGTTCTCAGATACTTGATAAAGAACACTGCCGTTGCTCTTGTATTGCCTTCTCCGAAAATGTGGATCTGCCACAGTCGAGAAATAAAAACCGCAAGGTGATGAATAATCCCATCCATTGACAAGCCTTTATAACTAAAATCTCTTTCCTGCGAAAAATCATATTCAAGGGTCGCTCTGAGTTCCGAAGCACTTCCGTACATCACAGTTTCGCCATCAAGCACCCATTCTTTTTTCGTGATGTTATAATCCCTGATTTTCCCGGCGTGTTTATATATTCCCTGAAAAAGCTTGCGGTGGATGGAAATATACTCATTGGGAGAAAATGAAAATGCTGTTTCTGAAAGTATTTCTGCGATACGGGAAGATACTTTATCTGCTTCTTCTGTACGCTCCTCATCAAACAAATGTGCCGGTCTTTCTTCGTAATAAGCGTCTATGAGAATTTGTGCTTCTTTTATTGTGATTTTACCTTCAATATTTTGAATGGCGGTATCAATCAAATATTCCGATGGTTTCAGTCCGTCAACAGCCTGAAGCCCGATTGCCGTACTCCAGGCGCAGCCTTTGCTGGCTTTATCAGGCTCAGACTCTTTTAGATATTCCTTAAACGGGTCTTTATCCATATCGCCACCTCATTTCTTTTTATTCCTTCCCTGAAAGCCGGAATTACTTAGTGCGACGGCCCCATATATTTATTTCTCCATAGCCTCTGCCACGGACGCCTCGCAGCTCCTCATAGCCTGTATGGTCTTATCAAAAAGCTCGTCAAGCTCCCATCCTAATCTTTCCGCCCCCTGGGAAATGATCTCTCTGGAGCAGCCCGCCGCAAACCTCTTGTCTTTGAACTTCTTTTTCAGACTCTTGACCTCCAGATCCATCGTGCTCCTGGACGGACGCATCAGAGCGCAGGACCAGATCAGGCCTGTCAGCTCATCTGACGCAAAAAGTACATTTTCCATCTCAAGCTTTGGCTCCTCCTCGCTGCAGATCCCATAGCCATGGGAGCAGACTGCATAGATCATATCCTCGCTCACACCGGCTTCACGCAAAAGCTCCGGCGCTTTCTTGCAGTGCTCCTCCGGATAAAGTTCAAAATCAATATCATGAAGAAGGCCGGTAATTCCCCAGAACTCCTCTTCCTCTGCGTGTCCCAGTTCTTTTGCAAACCAGCGCATTACCCCCTCCACAGTCAGTGCATGCTGAATGTGAAACGGTTCCTTGTTGTATTTCTTCAGCAGCTCCAACGCCTGTTCACGGGAAATACTGCTTTTCTTTGCCTCCTGCTTTGCTTCCTTTTTCACAGACTTGCCGCTGTCGGAAGGCTTCTTGTCCAGGCTTTTCATCGTGGGGAACAGGAGCACATCGCGAATGGCTGCCTCGTCACAGAGCAGCATGCACATCCTGTCGATTCCGAACCCGATACCGCCTGTCGGAGGCATACCGATCTCCAGTGCGTTCAGGAAATCTTCATCCGTCGTGTTCGCTTCCTCATCCCCCTGTGCCAGCAGTTCTTCCTGCGCCTTAAATCTTTCTCTCTGATCAATCGGATCGTTCAGCTCGGAGTATGCATTTGCCATCTCCCAGCCATTCATAAAGAACTCAAAACGCTCAACATAATCCGGGTTCTCCGGTTTTTTCTTCGTAAGCGGTGAGATCTCGATCGGGTGATCCATCACAAATGTCGGCTGAATCAGATGCTCCTCGGCAAATTCCTCAAAGAACAGACTCAGGATATCACCCTTTTTATGCCTGTCCTCAAACTCCACATGATGCTCTTTCGCAAGGGCTCTTGCCTGCTCAAGAGTCTCTACCTCGTTCCAGTCTACTCCTGCATACTTCTTCACTGCATCGATCATAGTGATGCGCTCAAACGGTTTGCCAAGATCCATCTCCACGCCGTTGTATGTGATGGTCGTAGTCCCAAGAACCTCCTGAGCCACATGACGGTACAGGTTCTCTGTCAGATCCATCATACCATTATAATCTGTATAAGCCTGATAGAGCTCCATCAAGGTAAATTCCGGGTTATGACGTGTATCCAACCCCTCGTTGCGGAATACCCGTCCGATCTCATACACCCTCTCAAGGCCTCCCACGATCAGCCTTTTTAAGTAAAGCTCCAGAGAAATGCGGAGTTTAAAGTCCTCTCCCAACGCGTTGAAATGAGTCTCGAACGGCCTTGCCGCCGCCCCTCCCGCATTACTGACAAGCATAGGAGTCTCCACCTCAAGAAACCCTTCTCCGTCCAGATATCTGCGGATTGAGCTTAAGATTCTGGATCGTTTGATAAATGTTTCCCGGGCATCTGTATTCATAATAAGATCAACATATCTCTGACGGTAGCGCATATCCGTGTTGGTCAGCCCATGGTATTTCTCAGGAAGAATCTGAAGGCTCTTGGATAATAATTTTACGGAAGATGCATGCACTGATATCTCACCGGTCTTTGTTTTAAACACCTCGCCCTCGATGCCGACTATGTCACCGATATCCAATTTTTTGAAATCCTTATATTCTTCCTCACCGATACTGTCCCTGGCAATGTAAGACTGGATATCTCCGCTCCGATCCAGGATATTGCAGAAGGAAGCCTTTCCCATGACCCTTTTCTGCATTACACGGCCGGCCAGAGATACCTGCCTGCCTTCCATTTCATCATAATTTTCTTTGATGTCCGCCGCATGGCAGGTCACATCATATGTTGTGATTATAAAAGGATTTTTTCCATTGCTCTGTAAATCGGCCAGTTTCTCACGCCGCACTTTCCTTAACTGGTTTACATCCGATTCCTGCATGTTTTTCTGCTGTTCGCCCATATTCGTTCCTCCTTTTCAGGTGAATAACCCCCTCAGACCATGAGGGGGTTTTATAATCTATGTTACATTGCCCGGTGCTACTTTGACCGGCTGATCTCCAGAATCCTGTACTCCATTGTTCCGGCCTGAGTCTCGACTTCTACAACATCATCAACCGTTTTGCCCATCAGCGCCTGCCCCACCGGGGACTCATTGGATATCTTGCCTTCCAGGCTGTTTGCTTCTGTAGAACCTACGATCTTGAATTCCATTTCCTCATCAAAGGTAATGTCAAATACCCTTACGGTACATCCCACATTAATCTTATCAAAATCCACTTCATCCTCTACGACAACCTCGGCATTTTTAAGGATCCCTTCCAACTCTTCGATCCGCGCTTCAATATCTCTCTGCTCATCCTTGGCTGCATCGTACTCTGCATTCTCAGACAAATCTCCCTGCTCACGCGCTTCTTTAATCTTACCTGCAACCTCCTTGCGCTTTACGACCTTCAGATGCTCAAGTTCATCCTCCAGCGCTTTCAGTCCTGCATAAGTAAGTAATCTTTTCTTTCCTTCCATTTTGCCGCCTCGCTCCTTTTCTTTTATACTTTCATTTATCTTCAGATGACCTTGCGTTTGGCCATGATATAGATATATTCCGATGAATATTTTATTGATCCGCCTACCCTTCAGAACCTACATTTCAGCTGCCTGAAGAGCATTCGATAAAGATACTTTCACAATTTCAATATTATACAGAACCCCTTCCTCAATGTCAACAACTTTTTCTCTCAAATACTGAATACAAACTAAAAATCTTACCGGTGCATCTGCTTCGTGTGAACAGCAGCCTAAAAGCATCTTGTCCCACACATTGATAAAGTATATGTAGGACGAGATGCTTTTATTACTTACGGAGCCGACGGTTTTCCTTATTTTATTTTTTCATATAATAATGCTTCCAGCTCTTCGTAGGACTCTACCCTGTTGATCTCGTCTCTCAGTCTGGATGAGCCCTTCATCCCTTTTGTATACCATGCCACATGCTTTCTCATCTCGCGGATACCGATATAATCTCCTTTATACTCCATCTGGAGCTTTGCATGCCTGAGCATAGTGTCTCGAATTACGGCCGCATCCGGTCTTGGGGGCAGGATTCCGCTCTTGCTGTACTCCAGTAGCTCCGCGAATATCCACGGATTCCCCTGTGCCCCCCGGCCGATCATCACACCGTCACAGCCGGTCATTTCCTGCATCCTGACCGCAGCCTGTCCGGTTGTGACATCGCCGTTCCCGATGACAGGAATGGACACAGCTTCCTTAACCTGCCGGATAATATCCCAGTCCGCTTTGCCGCTGTAATATTGCTCCCTTGTCCTCCCGTGGACTGCAACTGCGGCCCCGCCGGCGTCCTCAATAATCTTTGCAATCTCCACCGCATTGACAGATCTCTCATCAAAACCTTTGCGGATCTTGACTGTCACAGGCTTCTTTATCGCCCTTGCCGTTTTATACACAATCTCATGGACAAGCCGGGGCTGATTCATGAGCGCAGATCCCTCTCCGTTTTTCACTACCTTCGGTACGGGACATCCCATATTAATATCCAGGATCTGGAACGGCAAATGCTCAATCCGCCCCGCGATATCACTGATAATATCCGGATCAGAACCAAAAAGCTGCAGAGAGACCGGGTATTCTTCCGGGTGAATCTCGAGTAATGCTTTTGTATTTTTATTTTTGTACAGCAGCGCTTTCGCGCTGATCATCTCCATGCAGAGAAGGCCGGCCTCCTGCTCTTTGCACAGCAGACGGAACGGCAGATCGGTCACTCCTGCCATTGGGGCGAGGATGTATGGGTTTTCGAGAGAGATACTTCCGATGTTCATTTGGGTACACCCCTTTTGTCAATTGGGGACGTAGCACTTTTCAACTTTACTACGTCCCCTGTTATTTTTTTAACGCTTTTTGTTTTTCTCAAATATAATCCGCAGCCCCTTCAGCGTCAGCTGTGGATCATACACATCTATCACATCTGTTTCCGACACGATCATCTTTCCAAGCCCGCCGGTAGCCACCACCTTTGCCTCTGCATACCCGGACTCTTCCTTCAGCCGGCTGACAATATATTCCGTCTGCCCGATCTGCCCGTAGATCAGCCCTCCCTGCATGCTGGAGATAGTCTCTTTCGCCAGGATGGACGGCGGTTTCCTGATCTCTATTGCCGGAAGCATGTCCGCCTCCCCCCAGAGTGCCTGGGCGGAAGTACGGATCCCGGGTGCGATCACGCCTGCTTCAAAGGTCCCGTCCGGCCCCACGATATCATAGGTCGTTGCCGTTCCGAAATCCACCACGATTACCGGCCCGCCGAACAGCGTATAGGCCGCCACCGCATCTACAATGCGGTCAGGCCCCACCTGCCTCGGGTTCTCCGTAACAATGCGTATCCCTGTCTTAATACCAGCCGATACCACCACCGGTTTAATATGGAAGTATTTGATGATCGCACTCCCAAGGGAATGCATAATATCCGGAACTACTGACGCGATGATCACATCGGTAATCTCCTTGCTGTCTATTCCATGACGCTCCACCAGTTCCTGCAGCGTAATACCGTATTCATCCGATGTGCGCGGCTGTTTGGATTTGATGCGGAAGGAACCGAAGACCCTGTCCCCATCAAAGATCCCAAGTGTAATATTGGTATTTCCAACATCAATGACTAATAACATACTTCCCTCCTACAGTTCTTCTCCAAGAAAGAACACTTTATAGTATAGCTGCAGCGCCTGCAGAAGCTCCTGCTTCTCTGTCCGGAGCTGCTTAATCTTAAGCCTGCTGCCGATTTCGTCAAATGTGGGATCATATTCCTCGGACGTAACCTCAAAGCACAGTTCCCCGTCCTCCTCATATACCAGTGTCAGAATGCCTCCCACATCATGCACATACAGTACGCACATTATTTTCAGCTCATTCTTGACATGCTCCGGCAATCCGGCAAAATCCGGATTCAGATAATATTTTTCTTCATACGAGTTTGCTCCGCAGAGCACAATTCTTTCTTCATACATAATCCCACAACTCCTCCGACTCTCCCCGGCACACTTTCGGCACAGCAGATCATAACTAACCGCCCTCTGCATTTAAACATAACCATAGATTCCCCTCACAGACACCTCTCCGGCATAAATATTCCTCCGGCCGCCGTCCTCTGTCCTGACCATCAGCTCTCCCTTTTCATTGATCCCAAGGGCGTGGGCGTTGTATTCGTTTCCCGGTTCCAGAACCCGCACATCACAATCCTTATTTACCAAAATAGAATTATATGCCTGCTGCAGACCTGACAGATCCTCTGTCTTAATAAATGTTCCGTAGTTTTTTTCAAATCGGTTCATAACCGAAGCGATAATACCTGCCCGCTTCATGCGCCGCCCGGTCTCTATTCTGAGTGAAGTCGCCTTATCCCGTATCTCCTCCGGAAACTCCTCCTGATTTACATTGATGCCTACACCGATCACTACATAATTAATATAGTCGATCTCTGTACTCATTTCTGTCAGGATCCCGCACAGCTTTTTCTTATTCAGCACAATATCATTGGGCCATTTGATCCCGACATCTTGTCCTGCCGCCTCTTTAATCCCTTCTGCCACACTGACTGCCATCACAAGGGTAAGCATCGGTGCATGCCGGGGGGAGATCTCCGGGCGGAGCAGGATACTCATGTAAATGCTGAGTCCCGAGGGAGACTCCCAGCCTCTGCCTCTGCGCCCTTTACCTGCGCTCTGCCTTTCCGCCACAAATAAGGTTCCATGGTCCCAGCCCTTCTCTCCATATGCCCTGGCCTGAATATTGGTAGAGTCCGTCTCTTCAAAACAGACGACCTTCCCTGCAGCCCACGAAGTATCCGCAAGGCTCAGAATCTCCGCCTGGGACATCACGTCCGGACTGTCTACAAGGCGGTAGCCTTTATTGCGTACCGCCTCTATCTCATACCCTTCCTTTTTCAACTGTTCCATGACCTTCCATACAGCCGTCCGCGACACCGCAAACCGGTCGCACAGCTGCTGCCCGGACACATAACCGCAGCTTTCTTTTAACAGCTTTAATATCTCTGATTTCATTGTCAGACTCCTGCCTTATCTCTCCCCAAGGGTCGCTGCCATCACGGCCTTGATCGTATGCATACGGTTTTCCGCCTCGTCAAACACCTTTGACTGTGCAGACTCGAACACTTCGTCTGTCACCTCCATATCATCCAGGCCAAAACGCTCTTTGATCTCTTTTCCGATCCGGGTCTTCAGGTCATGATATGCCGGCAGACAGTGAAGGAATATAGCCTTCTCTCCCGCATTCTCCATTACCTCTTTCGTAACCTTATACGGAGAAAGCACACGGATCCTCTCTTCCCAGACCTCGTCCGGCTCACCCATGGACACCCATACATCTGTATATACTACATCCACATCCCTTGTTCCTGCCTTTACATCTTCTGTGAGTGTAACAGAACCGCCGCTCTCTTTTGCATATCCCTCACAGAGCTTCACCAGTTCCGGATCCGGGAAATATTCTCTGGACGTACATGCTGTAAAATGCATTCCCATCTTCGCACATGCAATCATCAGGGAATTTCCCATATTATATCTTGCATCTCCCATATAGACCAGACGGATCCCCTTCCAATCCCCGAAATGCTCACGGATCGTCAGCAGGTCCGCCAGCATCTGTGTCGGGTGATACTCATTGGTAAGCCCGTTCCACACCGGCACCCCTGCATGTTTTGCCAGTTCCTCCACAGTCTCCTGTCCGTAGCCGCGGTATTCAATGCCGTCGAACATCCGTCCAAGCACACGGGCAGTATCCGCAATACTCTCCTTTTTGCCGATCTGAGATCCGCCCGGGTCAAGATAAGTCGTTCCCATCCCCATATCATGGGCGGCTACCTCAAAAGAACACCTCGTCCTGGTGCTGGTCTTTTCAAAGATCAGAGCCACATTCATGCCTCTGTAATCATCCACGGCAATCCCCTTTTTCTTTTTCTCCTTAAGCTCTGCCGCAAGATCCACCAGATAGGTAATCTCCTCCTGGGTATAATCCTTCAGTGTTAAAAAATGTCTTCCTTTTAAATTCATCCTGCATCCCTCTTTCAATTCCATCAACACATGCACAAATCTCGGCATGTTGATCTGATCCTCTAAAGTCATATATTTTTTATATACCATTTCAAACAATTGGTCAACCGTATAGATATGATATTTGGGAATTCTAAATAATTTTGCAGTAGCTTCAAGCATTCCCATATACAGTTCCCTGTCTGAAAAGCCAAGAGGGAGCTTCAGGACAAATGCGGTCTCCGCCCTCTCAATCTCCTTTAAACACCCCAAAAGACGGCTGTAGTATTCCTCGTCATGGGTCTGCTCAAGATAATAGATCCGCCCGTCCAGGCCATACAGCATCCGCTGGGTATCATAGTACCCGATCAGAAGATTCTGCCGGCTCCTTTTCCCGGAAAATTCAATAATGCTTCCCAGCCTGACTCTCGGCGAAACCTCATATACGGTGCTGCTTTCCGGGAGCTTTACCCTCTGCTCTCTTCCCGGCCCGTGGATGCGGACAACGATCAGATCCTCATATCCTCTCTTTAGCAGCGAATTGACCGGCACTGTATTTACCACGCCGCCGTCCACATATTTCTTTCCATGCAGCGGCACATTTTTAAAGCCGATCAGATAGGCGCTGGCAAGCAGAAAATCCTCCAGAAGCCCTTCCGGAATATCATCCGCACTGAGATCCAGCTCTTTAAACTCCGACAGGGAAAAGGTCAGCAGGCAGAACTCTTTGTCCCCTTCCCTGATAGCGTCCTCATCGATCATCTCATGGATCAGGCTCCGCAGAGGCGTAATGTCAAAGCCTCCCTCCCGAATCTTCTTCCAGATTTTCCCCAATGCTTCTCTGGTAGGCAGCTCCCCGTTGAAAAATGCTTCCATCACCTCATCGTCCACATCCATCACCGTAGAAAATGTCATTTCCTCCCAGATCTTCTCCGCCTTCTTAATATCACCCATACAAACAAGGGCGCCGTTTAAAGCGCCCACTGATGTTCCTGCCACTGCTTTTATCTTAACGCCCGCCTCTGCAAGAGCCTTCCACGCACCAATCTGATACGCTCCCCTTGCTCCGCCGCCGTCAAGTACAAGGCCATATTCTTTTGTCAGGTCAAGGATGGGTTTCATCATACAGTCACCCCTTCATACAGATCTACTTTTCCTTCTGATCTCCGACTTCTGCTAAAGATTTTACAAGTCCCGCAATACCCTGGATCTCTGACGGGATAATAATCTTGGTAGCTTTACCGTCTGCCGCCTTCTCAAATGCCTCAAGGCTCTTCATTGTAAGCACCGCCTCATCAGCCCCTGCTTCCTTCAGGAAACGGATACCGTCTGCATTTGCCTGCTGTACCTTCAGGATAGCTTCAGCCTCACCTTCTGCCTGACGGATCATCGCTTCCTTCTGAGCCTCTGCACGGAGGATCGCTGCCTGCTTTTCTGCCTCGGCGTCAAGAATCGCAGATTCCTTATGTCCTTCTGCAACAAGAATCGTAGATTTCTTCTCACCTTCCGCACGGAGGATGGACTCACGCCTCTCACGCTCAGCCTTCATCTGCTTCTCCATGGCATCCTGGATTGCTGCCGGAGGGATAATATTCTTGAGCTCTACACGATTTACCTTAATGCCCCAGGGATCTGTAGCCACATCAAGAGAAGCACGCATCTTCGTGTTGATGGTCTCTCTGGAAGTCAGCGTCTGATCCAGCTCCAGGTCACCGATAATATTACGGAGAGTAGTAGCCGTCAGATTCTCAATCGCCATAATCGGATTCGCCACACCATAGCAGAACATCTTCGGGTCTGTGATCTGATAAAAGACAACCGTATCAATCCTCATCGTTACATTATCCTTTGTGATAACCGGCTGAGGAGCAAAGTCTACCACCTGCTCCTTCAGGTCTACCTTCCGCGCCACACGGTCGAAGATCGGCATTTTAAAATGAAGCCCTGTGCTCCATGTCGCCTGATACGCGCCCAGCCTTTCTACAACCAGTGCCTGTGCCTGCCTTACGATCCTGATACAGGAAATTACAACAAGTACCGCAATAACTAATAAAATTGCTCCAAGAATTGCTCCGATCTCAAACATTACACATTCTCCTCCTTATCTCTTACAATCAGCTTCACACCCTGAATACCATCGATCACTACAATTTTGTTTTTTTCAATCTTTCCGTCTGGTTCATCGGTTTTGGCCGACCACTCCTGTCCGTTTACCTCGACTCTCCCTGCGGACTGCAGTGTATCAATGTCCTCAATGACCAATGCCTGCTGCCCGATCAGGCTCTCCGCATTGGTCTTCTGCCGCTCCTGGTTAAAATACTTCACGGCAAGAGGCCTTGTCAGAACCAGCAAAAGAACGGAAACAACCACAAACACCACCACCTGCACCACAAGGCCAAATCCAATAACTCCTGCCCCGAACGCCGCCAACGCGCCTCCGGCAAACCAGATCGTGGTCAGTCCCATAGTCAGGATTTCAATAATCAATAAAATTACAAATATACCCAACCACACTATCGTCTGCATATTCTGCCCTCTTTTCTTTGATAAATATAGTATTGCTTATCATCTATATTACTATACTTCCGTTTGAAACGCAAATACTCTTCCTTTATCTCCAGATGATTATCGTAACTGTTACTGATTATCCTTCCTTCTCTGCCTCTGCACCTCAAACATCAGCACCGCAGAAGCCACCGCAGCATTCAGAGATTCTACCTGCCCGCACATAGGGATCTTGATATAGTGGTCTGCTGCCGCTGCAATCTCCCGGCGCAGCCCGCTGCCCTCATTGCCGATAAAAAATGCACACGGTTTCCGGTAATCCTCCTTGTCATAGTCACGGCTGCCCTCAAGGTGCGCCGCATAAGCTGCAATCCCCTTTTCTTTCACCTTTGCGATGGCGTCGGCAAGATCAGGAGCGCTGTAAAACGGCACTCTGTAGACAGAGCCCATCGTAGAACGGATCACTTTCGGATTGTACATATCTACACAGCCGCTGCTCATCAGAATACCCGTCACACCGGCGCCCTCCGCCGTCCTCAGAATCGTTCCCAGATTGCCCGGATCCTGAAGATTATCAAGGATAAGCAGGTGCGGGGCGGATCCTCCCGTCACATCCTCAAATGTATAATCCATCTGGCGCACCACGCACAGCACTCCCTGCGGCGTCTTTGTATCCGACACGTAGGAAAATACAGAATCCGACAGCACCTCCGGCCGTACGCTGCCCGCCTCATGCATCTGACCTGCCGTTTTCAGTTCCTTCTCATAAAAGGATTGGGAGACATATACTTCTGCCAGCCTCTCTGCGGGAGTCTCACGGAACATCCGTATTCCCTCCACAAGGAATACTCCCTCCTCATCTCTTGCCTTTCGCTTCTTTTTCAGCTGGACAAGACGTTTTATCTTTGCATTGGATGTACTTGTGATCATTGCTTTACCTGCTTTCTGCCGAATTGTTCAAGAGCCTCATTGGAGCCGATCAGTATCAGGACAATCCCATCTTTCAGCGGTTCTGCTGGATCCGGATTCACCTGGATATTCTCTCCTTCTTTGACACCCACCACATTGACATCATGCAAACGCCTTACATCCAGCTCCATCAGCGATTTCCCGACCCATTTACCCGGCACTGCGATCTCCGCGATACTGTATTCCGAGGAAAGATTCAGCCAGTCTGCAAATTCATTGGATACCAGGTTCCTTGCCACACTTTTTCCGATTTCATGCTCCGGGAAAATAACCGTATCAGCCCCGATCTTTTTTAAGATCGTCGCATGCAGGTCATCCTTGGCCTTAGCCATCACATAGGGAACGCCGATTTCCTTTGATACCAGCGTAGCCATTACGCTTGCCTCCAGATCGTCGGACGTAGCCACTACAACCCCGTCCAGGTTCTTTGTGCCAAGTGTCCGGATTACTTCAGGATCTCCGATATCCGCCTGTACTGCATAAGATACCTGGGAAGAAATGTCCTCAATCCGTTCCATATGATTGTCCACGGCCACCACCTCGCAGCCCAGGTTCTGCAGGGTCACAGCCACACTCCTGCCAAAGCTTCCGAGACCGAATACTGCATATTGTTTTCTCATCCTTGTTCTCCTCTCTTTTCAACCCGCCTAACCCACCATAATCCGTTCTTCCGGCAGACGCCTGATCTTATCTCTTGGATGGATCTTTCCTGCAAAGAGCAGGACAAGCGTCATAGGGCCGAGGCGTCCGATATACATCAGAATCATCAGAACCACCTGGCTCAGCCTGGACAGATCCGGTGTCAGCCCTGCGGAAAGCCCCACCGTTCCGACAGCCGATGAGGTCTCATAGATAATGTCAACCAGGGCCACCTGATCCGGCTCAATGATCAGGATCGCCATTGTTCCTGCAAGAAAGGCGGCAAATGCCACCATCACGACACAAAAGCCCGTACGAAAATTAGCCACCGATATTTTTTTGCCCATACATTCGGTATCATTACCGCCTCTTACAAATGTCAGGCATGACAGAAACAGCATGGCGACCGTCGTCGTTTTGACACCTCCCGCCGTTCCTCCGGGAGAACCCCCGATAAACATCAGAATACTGTTAAAAAGCTTGGATTCTTCATGCAGGCCTGCCTGAGATATGGTAAAAAACCCTGCGGTTCTGTTGGTCACAGACTGGAACGCAGAAGCCATCCATTTCTCTCCGAAGGACAACGCTCCCAGCGTCTCGGGATTATCATATTCTATCACAAAAATAAACACGGTTCCTGCCGTCAGCAGGATCAATGTCATAATAACCGCAAGCTTGGACTGAAGTCTGAGGCGGGTAAACCACCATCGCTTCGGAAGTTCTTTCTTCAGGATCTTTCTTCCGTTCCCGATCACATCGAACCATACCATGAATCCAATCCCGCTTAAAATAATGAGCATCATGGTCGTAAGATTAATGATCGGATTATCCACATACCCCGCAAGGCTGGATTCCCCCAGAATATCAATCCCTGCATTACAGAATGCCGACACTGCATGGAAAACCGAATACCATATCCCCCTTGCAGCACCGTATTCAGGGATAAACTGGAAGGCATACAGAATTGCTCCCGCCCCTTCCACAACCAGGGTTCCCTGAATCACACGCTTTACCATCCCTACCATGCCGCCCAGGCTGTCCATATTATACGTCTCCTGGATCACCACCCGCTCCCTGACCGTGATCCTCTTCCTGAGAAGCAAAAAAAATGCCGTAACACAGGCAATCACTCCAAGCCCTCCAATCTGGATCAGCAGCAGAAGGATCACCTGCCCGGGCAGCGTAAACTGCGCTGCCGGCGTTATTGTTACAAGTCCGGTCACGCAGACCGACGACACCGACGTGAATAGTGCATCTATAAATGAAATGGATCCCCGGTTGCATACAGGAAGCCACAGCAGGATCCCTCCTGACAGGATCACGCCCAGGAATCCGACGGCAAGGATCCCCATGGTATTCCACCGCATGCTCTTTTTCTTCCTCCACATAATAATACCCTCTTGATTCCAAAGATTAAAACCTATACTAATATTACTTGATATCCTCCCCTAATACAATGAAAAAATCAGGGGGGCTTCCCTGATTTTCCATTATACTTTAAATCTGTATCCTACTCCCCAGATTGTCTCGATGTACTGTGGGTTGGAAGTGTCCATCTCCACCTTCTCCCGGATCTTCTTAATATGCACCGTAACGGTCGCAATATCTCCGATCGATTCCATATCCCAAATCTCCCGGAACAGATCCTCCTTCGTGTACACATGGTTCGGATGTCCGGCCAGGAAAGTAAGCAGATCAAACTCCTTCGTGGTAAATGTCTTCTCCTCCCCGTTAACCCACACACGCCTTGCGGTAGTATCGATCTTAAGTCCGCGGATCTCGATCACCTTATTTTTCTCCGCAACACTTCCGGTCAGACGGTCGTAACGCGCCAGATGCGCCTTCACCCTTGCCACCAGCTCGCTGGGGCTGAAGGGCTTCGTCATGTAGTCGTCGGCCCCGAGGCCAAGACCCCGGATCTTGTCAATATCATCCTTCTTGGCCGACACCATAATAATCGGTGTATCCTTCTCATCTCTCACCTTCCGGCAGATCTCAAATCCATCCACACCCGGAAGCATCAGATCCAGGATAAACAAGTCATAATCCTTCCCAAGAGCTTTCTCAAGCCCCGCCTTCCCATCATTGGCCACCTCTACCTGAAACCCGCTAAGCTCCAGATAATCCTTCTCCAGATCTGCAATAGCCTCTTCATCTTCTACGATCAAAATCTTACTCATCAGCCGGTACCTCCTGATATTTTCTTAGCACAAAATACATGGTCGTCCCTGTGTTCTCTCTGCTGGCCGCCCATATCTTTCCGCCATGCTCTTCTATAATCTTCTTTACAATGGAGAGGCCGATACCGCTCCCTCCCTTGGACGAATTCCTGGAGGCATCCGTCCGGTAAAAGCGGTCAAATATATTCGGCAGATCCTTTGCCGCAATCCCTCTTCCATTATCTTCAAGTTCAACCTGAACAAAATCTCCTACGTCCTTGACCCGCAGATTGATCTTGCCCCTTGCCTTATCCATATATTTAATAGAGTTATTGACAATATTGTGGATCACACGCTTAATCTGTTCCGCATCCGCAATCACCCGCACATCCTGTCCTGCATAATTAAAATAACCAAATTCTACGTTTTTAGCCTCTAATTCCAGTGTCAGGTCTTCTGCACAATCATAAAAATAATCGTTTACTGAAAGGATGTTAAAATTATATGGAATACGGTTCGTATCTATCTTGGAATAAAGTGTCAGTTCATTGATCAGAAGATCCATCTCATTGGCTTTATTATAGATCGTGCGGATATATTTGTCCATTTTCTCAGGCGTATCAGCCACGCCGTCCATAATCCCTTCTGCATAGCCTTTAATCGTAGTGACCGGCGTCTTAAGGTCATGGGAAATATTGCTGATAAGCTCCTTATTCTCCTTGTCAAAGGACAACTTCTCCTCCGCATTATCCTTCAGCCGCTGCCGCATATCCTCAAGATCACGGCTCAGGCGCCCCAGCTCATCGTCCGCCTCCGTCCGGATCTCAAAATCCAGTTCTCCGTCCTTGATCTTCTTTGTCGCAATCCTCATATTGCCAAGCGGCGTCATAATTCCTTTGTAAATCCACAGGAAAAGAATCAGCGCCGTCAGGATCAGCACAACAACAATCCCAAACAGTACGTCTACAAAAAACTCTTCTACCTCCGGGATCACTCTGCTGACATCGGTTACAATAAAAGCGCTCCCTTGTTCACCCTGAGGATACAGAAAGTCTATCTGCTTAATCAGAGCCTGAGTTTCCCCTCCCAGATAGATCCCGTTCTCAGAAGTCGTCCCGGATTCACCGTATCCCGGAAGCTGTCCGGTAACATGGCTGGCAATCTCTGCATCCGTTCCGATGTAGGCTATCGTGTCGCCCTTCCGCACCAGAAGGTATGATTTTTTCTCATTCAGCACAAGGTTGATCCCTTCAAGCACAGTGGCATCTTCCATCTTCGCAGGATCACTCTTTGCCAGTTCCTCCAGCTCCTTGTAGGGCTTCTCTGTAAGCCTTGACAGAACCTGCGTGGAATTCGACAGATTCTCCACCGTAGTTCCTGTGATCCCGTAAGTCTTATCAATGGCATTCATCTGAAACGCCCCGAGCACACAGGCCATTCCGACAGATACGATAATCGGAACCAGTGTAATTGTCAGAAAAGCTATGACCAATCGAGTTTTCAACTTCATACGTCTCTCCTCCGGGATTAAGTATAGCACGAAAAAAGGCGCTTCACACCAAAGCGCCCATAAACTTTTATTAAAATTTTATAAATAGGATTTCAACTTCTCTGCCTTATCCGTCTTCTCCCAGGACAGATCAGCATCGGTACGTCCGAAATGTCCGTATGCCGCTGTCTGCTTGTAGATTGGCCGGCGAAGGTCAAGCATCTTAATGATTCCTGCCGGACGGAGATCGAAATTCTCACGGATGATCTCAACCAGCTTCTCATCGGATAATTTGCCGGTTCCGAAGGTATCTACCATAATAGAGGTAGGATGTGCGACACCGATCGCATAGGAAAGCTGGATCTCACATTTTCTTGCCAGCCCTGCCGCCACAATATTCTTAGCTACATAGCGTGCCGCATAAGCCGCCGAACGATCCACCTTGGTACAGTCCTTTCCGGAAAATGCGCCGCCGCCGTGGCGTGCCATCCCGCCGTATGTATCTACAATAATCTTACGCCCTGTAAGGCCGCTGTCCCCATTCGGCCCGCCGATCACGAACCGCCCTGTCGGGTTGATGAAGAATTTTGTATTCTCATCTACCATACCTTCCGGAATGATGGCGTCAAATACATGTTTCTTGATATCCTCATGGATCTGCTCCTGCGTCACGTCCGGATCATGCTGTGTAGAAAGCACTACCGCATCCAGCCTCTTCGGTACACCCTGTTCGTCATACTCTACCGTAACCTGGGTCTTTCCGTCCGGTCTCAGATAAGGAAGCGTGCCGTTCTTCCTCACCTCTGTGAGCCTGATCGCAAGCTTGTGTGCCAGTGAGATCGGATAAGGCATAAGCTCCGGCGTCTCATCAGAGGCATAACCGAACATCATACCCTGGTCTCCTGCACCGATCGCCTCGATCTCTTCCTCTGACATCTGGTTGGTCTTTGCCTCCAATGCCTTGTCAACACCCATGGCGATGTCGGACGACTGCTCGTCAATTGCCGTGATCACTCCGCAGGTGTCGGCGTCAAACCCGAATTTCCCGCGCGTATAGCCGATCTCTTTGATGGTCTGCCTTACAATTTTCTGAATATCCACGTATGCCTTGGTGGAAATCTCCCCCATAACAAGTACAAGCCCTGTGGTAGCCGCCGTTTCGCAGGCTACGCGGCTCATAGGATCCTGAGCCATAAGCGCATCCAGGATCGCGTCCGAGATCTGGTCGCACATCTTATCCGGATGTCCTTCTGTAACTGATTCTGATGTAAATAATCTTCTTTCCATAGTCTTCTCTCCTTTACATTTGACGGGGATTCTCCCCTGATAAGCCTTTCTCTTTTAGATTTCCCGATAAAAAACAGCCCACTGTTAAGCGGACTGTTCATACCTCAAGAAGCCAACAATCCTCTTATTGTTCGATTACTCGCTCAGGCCGGCACCTTCCCGAATCGGGGGTTGCCGCAGCTTCACAGGTCCTTTGTACCTCCACTGCTCTGAATAAGAGAAAGTCATTTATATATTATTTTTACATATAAAACTTTACATTGTTTTTAAAGAATTGTCAACCGTTAATTTTGGTCTTCCCTGAGTTTCCCTGAGTTACTTTTTTAATTCACGACAGTGAAAAGCACAAGCCGACTGATACCAGAATCGACATTCTATGTAATTCGATACTCTTTTTACACTCATTGCATGGATCTGCGGCGGGTCTGACTCAAGGATCATTCCGTCAAATTTTATTGTAACCCAGTCTCCTTCTTTTAATGCTTCTTCGGGAATCTGGTTAAAAGAAACCGCAATCGTCTCATCTACAAACGGTCTATGAACGAGTGCAGAGTTTCTGCCGATCTCCAAAACCTTTGCATCAAAAAACACAACGTTTACCTTCATCATCTGCACAAAATACGGTATCCCCTCCTGCGGCAGTCTATCCCTTCCGTTTACTGCCGAAACAGTAAGGAAAAGCAGCCTGCCGCATATGAAAAGGAGCCTGATTGTTTTCAAAAAGGTCCGGTTAAATAAAATTAATTTACTCATCTTGATACCTGTCGGAGACTATATCCGCTAATTACAATTTGATTATATAGTCCCGGCAAGATGAAGTCAATAATATTCCACGTTCAGCGCTCCAGCGTCGGCAAACGATAAAGACAAAGCACTCCTATGCCGCAGGCAGCACCGGCGATCACAAAGGACAGCCTCTGCCCTGCGGCCTCCAGAAGATATGGGCACAATACAGATACCAAACCGTATCCAAGCATAACTGCGCCAAGATTCATCCCCTGATACTTCATCCCATAATAATCCGATACCAGCACCGGAAACACGCTGACAACCCCGCCGTACACCAGGCAGACTACCGAGATGAGGAGCACAAACAGTCTGCCCCTCGCAGCCGTAAGTCCAAGGACGGACACCATAGAGGCCCCATACATTGCCTGCAGCACGATCCGGCAGCCGGTCTTATCCGACAGCCAGGGCATGGCAAACCGCCCGATAATATTTGCAAAGGAGGCGGCCACCACTCCTGCGAGAGCCTGTCCGCCGGTAAGCCCCCGCTCCATCCCAAGAGATTTCATCAGCGGATTTACAAGAACATAGGCCGGTACCGCAAGTGCCATGGTGATACATATGAAATAAAAACTCTTCGTCCTCATCATCTCTTTTGTAGTATACTGCCTGCCCTCTGCTGTGGCATTCTTCTCCTGAGATAATGCCTTCTCCGGAAGCTTTTCCTCCATATGACTCTTTTCAGGAGCTTCCTCAATAAAAAGCGCCCCCAGGCAAAGCACCGCATAGATTCCTGTCACGGTCAGCATAGCCGTCCGGTATCCTCTTGCCGCCAGTATATAATCACACAACGGATTCATAATCACACCCGATATCCCCACAACACCGATCGTAATTCCCGTGACCAGTCCTTTTTTATCCGGGAACCACGCCTGAGGCACCGCAACCAGGAGGCTGAATGCGCACCCGGAGCCCAGTCCCCCGATCACTCCGTACCCTGCCGAGATCAGCCAGGGCATCTCATACGGCGCCGCGGCCGCCAGAAGAAAGCCTGCGCACATTACATAGCTTCCTAAAAGGATCGTTTTCTTCGCTCCCAGCCTGTGCTGCAGATATCCCCCGATCATATTGCCTGCTGCAAAGACCCCTATGATCAGCGTAAACGGCTGACTCGATGCCGCCACAGACACCCCGAACTCTTCCCTCACATAAGGCTGGAACACCGTCCAGATATAAGGATTCCCGTGCACAAAATTTACGCACGCCGCAATCCCCAGAATTACATATCTGTTCCTGTTCTTTCTCCATTGCCTTCCCATATCTTTTCCTCCAAGATCCTACGTCATCACCCGCGCCGAATCTATCAGAGCCCGGGATGCAAATGGTCATCCATCTGCATCCCGGGCTCTGATAAACTCATGTATTACCCTACCTTCAGCCGAAACTTCTGAATCTCTTTTTCTGTCTCTACCTTCTCAATCATTGCCCCGATGCTGCGGAGCTTCTCCTCAAACCGCTCGTATCCTCTCTGAATATATACAATATCATCCACAATCGTGATTCCGTCTGTTGCAAGACCTGCGATACAGAGGGCTGCTCCGGCACGGAGGTCAGGGGCGCTGACTCTTGCACCTGAAAATCTGCGGATACCTTCAATCGTTGCAGAATTCCCCTCTATCTTCACATTAGCACCCATCCTTGCAAGCTCATCCAGATACTTGAATCTATTCTCAAAAATACTCTCTGTAATCGTACTTGTCCCTTTGCTCAGAGCCAGGGTTACACCTATCTGAGGCTGCATATCTGTAGGGAACCCGGGATACGGCAACGTCTTTACATGTGTGCTCCTGAGATCTCCCTTGGATACGACACGCACAGCATCGTCAAACTCCTCTACCTCACATCCGATTTCTACCAGCTTCGCGATCGTAGCCTCCAGATGCTTCGGGATCACATTCAATACAGTTACGTCCCCTCTGGTAGCAGCGGCAGCAAACATAAATGTTCCTGCCTCAATCTGATCCGGTATAACAGAATATTCTGTACCGTGGAGCTTCTGCACGCCCCGGATTTTGATTACATCTGTACCTGCGCCCCGGATATTGGCTCCCATGCTGTTTAAAAAGTTAGCTACATCTACCACATGCGGTTCCTTGGCAACATTTTCCATAATTGTCAGGCCTTCTGCCATGGCTGCCGCCATCATAACATTAATGGTCGCGCCTACACTGACAACATCAAAATAAATATGTTTACCCTTCAGATGCTCTGTCTCCGCGATAATCTTTCCATATTCAATGTCAACATCTGCCCCCAGCGCCCTGAATCCTTTCAGATGCTGGTCGATGGGCCGGCTTCCGATGTTGCAGCCGCCCGGCAAAGCCACCTCTGCATGCCTGTATTTCCCGAGCAGGGCTCCGAGCAGATAATAGGACGCCCTGATCTTTTTAATATAATCATACTCAATGCTGTAATCTGCGACCTCTCTGCCTCTGATCTTTACTGTATGGGGGTCGATCCTTGTTACACTTGCTCCAATACCTTCAATGGCATTCAATAAAACATTAATATCATTTACGTCCGGCAAATTATCGATTTTTACCGTCTCATCTGTCATAATTGCAGCTGCCAGGATTGCCAGAGCCGCATTCTTTGCTCCCCCGATTTCAACTTCTCCAACCAGCGGATGGCCTCCCTTGATAATATACTGTTCCATTACCACACCTCATAATTTATTTATATCTTCATTCAACAAAATACCTTTTCAAACTATACCCTTCGCTATTATACCACATAATTTTCATTTGTAAAATATTTTTTACAATTATGTAACTAATCCGTAATATTTTGTTCGTTTCCCCACGGTTTTTTTACATTTATTTTAATGCTTCCAACACATGCCCGACAGTCTCCCCTAACTCATATCCGTCTTCACATACTGTGATATCCGCATATTTCTCAAAAAGCGGCACCCTCTCATTGTAAAGGGCCTGAAGCGTCTGTCCTTCTCTTAAGACAACTCCCCGGTTCCTGGCGTTTTTTAATCTGCTGTTTATTGTCTCAAAAGATGCCTTTAAATATACGACCTTCCCGATTTCTTTATAATGCCTCATTGCATTCTCGCAATAGATAACACTTCCACCGGGGGCAATAACCGCCTTTTCTGCTTCTACACCGGCATTTACCTGATCCTCAATCTCTAAAAACTGTTCGATGCCCTGCCGGCTGATAATTTCTCTCAACAGCATCCCATACTGTTCCTGAATCAGCAGATCCGTATCAATAAACCGGTATCCCATATGCTTCGCTGTCACGACTCCGACTGTACTCTTCCCCGCTGCAGGCATTCCGATCAATATAATGTTATTCATATCGCAGTTTCCTCTGTCAATAATAGCGCCAATATAACAATAGCAACGCTATTCTAACATATCTTTTGTCATCCGTCTACTTTTGCTCTATAGATTTTCCCGTAATAATAAAATCTATACTCAAAAAATTCTTTTGTTTTCTGTTAAAATATAAATCAGAGGACTGTTGCAACAAAATTCTTCCGCACAGTCCTCTTTTTCCGACATTAGTAAAATCTTCTCTTCCTGCCTCTGTATTCTCTCCTTCTGTGGCAGAGTTCCTGGCAGACCATCACCTGGATAAGATCTTTCAGCCACTGGCCCGGCTGCTCCTCCGTATCCTTCGCCCTGTCGTAGATCCTTCTGCACATCATACGGAGCTGCAGCTGATCCGGATATTCATCATAGATCATACTTGCGTCGTATTCCAGACGGTCACATTCCTCTTCCACATACGGCAGGATCCTTCTGGCCGTATCCGGATATATACTCTTCATATAGTCGTAATCCCGCCGGTCTAATCTCTCATCGTCAAAAATTACCGGCATCTGATATGTCATATAAAAGGGATATTTTTTGCTCATAGGTATCTGCTCCTTGAGATAAGTATCTATCTTAATATATGACAAAAAATGTAAAAGGTTCTCACCGATTTTATCAGTGCAGCACAATTTCGTTTTCTTCTACATGTATGTTGGCATTCCCGACCTCATCCTGAACAATATACGTATAATCCCGAATACGGATCTGTGTAGGCGGATATACAGTGTCTGCAATAATCCTTCCTTTGGCTCCGCTTCCGCCTCCCTGAAGAACCTCTTCCAATTCCTTCTGTGCTCTTTCATGCTGATCGACAAGGATCGTTCTGTGCAGCAATAATTCTTCCATTTTCTGGCGCTTTTGTGCATTATTGCCTGCCGCTCCCGCCAGATATTTGATCGTACGATCCATTTCCTCCAGTTCTTTGCCTGACTTTTCAATGGATTCCTGAAGGTCCTCTTTCTTCTTGCGGATATTGGGCGTCTCTCCTACAACAAGCTCTGTCGGACGTTCTGCCCGGCACCCGATCGTATTCGCTTCAATCTTCTTTCCTGCCACATGTTTGCCGCCGATAATAGTTCCCCGGCCGCTCTTTACTATGATCTTTTCATCACAATAAATATTAGATCCAATAATATTATTCGCATGGACTTCTTTTCCGGCATATACCGTACAGCTTTCCATATAAGCCGCCTTTACAGTACCCCCGGCCTTAATTACGGCCCTTTCATCGCCTGCAATTCCATTCTGTATGATCACGTCTCCGTCCGCCTCAATCGTAGCCGCCTCTACAAGGCCGTCAACAATGACCGAACCTGCCGAACGGACTGTAAATCCTTCTCTTACATCCCCGGTAATTCTCACATCCCCATAAAAATCAATGTTGCCCACGTCATAATTGACATCACCGGAAACATCCAGCTGCGGATCTACATTAAACCTTCCGGCCTGGAATTTGAGCTGTCCGTCCATCTTTGCAACAAGCTGTGTCTTCTCTTCATTCAGCTCAGTATTGCGTCCCACCAGAACCTTTGCTTCTTTTCCTGCCTTTGCTTTAAGAACATCTCCCTGTATATTTACTCCGTCAGCGCCTGGTGTCGGAGCGATGATCTGACACAGCACCTCTCCCTCTCGCACACCCTGAATAGAGTTCTGAGTTTTGTAGTCCAGCTTGCCCCGGTCATCCATGGCAAAACTCTTCTCCCTCTCTTTGGCAAAATTCTCTATCACGTACCCGTCTTTTCCCGGAACCGCGGGAGTACCGAGTGCAATCAAAACCAACCTGAAATACGGCCGTTCTTCTACAATCCTGTCCAGCGCTTCCCTGTCAATCCCTTCACGGACAGAACTCTCCTCCAACGCCTTTTCCAGCTGACTCTTTGAAAGTACCTTCCCTTCTCCATAAGGTGGAAGAATAAATGCCCACGCTGCCATGCGGTTTTTTGATACATAAATAATAGCCTCCGCATCTACGTCCAATCTCTCTTCCTCTTCTTCCTCTGCGTCATCACTCTTTTTCTTCTTTTTGGAAGACAGCGGATGCTGCTTAACCTTTGTCTGCAGACTGTTAAGAACCCTCTGCCTCTCCGCTTCAAGCTCCTGATCGGTCAACGGCATTCCTTCTTCGGACACCTCCAGATACACCTCCAGCGATTCCGAATACCAGTCTCCGGTCGTCTCTTCTGTTTCTTCTTCATTCTCCATGGCTTCCTTCCACACATTCCAGAGAGAATAGATCAGGCTGCCTCCCGTAATCTCTATAGATTTCCGGACAGCCTCGACAATCTCTTCCTGGGAAACCTGCTCCGCTTCGGATGACTGTTTCGGTTCATCCTCTTCTGCTGTCACTGGAGCGCTTTTTCTGAATAGGCTAAATAAGCGGAAGGGGTTGTTTTTTTCTTTTTTACTCATATTCTGTCATCCTCCATTGCTTCCTTTTATTTTCAGCATTTATTACCTTCATCATATCATAACCGGGTCACTTCCACAAGTTTTCTGAATTCTTTTTTATCCTCTTTTTTAGCAAAAGATTGTAGCTGGTGAAATATGGTTACATACTAGTGTAATGACCAATTTATATTTAGTTAAATAATTCTTCCATATATTTCCACTCTATGTTACACTAAAAAGAAACGGCGGTGGCAAATATGGCAAGACCTAAAACCTACATTATTAAACTCAGTGATGATGAAAGAGCTACACTTCAAAAGACGATCCATAACAAAAAGACTTGTAAAACTATTATAAAGCGGTGCCAGATACTGCTTGAGCTGGACGAAGAACAGGGAACAGGACTTACCCATGCCCAGATTGCACACAGCTATGCAGTCTGCCCTGCCACCATAACAAATGTCGTCCAGTCTTATGTCAAGAATGGCATAACGGATATTGTCCGCTACAATATCAGCCCCAATTCCGGCGCTGCGCTTCGTAAAATGGATGGACGAACCGAAGCACGCATTATCCAGATGGCCTGTGGCCCTGTCCCAGAGGGACATTCACGTTGGACACTCCGGCTCCTGGAGGAAAAAGCCCGTGCTGAGCTTGATATTCCAGTTGGAAGGGAAACCATACGGGAAACATTTAAAAAAATGAACTTCGACCTCACAAAAGCGCCTACTGGTGCATCCCTCCCAAAGAAAACGCAGAATTTGTAGCCTGCATGGAGGATATCTTGGACATTTACGAAATGCCATATAACCCTACAGTTCCAGTGGTATGTATGGACGAAAAGCCATACCAGCTGCTTGGGGAAGCAAGAGAACCTCTGCCCATGCGCCCAGGTGACACGCAGAAAATCGATTCCGAATATATCCGAAACGGCAGCGGCAGCATATTTGTATTTGTGGAGCCATTGGGCGGCGTTAGGCATGTAAGTGTCCGGGAACGCCGTACTGCAGTTGACTGGGCAGAGAAAATCAGATATTTAGTGGATGTCGGCTACCCTGATCGGGATAAGATCATACTTGTTATGGATAATCTGAACACCCATGCCCTTTCATCCCTATACAAAGCATTTCCAGCTCCGGAAGCCCGTAGGATTGCTAAAAAGCTGGAAATCCATTATCCCCCCAAGCATGGGAGTTGGCTGGATATCGCTGAAATAGAGCTTCATGTAATGACACGTCAATGCCTGTCACGGAGAATTGCGGACATAGTACTGCTCCGTCAGGAACTGGCAGTATGGGAGAGAGACCGTAATGAGCATACAGCTTGTGTCCACTGGCAGTTCACTACCGATAAAGCCAGGACTAAGCTGGTATCTCTCTATCCTAGATTTGATGTGATTGCAAAAAATAATTAAGCTAAATATAATACGGTCAGCACACTAGGGTAATAAATCAGTTTATTTCAAAACAATGGGAATCTATGCCACTCAGAATAAAATTGTAAAGGAACAGTAATTGGCAATATTTGCTATCATACCTTATCAATAATTTTCACTCTTCCTTTTATTTTAATGTTTCGTTACTTCCGTCCTTAAAAGGAAAAAGGCAGAAGGTATTGATACAATATTAAATGCCAGAAGGAGATTAGACAAATGTTCAAAAAAAAATCCTCAATATTTAACCCATCCTTCTTTAGTGATTTAACAAAAAAGGAATGTACATCAGCTGTTATAACATATCTGATATACAATATAGGCTTACTTTTTGTAATTCATCTCGCAATGAAAAGAGATATGTGGATTTTGGTAACCGTATCCGGGGTTGCTTACTCTATACTGTTTTTTATCATCGTTGTCATACAAAACAAAAATAAATTGCACACACTGGGGTTGAAAAGAGTAAATATTAAAGTTACAGCTGCCGTTTTTTTACTTATTCTTCTTGCGGCTTTGTTAAAAAATATGCTCTATTCAGCGCCCATAAAATTTCTGTCGTTGATTTCTTTATTAATATATCGCTTGATCTGGCCACTTTATTTTTCACAGAGGAATTTATCTATAGAGGTTATTTATGGCCAAGACTAGTATTATTATTGGGGAAACATAAAGGTACGATTCTCTGCGGCGTGTTGTGGGGAATCATGCATTTGATAAACCCGGCGACCTATGAGACATTAAACGCCCTTGCTGTTTTAAATGCAGTTCTGACCGGAGTGTCTGGCCAATATCTGTTTTTGTTTTTTTATTCACTATCCGAAAATATATATTTCCCCACTATCATACATACCGCGCCTCATTTTTTTAATGTAAATACAACACTCCGAGAATTGGCAAAAGCGCTTGCAAATATTTTATGAAAATAATGAGGCAAAAGATTATTAAACATGCGCCGCCAGGCACACTTGCAAAAAGCCCGGAACACAGACAATCTCTTATCCGCATCCGGGCTTTTAATTTTACGCTCACGCTCTTTCGCTATATTTGTGCGCTTCCTCAAGCATCATATCTTTTACCTTCATCAACCGGATCTGAGAGCTTCTCTCATTCTCATCCAGCTTCATGGTAATATACTTGATCGTTGCCTGTGCCTCTGGAATAGTTACATGCTCCAGCGCATTTACACGGCGCCTTGTCTTCTCAATCTCGGCAGCCATGAGCTGACATGCTTTCTCCGTCTCCGCAAGCTTCAGCATATCCGGCAGAATGTCTGCCAGAGATTTTACGGCGTCGTCCAGGTCACTGGATGTAAATGCAAAACCGTAGGAATAAATATCATTGGCGTCTGCCGTCCTTGTCTTCGTCTCAAAAACAGGAATGTCAACGCTCATAACATTTTTATGCCCAACCTCAAGATTAACCTCCTGCTTTGGCGCCATCAATGCTGTATTTAACGTAGCTTCATCCATACCGGCTTTCGCTATGACAAAATTCTTATTTGCAGAGAGTATTCCGGCCTCTACTTTCTGGCGAAGCGCCATATTCTCCTTAACCAGTTCCAGGAACTGACGCATCAGCTCGTCACGTTTGTCTTTCAGGAGTTTGTGCCCCCTTCTGGCGGTGACAAGCTTTTTCTTCGTCTTTGTAAGTTCCATACGGGTAGGAGTGATCTGCTTAGATGCCATTATTCTGCCTCCTTACACTTTACCGTAATATTGGTCTAAGAATTTGTCGTCGATACGTTTCAGCTCGGCTCTTGGCAGGATGGAAAGCAGTCTCCAGCCAATCTCCAGAGTCTCTTCGATGGAACGGTCGTTGCTGTATCCCTGGGATACATATTCTTTCTCAAACTCCTCTGCAAATTTTGCATACAGAAGATCGATCTCTGTCAGCGCTGCTTCACCAAGGATGGTCATAAGTTCTTTCGCATCTTTTCCACGGGAATAAGCGGCAAACAGCTGGTTCATCGTATTGGAGTGGTCTGCCCTTGTCTTGCCCTCGCCGATACCTTTATCTTTCAGACGTGAAAGTGAAGGCAGTACGTCGATCGGCGGCTGAAGGCCTTTACGGTACAGCTCACGGCTTAAGATAACCTGACCCTCTGTAATATACCCTGTAAGGTCAGGAATCGGATGGGTCTTGTCATCCTCCGGCATGGTCAGGATCGGGATCATGGTGATACTTCCGTTCTTCCCTCTCTGACGGCCTGCTCTTTCGTACATAGTTGCAAGGTCCGTATACATATATCCCGGATATCCGCGGCGTCCCGGAACCTCTTTCTTTGCGGCCGAGATCTCACGGAGAGCGTCCGCATAGTTTGTAATATCTGTCAGGATAACAAGTACATGCATATCCTTCTCAAATGCCAGGTATTCTGCCGCCGTAAGCGCCATACGAGGCGTGGAAATACGCTCAACAGCCGGGTCATTTGCAAGGTTGATAAACAGTACCGTCCTGTCGATAGCCCCTGTCTCCTTGAAAGACTCAATGAAGTAGTTGGACTCCTCGAAAGTAATACCCATTGCAGCAAATACAACGGCAAAGTTCTCATCCGTCCCACGAACCTTAGCCTGTCTTGCAATCTGTGCTGCCAGCTGAGAGTGCGGCAGACCTGAACAGGAAAAGATCGGGAGCTTCTGTCCACGAACCAGCGTATTAAGCCCGTCAATGGCAGATACACCTGTCTGGATGAACTCCTCAGGGTATACGCGTGCTGCCGGGTTCATAGGCAGACCGTTAATGTCTCTTCGCTCCTCCGGCAGAATCTCCGGACCGTCGTCGATCGGGCGTCCCAGCCCGTCAAATACACGTCCAAGCATATCTCCGGAAACTCCGAGCTCCATGCTCCGCCCGAGAAAACGCACCTTACTGTTGCTTAAGTTGATGCCGGCTGCATTTTCATACAGCTGTACAACAACATCATCCCCGTCTACTTCCAGAACTTTACAACGGCGCTTTTCACCGCTTGCAAGCTCAATTTCTCCAAGCTCGTCATATGCAACGCCTTCTACACCTTTTACCATCATCAGCGGTCCGGCAACTTCCTGTATGGTTCTATATTCCTTTGGCATAATTAGAAGTCCTCCTTCCCGAATGTCCCTGCGATTTCTGCATGCAATTCATTCATAATCTTCTCATACTCTGTCTCGATACTGTCTGCCGTCGTATATTTGTAACGGCCGATCCTCTCTCTTACATCCATGACCAGAAGCTCTTTCATAGACGCGCCTTTGTTGAGTGCATCTGTAGCCAGGTCGTAGAATGCAAGCACCAGTTTCATCATCAGATACTGCTTCCTCAGCGGCGTGTAGGTATCTACCTCATGGAAGGAATTCTGATGCAGGAAGTCCTCACGGATAGACCTTGCTGCTTCCATCTTCAGACGGTCGCCGGGTGAAAGCGCATCCATACCTACCATCTGGACGATCTCTTCCAGTGCAGCCTCTTCTGTCAGAAGACTCATCATCCTCTGACGGTCGGACATCCAGTCCTCTGCAACCGTACCGTTAAACCAGTCCTGCATATTATCAAGGTACAGAGAATAACTTGTCAGCCAGTTGATAGCCGGGAAGTGTCTCTTGTACGCAAGGGCAGAATCCAGTCCCCAGAATACCTTTACAATACGCAGTGTTGCCTGGGATACCGGCTCAGAGGTATCACCGCCCGGAGGAGATACGGCGCCGATTACAGACAGTGCCCCTTCTCTTCCTTCCCTTCCGAGGGAAATTACACGTCCTGCCCTCTCATAGAACTCAGCAAGACGGGATCCCAGATATGCAGGATATCCTTCCTCACCAGGCATCTCCTCAAGACGTCCTGACATCTCACGCAGAGCCTCTGCCCAACGGGAAGTAGAGTCTGCCATCAGAGCTACAGAATAACCCATGTCACGGAAATACTCTGCAATTGTAATACCTGTATAGATCGAAGCCTCACGGGCTGCAAACGGCATATCGGACGTATTTGCGATCAGGACAGTCCTCTCCATCAGAGAACGGCCTGTCTTCGGGTCTTTCAGCTCAGGGAACTCATTCAGAACGTCTGTCATCTCATTTCCACGCTCTCCGCAGCCGATATATACAACGATATCGGCCTCTGCCCACTTTGCAAGCTGATGCTGGATTACGGTCTTGCCGCTTCCGAATGGACCCGGAACAGCCGCAACTCCTCCCTTTGCGATCGGGAAAAACATATCCACAACTCTCTGTCCTGTTACGAGCGGTGCATCAAGAGGAAGCTTCTTTACATACGGACGTCCTTTACGAACCGGCCATTTCTGCATCATGGTCAGCTCTCTGTCCCCGTCCTTCGTCTCAACAACTGCTACAACCTCTTCCACCGTGAACTCGCCGGACTTAATCTCCTTCACAGTTCCTGATACTCCATAAGGAACCATGATCTTCTGTTCCACAACAGCGGTCTCCTGAACAGTACCGAGCACATCTCCTGCCTCAACCTGATCTCCTGCCTTTGCCGTCGGGACAAATTCCCATTTCTTATCTCTTTTCAGGGATGCAACCTCAACACCTCGCTGCAGGTTATTTCCTGAAACTTTCATAATATCATCAAGCGGACGCTGGATACCATCATAGATACTTGTGATCAGGCCAGGCCCCAGTTCAACGGACATCGGCGCGCCTGTAGACTCTACCGGCTCACCGGGTCCAAGGCCTGATGTCTCTTCATATACCTGAATAGACGCCTCATCACCGTGCATCTCGATGATCTCTCCAATCAGACGTTTTTCACTAACACGTACAACGTCAGACATGTTGGCATCCCGCATGCCTGATGCGATAACCAACGGTCCCGCTACTTTTTTAATCGTACCTGTACTCATTTGGACGAATCACCTTACCTTTCCTTAGCTGAATAATATATCGGAACCAACTGCGATCTCCACAGACTTCTTGACTCCTGCCACGCCTGACCCCGTATTGCCTGAGATGCCCGGAATCCTTATAATGGCCGGAGTGATCTGTTCCTGATATCTTAAAATCTCCTGTTTTAACTGCTCTGCCCAGGCTTCTGTAATATAGATAATCCCATATTTCCCTGTAGCAAGCCTGTTAAGCGTCTCTGCGGCTTCTTCATGGGTACTCACCGGAAATGTGTCGAGTCCCAGCGTGGCGAAACCATAGACACTATCGTAATCGCCCAATACTGCAATCTTATACATACATCTCCCTTACCCTTTCCCGAATAGAATCATCCGGCAGATCATTGAGCTTACCGGAAAGAACGATTCGTACCGTCTTAATTTCATTCTGTCTTGCAATTACGTAGGCAATTACCGGTCCTATCGTAAACGCATTATATTTCTGTGGGCTTATGGTCTGAATAATACGGTTGTCGCACCAGCGCTCAAATGCAGACGGAGACTCCGAAAGAGCCTCGGCGCCCTCTGCATAAGCCGTACCCAGCAGATACTCCTTTAACGCATCCATACCTGCAAGCGCCGCTTTAGAAAGCAGATCCACATTCACACTGTCACATTCAGCCATCGCCCGTTTCATAAACTCTACAGACTTCGCGGTCTTCTGTGATCGCACGGCAATCTTGATATCCGCAACTGCGACGGTGGACTCTGCATAATCCCTTATAATCCTGGCGTCTGCAGATTTCCCGGCCGCATAGACTGCATCAAGCGCTGCCTTGTCAATGATCACATCGCACAGCTGACCGTCCCTGGTGTGGAGAAGAGACTCATATGCCTCCTCTGCCGCATGCTGCATATTTGCCGGAAGCTTACTGAAATCCTTATCTTTTATGATCTCCAGCATCGCACTTCCCGGAATCGACACATCTTCATAAAAGATATGCCTGTTTTTCTCCTCCGTGCACACTTCCTTGATCGCAGCTTTCAGATTGTGGAAAAGTTTCGGATAAGAAAGCACGGAAAAATGTTCCATCCCTATGGACAGCTCTTTTACGACTTCCCATATCTTCTCTTCCTCTCTGGTCAGCATTGCCTCTGCATTTCCGGTAGTTTCTGCATCTCCCCACCCTTTTTCTTCCAGGAACTGCAGGCACTGGCCGTAACCCTGGCATGCAATCAGCTGGTCGATGGTACTGTTGGAAAATAAAGAAACTTCCAGAGCACGTATGCGCGCAACCGCGTAGGTATACTGTTCACTCATGCTACTCCTCCTATCACGCGTTACGCAAATAATATACGATGCACCTTATCAGACAATTCATCCTTCTTCTCATCAAACATTGCCTGTAACGTACAATTCTCTTCTATACCTCCGTAGGCAAGAACAAATCCATTTTCTATCTTTCTGCCTTCCTTTGAGATCACAAGGCTGCCGCCTTTTTCTTTTGCGGCTTTTGCAACCTCTGCCTCAAACCCGGCAGACATTCTTCCAAGATCCGCAGATGAAAAGTAAATCTCTCCATCCTCCGGCAGCACATACTTGTCAAGCATCTTAAGAAGCATTGCAAAATATTCATCCTCTTTCATGTTTGCCAGTGAGTCATACGCCTTGTTCAGCACGTCTGCGATCACTTCCTGCTTTGCAGCGAGGATCTTCGTCCTTCTCTGCAGATCCATGGAGGATACCACCCGGTCTCTGTAATTCGCTACCTGTGATTCTGACTTCTGGGCAATGCTTTCTTTTATTTTTTCTGCCTCTGCTTCGGCCTGACTTATCATCTCTGAAGCTTTTGCTTTCGCCTCTGCTGTCTTGCTCTCTGCTGCCGCTTTTGCTTCATCCAGGATCTGGCTTTTCATTTTTTCTAATCCGGTCATAGCCTTCGCACTCCTTCCTTCTTAAATCTGGATCGCATTAACAGCCAGGAAGGAGATCAGAAGTGCAAGGATCGCATATGTCTCAACCATTGCCGGGAACAGCATAGCCTTACCAAACTGATCCGGTTTCTTTGCTACGATACCGATTGCTGCTGCGGAAGTCATTCCCTGATATTTACCGGAGATCAGTCCTACGATACCGATCGGCAGGCAGGCTGCAAGAACCATAAGCCCTGTTGCAGGTGTCAGCTCTACTGCGCCGCCGCCGAGAAGGCCGATCTTAGACAATGTGATGAATCCTACCAGCAGTCCGTAAAGTCCCTGTGTACCAGGCAGAAGCTGCATGATCAGAACCTTTGCGAATTTGCTCGGGTCTTCTGTAACAACACCGGACGCTGCCTGACCTGCAATACCAACTCCGATCGCTGATCCGGCGCCCGCCATTAAAACTGCGATTGCTGCTCCAAGTAATGCATATACAATTCCTAAATTTTCCCAAATACTCATGATAAAGTTTCCTCCTTAACATCTACATATTTTGTATCTGATTTGAATGGCTCAAATGGTCTTCCGCCGCCCTCATAAAATTTCCCGAAGAACTCTACGAACTGAAGACGGTTTGTATGCACATACGCACCCAGCAGATTGATTGCCAGATTCAAGGTATGGCCGACAACAAAAATGACTGCAAATCCAATGGCTCCTCCGACTCCTCCGCCGAGCATGCTTCCCATCTTGTTAATAACAGAAGCGATAACTCCTGTGGCAAGCCCCAGTGCAAGCAGACGTGAATAGGATAACACGTCGCTCAGCCAGCCTGTGATATTGTACAGGTCGTATGCTCCAAGTGCGATCCTAAGCGCCGGATTTTTGCTGGAACGGCCGGACATCAAAAGAAGCCCCACCGCACCGAAGATCGCCAGCCCCTTTGCAGCTGAATTAAGCGCCGCCGGAAATACGATCTGTGTCTGCGCGATGGATGCAAAAATATCCGACGGCAGAAGCATCAGGATCAGTCCCAGCAGCAGGCAGAACCAAAGCACAACATCACAGAAGAAGTCCATGACTTTTCCGTCTTTCAGGCACATATAGCCTTTGATGCCAAGTCCTGTAAATAAATGAATCACTCCAAACATCATGGAATATACTAAAAGCTTCATCGGATCGTTTAACGGCACAAACCAAAGCGCCGGAACCGTAACCGTCTTCCCGAAGAAAGTGCCGGACACGATATCCACTACATCTCCGAAGTAACCTCCGAACAAGACGCCCCAGATCAGTGTGGAAATACCACAGAACATAAACATCTTGATGGATTTGTGCATTCCCGCTTCCATACGTGGGAATTTCTTTAATATTATAAAACATGCAAGTGCCAGAATCGCACCATATGCCGCATCTGACAGCATCATTCCGAAGAAGAACACATAGAAGAACGACATAATAGTCGTCGGGTCAAATTCGCCCTTCTGAGGAAGTCCGTAGGATGCCACAATCCCCTCAACGGTTTCAGAGAAACCATTATTTTTAAGTAATGTGGGGGGCTCCTCACCTTCCTTCAGATCCTCTACGTCAATCACACAGTCATAGCGTTCCCCGATTGCTTTTTCAAGAACCGGTACGGTCTTTTTCACCGCATATCCGCTTATGACAAACGTCCTCTGCGACTGGGGAAGTGTTCCAAGGACATTGTATTTGTCTGCCCTCATTCTGAAATAATCCCCAACCAGCTTTAAATCTCTCCGGCTGTCAGAATAGCCCTTGATCTCTTCTCCGGTTTTGTTGATTTCTTCATTCAGCTGCCGGATCTTTGTCTCCAGCTGCTCTTTTTTTACCGCCGGAACCTTACTGGTCAACTGCGAAGGCCTTGAAAAACCTCCGCCTCTTAAAGCTTCCTCCACCTTTCCGGCTTCTGTTCTGAGGCAGAAGACAACAAGATACACTGCATCTGCGTCCTTTTCAATCACCTGTACATCCACAGCCTCTGTCTCCGGGCAATGCTCTGCAACTTTCGCATACACTGTCTCCGGTAAAGTCTCTGCCGGCATAGTCCCCAGCAGCATAGCTACCTTATCTGTACCGGCATAATTCATCGGCACATCCAAAGACAGCCACGGGCTCAGTGATTCAATCTGATTCTCAAGTTTGAGAATATTGGCCTTTTTCTCAACGATCTCTTTATTCTTTGCGATCAACGCATTGGCGTCAGAGATTACCTTTTTCTTCTTAGCAGCGGCTTCATCAAATTCCTCCTGGCTTACCAGGTCTTTTCCCGCCAGACCGGCCAACATAGACTGCTTCTGCGGAGCATACTCTTCTAAGATCTGAAGCGCCGCCTCAGTAAGGTGTGCCGTCTTCTCGAAACTCTGCCTCGCATTTACAGTATCCATCTTTGCAAAACCTTCTTCGTCCCCGGCAACCTGATTCATTTCCATGATTCCCAGCGACTGTATCTTTTCCAAGATTCCCTTACGGTCTTTCTTAAGCGCGCAGATACTAACTCTTTGCATCTGCAATACTGCCATAGCCTCATCCCTCCTTTTCTTTTATTTTTCTTTTCCGGTCAGGCCCGTCTCAGGCCAGACCTGCAATAACCGCGGCTATTGCTTCGGCTTCTTTTGTTTCTGCAGCCTTTTTCAGATCGGCTATTTCGCCTTCCACTCGGCCGAGTGCTTCCTGTATGGATTTTTCACCGGCCTCTTTCGCTGCATTCAAGGCAGCCTGCGCCTTTTCTTTTGCCTGAACTTCTGCTTTTTCTTTCATTTCCTTTGCAGATGCCTCAGCTTCCTCAAGGAGCGTAGTACATGCAGCATCCGCTTTTTTTATAATTTCTTCCGCTTCATTTTCCGTCTCCTTAATGGTCTTGATGGTTTCTTCTACCATTCCTTCACCACCTCTCTCACAGTTGCTAAAACTTTCCTGTAAAATGAATTATAATATGTTTACCGACAAATGTCCACATGCTTTTATTGTCACATTGACGATACTTTTATACTTTTTATTAACAATTTTTACCACTTCTTCCTGTGCAGGTTCCCTTTCAGTGTCATCCCCGAAAAATCATTCTGCCTGAGGGCTTCATACAGGATAACCGCCACCGAGTTTCCCAGATTCAGGGAACGGATATCTCCTACCATGGGAATCCGCACACATTCACTTTTATGGTTTACCAGAATTTCTTCCGGTATTCCCGCACTCTCCTTCCCGAACATGATATAACAGTCCGGTTCATATCTGGCTTCTGTATACATCTTCTCCGCCTTGGTCGTCGCCATATAGATCTTTGCCCCCGGATTCCTTTCAAGGAAATCACCATAATCAATATATGTCGTCACATCCAGATCATTCCAGTAATCCATCCCGGCTCTTTTCAGACTTTTTTCATCCAGCCGGAACCCCAGCGGCTCAATCAGGTGAAGCCTTACACCGGCCGCAACACATGTGCGTCCGATATTTCCCGTATTAGCCGGGATCTCCGGCTCATGCAGTACAATGTTCAGCATCTTTTCATTCCTCCATTCTATTTCTGCCCTTCCCCCGCAGGCAGCTAAAAAGGCCGCCGCAAAACAACTTTGCGCCGGCCTTTCCCGTTACATATCAAAGATCCGAAAAAACTCATCCGGCGCCGGCCGGTCAATATATCTGACCTCTTCTCCGTTATATATGACCTTGTCATTATTGTCTGTGACCCGGCCGATCACAGCAGCCTTTACCCCGCGCCTTAAAAGCCTGTCCCGCAGGGCTTCCCCCTGATCTGTCACCACAAGGAAGCTTCCGGCTGATGTCAGCTGGTACGGATTCAGACGGAAATGCTCACATACCTCTACCGTTTCCTGCAGCACAGAGATATTCTTCATATCGAGGCTGACCCCTCTGTGCATATCCCCGGACAGATTCCAAAGCGCAGCAAATATCCCGCCCTCCGTGATCTGTCTCACAGCAGCCGCGCCATGCTCCTTCACCTCTCTGATTTCTTTTTCTGCAAAGATCTCCGGTTTAAATGAAGTAATCTGTCTTAAAAACCCGGGCGCAAACCTTTCTGCGAGCTCTTCTTTTTTCTCATCTGTGATCCGAAGCATGCCCTCCAGGCCGATCCATTTGGTAAGCACAATATCCTGTCCTGCCCTTATCCTGTCTCGAGTGCTGCCGGCGGCCTTCTTCCCTGTCCCGGATACCCCCGTGACTGTTACCTCCGGCGCCGGGAAAAACGGGCTTTTGAACTCCTCTACTTCTAAAAACCGAAGATTCTTTTCTTCACAAACTGCTTTTATGGATTTCCTGATTCCGTGTATGACAGAAGAATCCCCCCGGGCCGGAACTGTGATCCGGGCGCTGATCCCAATCTCCCCGGCACCGTCCGCCAGCAGTCCGTTCATGACAGCTGCCGCCGCATATTCTCCAATATGTCTGGAATATCCATATGCCCGTGCCTGCCTGCTTACGATATCCCCTGACTGTGTCTCTAACCTCATAAGCTCTCCCAAATTATAAACTCTTTGCCTCTGCAATCGCTGCCTTAATCTTCCCTTTATCTTGAGTGGCCACTGCCTCCTTTACAAGCCTGGAAGCTTCCGGATTATCGGATTTCGTCCCCACCTTAATTACCTGGTCAGATTTATTGTAATGGCTTTCATTGATGACATCTCTGCTCACTTCCTGGCCATTTTCATATACGATCTTCCAGAGCCGGGCTGACTTTCCCGTATGCGGACTCCCTGTAGCATTCATAGAGCCAAGGGATGCCTCGGGATCCGTTTTATATGTTGTTTCATACTCCGTGGTCGCTGTCGTCTCACTTTCATACTCGACTTCATGTCCTTCCGGCCTGGTTTCCTTTCCATAGATCATGAACCGGAGCCTGTTGTCCTCTCCGATCTCCCCGGCTATATAGATCGGCGTATCGTAATTATTTTTGAACCGCAGATCCTTCGTATTCCCTGCAATGGCCGCATCTCTGGACGGATCCACGTAAGACACAAGCATAGAATGGGGATACCGCTTTGTGATCTCCACCTCTGCAAACAATAATGCATTGTAGAGCGTCGTCGTCACCTGACAGATACCGCCCCCATAGCTTTCTATCACCTGTCCGTTCTCATACGCCCCCGCCTTAACATATCCATGCTCTTCATCATAAGGCGCCGTCAGGTCGTGGGCTGATACCTCTTCCCCCGGCATCACCACTGTGCCGTTTATCAGACCGGAGCCTGTTTCCAGGTTCTTCCGCCGTTCACCCTGACCCGCATCTGTGGAAAATCTGCCCAGCTCATCAGTGATCGTCTCAAGGTCCGCAGCCTTTACCGAAGGCTGCTCCTTCTTCAGCACCAGATCTATATTAAAGTTGCTGTGATCCCACTCCTGGTTAAGATATTCCTGAATCTCAGAGACAGACTTCTTTACATCAACCGTATGTCCCTCCTGTTCCTGCTGGATCTCAAAGACATCATTGTTTCTCGTAAGCGATGCATCCACTGCATGCCTGGCAAGCGGTACTGCCTTCTCCTCCAGGACTGCCTTCGCCGTTTCCGTATCCAGGGCTATCTTTTTCTCAAAGACCATCTTCTGTTCCGACAGCTTCTTAAGCTTGCGGTATCTGCTGAAAAGACTTCCTTTTTTTCCATAGTCCGCAGCCTTTTTCACCGACTTCCCGGCATTGTCAAATCCGGCCCCCAGCTCCTCAAGGGTAGCCTCAACGCTCTGCCCCTCCACACGAAGCACTGCTTTTACCTTCCTGTCCTCTGCAAGATGGCTGTCCAGGGCTTCCAGAGCCTCTTCCTCTGTCATGCCTGATACGTCCACCGGACCTATATATACATTCTTGCAGATCTTATCCTCCGGATACCGGGACACATAGCGGTAAAATACTGCCTGTGAGATTCCCCATGTGATAAGTATGCACAGCAAAACAAAGCAAAAAAGAAGCCTTCTGCGTCTTCTTCGCCTCTGAGCAGCTCTCCTGGTCTTTTTGTTATTTCTTCTTTCTTTCATTTCCTCCGTCGTTCCCCTTCATGCCATTTATCCCATCATAGCAGGTATTACGGTCGTCGCAACCATTGCTACTATAATAACCATTATGACAACTGCAATGATTCTTCTCACTCTTTTATCATTAAAATTCATTTCCTTACCTTCTTTTCACAATATCCTTTATTCTATACTCTTTGCCGCCCTTTTGCAATAAACCTATCTCCAAAAATACAAGTCAAAGGTAACAGTTCAGCCTACGCCATTCGCAAAACCGCACTTACGTGCTTTTCGTTGCTTTGCAACTCTTTTTGCTCATAATCAGGCGCTCCGCTCATAGTCAGTATAACATGTTCATTCATGCAAGCATGATTCACATGTTATACTGGCTATGGCTGAACTGTTACAGTCAAAATTCAAGCTCAACGACCTCGGTCCGCGCCTCCTGAGTCAGCGGATTTCTCATCATATAATCAAAAAGGACTGTTTTCTCAAGTTGTTTAAATACTTCCAGATGTGTCATCTTCCGCATCTGATTTTTATCATACTTCTCATATCCCGGCAGATACCTGCGCTCCTTCTCTTCCCTCTCATAAAATCTGCGGATACTCTCTTTATCTGCACGCTCCTCTCCTGCAAACGCCGGGCGCGTCCTGGCATTTTCACGAAGATAGTAATCATAGATGAGAAGCTCTCTGTAATATTCTGTTCTCTCAGGCCATCTCTCCTGCACAAAATCAAACAAAATATCATATCTGGCGCTCCTCTTGTGCTGTATCTTGTGCAGGCAGTGCTCCCTGTAGAACTCCCAAAGTTCCTCATACATGGCAAAAGCAGAATCATACTCTGATAAAACGGCCTCCATTGTATGCTCAAACTGCCCGCTGTTGTAATAGACCTCCACCATCTCCTCAACACCCTTCAGGCACAGGATATTGTCATAAGAAAGCCATCTTGTGGACAGCACTTCATAGGGAGGGGTACTTTTATATATCAGATGGTAATTCTCCTTCTGCTGCTCCATATAAGATCCCTTCAGCACTTTCAAAAACCCGAGCTGAAGCTGATGAGGCTTCATACAGTATACCTCGTCAAATGACCGGGCAAAACTTCCCAGATCCTCAAATGGAAGTCCTGCGATCAGATCCAGGTGCTGATGTACATTTCCCATTCTCCCGATCCGCAGTACAGAAGCTCTGACCTTGTCAATATCCATGGTTCTGCGGATCTCCCGGATCGTATCCGGATTCGTGGACTGCACGCCAATCTCTAATTGTATCAGCCCCGGACGCATACGCTCGATCAGGCGAAGTTCCTCCTCACGGAACAGATCGGCAGAAACTTCAAAATGAAAATTCGTCACGCCATTGTCATGCTCCGCAATATAGTTCCATATTGCAAATGCATGTCCATGACTGCAGTTGAAGGTCCGATCCACAAACTTTACCTGCTCCACTTTCTTGTCCAGGAAAAATTGAAGCTCATTTTTCACCAGTTCCAGATCCCTGAACCGGATCCGCTTATGCGGTTCTTTTCGTGCATCCTGTAATTCCTGTCCATGACAGGACCGGCCGGCTTCTGTCTGATGATGTATGGAAGAAAGACAATAGCTGCAGGAAAACGGGCAGCCGCGGCTTGTCTCATAATACAGGATCCGGTGTGCAAATATTTCCATATTCCGGTACACGAACGGCACTCGGCTCAGATCCACCGGGTCTCTCCAGGGATTTGACAATATTCTGCCGTCTTCACTCCGAAAAGTGATCCCCGCCACCTTTGCCAGATCCTCATCCAATGTACGGTGATCTGTATAGGCACGGCAAAGCTCCAGGAACGTAGCTTCTCCTTCCCCTTTCATGATCCCTTTCACAAAGGGAAGCCTTGCCAGAACATCCTCCGGGTCGTAAGACACCTCCGGTCCTCCCATCCACACCGGCATGTCCTTTCTGATCTTACAGATCTCGTCTGCCAGCCGTTCTTCTGCCCCAAGATTCCATATATAACAGGAAAAGCACAGAATATCCGGTTTCCGCTCGTAGATATCCCTCAAGATATCATCCGTCTGCTGGTTTACCGTGTATTCTGCAATCTCAATCTCCGGCATGTCTCCCTCTATATATGTTTCGGCATATGACCTCAGACAATAAACAGCATAATTGGAATGTATATATTTAGCATTAACGGCAGCCAGCAAAATCTTCATCATTTCCTCCATTGACATTTCCGGGAAAGCACGCTAAAATATTGAATTGTGCAGCCGGGGTGTTAGCGGTACCTTGAACCTGCAATCCGCTATAGCAGGGGTGATATTGCGCGGAGGGCACAGACTTGCAGAGCTGCCCTTGAAAAGTGGCGTTGATGACCGGGTCTTACGCGACGGAAATCTGTGAACCGTGTCAGGTCGGGAACGAAGCAGCACTAAGCAGAATCTTCCGGGTGCCGTGAGGGCGCCTGGTCTGAGTTAACTGTCAAGGTAACGTCTGTGAGTATATGTTCGAAGCGCAATGCACATTTTTTATTTCTTATCCGCTGTCTTCTTGCGCTCCCTCAGTTCTTTAAAAAATGATTTCATCAGCTGACTGCATTCTTCTTCCAGAACACCTGTGGCAAGCTCCGCCTGGTGATTAAATTCCGGCATCTGGAGAAGGTTTAACACAGAACCTGCACAGCCTGCTTTCGGATTCATACACCCGATCACCACCCGGTCCATCCTTGACTGTATGATCGCACCGGAACACATCTGGCAGGGCTCCAGTGTCACATACATGGTACACCCTTCCAGACGCCAGTCCCCCAGCTTTCTGCTGGCTTTTTTTATTGCAGCAAGCTCTGCGTGCGCTAATGTATTCTTATCGATCGTCCTGCGGTTATAGCCTCTTGCGATAATCTTATCCTCATGTACAATCACACATCCGATGGGCGCCTCACCGATCGCATAAGCTTTTTTCGCCTGCCGGACTGCCTCTTTCATATATTTTTCATCCGTATTCAACATAAATAACTCCATCATTTACAGAACAATGGCTGTTCTGTTCCTGCCTGACCTGTTAACAAAAGGGATGCCTTACCTGCCTGCACCAGTACCCAAACTGCTCTTCATCCTCACATTCCTCGGAATTCAGCGCAATCTCCAGCTCCTTCACAGGTACAAAATCAGGAAAACCCCACGAACCCGCCGCTTCTGCTTCTTTCTCATGGTAGATTCCCGGAACTCCCAGATACATGACCCGTTCATTCTCTATAAATACCAGGTGTCTGTAATTATAATATCCATGCAGAAGAAAATGATTATTGGCCAGCCTCCACTCACATCTCGGGAGCTTTGCAAGCTCCTTGCGCTGAATCTTCGTAACTCTCCACCCGCCTGACTTTCTCCCGGCCTCCTGAACACGCACAGGCTTTGGAGCACTTATTTCCTGGTTCTCACCGAACATTTCTTCCTGTTCGGCTGCCGGGCACATGGACGGTTCCTTCTCCGCCGTCCTCATCTCTTCCGGCATTCCCGGCTCTTCTTCCGGCCCCATCCCCGGCTCTGTCTCCGGTATGCCCGGCCCTTCTTCCGGCATTTCTTTCGGTTTCATCTCCTCCGGCATTCCCGGTTCCGGCTCCGGCACGATCTCCTCCGCAGGCTCCTGACGGACCCGGGGCACAACAACCTGCCCGTCCTCCCGCCCTGCTGCATCCTGCTCTTCTGTCCACACCTGCATATGATCCACATCTACCGGCATATCATTCCAGACTGACGCATACTTGCGTCCGTCTCCATTGCTCATGATCACACCATTGATCCGCCCGAAGTTCTCAGGGTTCCCGACGTCCTCTCTCGTGTAATGGAGCCGATAGTTTACCGCCGGGTTGATATTGTCAATCTCTCCCTGCCAGACTCCTGTACATCCTCCCCCGCTCTCATAGAAAAGATAGAGCCCAAGCTTTCTCTGTCCGCCCATACGCAGACCCTTCCCATGCACATGCACCACACATTCCTGCTCATCCTGCTCTACCTTTACAAATCCTACATTCCGCGTTCTTCTCCCCTGTTCATACTCATACAGATAACGAATAAATCGTTTCAAACCACCACATCCAATCAGATACATTTATCACAATCTATTCGTCCTCTGTAAAAAAAATACCTGCATTACACAATTGCGTTCAATTCCTGATACAAACGCTTTGCATAACTGTCTGTCATTCCGCAGATATAATCTGTCACAAGCAAAAGCCGCAGATACAGCTTATACTTATCTGACTTTCCTCTTGCATGGAAATGATATGCATTTTTATAATTACTGGAGATAAAAGACACCATCCTGGTATCGATGGTCCCCAGCCGCTGTTCTTTATCGTCGTATTTAAGAATCGCCGATACAAACTTATCCATCAGAAAATCAATCATAGCCGCCTCAGCCACTTCCATCCGGTAAATGGCATCCGAAGTAAACACCTTGCGGAATGCCAGATCCCCGAGAAGATCCATCAATTTTTCGGCAAATGTATGATGGAACAGGTCGTGCGGGTACTCCCCTTCCATAATAGCCGCATAATTAGAAGTAAATCCGTAGGTGGCACAATTAATAAGAAATCCCTGTACGCGGATGAGCCAGTTTTTCACGGCGTATTCCCCCGGATCCTTCACATGCTTATCCTTTCCCCGCAAATACATATCCTCCAGCACCTTCACCGGCTGAAAGGACGGGGCATCCTCCTGCCCGTACAGCCCCTGCAGTTCAACCAGCTCTTCCAGAAGCGCCGGATAACTGACAAAGCCTTTCACATATGCATCCTCAATATCGGCAGTCTTATAGGCGATATCGTCCGCCGCCTCCAGAATAAACGTAAGAGGATGCCTCCTGCCGTTCGTTCCGGTCTCCTTCTGTATCTCTCTGAAGATCTCCTCATCGGCAAGATAAAATCCCATTTTCTTGTCTTTGATATTGCCGGATTTTTTGTTGATCTGATTCGATGCAACCGGATATTTTACAATCGTATTTAACAACGCATATGTAAGATTCATTCCATTTTCATCCACCAGAAAATGCAGTTTGCTCACCAGACGCAGCGCCTGTGCATTCCCTTCAAAATGATAAAAATCCTCCCGCATCTGCTCTGAAAGAACCTGAGCGACCGGCTCTCCGTGATACTGAAGCACCGGAAGGCTTCTGGCAAACCATTCTCTGATAGCCGCTTCTCCGAAATGTCCGAAAGGGGGATTCCCGATATCATGAATCAGCCCTGCACACTGCAGGATACTGCATATATCCTCCTTCATCTTCGGGGTAAAACTCGGATCTCTTTTATAAGCCAGAATATTCTCTCCGATATTCTGTCCGAGGGATTTGGCAAACGACGACACCTCCAGCGAATGTGTCAGCCTTGTCCGGATAAAGTCACTTTTATCAAGAGGAAAGACCTGCGTCTTATCCTGAAGGCGCCTGAAAGATGCACTTCCGATGATCCTGTGATAATCCTTCTCAAACTCACTGCGCAGATCTGTACTCCGCGTATATTTATTTTTATGTGAAGCCCCTCTGCTTCGTTTCGTAGACAATAACTGCTCCCAAACCATATATTCTTTCACTTTCTTTAATCCAGATAGATCGGAGGTTCATAGTCCTTTCCGAGAAGAGCCTTCTTACGGTCCTGATATCCCAGGAACGCCCACTGGGTCATATCTGTCCATTTGTGTTCTCCACGGTCATATACCTGTACATAACCGATGCGTTCCGGGTGCATACGTACAGTATTGGACAAATATTCATGCCCCGTATACGGATTCACATCTCCAACAGCTATATCCTCCGGCTCTTCCTCCGCCTGCCTCGCCGCTTCCCGCATGATTGCCATTGCCTCGTCCTCGTACGGATCTTTCTTTTCCTTCGGCGCAGGACTCAAAGCCTCCGTTACCGGCTCTTCCCGCTTCACTGCCGGGACGTTTTCTTTGCCGGCCCCGGCCGCATGAGACGCCGCTTCCTTCACAAAGCCTTCCGCATTTTTGAGTTTACGCTGCAGATACGCCTTCCATCCATATAGTTTTTTCTCTGCATCCCCGAACACGGCGCGGTGTTCTTTTTTTTGCTGCTTTTTCTTATTCTCTCGTTCCAACGCATCCACCTCTTTTAAAATCTCTTCCATCGAGGTATTGCCCGCAAGCCCGGTATCCACAAGCTCTCTCTGGATATCCACAACCTCACCGACCGTGATCTCCCGCTCGAAAACAGGCCTGTCCTCAGGTACAGAATAACCATAATCATCCTCACCCTGCTCCTGCTCCGGATTGTCTTCCATATACATCTGCCCTTCGCTCTGGCCGGCCTCAGCCTCCGCCGGAATGTCCTCGCCCAAAATACTCAGATAAAAAGGACAGCCCAGGATGCCTGCGATCATACGCATATCCTGCTCCTGAAAATTATCCCGTCCGAGCCTCTGTGTCAGGTTCTGACGCGACATTTTCTTACCGGTACGCTCTTCAATAATCTCTGCAAGTTCTTTAATTGTCATCCCTTTTCTGCTCAAGATAATTTTGACCTGTTCACCAAATGTCAAATCCATTCTGCACGTCCTCCTTGTTCAATTAAAATATACCCCTCGCAGGTTTTATCTGATGTGCTTATCTGTAAACTTATATGTTTCTTGATAAACCTTTATTTTTCCTTCTATATTTTAACAAAACGGACATTGCACGTCAACATGCCTTTTATACACTAATACACAGGGAGCTCTGTGAGGGGCGCTACAACTCCAGATGTTCAGCGATCCGTGTCACCGATGCCGTGATCAGCTTTTTGAATAACGGAGCTACCCGGTCGGCAGTCTCCTGAACCTCCTTATGGCTCAGAGGCTCGTCCGTCATGCCGCAGGCCAGATTAGAGATACAGGAAATACCACAGATCTTCATTCCCATATGGTTCGCTGCGATCCCTTCGCATGCCGTACTCATCCCCACGGCATCTCCTCCCAGTATCCGGCACATTTTCACCTCGGCGGGCGTCTCAAAGTTCGGGCCGGCAAGCTGCACATATACTCCCTCCTTAAGAGGGATCTCAAGATCCTTTGCCGCCTGCCTGATAATATCCCGAAGCTCTTCATCATAGACCTCTGACATATCACAGAACCTCGGCCCCAGGTCTTCAAGATTGGCGCCGATCAGCGGAGACGGAACAAAGCTTGCAATCTGATCTCTGATCAGCATAAAATCTCCGGCTCCGAAATCATAATTCACTCCTCCGGCTGCATTGGTCAGGAACAAAACCTCGGCCCCCATTAATTTCATCAGACGGATGGGAAGAACCACATCTGTCATCGCGTAGCCTTCGTAATAATGCACCCTTCCCTGCATGATCACTACCGGCACATTCTCAACATATCCGAACAAAAATCTTCCTTTATGTCCCTGAACCGTGGAAACCGGGAACCCTTCGATCTCCTTGTATTCCAGCACGGATTCAATCCGGATCTCTTCACCGTAATCCCCCAGGCCGGAGCCCAGCACCAGAGCTACCTGCGGTTTGAACGGAATCTTTTTCCTGACAGACTCATAACATTTTGATAGTTTCTCACTTACTGGATTCATATGCACCCTCCCGTATGTTCTTTTGTTTGCTGAGTTCCAAAATCCGTTGGTTCCTGCTTCCGCGAAAGGGAAGCGTAATATCTTTTTCTTCCTGAATAAATTCACCGTCCACCAGGACATCAATGCAGGAGAGCATGTCCTCCGTAGCCTCTGTGTACACTCTGCCGCCTTCCTTAAGATCCACATCGTACAGGTAGCCCGTGTAGCACCAGATATCTTTTTGGGGACAGCAGCGCTTAATCCTTCTCAAAAGTCCCGCCAGCACCGCCTGATTCTCCGGCTCAAAGGGCTCCCCGCCGAGAAGCGTGAACCCCTGGATATACGAAGGCTTAAGAAGCTCTATGATCCTTTCCTCCACCTCTTTTGTGTAGGGCTTTCCATAAGCAAAGTCCCAGGTCTCGGGATTAAAGCATCCCCTGCAGTGATGCCTGCATCCCGATACAAACAGACTCACCCGCACTCCCGGCCCGTCCGCAATATCATACTCTTTTATATTTGCATAATTCATAAACACACATTCTTTCCTACAGATGAAGCACCCTGTCCTTAATCTCCTGTGTCCGTCCCTGGTTCCAGAACTGCGTCCCGATATATCCGCACGTCCTTCTCGCCACAGACATTTTCTCCTGATCTCTGCTTCCGCAATTCGGGCACTCCCAGACCAGCTTTCCTGATTCATCCTCTTTGATCAGAATCTCTCCGCTGTAGCCGCAGCCCTCGCAAAAATCACTTTTCGTATTAAGCTCTGCATACATAATATTATCATAGATAAACTGCATAACAGAAAGTACGGCCGGAATATTATCCTGCATATTAGGAACCTCAATATAACTGATCGCCCCGCCCGGAGATAATTTCTGAAATTCCGCCTCAAATTTTAATTTATCAAAGGCATTGATCTTCTCTGATACATGTACGTGATAACTGTTCGTAATATAATTTTTATCTGTCACCCCTTCAATAATGCCGAACCTCTTCTGTAAGCATTTGGCAAACTTATAGGTCGTGGACTCCATAGGGGTTCCGTACACAGAATAACTGATATTTTCCGCTGCCTTCCACTCCGCACATTTGTCATTGAGCCGCTGCATGACCTTCAGCGCAAATTTACCGGCCTCAGGATCCGTGTGGGATCTGCCCATCATCCGCACACACATCTCATACAGCCCTGCATACCCCAAAGAAATCGTAGAATACCCGTTATACAGCAGCTTATCAATCTTTTCTCCCTTCTCAAGGCGCGCCAGAGCGCCGTACTGCCACAGAATGGGCGCCACATCAGATACCGTTCCGAGAAGTCTTTCATGCCTGCATCTGAGCGCACGGTGGCAGAGTTCCAGACGCTCATCCAGGATCGTCCAGAACCTGTGCATATCTCCTTCTGAAGAGCAGGCCACATCCACCAGATTGATCGTTACGACACCCTGATTGAATCTTCCGTAAAACTTATGGCTTCCGTCTGCATTTTTCTGAGAATCCTCTACGGTCAGGAAGGACCTGCAGCCCATGCAGGTATACACCTCCCCCTGCTTCAGTTCTTTCATGATCTTCGCAGAAATATAATCCGGCACCATACGCTTTGCCGTACATTTTGCCGCCAGATGCGTGAGATACCAGTATTCGGATTTTTCAGTGATATTATCCTCATCCAGTACATAGATCAGCTTCGGAAATGCCGGTGTGATCCACACCCCTTTTTCATTCTTCACACCCTGCATTCTCTGGATCAGGACTTCTTCTATAATAATGGCAAGATCGTCCCGTGTCCTCCCCTCCGGCACTTCGTCCAGATACATAAACATGGTAACAAACGGAGCCTGGCCGTTGCAGGTCATAAGCGTGATCAACTGGTACTGAATCGTCTGGATACCGCTCTTGATCTCCTCGCGCAACCTGCGTTCCGTCACCCTTGTGATAATCTCCTCGTCCATGCTTTCCCCGCACTCCTGACGCTCTTCTACAACCGCCTTCCTGATCTTCTGGCGGCTGATGTCTACAAACGGAGCCAGATGCGCCAGTGAAAATGACTGCCCGCCATACTGGTTGCTTGCCACCTGGGCCACGATCTGAGTTGTTACATTACATGCAGTAAAAAAGCTGTGGGGCTTCTCAATCAGTGTTTCACTGATCACCGTCCCGTTCTGGAGCATATCCTCCAGATTGATCAGATCACAGTTATGCTCTTTCTGTGCAAAGTAATCGGAATCATGGAAATGGATGATCCCGTCTTCATGTGCATGTACGATCTCTTCCGGAAGCAGGATACGCCTGGACAGATCCTTACTTACTTCTCCGGCCATATAATCCCTCTGTGTAGAATTGATGACCGGATTTTTATTGGAATTCTCCTGATTGACTTCTTCATTCAAATGCTCGATCAGAGCCAGTATACCGTTATCCGTCGTATTGGATTTGCGGCTCATCTCTCTTTTGTAGCGATAGCGTACATATTTCTGCGCCACCTCGTAACCACGCATCTCCATGATACCCTTCTCCACCATATCCTGGATATCCTCCACATTAACTGCGTGCGTGGATTCCTCCACCTTCTTTGCAATCTTCTCCGCAATGGCAATAATCTGGTATTCATTCATCTGATAAATCCGGTCAATCTCATGATTGGCCGCCTTGATCGCATTTATAATTTTCTCCAAATGGAAGTTTACTTCTTCTCCGTTTCTCTTGATCACCTTATTCTTCACTTGAATTCCCATATTCTCCACCTCTTCATTTCTACCAAATATAGAATTTTGGTTTTTTCTCACACAATATGTAGTGCGATTACTATCATACACCAAAATAGCAGGAATGGGAAGAGAAAGTTTTTAAATTTCTTGCAACCTTTTAATAGATATAACATTGCTTTTGTTTCAGTATCTGCTGCGGACGGTTTTTTTGTACAATATTTTTAGTCACTCTGCTACTCATAGTTCTTATTTTTTAACTCATTTTCCATTTTTCTTTGTATATACTCAATATCAGGAAATATCAAACGAATCCCCCGTCTATACATAGCAAGAATCTCTCGCAAATTAACTGTCAGTTCCCTATTCAATTTACTATGTATAACGACTGGCTTGCCCTCAACAGTATGTACATGGTCAAAGTATTTCTTTAATATCGGAAAGGCATTTTGCATCAGAAAAGCATTATCTTTTCCAGCAAATGTCCCTATAATGATAGTATTGCATTTCCCATATCGTTTTATTTTCTTATCAATAATAACTTTATACTTATCTACCTGTGAACTAATCGGAATCATCCAGTACAATTCTTTATTCTTATTATCCTGAATTGTCAAAAAATGAGGACGATAACTTCCATTTTCTTTATTACTCATCAAGTATTTATCTTGTATCATATCAAAAAACTCATCTTTGATATGATAAGAATATCCCTGTGTTACTTCCATGCTTTCTCCCTATGCAAAATCCCCACCAGAAACTGATGGGGATTCATTGACGAACTATACTACTTTTATCCCACCTGTATAGCAAGTGGCAATTATTTACGCACCGAATTATTTATACCCCACACCATCGGCAAGTGGCAAAATTACGCATTATGCTTCTTATACCCCGTCACATAACAAACGGCAAACATTTACTTCTATTCATAGTATAGCAAAATCTACCGAAAATGCAACGGATTTTTCAATACCGACGCATCTATTTATGATGTTAATCCATTTGCTACCCTATGTATAATCTATTATATTGAAAAATTCTGAAATTACTATATGAAAATTCACCATACCAGATTTGATAGATTAAACTGATATCACAACAGGTACATTTTTGAGAATTTTTCATAAAATCACATACCTTTAGAGAAAACATCCGTTATCTGCTTCTATTATACCGTAAAGATACAAAAAAAGCGCCGAACCCGCTTATCTAAAAGCAAACCCGACACTCTTACTGCGCGATCAGGGGTTCGAACCCTGGACACCCTGATTAAGAGTCAGGTGCTCTGCCAGCTGAGCTAATCGCGCATCTTTGTTTTTTATGTCACATTATCTGTAACGCAATGACTATTATATAATATACTTTTTAAAAATGCAAGTATTTTTTTATTTATTTTTATATTTCTTTCATATTTTTATTCTTCTATTCATATATTTTATACAGGTGTCCCGTAATTTATCCCCGGCAGACCGGGAGGATTTTTATCTGACAAAGTAACGGAGGATTTTGTAATGGCTGTATCATCAAAGCTTTCACTATATATAAACAAAAAGGACAGGCCCTATATAATAGCGGTATTATTACTCGGAAGCCTGAACCATTTCCTTTATGAGTGGTCCGGACAAGCTGCTGTCATTGCGCTCTTCTGCCCGGTCAACGAATCTGTCTGGGAGCACCTGAAGCTTTTATTCTTTCCGTTTCTTTTCATCTCAGTTATCCTGTTTATAAAGTCACGGGCTGAGGCGCTCTCCTTCTTTTATTACAGTTTTTTAGCTGTAACAGGCGGGCTTTTTTCTGTAATCGTGCTCTTTTATACTTATACAGGTATATTAGGCACAAATTTTTTAGCTGCAGATCTTCTGATCTTCCTTATCAGCGTACTTTTTTCCTTTTACCTGGCTTCCAGGCTCCGCAGGTCCGGGCTTCAGCCTCCGCCGCAAAACATTGTATTCTCTCTGTGGATCATTACGGCTCTGTGCTTCTTTTCCTTTACATGCTTTCCGCCGGATCTGCCGCTTTTCTTTCCGCCGGCCTGATAGACTGCCCGGCTCCTCAGGACTGCATCCTTTTAATGACTTTCAGTCTTGTAAATTCCTCCCGCTCTTTCTCCTCCAGTGCATTGTTAATCGTATATACCAGATTACTATACATCGGAATCGTGATATTTTTAAGTGCATTGGCCCTCTTCTGGGTCTTCTTAATATTTGCCGCCAGACGGTAAGCCGAATTTTCCACCTCTGACAGCTTGAGCGTCAGTTCCTTCACTTCCCGGAAGGCCTCACGTACAATATCAATGGATTCATGTGTGGTTCCGAAGGAATACGTAAGATTATTCTGTTTATCATCATATTTCACATGCGGGATCTCCGTCCCCATAATACTCCTTGTCTGAATACGGACGGATTCCTCGATCGGAACTGTAAATGCCAGCTCCTGAACCTTACTGATACCGTGTTCAATATTGGCACGCTGGAGGCACGCATACGCCTTGGTAAATGTCGTGTCAATCTGTTCCTGTATATCTTTGGCCTCATCAATCAAAGTCATAAGCTCTTTCAGAAGAATATTCCGCTTCTTATCCATCAGGTCATAGCCCTGATGTGCCAGTGACAGCGAATTCTTCGCGAGCATCAGATTTCCTTTTGTGGGGAATTCTCTCGGATCCATACAGTTCCCTCCTTCCTGTTCGTCCCTCGGCCCTGTGCCGAGGTTATAGAAATACGGACAGCCGGGTTGGGGGACCCGCTGCCCATACTTCCGTGATTACTCTTCTTCCTGTGAATAGTATCGATCTATCAATTTCGTATCTATACGATCCAGTTCTTCCTTCGGCAAAAGGCCAAGCAGCTTCCAGCCAAGATCCAGAGTGTCCAGGATGGTACGGTTCTCCGTCGGCCCCTGGCCTACATAGTGCTTCTCGAACTCTTCTCCGAATTTCAGATATTTCTTGTCAATGGGAGACAGCTCATCCTCACCGATCACGGAAGCTAAGTTCCTTGCCTCGCCTACCTTGGCATAGGCTGAAAACAGCTGATTGGCCAGATCCTGATGATCCTCCCTTGTATAACCGGCGCCGATACCGTCCTTCATAAGACGCGACAGCGACGGCAGGATACTGATCGGCGGATATATAGCCTGCCCATGCAGGCTCCTTTCCAGTACGATCTGTCCCTCCGTAATATATCCGGTAAGATCCGGGATCGGATGGGTGATATCGTCGTTGGGCATCGTAAGGATCGGAAGCTGCGTTACAGAACCTGTGGATTCCTCCACGATACCCGCGCGCTCATAAATCGTGGCAAGTTCACTGTACAGATATCCGGGATACCCCTTTCTTGAAGGAATCTCTCCCCTCGAAGATGACACCTCACGCATAGCCTCTGCAAAGGATGTCATATCCGTGAGGATTACAAGAATATGCATGTTGCACTCAAACGCCAGATACTCTGCGACTGTAAGGGCAACCTTCGGAGTGATCAGACGCTCTACTACCGGATCATTTGCCAGGTTCAGGAACATGCACACATGATCCGATACGCCGCTCTCCTCGAAGGTCTTGCGGAAAAATTCCGCCACATCATGCTTTACTCCCATTGCGCCGAACACTACTGCAAATTCACCTTCTGCATCATCTCCCAGAGACGCCTGCTTTACAATCTGCGCTGCAAGCTGATCATGGGGAAGTCCGTTCCCGGAAAAGATCGGCAGCTTCTGGCCGCGGATCAAAGTGGTAAGCCCGTCAATCGCGGATATTCCGGTGCGGATATAGTTTCTCGGATATTCTCTTTTCACCGGGTTCAGAGGAAGCCCGTTAATATCCCTGTGATCCAGGGACGTGATCGGGCCCAGTCCGTCAATGGGTTCCCCGATCCCGTTGAACGTACGCCCCAGCATATCCGGGGACACGGCAACCTCCATCGGATGACCGGTAAGCTTTGTGTGCGTATTTACAAGAGACATATTTTCCGTCCCTTCAAATACCTGAATGATTGCCTTATCCTCATTCAGCTCTACGATACGGCCCATTTTCCGGGTATTTCCGTCAACCACAAACTCAACGATCTCATCAAAAAACGCATCCTGTACCCCTTCCAGTACAACAAGAGGTCCGTTAATACTACTTAGTCCAAGATATTCAATTGCCATAACCGGTTCCTCCCTTAAGCATTTTTCTCAATTACTTTATTATAAAAATCATCAATATCACGTTTATACAGATCTAATAGCTGAAGATTGTCATTGGGCACGTCATATTTGACAGCGATTACCTTTTCAAAGATGCCCTCTGCCTTGAGGACCGACATCGGCATACCCATAGCTACCAGCTTTCTGCTTGTTTTATACAGATACAGGATCACATCCATCATCTTAAACTGCTTTTCCATGGACACACACGTATCATCCTTATGAAATGCATTCTGCTGCAAAAAGCCCAGGCGGATGACTTTCGCGATCTCCAGCACAAGCTTCTGGTCATCGGGAAGCACATCCCCGCCGATCAGCTTTACAATCTCCATCAGACTGCTCTCCTGGTTAAGAAGGGCCATCAGCCGGTTCCTGTAATCCACAAACTTCGGTGATACATTGTCTGAATACCATCCGCTCAGATCGCTCAGATACTCACTGTAGCTGGTGAGCCAGTGGATAGCAGGAAAATGCCGAGAATACGCCAATGATTTATCCAGGCCCCAGAAGCATCTGACAAAACGCTTCGTATTCTGCGTCACAGGCTCGGAGAAATCTCCTCCCTGCGGAGACACAGCTCCGATGATAGATACCGATCCCGTCGCCCCGTTGAGCGTCTGCATCATACCCGCGCGCTCATAAAACGCCGACAGACGGGAAGCCAGATATGCCGGGAACCCTTCCTCGGCAGGCATTTCCTCCAGACGACCTGAAAGCTCACGAAGCGCCTCTGCCCATCTGGACGTGGAATCCGCCATAATAGCCACATCATAGCCCATGTCACGGTAGTATTCTGCCAGCGTAAGGCCGGTATAGATAGACGCCTCACGGGCCGCCACCGGCATATTGGACGTATTTGCGATCAAGGTAGTCCTGTCCATCAAAGGATTGCCGGACTTCGGATCTACCAGCTCCGAAAATTCCTCCAGAACCTGCGTCATCTCATTTCCGCGCTCTCCGCATCCGATATAGATAATAATATCCGCATCCGACCACTTGGCGATCTGATGCTGGGTCATTGTCTTTCCTGTACCGAATCCCCCCGGAATCGATGCAGTTCCTCCTTTTGCAATCGGAAACATCGTATCAAGGATCCTCTGCCCGGTCACAAGCGGGATGCTTGCCGGATACCTTTTGTGCACCGGCCTGGGAACACGGATCGGCCATTTCTGCGTCATTGTAAGCTCTCTTTTTCCGCCGTCCGTAAGCTCCACCGTAACTAATATATCATCAATGGTATGCTGCCCGTCCTCAGCCACGGCAGCCACAACCCCTTCTACATCCGGCGGAGCCATACATTTATGAACGATCGCCCGTGTCTCCGGAACCTCTGCGATAATTGTCCCGCCGTGGATCATATCTCCCGGGCAGACGGTTATATGCGTATCCCAGAGCCTGGTGCGGTCCAGTGAATCCACACTGACACCCCGGGTAATGAATGCCCCTCCTTTATCTGCGATTCTGTCAAGCGGGCGCTCGATCCCGTCAAAAATATTGTCAAGTATTCCGGGCGCCAGTACAACAGACACTGCATCCCCGGATGCCACAACCTCTTCTCCCGGCCTCAGCCCGGATGTTTCTTCGTACACCTGGATGGTAGTCATGTCCTTATCCAGGGAAATTACTTCGCCCACCAGCTTTTCCTTCCCTACATAGACCATCTCGGACATCTTGAATCCGTTCTTCCCTTTCAGATAGATAACGGGTCCATTGATACCGTAGATCTTCCCAACCTTCACACTATCCAATTCCCGCACCTCCCTTGAACAAGAATTTCTGGTATTCACTTTCCAGTGCCCCCTTATATGCATGGTCAACCAGGATGTTGCGCTTATGGATCACCGCGCGCACACCGCCGATAAAATCTTCCTTACTTACAGTAAGCTGCATACCTGTATGCTCCTCCAGGTACTCTTTCATGTCTGCGTCTGTCGGATTAATATAGATCGTCATTTCCTCTCCGCCTGCAAACTGAGCTGCTTTTTCAATATATTTCACAAGAAGTCCTCTGTATTCCTCTGTCTTCATAAAATCCTGAAGCACCTGCTCTACTTCATGGAACAACTTTTTCTTAAGATCCTTATGCATCTTTCCAATCTCACGCTTTAACTCAAGCTGTGCCTTAGACATAGCCATATTAAGCTGCTGGCGTGCACTGACGCCCTCTGCCTTAATACGGGTCTCTGACTGGCGCTTCCCCTCTGCTCTGTGCTGTTCAAACACATTCTGCAGTGCATCCTCATGCTGCTTCATGATCGCGTTTCCTTCCGCCCTGGCTTCCTCCATCACCGCAACACGCAGATGTAATATCCTTTCCTCTAACGTCAAGGCTGACACCTTCTTCCTATATTTTCTTACAGTTCATAAGTATACGGCAAAACAGCAGCTACAATTTCAACCCGATTGCCTCATTTACATAAGATGTGATAAAGTCTTTCTTACGTCCGGTTCCGTGCCTGTCAGGAATCTCGATCAGAAGAGGCATGGTACGCTCCAGCTTGATCTCATCGATCAGATCCGGAAACTCACGCCCGAACTTCTCGGTAAGCAGGATAATCCCCACCGTCTTATCGTCCATGGCAGTCTCAATCGCAGTACGGAGTTCCTCCCTTTCGTGGACCACAACTCCGTCTATCCCTGCCAGCCGCATTCCTGTCAGCGTATCGACATTATCACTGATCAGATACATCTTCATATTACAATTTACCCAGGATCATGAAGGAGATGATAAGTCCATAGAGACACACACCTTCCGCAAGACCTACGAAGATCAGTGACTTTCCAAGTGCACTGGAATCCTCGCTGATCGCACCAAGTGCAGCGCTTGCAGCACTTGCTACGGCAATACCGCCGCCCACACAAGATAAACCGGTTGAAAGTGCGGCAGCAAGATATCCAAATCCGGTAGCGCCGGAGGCAGCCTGGCCCGCAGCCTCTGCAGCATGTACGGTGTCTCCGCCGAACATCATAATTCCTGCGATCACCATTGCCCCGAAGAAGAAAAATGTATTGGCTCCCACAGCCCTTTTATAGCGCTTTCTGGACTTCTCGCCCAGAAGATAATATCCGAACGGAATAATAATACTGAGTACCAGCGTTGCAATAAGTAATAATTTCACTGTTAATGTCATGATTCATATCCTCCTTATATTTGGGTCATTAATGTTCTTTTGTATGATGATTAAATGGCTTGAACTCTCTTCCGCTTCCTTTATAGAACCGGCTGAATAATTCATAATATTCAAGCCTTAATACCTGAATTCCCACAACCAGGCCTTCAAGCAGGCAGACAAAAATATTTCCCGCAATTACGCCGAGCCAATTGGGTGTTCCGCTCTCTGCCCCCGAGAGCATCAGCACTACCTCCATCATCGCCGCATGACTGACTGCGAATGCCCCGATCCGGACATAGGACAGCGTATTGGAAAAATAACTCAGCATCGTCTCAAACAGTTCAAAGAAGCCCTGTACAAGAAACATGCCCTTGCCGCCCTCAATTTTCTTATGATTGTGCTGTACCAGATTGCCCAGAGGCTCCTTAAATACAAACATCAGAATCGGGATCCCAAGGAATATCGCCATCAGCGTATTTCCCGGAACTTTATGGCCCGTCATATAAAGAACCACCGTCAATACGAGAAAACCGTAAAATACCAGGCCGGCCACTCCGTTATGAGAAAACCACAGATTCTCCAGATCTTTCATCTTCACAGCGTTCGCGATCTGGAACAGCATAACCAGGATATTCAGTCCCATACCAAATGCAACGGCTACAATAAATACCGTATTAAGCTGACCGATAAACGGCAGATTGGTCATGGCCACCGCGGGCCTCAGCCACAGCGCCGGAAGTACATCCTCGAAGCCAAAAACACTTCCGAACATAAATCCGAAAAACATGGAAAATATCCCCGCTATAGATATGATCCCTGCAAGATTCATCTTTTTTGTCAGATACAGGATCCCTCCTAACGCAAACAGGCAGAATCCCTGCCCCACATCCCCGAACATCGCCCCGAAGATAAAGGTATACGTCACCGCCACAAACACCGTGGGATCCAATTCATTGGTGGACGGAAGTCCATACATCCGGATAAACATTTCAAACGGCTTAAAGAATCTTGGATTCTTAAGCTGCGTCGGCGGCTCCCCGAAAAACTTTTCCCGGTTTTCTTCTACTACAATAAAGACCCGGTTATCATCTTTCGTCTCGTCAAGGAACTTCTGGACGTCTTCCTCGCCCATCCATCCGCACAGGATATAATAATCCTCCTTGTTGTCTCCTTCTTCAATCCTCGCCGCCAACTTCCTCACGTCAAAAATATTGGACAGCTCTTCCAGACGCTTCCGTGCTCCCAGGAGCCTGGATGCGTTTTTATCCATAAGGCCTGCGGTTTCTTTATCAATATTTTCTATTTCTGCCTGTGTATTTTCAATATCCTTTCTGAGATCCTCACAGGATTCCGCCGGTGTCCCGATATATTGTGTCGGCAGCGCGATCCGTTCAAAATGCAGGGAATTGAACACAGAATCAACCTTACTGACCTCCGGATTAGAGACAAAATATCCGCCGTACACATAATTTTCATTTCGTGCCCCTTCTATAAATACCGCGTTAAGATCTTCAAACAGATACTTCTCAAGCCTTCTGTAATACTCCACGGCAATACGGCCGAAGCGCGCCTTCATATAACGGTAATGTGCCACCTTATGCAGATCTATCTCAAGCGGACAGAATGGCTCCAGCACATTCAGCTTTTCTTTCAGGTCATCCAGTTTCTTTTTTAAGAGTTCCTTTTTCTCCTGAAGATCCAGATATTCATGGTTGATATCACGGATCAGGCTCATCATCTCCTCCTGCGTCATGATCACATCTGCATGAGCCTTCGTATCCTTGAGCAAAGCTGTAAACTGCTCTGCTTTTGCCAGCGGCTCCCTGTATGGATTCACTTCCACAAAAGGCTGGAGATTATCTGTAGTCTTTAACTCCGCCACTGCATTTTCAAGCTGCATCTCATATTTTGACAAATATTTGTCGCAGACACGGTCGATATCCACCCGTGGTCCGCTGATGCTTAAAAATTTCATTTTAACAATCATTGAAGCATCCCTCCTAAGTATACAAGCGTTTCTCTCTGTGTTAACCCATACCTGATACACTCAAGGACAGTTGTCAGCCTGTATAATTCTTCCTCTTTTAAAAATAAGTACGTACTGACCGCTGCAATAGAATACGGATTTCTGCGCCTGTCTGACAGATACAGCTGCCTCAGGCATTCTTTGTACAACTGATCCAACGTCCTCTTCTCGCCGGTATAGTGGTATCTCCTTGCGTAATATGTAGTTTTTATCTGATTTTCAAACTGCTCGACGGTGGGCGCCTCCACAAGCGCTTTAAATTCCTCCACACTCAGCCGGTAGTGGATCGGTATCGTCAGCGAATAGATATCCGGGGGAACCATATGGTAATACTTCTTTGCCCTGTATATCCACTGCAGATTCAGAAGATCGATCTTTGTACCGCAGTCGCGGGTAAAAAGCTCCAACTCCTTTTTCTTCAGATTCCGCCTCTGTTTTCTCCACATGACCGAAAAATAATATAGATCCAGAGCAAGATCATAATCAAAAAGCGTACCCTCACCGGATTCCCTGATCCTGCTGAGGGGCTCATAATACTCCGTTCCCTTCAGACTATCCACCAGCTCATCAGCCGTTCTTGATGTGATCATTTTATCAATCGAAAGCTGCGAATACCGGTCAAAAAACTCTTTTTTGTAATCCAGGTCAAAGGGTTTGTCATAATGATTAAAAACAATCCTCATACAGTAGTTAATCAGATCCACCTCATACCGCTTCCAGTACACCTTCAGGAATTTCTTCTGCTCCATCCCCGCAAACCGGTACATTTTCGCCCAGTCGTCAAACAGAGACTGGTACAGGACCTTCTCAATATTTCCCCTGTGGTAAAGAGATGCATCCAGCTTGTTTATATAGCCCGCATAGGCCTGCTTCTCCTTCAGATATTCAATTGCCTGAGGCACACTGCCAAGGCCGGCTATATTTTCAAAATCCTGATCTGTAAGAAGCTTTGCCTGCATAGCCCGGATCTTCGTGACAATCCCACTATAAGACATAACATTACCCATGTTTTTACACCTCTATTATATGCTTCACAATCTCTCTGGCGTAGGTCTCATGTTTCTCTTCATATTCTTTCTGCAGATTATCAAGCATCGAATGATTTTTCTGCCTCTGCTCACTCAGGATCTGGTCCATCTTTTCCTGAGCCTCTGTGCGGATCTCCGACAGCTTTTCCTGGGTCTTCGCCTCCAGTTCCTGATCAAACTGATCACGCTCTGCCTGGATCCTTTTTTCAATCTCACGTTTTTCTTGTTCGGCACGTTCCACGATTGCTTCTGCCGTAGCCTCAATCTCCGCTAACTGGTCAATTACAGAATCCATAAATATCCTCCACTTCTACCAAAATTCAAGTTATTTACAGCTTATTTTTATCTCATTTTTATCTATGTATCATAATACACCGATTTTTAAAAAAATCTATAGTAAATTTGTTCAAAAGTTCGTGGTTTCACAATATATTTTTAACACTTTTTACACATTTTTTATAATTTGACTTTTTGTCTTCCAAAAGCTAAACTAAAAAGTGCTCAATCGTCACATTTCAAAGGAAAGGATTACCATATGAGACTAAGAAATATCCCACGCGCCGAAGGCGTCCTTGCACAATCTCCCCTTGTAATAAAAGAAGAGGCTTCTTACAAAGGAAGATGGCAGGATAGCATATTCAGAAATCATCATCCCATCCATATAGAAGTAGGTATGGGGAAAGGACAATTTATCCTTGCACTCGCGCAGCGTCATCCCGAGATCAATTATATCGGCATAGAACGTTATTCCAGCGTCCTCCTGCGCGCCGTTGAAAAAACAGAAGAGTATCAGACCTCCCCCGACCGGGATACCCTTCCTCATAACCTCCGGTTTATCTGTATGGATGCGGCACAGCTCCCGGACGTCTTCGCCCCTCAGGAAGTCGCAAGGATCTATCTTAATTTTTCTGACCCCTGGCCAAAGGCAAAGCATGCAAGAAGGCGGCTTACCTCCGGAGAATATTTCGACAGGTACAGCCGGATTCTGTCTCAGGACGGCCAGGTAGAATTTAAGACAGACAACCGGGCGCTGTTTGATTTTTCCGTGGACCAGCTTGAGGGCTCCGATACCTGGAGCATGGCCGCCTGCACTTATGACCTTCACAATGACGCATCCATGAATGAAGGAAATATTATGACCGAATACGAAGAAAAATTTTCTTCCATGAACAATCCCATCTGCAAATTGATAGCAAAAAGACAATCTGTCCATGCTGTGTGCATATAATAATAATGAAAATTTTTGTCCCGGAGGATGCAAATGGGAAGAAAAAGGAACCGTAACTTCACGCAGCGGATCTGTGCAATGACCTACCGCAAAAAAGGGCTGGGCTGCTTTCTGTCCTGCCTCGTCAAATCCATGAAAGAGGTTTACAGCATCTTAAACCTGGATGCAGACTGCCGGACAAAGTAATGGAGGCGACAAGCCATGCTACATGTAACGACTAATAGTTTCGAGAAGGAAGTAACCGACAGCCCCATTCCTGTCCTCGTCATGTTCCATGCTCTGTGGTGCAGTAAGTGTGCTATGATGAGGCCGATCGTGGAAGACGTCGCAATGCGTTATGAAGGACGGTACCGGTTCTGTGAGGTAGAGATCGAGGAATCTCCTAATCTGGCCGATGAATTTGAGGCAGACATCGTCCCTGCATTTGCACTGTTTCATAACGGCACCCTGCTGGCCTTTTTCAGCGGTCTTTTGGATGAGACAGTCCTCGAGGCGCGGCTCAATGAAATCTTCAGAAATTGTTAAGGCATAATTTATTTGCAAATAAATATGTATATGTTATATTAGGATAGAACAAACTTCAAAATACAGAGATAAAGGAGGAATGGTGAAAACACCTGCACTATGAAAAAGTTTAAAAAAATTATACCGTTTATTATGATACTTTCCGCAGCTTTTGCAAACCTGCCGATGGTGGCAAAAGCAGACAGTTCCAAGGTCGTTACGCTGGGCGCCAACCTTTCTGACGAACAGAAAAGCTCCATGTATGAATATTTCGGAACAAGCGCAGATAAGGTGGAGACTATCGAAGTAACCAACGCCGATGAAAGAAAATATATGGAAGGCATTGCCACAGAAGCGCAGATTGGAACACGGACTTTCAGCTGCTCTTATGTAGAACCCACAGAGAGCGGCGGGATTCAGGTAAAAACCGCAAATCTCACCTTCGTGACCAGCTCTATGATCGCCAGTACATTGATGACCTCAGGAGTAGAAAACTGCAATGTTGTTGCGGCATCACCGATCGAGGTCTCCGGCACCGGCGCGCTGACCGGCATTATGATGGCATACGAAACCGCCAGCGGCGAGGAACTGGACGAAGGACAGAAAGCTGCTGCCACCGAAGAGCTTGTCACCACCGGTGAGCTGGCAGATTCGATCGGCCAGCAGGAAGCTACCGACTTAATGAATGACATCAAGCAGGATGTCATTGAAAACGATCTGTCTGAAGAGGGCGAGATCACCGACGCTGTAAATAAAGCGGCCGGCAGCTTAAATGTTACCCTCACCGACGATCAGATCGATAAGATCGTAGCCCTGATGCAGAAGATTGCAGAGTACGATTATGACGTGAAGTCTCTGAAAGATACCCTCGAAAATCTGGAGGGCAAAACAGAAGGATTCTTCACAAAGATCTGGAACTCCATTAAGGGATTCTTTGGCGGCGGCAGCGACGACGGAGGTATCCTCAACAACACGAACGAAGATATCCTCGGCAGCAACATTGTCACCGACAGTACCCTGGATGATATCAAAGAAAAAGTGGAAAATGCCGATACCGAAGGCTGGTGGGATAAAGTCGTGAATTTCTTTAAGAACCTTTTTGGCGGCGGAGACGATGATTCCGACGACGCAGAAGAAACTTCTTCCACGGAAGAGGACAGCAGCTCCGACAACAGCAGCGCCCCGGCAGAGGGTGATTCCGGCGAGGACGATACCTCCGGCGGAGACGACGATACTTCCGGCGATGATACAGAAGACACTGCTTCACCGGAAGACGCCGAAAACGATGATACCTCCGGCGAGACTCAGGAATAGAATAACAAACAAAAAGATCCGGGGTGTGAATGGATAACCATTCACACCCCGGATCTTTGCTGTTTCATCTGTCTCTAAAATTCAAACACTGCTACTCCATATGGCTTCAGGCTGTAGGCAAATGAATACGGCCTTCCGTCGCATTCCTGTGCTGTGGCCTTGTACACCAGCGGTCTCTCCTCACCTGTTCCGCCGTACTTCTCCTCATCACTGTTCAGGATCAGTTTATACTGTTTCCTCCTCGGAACACCGACACGATAATCCTCTCTCTCCATAGGAGTAAAGTTGCACACAAACAGAAGATTCTTCTTACCGTCTTTTGAGTGCCTCATAAAACTAAAAATACTTCTGTAGGCATCATCTGCATTGATCCACTCAAAGCCTTCCCAGGAGCCGTCCATCTCATACAGGGCTTTCTTCCGCTTATAAAGATGAAGAAGATCCCGCATCCAGTTCTGGATTGCCTGATGTTCCTTCTCGGCCAGAAGATACCAGTCAAGCTCCCGCTCCTCGCTCCATTCACGAAGCTGTGCAAACTCCTGTCCCATAAACAACAGCTTCTTTCCGACATGCCCCATCATAAATGCATATCCGACCTTCAGGTTTGCAAACTTGTCAAATCCAAGCCCAGGCATTTTATTTAACATTGAGCATTTCAGATGTACCACCTCATCGTGGGACAGTACAAGAATATAATTCTCGCTGTATGCATAACTCATCGCAAAAGTCATCAGGTTATGATTATCCTTACGGAAATACGGATCAAGCTTCATATATTCTGTAAAGTCATGCATCCAGCCCATATTCCATTTCAGGCTGAAGCCAAGGCCGTCATCTTCCACATCCCCTGTAACCTTCGGCCACGCAGTTGATTCCTCGGCAATCATTACAGCCCCCGGGTTTCTGCCCAGTATCACGGAGTTCAGGTGCTTAAAGAAATCAATAGCCTCCAGGTTCTCATGTCCGCCATATTTATTAGGAATCCACTGGCCCGCCTGCTTGCCGTAATCAAGATAAAGAATAGATGCAACAGCATCCACACGGAGACCGTCTATGTGGAAGTATTCAATCCAGAACAAAGCATTTGAAATTAAAAAGTTCCTTACCTCACTCTTCCCAAAGTCAAAAATCTTTGTCCCCCAGTCCGGATGCTCCCCCTGCCTTGGATCTGCATACTCAAAGGTAGGTGTCCCGTCAAAATCAGCCAGTCCGTGAGCATCACGCGGAAAATGTGCAGGTACCCAGTCAAGGATGACGCCGATCTTATTCTGATGGAGATAATTCACCATCCATGCGAAATCCTCCGGTGTCCCATATCTGGAAGTAGGAGCAAAATACCCGGTAACCTGATATCCCCAGGAACCGTCAAACGGGTGCTCTGCAATACCAATAATCTCAATATGAGTATACCCCATATCCTTCACATATTTTGCAATCTCTTTTCCGAATTCACGGTAAGTATAGAAGCCCTCGTCCTCCCGTCCCACATGGCGCTTCCAGGATCCGATCTGAACCTCGTAAACCGACATAGGCTCTTTCTTATGATCCCATGTCTTTCTGTTCTCCATCCACTTCTGATCCGTCCATTTAAGGCTGCTGATATCTGCCACCCTTGATGCGGTTCCCGGCCGTACTTCTGCGTAATTCGCAAACGGATCTGCCTTAAAAATGTATTCATGTCTGTAAGTCTCAATACAGTACTTATACATTGCATGTTCTTCTACATCCGGGATAAAACAAGTATAGATCCCTAAAGGCTCTTCCCTCTCCATTGGATTTGCCTCCATATCCCATCCGTTAAAGTCCCCCACTACAGACACTGACACTGCATGAGGCGCCCATACAGCAAAATAGACCCCCTCTCTCTTTCCGTTTTTCACTCTGTGGGAGCCCAGTTTCTTATAGATCTCATAGTGATTTCCCTGTCCGAAAAGATACTGGTCAAGTTCTCCGATTTCATATGATTTCTTTCTTTTTTTTACCATATCTCCACCTTCTTACACTCCAATATAATAATATCCTAATTATACTTTACATTAGCAGAAAAAGAAAGAGTTTTGACAAATCTTATCTGTCAAAACCCCCTCTTTTTCTTAAATTTTAAAATCTTCTTCTTTCAGAATTACTCTGTTGGATTCATCTGTACTCTTGCCAAACATTCTTCTTGCAAGATGCTTTACATTTGCCTTCTGAGAATGGGCAATTGCCTCATCCATGATCTCCTTTACCTCTGCGACTGTCACTGCATGGTCTTCCCTCTGCATAACGTCAATTCTGCTGTACAATGCAAGTATTCCAAGCTCATCCAGCTTATAGCCGTTCTCCTTGGCATATGTCTGTCCGAAGGTTACAAGTTCATCATTGATAAATACGGGGAGCTCCAGCCTGGAAGTAAATTTTCTCTTGAAATCCTGATTTGCCGTAAGGATTCTTTCAAGAGGCTTCCTCTGATCCTCCAGTACAAAAAGCATCTCTCCTGTCTTTTTCTCCATCAGGTAGCTCAGCTCTTTGATCGTTCTTGAATTCAGTTTTCCTGCTTTCTCAATGATGATCGCTCCGCCGCGGAGTTTCTGTATAATATTGGCAAGTTCTTTTTTATTCAGTGAGTCACCTGTTACAATGGCAACCTTACCTTGCTTTAAATTCCGTTGTTTCTGGATCGCCTTTACAATATCAACTGCCAGCACCGTCTTTCCGGAACCTTTTCTTCCGATCACCAGCAGGTTACCGGTCTTGGATGTTCCTTCCCGCTGTGCCCTCCGGTCATTGTCAAGCACTTCCACGATCTGCTCGCTCATGCCGCGCACCGGCACAAAATATGAAAATAACTTCTTCTGTTCCTCTGTAAGACCGGCTTTCAGTCCAATCTCACTGGTCGCACTCAGATCATAACGTCCGGTGACAACAAATCCGGTATCAAACGGAACGCCGCCTTTTGATTTCTTTATCCTCTTCTGAATCTCAGCCTCCGAAGGCTCTTCAATCTCAAGAGATCCTCCTGCTTCAGATTTTCCGGGAATATTTTCTGCGAGGAACTTCTCTACGTCAAAATCTTCTTCCTCTTCCTCTTCAAAATCGTCTGTTTCTTCTTCCAGGACCTCTTCCTCGAAATCCTCCTCCTCAAAATCTTCCTCGTCAAAGTCTTCCTCATCAAAGTCTTCCTCATCAAAGTCATCTTCCAGGCTGTCAGACTCAAAATCATCATCACCGTAGTCTTCTATATATCCTTCATCTTCCTCGAAGTCTTCTTCATCAAAATCTTCTTCGTCAAGCTCCTCCTCGTCAAAGTCTTCCTCGTCAAACTCCTCCTCGTCAAAGTCTTCCTCCGCAAACTCCTCTTCCTCGAAGTCCTCTTCCTCAAAGTCTTCTGCCGTGTCGTCCTCTTCTGCCGGCTCGTCCTCGTCATACTCTTCTTCGTCCGACTCACTCTCGTCAAAGTCTTCCTCTGCAAAGTCCTCTTCCTCGAAGTCCTCTTCCTCGAAGTCCTCTTCCTCCGGCTCCTCTTCCTCAAAGTCTTCTGCCGTGTCGTCCTCCGCGAAGTCATCTTCTAAAGCTTTTTCCGCAGAACTCTCTTCTTCTCCGCCGAAATCCTCCGACTCGTCCTCCGTAAAATCAACTTCTTTCACAAAATCATCTTCCGGCTCGTCTTCATCCGCAAAGTCATCTTCATCATACACGGCTTCCTCAAAGCCCTGGACATAGTCCTCTTCTGCAAAGTCTTCTGTATAATCATCTGCAAAATCGTCCTCGTCATACTCTTCTTCTACAAAATCATCATCCATGCCATGGTCTTCCGGTTCTCCAAAGCTTCCGCCTGCAAAATCGTTCTCTGCACCTCCGAAAACCTCTGCCTCAAGATCATCATCGTCCATGTCATCTTCTATATCTGAGCCTCCAACCCTGCTTTCAAGCTGCTCTACCAATTCAAGAATATCATCCGGCAGCCGCTGCGTCTTGCTTTCTAAGATCTTTTTCTGCTCCTCTGCGTCTCGTTTTGCAGCCTGAGGCTTCACAGCTTTTTTCAGTTCTTCCGCCTGGGCAGCTTTTCTGGCCTCTTCTTCCGCTTTTCGCTTTTCTTCTTCTCTTACTCTTTCTTCTTCCTCTCTGGCTTTTCTTTCCGCCGCTGCCTGGGCGGCCTTCCGCTCGGCTTCCAGCTTTTGTGCTTCTCTGCGCCTCTGCGCCTCTTCCCGTTCCCGGCCAAGCCTCTCTTCATCCTTCTTCTTTTGTTCCTCGATAGCGCCTGCATTCACTTTCTGCTTTTCTTCCCACTCCTGCAGAATATCCTCAATTTTCATCTGGACGCCGGTCAAAAGCTCCTCTTCCCTCTCGGCCATAGCCTCCTCTTCAATATTAAGTCCGCTTGCAATCGCAACGCCATTAGCCAGAGCCTCCTCCAGCGTAGCGCCTTTGACCACCTTCGTAATCGGTGAACGCTTAACCTCCGGCCCGCCCTTTACAGACTCCGGCTCTCCGCCCGTATGTACTTCGGGTTCCTCCGGTTGTCCCGCTTCCTCTGACACCGGCATCTCTTCTGTCTCCGGATCCATAATATCCGGATCCGCCTCTTCCTTCTGCCGTGAAAGCTCCTCTGTCTGCATCATGCGGCTTGTCCTTTGGGGAGGTTTCACACCCTGCGTTTTCTGCACCTTCGGCCTTGCCGGAGCACCCGGCCTGCTGTCATATTTTTCCTGCTGAAGGGGTGTAAGCGGCTTATACCTCATTTTCAGTTCCATCGCCTGGTAGACATATTTTCCTTCACTGAACCATAAGATCAGATCGTCACATTCCTCCAGACATTTTGACGTCATGCCTGCCTCCTGGTACAGACTCGCCAACTCATATGCCCATTTTTCAACATATTCCGCCTTTTTAAAATCCTCCAAAGCCGCAATCTGCTCTGCAACCGGAGACCTCTGCGCCTTCAGGATCTTATACTTTAAAATATGCTGGTTGGGATCCTTGGGAGCCACCTTTACAAATTCTTCGTAACAGTCTGACGCCTCCTCTATATCCTTCACTTTAAGAGCCAGAAGCCCTAAGCGGTAAATTATCTTTCTGCTTCCAGGCGCACGGTCATACGCAACGAACAGAATGTCACGACTCTTCTGAAATTCTCCGTTAAACTCATAGATCTCGCTGACCGTATTCAGCATAGACGCATTTTTCACTCTTCGCCAATCGATCGTATCTGCGATCTCCATTGCTTTTTTGTACTGCTTCCCCTCAGCATACTCAAGCATTTGTTCTGTTTTTACCCGATATTCATATTTATCCAAATCTCTCACCTCAAAATATATGGAATATAGTATTTTGTTATAATTTCACTGGTATCAGTTTATCATAAGGCCTGCACATTGTCAAAATATACGCAAAATTTGTTAAACAGATATTACAAAAATGTTACTGTTCAGGGGCATTCCCGCAGGTAGTAACCTACAGCAGCCCGTAACATTAAAACAGCCATTATAATCTCTCTTGATTATAATGGCTGTTTTATATTGAATTTTATCATATTCCTTAATCTTAATCGGAGGATTCTCTCTTGTTTACCTGTTCCCTTAACCGTTTTTTCTTTATAAACGATTTATAACTCAAAGTCTCGGATCTCATGTATCAATCTTTGATATCACTATTTATATCCCTCAATGTTTCATATAAATCTGACAGATTAGTTAATGTTTCTTTACACATCGTCTAATCCCTTTGAATTCTATGTGGTATTCTTTTCAATATGTCTGCAGATGTAAATCTTTCTTTTCCGGTTTTCTCTTCTCCGATTTCTCTTTTCATCTCTATTACCGGCTTATATTCTATGGTAAAGGCTTAATTTACGGGAACTTTTATCTGCCATACCACCAACATATTGAGTTATTATTTCTTTTAAACTGTCCAATGGATTAAGCCTCCTTCCTTTTATTTCCAATTGATTTCTTTTGGATTGATATTATAATAGCATTGCGTCGATTATTTGTCAACACTATTTTTCTATTTTTTTATTAATTAATTTACTACGTCTCCTGATTATTTAAATTTTCAGATTTTTTATATTTTTATGTACATTTCCGCCAATATAGGGCTTCCTATTGTTAACCAATATTATTTTTTAGTTGACAAACAGATCGGGACACAATATAATAAAGACCATTATCTGATACTTAAAGAAGGAGAAAACACAAAATGCAGAACACTACTACAGAAAATACCGCTAAAAGTACCACCAAACGCATGGTAACGATTGCTCTCGTAACTGCAATTACCTGTATCCTTGCACCTTTGTCTGTCCCGATTCCTATAAGCCCTGTTCCGATTACGCTTACGAACCTCGTTCTTTTCATAAGCTTCTTTGTTCTGGAATGGAAGGACGCTCTCCTTAGTTACATCATTTATATGCTGATCGGACTTGCCGGGCTTCCTGTTTTCTCCGGATTCTCCGGAGGAATTGCCAAGCTTGCAGGCCCCACAGGCGGATATCTGATAGGTTTTGTTTTTCTGGTATTGATCGCGGGAACCCTCATTGACAAATTTCCTCACCGGAAGCTGCCCGCCATTATCGGCATGGTGCTCGGAATGGCTGTCACTTACCTCTTTGGAACTGTATGGCTTGCCGTACAGATGGAGCTTTCATTTACAGCTGCTCTGTCTGTCGGTGTCTTCCCATACCTTCCCGGAGATGCGGCAAAGATAATGATTGCCGTCATCGTCGGCCCGCTTTTACAGCGCAGACTCAGTGCTATTCGCTGACAAAAGATGCGGGACATCCTTCAGGACAAAAAATAGAGCCGGAACCTGTTTTTTAGATTTCCGGCTCATTATTGCCATTTACACTTTCTGGTCTGTCTTCAATTTTCTCACTTCATCAACAGAAAGACCAACAAATTCTGCAATCTTTTCAAGCGTTATTGTTCCATCTTCCAGCATTTTCTTTGCAACATTTATCATTCCTTCTTTTAATGTCTGATTCCTCATATCCTCCATAGCCCGGCACATAATTTCGATCCCCTCCTTGCTTTCTTTGAAAAATCTCACTCTGTCTGCCAATGTCTCATAGTACATATCTGCTGCGTCTGTACATGAGAAGTCATGCATTAGCTTCCCGATCGGTGCATCTCCACGGTAAGCGCCATTCACATATAGTATGTGCGAACCATCCTCAAATCTTTCCCCGGTTTCTAAAAAACACCTCTCAATCGGATAAAGCGGCCGCCCTTTTCCCATTACGTCATTCTCTGTGATAAAGGTTACCCATGTTTCCGGTAGCTTGTCAAAATCCTCACCTTTCTTCAAGAAGTTAGCATCCATCATACTGGAATTGTACCTTGCTCTCTTCCTCCCGGCACCTTTATCTGCACGCTGTACTTCCACGTTCAGTTTTGCTCCTGTGCTGTCTGTAGCCAGAATATCCAGCCTTACCGAGCGGTTCAGTAGATTCTCTACAAATACCTGAGTGTGGACATCCAGCACCTTTAAATCCGGTTTCTCCAGCACAATCTGTAATACCAATTCTATACTTGCCGTATCTCCCTCAAAACACTTTGTGAGGAAATCGTCATCAAGCAGGCGAAAACCTCTTAGCCTCTGTAAATCCTCCTGATGTTTCTGGTTTATCTGCTCCGTCACTGTCAATCTTTCCACCTGCTTTCGTTTTCGTATCTTCATATTACCATAAATGGTTGAACTTTACAATCTGCCTATCTATCTCATAAAATTTAGTTTTGCCTTACGGGGCGATCGAACCAGATTCCGTCGTCTGTGAAATAGGCCGGATTGGGGAATCATTATGACAGACATGATCTTCCGGCAATGCACACCTTATAAAATCAGATCATCTATCTTCTCATAAGTCTGTAAACTGTATGCCTCGATGATATTTCCTTCAACCACATACAGCACTTCCCCGATATAGAGTCCTCTCGGCGCACGGATCCCCTTTCCGTTTGTTGCTTCCTCCAGAAGGCATTGGAAGCCTTCGCCGTCATCGTAGCTGAACAGGTAATATTTCTGTCCGCCGTCCGCATATCCTGCAAATCCGATCAGATTCTTCCCCACGTCCACCAATACCCCTTTATAATCGTACGCAACGTCTGTCCCGAACAGATTCTCAATCACGTATGTATCGGTCTCCTTCACATCCCCTTTATCGGAAATGTCAAACATGCTGAGTTTTACACCTCCCGTGACCTGGGTTTCTGCATCCACATCCATCCCGATCCCCAGGAGCCTGTTTTCTCCATAGAAGTGAAGATATTCGGAAAATCCGGGAATCTTAAGCTTGCCCAGGATCTTCGGATGCTCCGGATCCGAAAAATCTACCGAAAACAACGGATCGGTCTCCCGGAATGTGACAAAATACCCCGTGTCGCCAAAAAACCTTGCAGAATATACTCTCTCGCCAGGCGCCAGATCCTTAATCTTCCCTGCAGTCTTCAGCTTCTCATCCAGTACATACACTATATTTTCCTCATCGCCTGCTGTTGTGACAACTCTGAGGTACCCGTCATATTCATCGATAGAAAAGGAGTCGTTGATATAACCCTTGACAGATCCCTGGCCTTTCGCTTCCAGCTTCCCGTCGTGATACGCAATCTTACGGATCGTCGTCGTACATGTATCACTGTAATCCTTCCACTCTTGTTCATAATAGTAAATATGCTGATTGCTGACATACAGGCTGCCGCCCGTTGTAAAAATAGCTTTGCTGTCTGAAATCTCATCCGGCTCTGCCAGATCTACCGCTGTTACAACCTCATAATCACATCCTTTCGGAAACGGCGGAAGGAAAATGTCGTCTTTTGCTATCACTTCATCCTCCACCATCGGAACATATGTCTTCGGATCATTTCTCTGGATATTCCCCCAGGCGCTGTAGTATCTGCTGAACATATACAGATGCCCGTCAGAGATCCTTGAGGAATCATAATATCCGCTCTGTGCAATGCTTCCTGCTTTCTTCGGATTGGCCGCATCACTGATATCATATGTAACTGCCGTGGTGCGCCCGTTATCTGCGTATACATCAGAAGCCGGAGTGTAGGGTTCAATATCCCTGCCATACGAATTAGCTTTATAAGAACAGATCAGGACCAGCTTCTTTTCCTCAGGGAGGACATAGAACTCTTCAATGTAATCCTTCTCCCCCGAAGAAATCTTTCCTGCCTCCTTCATACCCTCTCTTGTATCTACGATCGACAACTCTTCTCCGTTATCTGACAGCACGTACAGGTATGTTCCGTCCGTTTTCACAATATCTGCCTCGTCCACCCCCTGCTGTCTGGTATTGGTGGTGGAATAGCCGCCTCCGTCCGCCAGTTTTGCCTCTCCGGCGCCGCTCTGATAAGTTGTCGCACTATCTGCTGATGCCTCAGCCTGGGTATCTGCATTCTCGCCGGAGGTAGAAAACAGATCAAGAATTCCCTCCTCCTGGTACATGGAATCATTATAAGCTTCCATGTATTTATAAATCTCTTCATAACTCTCTGCACTTGTAATTGTATGGCCGGCCTTCACCTCCCGCTCCCGCGGCGCTGAAGTTTCCCGGTGGTCCCGATAGCCGTACAGATAGATCCCGGCTGCAGCTGCAATACATGCGGCCGCCAGCCCTGCAGATTGGTACAGACGCCTTCGCTTCTTTTTTCCTCTGCCGTCCTTCTCCATCTGTTCAAGCTTCTCCGCCATCCGATCCGGCGTCAGGCTCTCCGGCACCGGGACATCGGCGGTTTTTTCTTCTATCATGTTCAGAATATGCTGTTCCTTTTTATCCATTGTCATGCTCCTTTCATTACTGCCTATGTATCATCTCAATATACATTCCATTTTCTCAAGAGCACGGCTTCTTTTCGACCGCACTGTATTGTCATTCAGCCGCAGCATCCCTCCGATCTCCTTACTGTTATAGCCGCCAAACACAGACAGCCCTACAATCGTCTGTTCCTCCTCTGAAAGAATAAAAAACGCCTTCCTTACATCCAGAGCCAGATCATAATCCGGGCATTGTGCCGTCTGCCTGACAGAATCTTCCTCCCGTTCATGACGGGTCTTCGTATTTAATAGTTTTAATCTTTTTCTGCATGTATTCGCCAATATTGTAAATATCCAGCTCCTGAATGCTTTTTCATCCCGAAGCTTGCGGATATTTTCATAAGCTGCCAGAACCGCTTCGCTCACGGCATCCTCTGCATCCTGAGTATTCTTCATCATGCAGAGGGCGAAGCGGTACAAGTCCTTATATATGGCTTCATACATCTGTGCAAATGTATTCACATCACATTTCATATCCTGCCCTCCCTGCCAGATACGGCCTTTGGCACTTCTTTTTCAACTTGTGATATATATAAGAGTCAAAATTCAGGCCAAGTGTTGCATAAAATTACAATTTGGGACGGAAATCTGATATATCCCCGTCCCAAGTCATAAGTTTCTGATTATGCGGATTCCTCCGCTCCTTTATTCAAGTGCCGATTTCACGGCACATATTAGCCCCGATAGTAATTAATCAGGCAGCCTTTCAGAATGATCTCCCGCTCTGCATCCGTCATATCTCCAAGCTTAAGATCAATCTCCTTCCATTCATCGCCTGCCACATATGCTTTAATATCAGATGCTTTATATTCAACTGCCTTCCGGATATCAGGCACAAAAATATAATCTCCGTTCTTAAAGCTTAAGTGCTTATCGTCTTCCTCGGTAATAAACGGAAGCATCCCCCAGTTAATGAGGTTGGAACGGTATCTTTTTGTGGCATATTCATTGGCAATATTTGCCCAGCCGCCCAGAACCTTCTGGCAGGACGCCGCCTGCTCACGCGCAGAACCGTCTCCCGGCTTCACTGCAAAGATCGTACTTCCCACTCCCAGGTTACCCTCTCCCGCGTCAGGGAATTTTTCTTTTATCTTTGCCATCACAGGGCGAAGTTCTTCAAGCACCTCCAGCGGGCACTGCCCCTGCTCAATAGCCTTCTGTGCCTTCTGTACCTCTTTTGCGCGCCCCACATATGCAGGATCCTTTCTTGAAAGTGCAAATTCCGCAAGCCCAAGCGGATTGGAGCGGTAAGAAGATGTTTCCCCGGACGGAATCAGCTCGTCCGTTGTAGTTACGGGATCATGAATCTCTGATACCACTTTCAGCACAAGATTTTCTGCAAGCGCCGGCATAGCCGGCCAGTCTTTGATATTCGGCCCGAACTTGATATCCACAGACGGGTCCGCCGCCCCTTTGCTGTCGAATACCCTGTTGGCGTATATCTTCTCGTCAAAGTGGTATTTCCGGCCTTTATATTCTACATCCATAGCTGTTGCCGGGGTAAGGAAGCCCTTGTTCGCAGCCGTTGCAGCAATGGAACGTGCATCCATCAGGGCAACCGACGCAATCTGTCCGCTCTGCAGCTTGGAACCTTCACGGTTCGGGAAGTTCCTCGTAGAATGACGGATAGAAAATGCCTGGTTGGCCGGAGTATCTCCGGCCCCGAAGCATGGCCCGCAAAATGCAGTTTTTACAATCGTTCCTGCCTGCATAAGGTCGGCGGCCACTCCGTTTTTCACAAGCTCCATATAAATCGGCGTACTTGCCGGATATACACTGAATGTAAATGCATCTGCACCAATATAGCGGCCTCTGATAATATCCGCCGCTGCACAGATATTTTCAAAGCCTCCTCCGGCACAGCCTGCGATAATCCCCTGATCTACATATAATTTTCCGTCCGCCACTTTATCCTGAAGACTGTAATCCACTGCCCCGTCAAGGCTTACAAGCGCCTTCTGCTCAACATCATGGAGAACATCCTTCAGATTGGCATTTACCTCGTCGATCGTATACACATTGGACGGGTGGAACGGCATTGCGATCATCGGCCGGATCTTGCCAAGATCTACATACACCATACCGTCATAATAAGCTGCGGCGCCGGGATTCAGTTCCTTATAATCCTCCGCTCTTCCATGGATCTCATAGAATTCCCTGATCTTTTCATCGGTTTTCCATATGGAGGAAAGACAGGTTGTCTCCGTCGTCATAACATCAATGCCGATCCTGAAATCTGCACTCAGTTTTTCCACTCCGGGCCCTACGAATTCCATTACTTTATTATTTACATATCCATTGCCGAAGGTTGCCCCGATAATCGCAAGGGCCACATCCTGAGGACCTACGCCTTTTACAGGCTCGCCATCCAGATATATACCAACGACCTGCGGCATCTTAATATCATATGTTTTATTCAGCAGCTGCTTTACAAGCTCCGGTCCGCCTTCACCCATAGCCATCGTTCCAAGAGCACCGTAACGGGTATGGCTGTCAGAACCGAGAATCATCTTTCCCCCGCCTGCGAGCATTTCGCGGGCATATTGATGGATGACTGCCTGATGCGGCGGTACATAGACGCCGCCGTATTTCTTCGCACAGCTGAGTCCAAACATGTGGTCATCCTCATTGATCGTCCCGCCTACCGCACACAGAGAATTGTGGCAGTTGGTAAGGACGTAGGGAATCGGAAATCTTTCAAGTCCGGATGCCCTTGCCGTCTGTATAATCCCCACAAATGTAATATCGTGGGACGTTAATTTATCAAACCTGATCTGAAGCCTCTCCATATCCCCGGATGTATTGTGGTCAGCCAGAATACGGTAAGCCATCGTATTTTCTGAAGCTTCTTTCTGCGACAGCTCTTTTCCGGTCTTCGCCTTTGCTTCCTCTATACTCTCCGCAATCTCTGTCCCGTTCAATAAATAAACGCCTTTATCGTACAATTTCACCATATCGTTCTCCTCCTACTATATTTTCATGTTCCTCATGTGGTCAGCCACCATCATGGCTATCTTAAATGTCAGTGCATCGTCAAATACCCGGACATCCAGCCCGGTTCTTTTCTGTATCTTCTCCAGACGGTAAACCAGGGTATTCCGGTGTACATAGAGCTGTCTCGATGTCTCTGATATGTTCAGGTTATTATCAAAAAATGTATAGACTGTCGTCAGTTCATCTTCTTCAAATAAGTCCACCGCATCGCCTTCAAATACTTCTTTTAAAAACATTTCGCACAGAGACCCCGGAAGCTGATGGATCAGCCTTCCGATCCCCAGCCGGTCATAGGCAAGTATATTTTTCTCCGCATAAAATACTCTGCCTACCTCCAGCGCAACACTTGCTTCTTTATAAGACCGGGACACGTCCCTGAGTTCATCAATTAATGTTCCGTATGCCACACGAACGCTTACCATAGCTTCCGTGTTCAGCGTGTCTGTGATAACCTTTGCTGTCTGATGCACTTCCCGGTATCCTTCTGTATTTTCCAGCGCCTTTACAAGGATCACATGCTTTTCATCCACCGCGGTAACAAAATCCCTTGTACCGGTAGCATATAATCCGCGCAACGTCTCGAGAATCAGATTTTCGCCTTCCGTTTTCATTTCGATGACATATACGATCCTCTTAAGCTCGGTAGGTATCTTCATCTTCTTCGCCTGATTGTATACATCCACCAGAAGCATATTGTCAAGAAGAAGGTTCTGAATGAATCTGTTCTTGTCCATCTTCTCCTTATAAGCAAACAGAAGATTGGACAGCTGGCTGGCGCCCATCCTTCCTGCCATGGATATATCTGATCCGTTCCCTGAAAGCCCCAGCACATAGGTCGGTTCACCCTCATCCAGAACAAAAAAATATCCTTCGTTTTCTTCTTCCCGGGACTTAGCCTGTCCGGCTGCACAAAGGGCAGCAACCCGTTTTTCAAGCTTCGTCATCTTTTCATGAGTCATGACAAGACATATCCCTTTCATGTCCCACACTGCACATTCCAATCCGGTAATATCCTTTATATCCTGTATTGTTTTGTGTAATATCTGATTTGATAACACGGAAACTCCTCCTGTCCTTGCTGCATACATGTTTATTCTACCATATGATACCCTCAGTGTACAAGGGGACACACGGTTTTGTTCACTGAGAGAGCCCTCAGTATACAGAATATTAACATATTCATCTGTCCGCTGCCGGAAATGAAGATTCTTCGAGGCTCTGGAACAAAACAGAGCAGGCAAGGTCTTTCCTATAGAATAAATAAAACCGGCTCCTGCTGCCAGGAACCGGTCATTCATCGTTTAAAGACTAATTTGTGATTGTCTCTTCTGTCTCTTTATCGAATACATGGATCTTCTCTGCATCCAATGCAAATTTAACAGTATCACCTGTCCTTGCTTTTGTCTTAGGCTCAACTCTTGCTGTCATATTAGATCCTTCATAATCAAAGTACAAGAATACTTCTGCACCAAGCATCTCATATACACGGATCTTAGCTTCGATCACAGTGTCAGGAGATTTTGCAAGGAACTCAGGCTCATCATGTACATCCTCCGGACGGATTCCAAGTACAACAGTCTTTCCGTCATAACCGCCGTCAATCAGCTTCTTAGCCTTCTCCGGGGCAAGCTTGATGGAGGAAGGACCAGCCTGAAGGAATACATTGCTTCCCTCTACCTTACATACAGCATCAACAAAGTTCATCTGAGGAGATCCGATGAAGCCTGCAACGAACAGGTTGCACGGACGGTCATACAGTGTCTGAGGTGTATCTACCTGCTGTACGATCCCGGCATTCATAACTACGATTCTTGTTCCAAGCGTCATAGCCTCTGTCTGGTCATGTGTTACATAGATAATGGTTGTACCCAGTCTCTGATGAAGCTTGGAGATCTCAATACGCATCTGGCCGCGAAGCTTTGCGTCCAGGTTGGAAAGAGGCTCATCCATAAGGAATACCTTAGGGCTTCTTACGATCGCACGTCCCATAGCAACACGCTGTCTCTGTCCTCCTGACAAAGCCTTTGGCTTACGCTCCAGCAGTGCTTCCAGATCAAGGATCTTAGCAGCTTCTCTTACCATCTTGTCAATCTCATCCTTCGGCACCTTTCTCAGCTTAAGTCCGAATGCCATGTTGTCATATACTGTCATATGAGGATACAGAGCGTAGTTCTGGAATACCATCGCGATGTCTCTGTCTTTCGGCTCAACGTCATTTACCAGTTTGTCTCCGATCCTTAACTCGCCTGCTGAAATATCTTCCAGCCCGGCTACCATACGAAGTGTTGTAGATTTACCACATCCTGATGGGCCTACAAAGATGATAAATTCCTTATCTTCAATCTCAAGGTTAAAATCCTTAACTGCCTCGTATCCGTTCGGATATGTTTTGTTAATGTGTTTTAATGATAAACTTGCCATTTTAATCTTCCTCCTAAAATAGTGGTCTGATACACACTTTCTTCGTTCTCTCTGATAATGAGTATATAAAAAATGCACAATTCAGGGTATACCCAAGTTGAACAATCTTTTTTTCTTTTTCTATACAAATTGAACAACGCCTGAATTCAGACTGCTACAGCAGCGCCTGATAGATGTCCCTTTTGCTGACTCCGCGGTCCTTTGCCACCTGCTTCATGGCCTCTTTTTTGTCCATTCCCCGGCCAAGATAGCGCTCCATATGTTCTGCGACACTAAGCTCCTCAAAACGTGCGGTCTCCTCTGCCCGGATCTGAGCGCGGCTCTTCCCCTCCACTACGATGACACATTCCCCTTTTGGTTCACATGACGTATAATAGCGGATTCCCTCTTCCAGTGTTGTGGCAAACACCGTCTCATGCCGCTTGGTCAGTTCCCTGCAGATACTGGCTCTGCGGTCTCCCAGGCATTCCTGCAGAATCTGCAGCGTCTTTACCAGCCTGTGGGGCGCCTCATAAAAAACCATGGTCCTTGTCTCGTCTTTTAACTCCTCAAGCACAGCCTGGCGCTCCTTTTTATCGGAAGGAAGAAATGCCTCGAACACAAAACGTCTTGTAGCAAGACCGGAGACCGTAAGCGCAGTAATACACGCTGCAGCCCCGGGAACGGCCGTCACAGTAATGCCCGCTTCCTGGCACATTTTTACAAGCTCCTCTCCCGGATCTGAGATCCCCGGGGTCCCGGCGTCCGTGACAAGTGCGATATTCTCTCCGGCCCGCAGACGTTCCACCAGCCTGCGGCCTTTCTCGATCTTATTATATTCATGATAGCTGGTCATAGGCGTCTTAATCCCAAAATGATTCAGAAGCCGGATACTGTTGCGGGTATCCTCCGCCGCGATCAGATCGGCCTCCTTCAGAGTACGCACTGCCCGGAAGGTCATATCCTCCAGATTCCCTATAGGGGTTGCACATAAATACAAGATTCCCGCCATCTCCTACCTCCCGCTAAGGCCTGCACTGCCGGCCTTCCTTTTATCTCACCGGGCCCTTCTCACCTGCTCCCGGGCGCTTTTCTGTAATAAATCCCCAGCAGTTCAGTGGTATAATCTCCCTCCCGCTCATACACGATCAGCGGAGGCTCCACCTTCATCCTTGGATTCCCGCCCCTTCTGCCTTCAATCAGGACCATGTTCGGCTCCTTATCTACATATGGGTACACCAGACGCATCCGCTTGGGCTCAATCCCGTATGTGCACATCTTCACCAGAATTTCCGGCAGACGAAACGGACGATGCACCATATAGAACCTGCCCTGCTCCTTCAGAAGCGCCGCGCTCTCCCGCAGGATATCATCCAGAGTACAGAGCACCTCATGGCGGGCAATATACAGCGACTCCTTCTCATTTTTGATTCCGTGTTCCCCGATCATATAAGGCGGATTCGTTGTGACAACCTCAAAAGAGGCGCGTCCGAACCGTTCAGACGCCCCTTTGATATCTCCTGTCACAATATCGATCTTTTCATCCAGCCCGTTATAGCTCACGCTCCTTCTGGCCATATCCGCGCTTTCTTCCTGAATCTCCAGCCCTGTATAATGAAGGCCCTGATACTTTGCCTCCAGAAGAATCGGAAGGATTCCCGTGCCTGTGCCAAGATCCAACGCCCTCTCGTTCCTTCGGACAAGGGCAAAATCAGACAGCAGCGCTGCATCCATGCCGAAACAGAACCTGCCCGGACTCTGGATGATCTCGTATCCCTTAATCTGCAGATCGTCCAGGCGTTCCCCTTCTTTCAGATACTGCCCGGCCGTCCGCTCCCTTTTATCAACCTGATTACTCATCGTCTAATTTTGATGCTCCGTTTCTTTCCTCCAGAGCCCGAAGCTCCGCCATCTCTTCTTTAGAAATATGCATATCCTTTTTCTTGCGCCTTGATTTGAATCTCAGCTCAGAAGCCTTATATTCCCGGATTTCCTTTTCATCATTGTCAAGCGTCACTATGACCTTCACCAGCTGGCGCAGAACATTGACGGACTGAACATCCCCCTTAAGCCCTTCCGGAGTCGTCACATGATCTCCGTTAGACGGCAGGTGGCTGTTCAGCTCCTCGTAGGTCTCTTCCTCGTTGGTCAGACAGCACATCAGCCTTCCGCACACTCCTGATATCTTCGTCGGGTTCAGAGACAGATTCTGTTCCTTTGCCATCTTGATCGACACCGGCGCAAACTCCGCCAGATACGTATGACAGCACAGCGGCCGCCCGCAGATCCCGATGCCGCCCCGGATCTTCGTCTCATCCCTGACGCCGATCTGGCGCAGCTCTATACGGGTGCGGAACACGCTGGCCAGATCCTTTACCAGTTCTCTGAAATCAATCCTCCCGTCAGCCGTAAAATAAAACAGCACCTTATTATTGTCAAATGTATATTCCGCGTCGATCAGCTTCATCTCCAGCCCATGCTTACGAATCTTTTCCAGACAGATCTGGAACGCCTCTTTCTCTTTCTCGCGGTTCTTTTCTTCCTTCTTTATATCCTCTTCTGTCGCAATGCGGATGACCGGTTTCAGCGGAAGCGTGATCTTGTCATCCTCCACTTCCTTCTCGCCCACGACCACTGAGCCGAACTCCACTCCGCGGGCCGTCTCTACAATTACTTTGTCACCATTGCTGATGCTCAGTTTACCCGGCGCAAAAAAATAAATCTTTCCCGCAGGCCTGAACCTTACTCCAATCACTCTTGTCATCTGCTTAATTCTCCTTTATCGTCAGGAACAGAAGCTCCATTACCAGTTCAAAATTAACATTGGCCTTTAGTCTTAATTTGGCCTTATCCAGGCTTTCGATAATCAGTTCGATGCCCTCGTAAGAACTCCTCCGTGCCTGCTCCGTAATATACTGTATCTGATCCTTGAACACCACCCTGCTGATATCCTTCGTTGCTTTATACAACAGGACATCCCGGTACCAGATCATAATAATATCCAGATAGTCACTGATCTCCAGCTTGTATACTGTAATATGATTTACAGCGTTTACCACTTCACTGAGTTCCATATCATGGATATATTTTAAGAGCTGCAGCGCCTCCTCGCGGATCTCGTTGAAATGCTCTGAATTGGCAAGCATAATAGCACGCCCCACATTCCCCTGGGCAAATGCCGTACATACGTCGGCCTTATAATCCGGAAGCTCCAGCTTCTGCATCAGATACTTCTTGATCAGCGTATCTTTAATATATCTCAGCTTCAGCATCACACACCGGGAATTGATGGTGGGAAGCAGCAGTTCCGCATTTTCCGTGAGCAGAAAGATCACGGCATACTGCGGCGGCTCCTCAATCGTCTTGAGCAGAGCGTTCTGAGCCTGCACCGTCATTTTGTCAGCCTCCGGGATAATATAGATCTTATACGGCCCCTGATATGGTTTAATATCAATCGTATGATTCACCTGTTCACGGATGTCATCCACACTGATGGTATTCGGCTTCTCATGGGTCACACGGATAATATCCGGATGGTTGCCGCTCTCTGCCTGTATGCAGGAATGACACATACTGCAGGGATCTTTTTCTCCCTTTTCACACAAAAGTGTCATAGCAAACAGACTTGCCAGCATCTTTTTGCCGGAGCCCCTCTCACCATTCAAAATATATGCATGGGACACCCTGTTCTCCGATACTGCATTCTGAATATATTTAATAATGTCCTTGTGTCCCACTATGTTTTTAAAGCTTCCCATATTGTATTTCCTCTATAATTTCTTCTAAGCATTGTATTTTATCTTTGTTACAGTAGCGTCTGGTAATCCCTGCCGTCTGAAGGTTTTCCTCAGAAAAATCCTTCTGGTCCGCCAGGAATCTTCTGCACAGCTCTTCATATTTCGGATATTTCTGCCCTCGTTCCCGCCTGACGGCACGGCTGAGCCTCTCACCATCTTCCACTTCTATATATACAGGCACCAGATTGTCCCGGCCATAATACTCCTTCATTCTGCCATAGGACCTGAGCGTGCCCATGACCAGATAATCGAAATGCTCAAGATCTACCCGGCCATCTTCTATTGTAGCATATTTCCACTGTCCATATACAGTGTCATATGTTCTTTTCTCAATAATTTTTCCTTCTGTACCATATCGGTCCAGTAATTCCTCTGTCACAAAAAAATATTCCACGCCGTTCCTCTCTCCTTCACGCATAGGACGCGTGGTGTAGAGGACCAGGGGCTTAAGCTCCGGAAGTCTCTGCATCAGTTCTTTATATAACGTATCTTTTCCGGAGGAACTCTTCCCCATCATATAATATATTTTACCCATCCAGCCAAACCTCAATACTTTCCTGTGTATGCAAGCCTTCGATGGAAAATCCAAGTCTTTGGTACATCAGAAGTGCTTCTGCCGCCTCCTCTGTCATCCGTTCCCCGGGAACAACCAGAGGTGTTCCGGGAGGATAGAGATAGGCATATTCCGCAGCAACTGCGCCGACGCTCTCTCCCAGCGGAAGCGTCTTTAACGTGCCGCCCGCCGCTCCTTTCCTTCGGAGCTCCTTCATCTTCGCACAAGTATACACCATTTCCAGACGGGGGAACTTCCCGGCCGGAGCCTTCTGTATGCCCGGCAGCGCCTTCTCCCAACGTCTTCCGTCTTCTGTCCCGGTCTTTTCACAAAGTCTCCGGTCTATCTCCAGAAGAGCTCTCCAAAGACGATCAAACCCTTCCTGCGTATCTCCCGCCGATGTCATAGCCAGCACATAAGTCCCTGCCGCCATCTCCATCTGCAAATGATACTCCTTCCGTAAAACTTCTGCAAGCTCACTGCCGGACATCCCGGCATCCTTCACCGACACTACGATCTTCGACCGGTCATAGATGCCCGTCTCTGCCACCTTCAGGATCTTAAGGCCTTTAAGGCTTTCCCGCAGCGTCTCAAGGCGTTCCGTATAGGCATCAAAGAGCCTGTCTCCCTGCTCTCTGAGCAGCTCCACACAGAGATCCGTACTTGCCATCAGGACATACGACGGGCTGCTTGTCTGCAGCATATGAAGATACTCTCTTACCCGTCCGCGGTCCGCGATCTGCCCGTTCATGTGCAGAAGCGCCGTCTGTGTCAAAGACGGAAGGGTCTTATGCAGGCTGTGTATCACGATATCCGCACCCTGAGAATTGGAAGATGCCGGAAAATAAGGATGAAACCCGAAATGCGCTCCGTGAGCCTCATCCACGATCAGCGGCAGACCCTTTTCATGAACAGTCTCTGCAATAGCCGCCACATCCGAAACCACCCCGTCATAAGTGGGGGACACGATCACAACCGCCTTTGCCTGCGGATGCCTCTCCAAAGCCTCCCTTACATCCTCCGCCGATATCCCGGCATTCAGCCACGCCTCCGGATCAAATTCCGGATACAGGTACAACGGAGTCAGTCCCTGCATCTCAATGGCATGATACACGGACTTGTGGCAATTTCTTGCCACAAGTACCGTATCTCCTCTGTCCGTGCTTCCAAGCAACGCGCTCAGAATCCCTGCTGTGCTCCCATTTACCAGAAAATGCGTCTCCTGCGCCCCGAACACTTCGGCCGCACGCTCCTGCGCCTCCTTTAAAATGCCCTGTGCATGATGGAGGTCGTCGAATCCCTCGATCTCTGTAATGTCCAGCCCATAGGGAAGATCCTCCGCCGGCCGGAATACTCTTTTATGTCCCGGCATGTGGAAGCCATAATAATCGGAATCCCTGTATTTTTTTAATCTGTCGTATAGTGTACCCATTATAATCTCTTTAATAATTCTTCTCTTTCCTTCTCATAGCCCGGCTTGCCAAGAAGCGCAAACATATTCTTCTTGTAGCTCTCCACGCCCGGCTGGTTAAACGGATTTACTCCTGAAATATATCCGCTCACGCCGCAGGCAAATTCAAAGAAATAGAACAGCTGGCCGAGAGAGAACTCATCCTGCTTCGGGATCGTTACCATCAGATTCGGTACATTACCGTCCGTATGAGCCAGCATCGTGCCGTTCATGGCACTCTTATTTACAAAATCCACATTTTTGCCTGCCAGATAGTTCAGCCCGTCAAGATCTACCGGCTCCTCACCGATAATGATCTCCTCTGACGACTCCTCCACATTCATAACCGTCTCAAACATGATCCGGTTTCCGTCCTGGATAAACTGCCCCATAGAATGAAGGTCTGTTGTAAGATCTACAGATGCCGGGAAGATTCCCTTCTGATCCTTTCCTTCGCTTTCTCCGTAAAGCTGCTTCCACCACTCGGACACATAATGAAGGCTTGGCTCATAATTTGCCAGCACTTCAACCGTTTTGCCCTTTCTGTGAAGGATATTGCGGACTGCCGCATACAGCAGGGCGTCATTCTCTTCAAATGCATTGTTGAGAGCCATCTCTCTTCCTGATGCAGCCCCTTCCATCAATTTGTCAATATCTGCGCCGCTGACTGCAATCGGGAGCAGCCCCACTGCCGTAAGGACAGAAAAACGGCCGCCTACATCGTCCGGCACGACAAACGTCTCATAACCCTCTTCGTCAGAGAGGTTCTTCAGCGCTCCCCTGGCCTTGTCCGTTGTGGCATAGATCCTTTTTGCCGCTTCCTCTTTCCCGTATTTCTTTTCCAGCATCTCTTTAAAGATCCTGAATGCGATAGCCGGCTCTGTTGTAGTACCGGACTTGGAAATAATATTTACCGAGAAATCCCTGTCCCCTACAACGTCCAGCAGATGCTTCAGGTATGTACTGCTGATGCTGTTGCCTGCATAATAGATCTCCGGCGTTTTGCGGATCTCCTTCGGAACCATATTATAGAAATTATGGCGCAGAAATTCAATGGCTGCCCTTGCTCCCAGATAGGAACCGCCGATACCGATCACGATCAGAACCTCTGAATCACTCTGTATCTTTGCCGCTGCCTTCTTGATACGGTCAAACTCCTCCTTGTCATAGTCTGCCGGAAGATCAATCCAGCCGAGGAAATCGTTTCCGGCACCTTCCCTGCCGAGCAGCTCGTCCTTTGCCGCCGCAGCGATCTTTTTCATTGACTGAATCTCGTGGTCACTGATAAAAGCTCCTGTTTTTGAGTAATCAAATGTAACTTTATTTGCCATAGTAATGACTCCTTCCCACTAAAAATATACTATCTTTTATTTTAGCAAACAGGAAAGTTTTTATCAAGCCATAAACTCCTCCAGGATCTGGCGGATCAGGATATCCTTGCTCACCGGCTCTTTTGCCTTTTCCTTTTTCTCGTCCTCCTCAGGCTGCGCCTTTGGCTTTGCTTTCTGCACCTGTGCCTTCGCCTTCTGCGGCTGCGTCTTTGCGGCCTTTACAGGTTCGCGGACAGGCTCCTCCTCCGGGAGAACCGCAGGAAAGTCAAGCGTCACCTCCGGGATCTCATAAGGCACCTGCATAACCTCGATCTTTTGCTCCCGCCTTTCCTCCTTTTTTTCTTCCGCCGCAGGATGCGGTTCAGGAGCCGGAGCCTCAGGAGCCATCACCTTAAGTTCCTTCTGGCACGTTTTCTCATAGCGGTGCAGGCACACATTCTGCAGATAATCTATCATATAATTCTTTATCGCCGCCATACGGTAACCCTCATCCGTTGTCAGATGGAACAGGTACACAAATATTCCCGTCCCAAGCCCTGCCGCCCCTGTCCGAAGCACCATATCCTGCATCCCGTGCACGCTGTACTCCAGAAACGCGCCCGCGACTCCAAGAACCATACACAAAATCACCGAAATGTTTTCCATCCGCCGGAAGCTGTGGAGCTTAATGCCTCCTACCTTATATTCATACAGGTATTTGTCCACAAATACTCCCACATTTTCTACTGTCTCGCTTACCATACAGGCATGCTCAAACTTGGCCCGCACCAGCCGCATAAACGGGTGTGTGCTCTTGCTCATATTGCCTGCCGCCCGCACCAGCCGCTTCAGCGTGACATTTACGACGCATTTGCTGCCCGCCCCCAGCGCCGCCATAACTCCGATTCCTACAAAGATCATATGCTTGTCCAATATCATTTCTAACATATAAAAAGCCCTCCTTTTATTTAGGATTATACCTGAAATCTAAAAGAAGAGCTTAAAAAGTGTTCCCCAGATTCCGACCTCTGCCTGTCAGAATCTGGATCATTGTTGTATAAACAGCCGTTCCGGGCGCATCCCCTTGCCTACAGCATTGAGATCAATTCCTTCACAAGCCGCACATTATGCGCGATTGCCTGCCGTTCAAACTCCGGATAGTCCATAACCGCACTGTTGTCGGCTTTGTCCGAAATGGCACGGATAATGACACACGAAACTTTGTTCAGATAGGCTGCATGGGCAATTGCCGCCCCCTCCATCTCTGTACACAGAGCATGGAAATTCTCCGTGATCCTTGCTTTGACTTCCCCGGACGCAATGAACTGATCTCCACTGACGATCCTTCCGGTAAATGTATGGATATCCGGATTCACCTTCCTGTTTGCCTCTTTGGCCTTCTCCACAAGTATCCTGTCCGCCGGAAATGCAAAGACATCCATCTGCGGCACCTGGCCTACAGGGTCTCCGAAAATCGTCGCATCCACATCATGCTGCACGGCCTCCGTGGAGATGACAATATCCCCGATATCTATCTGTGCATCCAGGGAGCCGGCAATCCCCGTGTTAATCAGCCGGTCAACACTGAACCGATCCACAAGAATCTGTGTACAGACCGCCGCATTCACTTTACCGATCCCGCTTCTTACAATCACAACGTCCTTTCCGCCCAGAGTCCCCCGGCAGAAAACCATAGACGCATATTCTACAGTCTCCGCAATATCCATAGCCTCCTTAAGTGCCGCAACTTCTTCTTCCATAGCCCCGATAATCCCTATCATAGCTTTATAGCCTCCTTCATCCATATTCTTCCCGGCAGGCATCCTGCGCCGGAGATACTTCTATTATAAAAAAACTGATCCGGTATGGCAATACTTTGCTCCAGAGAAGTCTTTGTAAACTCTTTTCAAAAAGAGGAACCAATCGGACGCCAATCGGACAACCGCTGTAAAATGCTTGCGGCACTTTGCAGATTGTGGTATATTAAACATAAAGAAGGGCATCTGCGCTAACAGATGCCCGACAGGAGTTACCGATAGACGGTTAGCCCAACATATGCTAAACAAAAATAGCCGCTTAGTTTGTCAGACTGGGGCGGCTATTTCTGTGTCTTATTACTATCTTTACCGTTACCCTCAGTGGACAAGGGGACACACGGTTTTGAGCCACAGATTTGCAATTCTGCTACGTTACTGTCATTCAGCGTACGTCCAGTACGCTTCATTCCAGTGCCTTGCAGAAGCGCAAATCTGTGGCTCAAAACTCCTCAGGACCTCAAGTACCGTCTTTGGGTGGCTGACAAGGCAACGGAACGAGGCGTACTGGACGTACGCCGATTGACGTTAACACCGACAGCCGCCAAAAAACGGTACTTGAGGCGTGTATCCCCTTGTTCACTGAGGGTAGAATACCCTATTCCAAAGCAGGTCAAGCCAAAGCTTAACACCGCCATAAGTTCTAAAATATCCATTGGCTCACCCCTCCTTTCACTTGATTCCCTTGCGGGTTTCTATGTAATCGGAGAGTCACAGTCCCTCCGTAGAGGGCGAACCGCCTACCATCTTGGTATTCCTGGATAAATACTACCATAATTCGACAGGAAATTCAATTTAATTTCTCACTGCTTACTGTATCATATTACCCTGCCGGTATTTTTTTCTAAATCCCGTTCAGATATGGAATTCCCTCCCTGACTCTGCTATAATTTCTCATGGAACGCAAATAACCATACCCGGCGGTCTCTGCACATACCGAGGCAGCCTGCCGGAAGCACAGTACAGGAGGGATCAGATCATGGAATATAAGCCAGTCGGCGTCTGCTCAAAGTTAATTCGGGTAGATGTAGAAAACGATGTCGTTGAGAATGTTGAATTTGTCGGCGGATGTAACGGTAACCTGAAGGGAATCTGCAGCCTTGTGAGAGGCATGAAGGTGGATGAAGCCATCTCCAGACTCCAGGGAATCACCTGCGGCTACAAGTCAACATCCTGCCCGGATCAGCTTGCATACGCGCTGAAACAGGCTGCCGGACGATAACCGGGAGAAAGAAGAAAGGATACCCAGCTTTTGCTAAGTATCCTTCTTCCGGCTTATTCGTTCTTGGCGCCAGAGAGCCTGTGACAAGCACCGCATCGGTGACTTTTTCTTCCCTTGTTAAGGGCATATCCGGTTTCTCAATGTAAGGTCTGAAAATATTGTTAATAGTTTCAATTTGCGCCGCGTGCGGTGCTTGTCACAGACTCCCTGGCATGTACTACTTTTCGAGGTTTCTAGTAATTCTTTTAGTATAAAATGTTATGATTCCGGTTCTGGATCTGGGTTAAATGGTTCATAAATATACACTCCATTTGTAAAGCTGCTGCTCATATCCCCGTTCGCTGAATGAGTACATCTGACACGATAGTAATAGCCGCCTTCAACTTCAAGTTCCTTGTCAGAAGACACCTTATCGACGTCGTAATTAAACTTCTGCCAGCTATCGTAAAATTCCCAGGACTCATCCTTCTCTTTCGCCCTTTCCACTATCACTGCAATTCCTACCTCTTTCACTGTGTGAGTAGCAACAGTAGATCCGCCTGCATACAGCAGTCCAGGGCCTCTTCTTCGCACTTTTGAATATCCGGCCAGCAGATCTTCACCACGCGTAAGCTTTGTATCGTAACCGATGGATTCCTCCTCATAGGTCAGATATGACCCGTCGATTACCGGAAGCTCCGACGCGGCTTTACATTCCGTGGACGAGATACCCGTCATTCCCGCGATAACGAACAACATACAGCATATTGATATCAGTTTCCTTTTCCTTCCTTTCACATTCTACCTCCGTACTCACTATCTCCTCATATATAAAGACACATAACTCGCGAAAAACTGACGCCATTTACGAAGAAAAATAAAGATTTTTTACAATTAATTCAAAATCTGCTTTTTCCACAGTTGCTATCAAGAAATATTTTGCCTTTTTATAGTCAAAATCGGCAGAATATTTTTTTGTTCCTGTATCGGCAACCTGATACTCCTTAATGTGAATTTCTACACCTCGGACTTCCAAATCATATTCATCTGCCGCCATATCTTCCACATCCATGCCAAAAGAATCCTTTGAATACGCCAAATTTACCATATATAGTATATTTTTATCATCATATTTATAAAGCAGTTCTGCAATCTGTGCTTCTTTTTCCACATTATATGATATAAATTTCATTCCTCTTGGCCGATTAATAATTTTAACCGGACTAATACTAAATGTTTCCTTAATCGCCTGATAGGCTTCTTCTTCCTTCTCCCCCTCAATTACCAAATTTCCCTCATCAGAATCTACCTGTGAAACTTCTCTATCCCCAACAATCCTTTTCATTGCTCTCATAACATTCTCAGGCCCGCCAAAGCTGTTGACCCCAAAAGTTGCCACCATAACAAGGACTGCCGCTGCAGCCACATATACACGGATCCTTTTCCTTCTGCGGATATTTTTCTTTTTTTTACCGGCATTTCCGCTATCAACGCCTTCTGATCTCTTCTCCCCGGTATCCCCGGGGCTTTCCGCGGTGGATTCTATATCTTCGGCTCTATCACCGTACTCTGTAAACGCTCTGGCTTCCGCATGGATCTCTCCGGCTTCTCCTTCTATGCCGGTCTCCTCTGCAGACGCATCCTCCGAAACAGACCTTTCCTTTAAAATCCCGTTCTCAGCGTCAAACTCATCCTCATTTGACTGTATGGCGCTGTCCAGAGATTCAAGTCCCATTTTCATAGCCTTCTTATATCTCTCCGGAAGCTGATCCATCAGCCTGACAACATCGTAATCGTTAATCTCCTCATACAGTTTTTCCTTAATCTCTGCTTTTTTCTCTGCCGACAGAATCTCCTGATCCATACCGGCGATTGTTTCGCGAATCTTTGCTGCCTCTTTTTCCAGATCTTCTTTTATGATTTGCTCCAGAATATCCTTTTTCTCTCTCATCTTGATCCTACCTCGCAAAAATTAATAAACTACTTATGTCTTCCTCTTGACCAAATTCACCCGCAACGTATAATATAATTATAGTACAGTTACCAATATATATGGTACGGCAATTATCTGGGAGGTTACTATGAAACGTATTATTTTAACCGGAGGCGGCACGGCAGGCCATGTTACTCCTAACATTGCGCTCCTTCCCCGTCTGAAAGAGCTGCAATATGATATCCACTATATCGGTTCTTACAATGGAATTGAAAAAGAGTTGATCGAACAATTCGGAATCCCTTATCATGGAATCGCTACCGGTAAACTCAGACGTTATTTCAGCGTCCAGAATTTCACCGATCCGTTCCGCGTACTGAAAGGTATGGGAGATGCCAAAAAACTGGTAAAGATCTTAAAACCGGATGTGATTTTCTCCAAGGGAGGATTCGTATCCGTACCTGTTGTACTTGCCGGCAAAAGCCGTCATGTCCCGACCATTATCCATGAGTCCGATATGACTCCCGGCCTTGCAAATAAGCTGTCCTTATCTGCCGCCACCAAAGTATGCTGCAATTTCCCGGAAACACTGAATTGTCTTCCAGAAGGGAAAGCTGTCCTTACCGGATCGCCGATCCGTCAGGAGCTGTTAAGCGGAGACAAATACAAAGCCCGCAACCTCCTTGGGTTTGCATCTGATAAGCCGGTAATCCTGATCGTAGGCGGAAGCCTGGGTTCTGTAGTAGTGAACGATGCAGTCCGCGGGATTTTGCCGGAATTACTGAAGACCTATCAGGTGATCCACCTGTGCGGCAGGGGCAAGGTTGACGAATCTCTAAAGGGTCTGGAAGGCTACGCGCAGTTTGAATACGTAAAAGAAGAATTAAAAGATCTTTTCGCACTGACTGACATTGTAATATCAAGAGCCGGCGCCAACGCGATCTGTGAGCTTCTTGCGTTACATAAACCAAACCTTCTGATCCCCCTCTCTGCAAATGCAAGCAGAGGGGATCAGATCTTAAACGCCCGCTCTTTTGAACGGCAGGGCTTCAGTGTCGTATTAGAGGAAGAAGAACTGAATCAAGAAATCCTCCTGTCCTCCATCAACCATCTGTATGAAAATAAAAAAACCTACATCAATACTATGAAACAGTCCTCACAGCAAAATTCGATTGATACCATCATAGATCTGATAGAATCTGTGAGCCAGTAAAAGCGTTTCATTATGCAACATTTATATGCAGGGGCAGGTGCCTGACAGGCACCTGTTTTATGTTTTATGCTTTATCCATATGTTGATATTTCTCCTCGTAATTCTTTCTTATCCACCGCTTTGCCCGATACAGCATGCTGTGTAAAACTTCCACCGATACTCCCATGACTTCTGCCACTTCCTTCTGAGGCTTTTCCAGAAAATATGTGATCATTACCGCATCATACCAACGCTCATTGAAACGATACAACTCCGAAAATATACTTTCGGCAAGTTCCCTGTGTTCTTTCTCACGCAGTTTCCTTATGAAACTATCTTCTAAACTTTCTCCTGGTTCGTCTTTGAATATAACTTCTTCGATCAGTGTTATCCTTTCATTGTCCCGATTGTGGTTCAATGCCATATGCTTTGCTGTTGTCAGCAGCCATGTGTTGACCGCATTCATATTGACATTATCCATGTTTATATACAATTTCACAAATACGTTTTGCGTAATTTCTTCCGCCGCATGATGATTGCCAGAGTAATACAGTGCTGTACGAAATACACAATCTACGTTAGCCTCATAAATTGCATCAAAAGCCGTTTTGCCGATTGATTTTACTCTCACTTTTTCATCCTTCGCTTTCTAATATTCATGCCCTTACTTTAATCCGGACAGAATCTCTTCTTTATCTTCCTCTGTCAGTTCCCCCATTTTCCACCCAAGTCCTACACCGTCATCCTTATATCTCGGTATCATATGCAGATGGAAATGGAACACGGTCTGTCCTGCTGCCTCTCCATTATTCTGCACAATATTATAACCGTCACATCCTAAGAGGGCAGTCAGCCGGGTGATCATTTTCTTTGCCAGTACAAGAGCCTTCGCCGCAAGCTCGTCGCTGAGCTCGTACAGGTCAGCGTAATGCTCCTTTGGGATGATCAGAGCATGGCCCTTTGCTGCCGGCCCTGCATCCAGAATCACCCGGAAATCATCATCTTCATATAAAGTTGCCGTTGGAATATCTCCGTTAGCAAGTTTACAAAAAATACAATTTTCGTTTTTCATATCAATCTCCTTCTTTCTGTATAAAATAATAATTGATTATTCAGGCCGCCAGTGATAAACTGGTAACTCAGGAAAGGCGGTAATCACTATGTTTTCAGCAACAGATTATGACAAATTACAACAACTCATGGAAGAAAGCACCGAGAAACAACAGCTTCTCACCAAACTCCTCACATCCCACCGGATGGAGATCAGTGCTATCAGCCATGAGATCCGCAACCCATTAACACTTGTATACAGTACCCTTCAGCTCATCGAATCCCAACACCCGGAAGTTACTTATTATGAGCACTGGGATGAAATGCACCGGGATATTGAATATATGAATGAGCTTTTAAATGATCTGTCTGTCTATAACAACTCCGATCTGCTTAAGCTCTCACCTGTAGATTCAAACACATTTTTAAAAACTGTAGCACTCTCCTTTGCGGCCTCCATCGTACATACAGATATACAGTTTACATCTACAATACCACCGCAGCTTCCGTCTATCTATGCAGACGCATTAAAATTACGCCAGCTTCTTTTAAACCTTCTCACTAACGCAAAAGACGCTGTATACCCTGCCCCCTTAAATGCCCGGATCCCTTCCATTTTCTTTGAAGCCTTTACAGAACATCAGTCCCTGACCATCCGTGTAAAAGACAATGGCTGCGGAATCCCGTCCGACAGGTTAGACCACATCTTTGAACCCTTTGTCACACACAAACAACATGGTACCGGGCTCGGACTTGCCATCAGCGCCGAAATTGCAAAAGCACACAACGGAACACTTACCGTCACATCAGTCCCGGAAGCCTCCACCGTATTCACCCTGACTCTTCCGATACAGGATAACGGCAAGGACAAAGCCAGATAACAGCCCGCCTATATGGGCATAATTATCTACGCCGCCGCTCAAAAAACCAAAACACAGGCTTAAAGCAACCATAAATATAAGGCTCCTGCCGGAGATATCTCTGATGCGACCTTTATTGCATATTACAACATAAAGAAGTGCACCGATGATACCGAAGACTGCACCGGATGCCCCCGCTGATACCGAAAAATCATGCGTATAAATATCGTGGTAGGCAGACAGTACATTTCCACAGAAGCCACTGAGAACGTATATCATCAAGAATTTTATTCTTCCCGTTTCCTGTTCCAGATTCCATCCGATTACAAAAAGCATTACCATATTATTAAGAAGATGCTCGAATCCGAAATGCATAAACATACTGGTAAACAGGCGGTAATATTCTCCCCGGTCTACAACGTCCGGCACATACATCGCACCATGCTCCAACATAAATCCCCCATCCTCTGTCATTCCCTGGGACGTTAGAACAAAAAATACAATGATATTGATTACTGCAAGTACAATTGTACAGGGAGCCTTTATTCTATTGACCTTCATTTACAATTGTTCACCCTCTGAATATTTTCATATCCCGAAATATATACCCTCCGGGCTGGCGGACTTTGTCCGGTGTTGTATAGTATAACACAAAATGCCGATTAGTGAAAGGGCATATATATGTTGGTTCTTGCATTATCTTGTCATTTTCTTTAATTTTTTGACTCTTTTTAAAGCTCTTCTTCCTCAATATGCAGACCATCCCACTCTCCCCACCTTGGTTTCTTGTGTTTTTTCAGAAATTTCTTCATAGGCGCCCAGAAGTTCTCTGCATCTTCCATAATGAAGGATCCCATCTCCTGCTCCGCAGCCCGACCCGGCCGCTGCGCATCATACCTTACCTCTTCTTTTGGTATTTCCGCTTTTATCTCCGGGCTGTCCCTCTGCCCGGATTCCGTCTCCTTTTTCCGAAGACATTCATCAATGATCTTATCCAGGCTGTAATTTTCCGACATGGTCTCCTTATGGAGCAGAAATACCATTCTCACACATTCCTGATCCGTATAATCTGCCCGTTTCACAAAATACTCTGTCAGCTCATGGACGTCCTCCCATAGCTGCGTACTTTTCAGAGGATAATAGCAGAAATAAAACCGGGAGTCTTCATAAAAAATATAATCCGGACTTAATAAAACACAATGAATATTCAGCAGATAGTTCTTTATATTTTCAATGACATCTCTGAGGGCCGCGAGAAATACTTTCAGATCTTCTGAACCTATCTCACTTTTTTCATACAGCGCCCTGATCGCCAGCTTCCCGCTCACGTCATAATCATAACAGCTGTTCCCGTCCATTCCCCTTCCTCTTACCGGAAGCAGGCCTTCTATCTCATTGGCCCCCAGCATCCGCATCTGATAATCTTCCCTGTATACGGCTGCCTCTTCAATCGTTATCCGTCGCTCCATCTATAACCTCCTTCATCCTCCGCCGGTCCCGGATGTATTTCTCCGGGTCTGTGACGGCCGCCTTTTTCAGCACAGACAGCATAAACCGCCCTTTCCGCGCCGTTGCTTCGACTACAATCTCCTTCTCCCCCACACTTACCTGCGCGCTGCTGCCGGCAAACAGTATACATTTACCCTCGGTCCGTTCTGCGTACAATGCCTCAAGCTCCCCTTCATCGATCCCGTCCCGCTCCCGCATCCGGGTGCTTCCTGCCACTGCAGTCTCATAAGCCGCCCCTGATAACACATTCTTGTCATGGTAATAAAACACAGCCAGGATACATCCCATAATCAGAAACATAATCATCGGCATTAAAAATGACATCTCTACAGTCATACTTCCTTTTAGCTTCACCTTTTATCCTCCGTCCGAATCACCTTTTCATCTTGAATTTTCCTGTCAGGCCTGTGTCAGAAGCCTGAGAAGATACCCCGCCGTCAAAAAAGGGAACATCGGAAGTGCGTATTTTCTGGACATCTTTTTCGTGCAGAGTCCTGCCGCAGAAGCAGCAAATAATAAAAGAAAGGTACCGGATAATACCTTCAGGAGCTCCCACAGCCCCATATAGGCTCCGAGAATCAAAATTGCCGCACTGTCTCCATAGCCGATTCCTTCCCTCGTAACCCTGCTGGCCAGAAGGAATAAGACTCCCACACCAATTCCGCCGGCCAATATCCATAAGCTGATGCTCCTGCAGCACAGCTGATAGATGAAAGTACCTGCTGCCCCCATGGCCAGAATTTCTCCGGGCACCTTCCGGTAATAAATATCTGTGACCGACAATCCTGCCAGGCTCCCCAGACATATGATCTGACTTACTGTCCACATTTGGAACAAGCCCCCTTTCCTGCCGCCTCCGACAGCGGCACTGCATAAATAGTACGTTTTAATCCACTGCACGAAAGAGAGCTGTGATACCGGTCTCCGTAGTCGGTAATATAGAGGCCCTTCCCCCCGCTGCCTCCGCAGCGCTCGCAGGCATGATACTTACCTCCGCTCTGATTTCTAAGAGATGCAGCGTCCCCGGCCTGCACTGCACGGACAGACAGGTCAAGATATGTACAATGATAGTCCTTGTGATAAACGATACCGGTATCTGTAATATATACTGTCTGAGAATCTGAATCCCCCGGCCCTTCCTTCTCATAGCCCGTCCAGGCCTTTACACGCATAGTCTCCGTACAGGTGACTGTCGGGACAAAAAATACAGGTACCGGAATCCGGATCTTATAAACGGCCTGAAGCTCTGCGATCCCTGTCCTGCCGGACATGCGGGAACCGCTGCAGTCGATTCCGCCGCTCCCGCCCTCCACAATGCTCCTGTCCAGCCGATCCGGCCCGACAGACTTCACAATGTCATTTTCTATCCTGCTCGGCATAAGAACCGGACCGGCATATGATTCCTGAGCCGTCAGCTTCGCAGCATACTGCAGCCCGGAACGGACTGCCGTCTGGACCGCCATCATCTCCAGAAGATAGATCAGACAGACCACTCCCAGGAAAAAAATGGGAACTGCCACTGAAGCCTCCACCGTAATGCTGGCCTTAACAGGGGTGAAGGCAGATGCCCTTTCGCTGTGTGTATAACGGAATTGTTCCGAGGGGAGTTTTTGATTATTCATAGTACGAATCCTTCTCCTTTCATAGATTTGTGGTTACGTCAATGTGACGCTGTTGTCGGGGAATGTACGGACTGAAAGGGCATCTGCCTCCACCCCTGACTGCAAGACCAGATTTTGTTAATGATACCCGAAATAAGTCGCAAACTGATATACAATCCCTCTTCTTAGATTACAGGTACTTTTTACTTCTATTTTGCTGATACACTGATCCGCTTTAAAAAATGCCAGTCCATGCTCCGTCCGCAGGTTCTGTTCAATCATATCCAACGCCCGCATTGCCGTTGTTTCTTTCTTTTCCAAAAACAGCAGGATCCTCAGATATTCTTTATATGGAAGTCCGCCCTGCGTATCCTTCCCGTCATTAAGATCCCCTTCCTGCCCAAGCTTCATAAGCCCGGAAAGTGACAGCTGCCAGCTGTCATCCGTTTTAACCAGCGGCACTTTGTTTCCCCTTAAAAGCGAACGCATATCCATCAGGGATTCCCCATATGCCCAGGCCAGCAGAATCACCTGGGCAGCCGCCTCGGTAATGGCGGGAACAGCAAGAAGAGAACACAATGTAAGTGCCAGCGCCTCAGCTTCCGCCTTTTTTGTACTGCTTCCCTGCAGATGCATATAATTCGGCACAAATCTGAGCAGTATAAGCTTGCCGGCTACTGCCTCCAGGTTTTCCCGGTCATTTCTTTTTCCGGCCAAGATATACTCCAGTTGATAATCAAGGGCGCCCGCACCGGGTTCACCTGCACCATTGCTGAATTGTTCAAGCAAATACTCCCCCAGGATCAATGATGTAAGCGTTCCCCCTTCTTCGGCCACATCTGAAAAGTCTCCGTATCCGCAGTTCAACTCTCGAAAAGAAAGTGTATCGCCCAGATCAATTGTTTTCTGAGAGACCGGTTTATCCTTTGGCATTATGAGATCCAGCAGAGACGACTTTTTCAATTGTTCTACATGCTCTATCGGGTTTTCTTCCGTCGGAAGCCGGCCTTCGTTTTCCTGAAGCAGTCCGGACAGCTCTTTCTGCTGTTTTATCTCATCTTTTTCACAATCCTTTGCCTGCTCTTCCTGCTGTTTCCATACATCTGTCATACCGATCTTATCCTGTAACAGATTCAGCCCATATTTATGTTTCATATATGCCTCAACCTGACCGCAGAATGCTTCCGCGCCATGATCTGTCAGAAACTCTATGCGGCTGACTGACTGCCGGATTCCCTGTGCACCGTAAAAGTCCAGTCTGTTTTTAATTGTTTCCTCTGAATAACTGCCGCTTTCATAACTTCCCTCCAGTGCAAAGATTCCGTATTCCTCCAGCAGCTCCTTCTGATATTCTGCAAAGACTGATTCGATTGCCCGGTTCATATCCGACCGCCGGTAATTTTTTGCCATTTGTACCGATGCTGCTTCCATAATCCCTCCGACAAAGGAGATCAGCAGAATAAAAATCAGGCTCAGATAAGCTGTGACCTCTCCTTTCTCCATATTTTCAGATCCCCGAGCTCTCACTGGTAATCTTCTGAAAGATGGTCTGAACCAGGCTGGTAAGCTGTGACTTAAAGATCAAAACCAGCCCGATCAATACCACCAATATCAAAATAACCTCCACGACTCCGATTCCCTTCTCTTCCTTCAATATTTTCCGTAAACGATATAATCTCCACATATAACATCCTCCTGATTTTATAATTGTATAGACATAAATGCCGGTACGATCACAATAAACAGAACCACTGCCAGCATCAAAAACATGGGACCTAAAAGCTTTGTTCCTGCTTCTTCCCCTAAGCGCTTTGCCCTTGCCTTGCGCTCTTCAAATGCCTGAACTGCCTCCAGCCGCAGCACCTGGTTCAGTCCCTTTGTCCCTTTTCTGAGGTTCTGGGATAACAACGCGCCAAGCCTGACATATTCCTGCAGCATACACCTGCGCCCGAACCGCTCATAACTCTCTGACTCCGTAACTCCACTGTCCATCTCATAGCTTGTCTTTTTCATTTCCTCGTAAATATACCGATGGCCCCATACGTCCTTCTGCTCTTCATAATCCGACACGATCCGCTTCCAGGCGCGCTTTACAGTCATACCTGCCCCCAGAAACAGTGTCAGTTTATTGACTACCTCCGGATAATCCGACAGCATCTGCCGCTGCTTCTTTTGAATTTCCCTGCTCTGGTTCTGCCTGTCCATGGCATATAGAAGAAAGCCTGACACTGCTGCCATTATACTCAACACTACCCCTCTGTTATCCATCTCATAATAGTACCGCACTGCTTTTCCTCCTACTGTATCCGGGAGGTGCAGTGTCTTTTCTGTCCGTCCCTTCTCATCTTCCTTTTGAATGGCATCCTGAATTCTGGCAGCCTGTCTTTCTTCCTTGTTCTGCCCCCGGGGAAATAGCATGGCCGTACATTCATACAGCACCTGTTTCTTCGGATCCTGCGTATAGGTCAGCACCGCGCTTAAAGTAACTGCCGTCCCTTCCGGTTTTAGAGCCGTATCCTGCAATTCTCCGTAAATATTCATTACATCATACCTGGAAAGCTCCCAGTCAATCTCGACCGGTTCCCCCGGCAGGGAAGCCGCAAGAACCATATCCGTATCAATATGATCCAGGCTTTCATTCTCCCCCGGAATAATCCGGTCAAGCTTCCGGATGCACCGGTCAAACAGGCTCTTAAGTTCTTCTTCCGAATACTCCTGCTCTGCAACCTCTACCTGCAGCTTTGTGTTTTCTCCGCCCTCCACGACAGCCTCCAGATACTCCGTCCTGCTGCCGCACCCATAGGAGTTCCTCCTAAGTCCGTCTTCAATGGGCGCTGCGGAATGCTTATAATCCATATACGTCAGCAGCAGGCCCATCACAAGAAATATTCCCGGCACCAGCAGACTCAGACTTCTATATCTGCCAGCCTGGCACCAATTACGCATGCGCCGGTATAAATTACCAGACATACTGTCATCACCCCGATTCCGATCATATTGCCGTACAGACAGGACATAAACTCCGGAAAGCTGAGGCTCATATAGGTAATGATCGCATAGGGAACTGCGGACATCACGCGGAATTCATAACGTTTTGCCGCCAAAATAGTATCAATCTCCCGCTTTACCTCGATCTTTCCGCCCATCTGGTCAACAGTGTTTTGAATAATTGCTATCATATCTCCTCCACTTCGCTTTGCCGCCGAAAATACTGCCGAAAAACTCTTTACATCCTCGATCCGTACCCGGCGCGAAAACTCTTCAAGAATCTGCTCTATCGGCAGGTGGATCCGCAGCTGGCGTACCATAACTGATAATTCCCTGGATATTATCGCATCCTCAGGATACAAAAGTTTCAGCTCCTTCTGTGCCTCCCGCAGAGCATTCTCTGCCGAATATCCTGTGCCAAGCGCCGATGCCAGACTCTGTATCATCTCTTTAAACTGCAGCAGAAACTCATTTCTCTTTTTGCGGATACACTCTTTTTCAAAGGCTTTGTATTTCCATATAAAAAGTGGAATCAGCAGAAGCACAGCCCACATGGTGCGATAATACAGCCATGCCGTAAGGACCATGATACCGGAAGCCTTACCGAACATTCCGATCTTCTCCCCTGCGGAGATACCCTGCCGCCAGTAGTTTTCCGGTGTGTCTGATTTCTCCGGCTTTTTTCCAAACACCTTGAATTTTTCCATCCTTTTCTCCTGTTTCTTCATAGATATATAAGGGCTGCAGTGTGATCTCTCCCTCCTTGTAATCCACAATCTCTGTAATCTCCAGCATCTTTCTGCTCTTATCCCGGAGTCTTCCAAGATGGACAATCACGTCAATTCCGGATGCTATCTGCCTTCGGATTGCCGGAAGCGGAAGTTCCATCCCCATAAGTACCATTGTTTCCAGACGGCTTAACATATCTTCCGGGCTATTGGCATGTCCGGTACTTAAGCTCCCGTCATGCCCGGTATTGAGCGCCTGCAGCATGTCAATAGCCTCAGCCGACCGTACTTCTCCTACAATAATCCGGTCAGGCCTCATACGGAGCGCCGATTTGATCAAATCCCGGATCGTTACCGCCCCGGCGCCCTCAATATTGGCATTCCGCGCCTCCAGGCTTACCAGATTCGGTACATCCTGAATCCGGAGTTCTGCATTATCCTCAATGGTTATAATTCTTTCGTCCTTGGGAATATATTGCGATAAAGCATTCAGAAAAGTGGTCTTACCGGAACCCGTCCCGCCACTGATGAATATGTTATATCCTGCTGCGACCAGCATAGACAGAAAATCGACCGCCTCTTTGCTGACGGACCCCCATGAAATTAACTGTTCCATAGTGACAGATTCTCTGGGGAATTTTCGTATGGTAACGATCGGACCATTCAGCGCAACAGGTGCGAGAACCACATTTACCCTCGATCCGTCCTTAAGTCTGGCGTCTACGATCGGAGACGCCTCATTGACCAGCCGGTTGGAGCCCGCGACAATCTGCTGGATCACGTCCTCCAGCTTATCCCTGGAAACAAACCGTTTATCAGACTGATAAAGACATCCTCCGCGCTCATAGAATATACTCTGCGTCCCGTTGATCATAATCTCCGTAATGTCCTCGTCCTCCAGAAATTCCTGCAGAAGATCCAGCTTACGAAAGGCATTAAACAGCTCTTTTCCGAGAGCAGTCCTTGTGCTCAGAGGGATATACTCCTGCATCCCGGCCTCCCGGAGCACCTGATAGATGATTCTGGTCAGTTCTTCATCTTCAACCTCTTTCGACAGGTCCAACTCCTCCAGGATCCTTGCATGCAGCTGTTCGGCCTTGATCATATTGCTCCTTCCTCACTATTTTCTGCAGAAGATCCTCATACCCAAGCACACTGGCTTCCCGTTCAAACTGTCGAAGCTTCGCCTGCGGATAGCAGCCCTGCACCCACGGCATATGAATCTCTGTACACGCCTGCAGCAGCCTGTATACTTCCGGAAGTCCTTCGTCAATGTCCAGGATGAGCACATCATAGATGCTCTGCTCAAGAATTCTGCGGATAAGCTCTATCCACTCCTCAGCCCGGATATTCTTCATATCCTCGGCAACACTGACCGGCAACACATAGTCAAGCTTTTTCCTGTGTCTGACAACCGTTGTAAGAAGCAGCCCCAGATTCCCTTTTTCCTGCCTTGCATAATACAGGACATCCGACAGCGTCTGCTCCCCCTCCTCAAAATGTCCGCCGATCCCTCCGTAGATCTCCAGATTCAGGTACAGGACATTCTCAGAGACAGCCATCTCTTCACCGAGCCTTAATGCATACGAGGTCTTTCCGACACGGTGTACCGGCGAAAATATCCCTATGACTCTTCCTTGCTTTTTCCCGTTGGACTTGCAGAATATCCCCTGATCCGGATCCTCAAATCCACATTCCCGAATCAGCTCTTCCACAATCCTTTCTCCTGACTGATATTTATACAGCCAGATTTCTCCTTCCTGCAGAGCGCTGCCTGCATGGCTTCCCAGCAGAAATTTTTTCTCTGCCGCGACTTGCTTTCTGTCCTCTTTTTTTAATTCGTCAGAAATAAGAAGCAGATGTACCTCTGTCTTCCGGCTCAGCTTTAACAGCTGAGCGATGGTCCTGCACACCTGCACCTGGACAGCCAGCTCCTTCCGCTGCATCACATACATGGCCAGCGCCTGTGCATAACCCTCTTCCGGGTCACAGATTACTAAATTCTTACTGTACACATAAGATACCTCCTGTAATTTACACTTTGATTTACACTTTGATTTACATGTTCTCTTCCTGAATTTTGCCGAAACGGCCTGAAACTCTTGATTAGCTTTGAAACTGTCAATAGAATAAATAAAACAATCAGATTCAAGTCCTCTGTGTGACTTGTAGGGAAAGTATACTCCCTCTTTTCCGTTCTGTCCATCCCCTATTTTCTAAAACAATGATCTTTGTGAAACTCTGACAAAAATCCCGCAAAAATTTCTCTGATCATTCTATGCAAATCTTTATGTAAAAGATATAATGATATCGGTTGCTGACAGCTATCTGTCTTCTACCCGAACCGGAACAGACCGTATTGTTCAGAAAGGATTATATATGGATATACAACTATTTTCATCCAAAGACCTGAATTCTTTTACACAGCCGATAACCGGCCGGAGCTGGATTCACATATGGCTTTTTTCTCTGACAGATTATGAAATATTTAAAAAAGAAGCTTCCTGCCTGTCCTGTGATGAGCGGAAGCGCGTAGAAAAATATGTACATGAATCCGACCGGAAACGTTATATTATAGGCCATACTGCCCTGCGGAAGCTTCTGGGCGTGTACCTTCACTCCTGCCCGGAATCATTTACCTTTCAGGCCGGGGCACACGGCAAACCGTTCCTTAATGATTTCTCCGCCGATTCGGCCGACTCAGAGGAAGCACCTCTGTCCGCCCCCATACATTTTAATAAGTCTCACTCTGCAAATATGATCGTCCTTGCCTTTTGTCCCGATTCACCCATCGGCATTGACATCGAAGCCATAAAGGACTCTTCCTGTATAACCGGGATCATCCGGCGTTTTTTTCATCCGGCGGAGCACCCTCTTTTTTCACATCTTGAAGACAGACCGAAAAAAGAAATGTTTTTCCGCTACTGGACCATCCGGGAGGCTTTCTTAAAGGCACTGGGAGCAGGATTTTCCATTTCTCCCAATTCTTTCTGCGTCGAACCCGCCGAAACGGAGGATAAAGGACACCCGGAAAACGCCTTATCTTACAGCAGTCTGTACCGGATCACAAAAGGCCGGGAGGACTATACCCATTGGAGAATACAGTCCGTCCCGGCACCTGATGGCTACATGTGTAGCGTTGCATATTTATCTGAAACAATTTAAATTCCCTGATAAAAGGATATCCCATACAAAAGCGCCACCCCGGGAGCTCCGAATATTCCCGATGTCACAAATGTAGCAGGATTAAGCCCGACTCTGACTCCAACCCCCTGAGCGGACAGAAACTGGTTGATAAAAAAGATCAATGTAAATCCGATGATCGCACGGATGATAAAATTAATCACTACACTTGAACGATATTCCGGCATAAGGGCTCCTTCTTTCCTCTTCCTATATATTCATGTATATCCCGGAGCGCCGTATTTTATTACTGAAAATTGCTCATAATAACGGAAACAGTACTTTGAATTCCAATGGAGGTATATTATGCGGTTATTTACACGCCAGAACACAGCTGAAGAAGATATCTACAAAAGACTCTCCTACTCATCGGAAAGAAATGCACTTTTTCAGGAAATCGCAAAAGCAAAACGGGAAATTGACAATGCTTACAATAACTTTCAAAATGCATCGGATCCTGATTTGATTGACTGCTATATCTATGAAAGCAATGCCGCCTGGAAACGCTACCGTTTTCTCCTTCGTCAGGCCAAAATGAATTGACTACAGCCGGATGTTAAACTCTCTGTTGCTTTTGTGATATTGATGATACCTTACCCCTGCCGCATCAAACATCCTCATAGATGCCTGTACGGATGGGGTATCTTCATATTTGTTGCTGTTATAGATGACTTCTTTAATTCCGCTTTGTATAATTGCCTTGGCACATTCATTACACGGGAATAACGATACATACAGTTTCGCTCCCTCCAGGCTCCCGCCGCGGTAATTTAAAATGGCATTCAGCTCACTATGTACCGTATACAGATATTTTGTCTCCAACGGATCTTCTCCCTCGCGCAGCCACGGAAATTCGTCATCAGAACACCCTGTGGGAAGCCCGTTATATCCCATGGACAGAATCTTATTATCGGAACTTACAATACAGCATCCGACCTGAGTATTTGGATCCTTGGAACGCATACCCGACAATATGGCAACCCCCATAAAATACTCATCCCAGCTGATATAATCATTTCTTTTATTCCCCATATGCCTTTCCTCCATCGTACACTATCATACCGCAGACCCCAATTCTACTTTGTGCCGAAAATACGATCCCCTGCGTCTCCAAGCCCCGGAACAATATACTTATGCTCGTTGAGACATTCATCCAGCGCGCCGATATAAATGTCTACATCCGGATGGGCTTTTTCCATCCTCTCGACTCCTTCCGGCGCCGCAATGATACACATAAACCGGATATTCTTTACCCCTTTATCCTTAAGCATCTGTATGGCTGCCACACTGGAACCGCCGGTGGCAAGCATCGGATCAACTACAAATACTTCTCTTTCACTGCAGTCAGCCGGAAGCTTGCAGTAATACTCTACAGGCTCAAAAGTTTCCGGATCACGGTATAACCCGATATGGCCTACCTTCGCAGCCGGAATCATATTCAGCATTCCGTCAACCATTCCAAGGCCTGCCCTTAAAATAGGCACTACTGCCAATTTCTTTCCGCTTAATTCTTTTCCGTTCATTTCACAGATGGGGGTGCGGATCACTACATCCTGAAGCTTCAGATCCCTGGTAGCCTCGTAACACATCAGAGAAGCAATCTCCCCCACAATCTGCCGGAAATCTTTAGATCCGATTTCTTCCCTGCGGATATAATTAATTTTGTGCTGAATCAACGGATGATCCATGATCTGTACTTTTGACATCGTCTTTCCTCCTCATTTGACTTTGTAAATTATTATTTAGGCCGAAAAACTTCGTCCGGCCCTGCATTATATGTTGATCACATGGTGCCCTGCGGCCTTCAGCAGGCGGTTCATAATAGCGCTTCCCATTCCGCCGGTGGCAAATGATTCACTATATATGTAATCTACCTGATCCTGGTCAAATTCCCTCAGTATCCCATAGAGATGAACCGCTATAGTTGCCTCATCTTCACGGGTTCCGATAGACTTGACATTCCCGCATATATACCGCCCCACCGTTTCCCGTGTGCCGATAATGCCAACCTTAAAGCCGCCGGCAAGCTTCTCATCTGCCATTTTATTAATTGCATCCACCACCTGATCCATATTGCCTTCTACAATACTCAGCGCTGCACGAGGCGCATAATGCCTGTACTTCATTCCCGGCGCCTTCGGCTTTGTTTTACTGCCGGACTCATAGGTTGTCACATCCTCAGCAACCTCACCGATCAGCTCCTGCAGCATTTCCTTTGTGACTGCGCCGGGGCGCAGAATCATGGGCGGTGTAACTGTCATGTCAAGAATGGTGGATTCTACACCGATCTCCACCGGACCGCCGTCGATAATCATCTCTATCTTTCCGCTGAGATCCTCCTCAACATGGCCGGCAGTCGTCGGGCTCGGCCTTCCGGAAGTATTGGCGCTCGGCGCGGCAATGAATCCCCCTCCGGCCCGGATCACTGCCCTTGCTGCTGCATCACTGGGCATCCGTACTGCAACCGTATCAAGGCCTCCCGTCGTTCCATAAGGAACTGCATCTGTCTTTTCAAATATCATCGTAAGCGGTCCGGGCCAGTATCTGTCCGCTATAACAAATGCCTCACGGGGAATTCTGTCCGTGATCCTCTCCAGATCCTCTATTTCCGTAATGTGGACAATCAGAGGGTTATCAGACGGCCTTCCTTTTGCGGCATAGATTTTTTCTGCCGCCCCTTCATTCAGTGCATCTGCACCCAGACCGTATACCGTCTCTGTCGGAAATGCAACCAACCCTCCGGCTCTTAAAATTTCTCCTGCTTCCATGATAATATCATTATCTAATTGTTCTTTTTTTACTCGTTTTATTTTTGTCTTCATGTGATTTATTATACTACACTCTAATCTTTCAGACAAGCCAGGATTCCGTCAGTGATTGCCTCGGCCATCTCCTTTTGGTACTCCTTTGTCGTCAGTTTTTCTGCCTCCTCGGGATTGCTCAAAAATCCGCATTCAATAATAATGATGGGAGTCTCTGTTTTTTTCAGCAAATAATATGTATCATCTGCCTTAGGCTCTTTTGTATTGCCTTTATCGACAGTCCGAAGTATTTCCTGCATAATACCGGCATGCTTTTCTCCTTCTGCAGAATGCTTAAAATAGAAAACCTGAGCGCCGTGAACCTCTGCCTGATGGAAACTGTTCTGATGGATGCTCACTGTCAGTTCCGGCTTGCTCTTATTGATCAGCTCCACTCTCTCTCTCATATCCTGTACCTTCCGGCTCCCTTTACTGCCGTCTCCCAGCGCCTCGTCACTCTCCCGTGTCATGATTACGTTGACACCCTTTTTTTCCAGAAGTTTTTTTACTTTTTTGGCAATCTCAAGATTAATATCCTTTTCCAATGCATCGTTGACACCCACTTTTCCCGGATCACTGCCGCCGTGCCCGGCATCGATTACCACTGTATTCTTCTTCGTATCAACTTTATCTGTTAAAACGTATTTTGTAAGATGTCTGCTGCATATTATCAACCCCGCTATCACTAAAAGTATTAACAGAAGTTCAACTTTTTTTCTCAAAAATACCTCCTGACAGATCATATTTTATTTAATATATGTCTGCCGGAGGTATTTTATATTTTATTTAGTTTACATATTGCAGTATTAACTGCCAGATTTCCTGTTTTTCCTGGCCCAATGCCCATGCGGCCGTACCTGCCAGCTTATTGTCCTTCATAAGCTTAAGCTTTGGCCCCAGAGACTTTTCATCCTCAAGCCAGATCTTATAAGTCTTGTCTCCCGACGTCCATGTCGCAAAATTCTGCTGGGCATCTTCGTCCCAGGTAATCTCTGCACCTGCTTCAGACACCTTGGCCGCAGCACTCGACATTGTAAGCGCCTCACTGGAAACCTTCACCGGATATTCTGCTGCATCTGTTCCTGCCTCTTCCGCCAGCTCCGCCTCTGTCTTCGGAGTCTCCTCCCACAGACGTGTAAAGAACGGGATACCGCTGATCACTTTCTCAGCAGGCACTTCTTTCAAAGTATTTTCAATGCCTTCCTTTACAAAATTATAGGATGACACGGAACCTGATTCCGGCGAACCTGCATAATGCTCGTCATAACCCATGATGATTACGTAATCTGCCACAACGCCCTGCTCTTTGCGGTTGTACTGCTGATTGTAACCCTTAGGCACATAATTGTCTACAGACAGTACCAGCCCATTCTGCCGGCATCTGACGGATAATTCGCGGACAAACTGGATGTAGTGCTCTCCGCACTCCTCTGAAATCTTCTCAAAGTCCACATTGATCCCGTCGATCCCTGTCTGCAGCGCCTCAGCAATCAACTGATTAATAAGGTTCTCACGCCTTGAAGTATAGCTTAAAAATGCAAAGGATTCATCATACGAATTAATTCCGCCGTCGAAATCCCGGACAGTCGCCCATACTTCTATATTGGACTGGTGTGCATAATTTACATATTCCGACGAGGAAATAGATTCCAGATTACCCTCGATATCTTTCACATGATACCAGGTCGGCGCAATTGTTGTAAGCCCCTTGGTCTCTGCAATCTTCTGAAGCACGCCGCTGTTTGCCTTGCTGTTCGTTACATTGTGCCATGCCAGATTGATAATATAATCCTTTTTGATGCCTGTAAATTCCTGCTCTTCAAAATCTCTTGAGATTGTTTTTGTCTCTTCATTTTTCAGTGCGCTGCTTTTAATATAGCCGATAAACCCATCTTTTGTACGGATCTTCTTCCAGTTGGCCTCACTCTCAATGATCGTAACCTCATCTTTTTTGCTGACGTCGGCAAGTACGGGACTCTTGACTCCGCCCCTGTATCGTACCTGGGTATTTTTCTTCACCTGGGCAACCTTCGTTTTACCCCAGTCGCTGACAATCATTACACGGCCCGGATCATCATATACTTCATATTCCATATTAGTATACTGCTGAATAAAATCCAGGGCAATGTATGCTGTGCTTCCTTCCGTTTTTAAAATAACATAGTTTTCGCTCTGCTTATCCTTAGAAATCGTATAATCCTTGCTTCCCACCTCCACAGACACCATATCCTTCGGAAGAGTATATAACAGGACATTCTCATTCGGATCCCAGTAAAACCGATTATTAATATGATCACGTACGGTTTCATACTGAACATAAGCCTTCCCGTCAGATATCATTCCGTTGGCTTCCACAATCTCATTATTTACAATGATTGCAAGCTGGCCCTCTTCTTCTATTCCATAATATTTTTTCAAATCCGCTTTTTCCCGGGAAGGACTATATTTCTTCCACAGGATCATGCCTGCCACTGCTGCTATCAGTAATATGATCAAAAAGGCGGTCCTTAAAACCATATTCCTTTTTCTTTTTCTTCTGGACTGCGGCCTTCTGGCGCTCTGCTTACGGTTTCCTGACGATACCGTTCTTCTTCCCGGCCTGCTTCCTGCGGCGCGGTTTCCTGATGCGCGCCCTCCTGCCGGACGGTTCCCTGCCGGGCGCCCGCCTCTCGGGCGGTCTCCTGCTGCCGGATTACTTCCTGTCGGATTGCTTCCTTCCGGATCATTTCCTGTCGGACGACTTCCTGCGGCACGGCCTGTTGTCAGATTGCTTCCTGTCGGACGACTTCCTGCGGCACGGCCTGTTGTCAGATTGCTTCCTGTCGGACGGCTCCCCGCGGCACGGCCTGCTGCCGGATTGCTTCCTGGATTGCTTCCTGTCGGACGGCTCCCCGCGCTTCTTCCTGTCAGGTTAGTTCTCAACGGGCGGTCTGCAACTGTGCGGCGTTTTATATCTTTTTCTTCCATGCTGCACCTCCTACTAGACCCTATTATAGCAAAACATACGACCTACGTCATTATTTATTTCGACATTTTCTCACAATTCGAGGGGTATTTACATTCTCATTTTTTTGTTGGTACGTTATAAAAGCACAGTTCTTCCACATCTCCTTTGTCATTCAGCACATAATCACGCATGTAAGCCACGTCTTCCCGCATAATATGTGCCTGTACGATCTGCATGGGGCTGGCGGGCAGATCATTCAGCAGTATGTCTACCCCCCTTTCTTCGTAACCTGTCAGCTCTGTAAACAGGCTGTACGCTTGCTGTTTCTGATGATCTCCCATAGATTCCCTCCTTTTTGATGCAAAAAATGATAACTATGACTGCATTTACATATATTGGCACCAAAAGAAAATGCTGTGATACACCTTTGCCATATGTACAGTGAAACACTAAAAGACAGCTTTTGCACCATTATTTTATTTCATCGTATTTTACTGATTGTCTGATTATATATTTTCTGTGATATTCATGTCTGACCCGACATATAAATGATTAGCTCTATTGACTGTTTTATTGATTGTTTTAGAAAAAAGATTTTTTATCCATAACAGGAATTGAAAACTTGAAAAATTATCCCTCCTTTGTTCTAAGAACATAGTTATCAGGGAAAACTATCTTTTAGTATCGTCAATTATATCTGAAAGGATTTTAAAACTCAAGTCCTTTTTTCAATTTATATTATTTTTATTTAACATCCCACATGTTCTATGCTATACTAAACTAGAAGGAAGTGATGAATATGAAAATTGAAAAACTCAATGACAATCAGATACGCTGTACACTCACGCGTGCTGATTTAGCCGAGCGCCAGCTTCAGTTAAGTGAACTGGCTTATGGAACCGAAAAGGCAAAGTCACTTTTCCATGATATGATGCAGCAGGCAGCTTTTGAATTTGGTTTTGAAGCGGAAGACATCCCTCTTATGATCGAGGCGATTCCGGCTTCTTCTGATTCAATTGTTCTGATAATTACTAAAGTTGAAGACCCGGAAGAACTGGATACCCGGTTCTCGAAATTCTCTCCGTCCCCGGGCGGTGACCCGGATTCCCGAAAGAATGCGGCGCTGGACAAATTAGAAGGGGCTGAGACACTCCTCAACCTGCTCGGCAAAGTAAAAGAAAAAATGGATGCGGCAAATGAAAAAAAGGATTCTCAGAAGGAGCCCGACAAAGAAGAGGACAAAGAATCCGCCAAATCTACCCTCCGTTTATTTTCTTTCATGACAATGGACAATGTGCTTCAGGCATGCCATCTGCTTGGCGGAATGTATACCGGTTCCAACACCTTATATAAGGATCACGCCGAAGATCTGTATATACTGGCGCTGACTCAGTCAGAGCATTCAACCAATGATTTTAACCGCATCTGCAATATGCTGACAGAATTCGGTACATTAGAGAAAACCTCCGGCATGGCTCTTGCTTTTTTAGAAGAACACTGCGAGATCCTTGTATCTGCAGATGCAGTACAGAAACTGGCTGCAATTTAAAACCAAATAAAAGATTTCTATTTCCGGAGCATGATATCCGGAAAGAAAAACAGGATACAAACTTTACAGCTGCATCCTGTTTTTTTATTGGCTGTAATATTCTCAACCTTTGGCCTCCGTCACTATCCCTGACTTGCTTCAATAGTAGCATTCAGTTTCGCGATCAGAAGATCCGGATCAATTCCATGTCCCATAGCTCCCTGCTCAATAGATTCCATCTGAGAATGCGGACAACCGATACATCCCATACCTAATTCCATCAAGTCATCTACGATTTTTGGACATTTGTCATAATAAGTCATAAGCAGCTCACCAAAAGTCATATCCTTTGTAACATATGCCATGTGTAACGCCTCCTTTTCCTTTCAGTGCTATTTATTATATCCGCTTTTTTTCATTGTGTAAACATTTTAATTGAATTTCCTCATAATTTTTGATTTCTCAAATGTCAATATGATTTTCCTTTTTTTTCGACAAAACTCTATTTTTATCACAACTTCACAAAACGCCCGTTCTTTTATTTACCTTGAATAATCCCCCAAATTTCTGCATTTTAATGTGGATAATGTGGATAATTATTGTGAATCGACACTTTTTCCACCTTTTTTTGCCTTTTTGATGTGGATAAGTAGGATAATTACTATTTCCATTTTTTTACATATTTTTACATTTTTGTCTATTTTGTATAATAGGGCGAAGCAACTTTTTCATTGCCCCGCCCTGTTTAAAAATACTCTAACCCTCTTTTAAATTAATCTTCTCACTGTAATAATATTGGTATAGGTAGCCGGCAGGATACCAATTCCTTTTCTGCTGTTAATTGCGTTTACAATTTGTCCGTCTCCCATATAAATCCCGACGTGACCGTCATAACAAACAATATCCCCAGGAATTGCTTCACTGTAGCTTACTCCTCTTCCGGAGCTTCTCATTTCACCGGAAGTCCTCGGGAGAGTGATCCCGAAATGCTTATAAACAGATTGTACAAAACCGGAACAGTCCGCACCATTGGTCAGGCTTGTTCCTCCCCAGACGTAAGGATTGCCGATAAACTGACACGCATAGTCAACAACAGCCTGTCCCGTCCCTGCCATCTGTTCTGCCTCTTCCTTAGCCTCTTCAGCCAGCCGTGCTTCTTCCTCTTCTCTGGATTCGGCGTAAGTAAAAGATTCCTCGGGCGCGGCTTGTGTTTCTTCAATAATTTCCTGCGCCTTTTCTTCTGCGTTCTTTCCTATTATAATATAGTCAGAACAGACATATCCTGTTACGTCTCCGGATCTGACCGGGGTCCATTCCCCTACCGGGCCGATAATCTCTGCCGCATAATCGGGATATAATTTTCCGACCCACTCACTCTCCTTCGTTGGTTCACTTCTTATATAAAGAAATGATTGTACATCGGCAAACGCCATATCTAAATACTCGCCCTTTTCAGTAGGTACCAGATAGTCCTCCACCTGTATCTCTTTTTCAGAAGAATAACAGTCACTCAATACCTCTTCAATGCCGACGCTTGGCAGAACTGTCTCTGTATCTGAGGCCTGCGCTGTGACAGAAAATCCGGCAAATGCACCTGAAAAAGTAACCAGAAACAATCCTTTTTTAAGAATAGAATCCATAAACTCCCTCCTTTATGTTTTCTTATCTTTTGTAAATATTACAGAATTGTTACATATGTTACGTGAATATTATATCATCTATTCAAACAAAGTCAAGCCCATATTTACATGTTTTTGTCGTCATATTCCGCGCATATATGGTAAATTTTTACATTTGCTCATATGCAAATTTATTACGAAATGTTACAATTCAAAACAATTCGTTGACAACTGTTGCATCCTGTTTTATAATAATCACGATAACTGTTACTATTATTGAAGGGAGAAATAAATGGCTACCTTAAAATACAGCAAACAGAGAGCTTCTATTAAAGAGTATCTGCTGCATACAAAAGAACATCCTACCGCCGATACCGTATATCTTCATATTAAAGAAGAATTTCCGCACATCAGCCTGGGAACTGTATACCGCAACCTGAATCTTCTTACAGATACCGGCGATATTATAAAGATTACAACCCCCAACGGAGGAGACCGGTTTGACGGGTGCACCAGACCGCATTATCATATTGTATGCAGCACTTGCGGTGAGGTATATGATCTGGAACTCGGAGAAGAACATTTCCACAGCCTGAACCGGCTGGCAGAACAGCATTTTGTGGGATCCATTGATTCCCACACTGCATTATTCTATGGAACTTGCCCCGAATGCATGAAAGAAAAATAACAGCAGCAGAACTTTTAAAAAAATATAGTTGACAAGCTGAAATAATTATGGTAACTTAATATCAGTAACAATTACTAATATTAAAATTTATAAATTAAAAAGGAGACCTTAACTATGAAAAAATTCGTATGTACAGTATGTGGTTACGTTCATGAAGGAGATTCAGCACCGGAGAAATGTCCGACTTGTGGTGTTGGAGCTGATAAGTTTAAAGAGCAGACAGGTGAGAGAGAGTGGGCTGCCGAGCACGTTGTAGGCGTTGCCAAAGGTGTAAGCGAGGATATCCTTGCTGACTTAAGAGCTAACTTTGAGGGAGAGTGCTCTGAAGTAGGTATGTACCTTGCAATGGCAAGAGTTGCTCACAGAGAAGGCTATCCTGAGATTGGTTTATACTGGGAAAAAGCTGCTTATGAAGAGGCAGAGCACGCTGCTAAGTTCGCAGAATTACTTGGTGAGGTTGTAACTGACAGCACAAAGAAAAACCTTGAGATGAGAGTTGACGCTGAAAACGGTGCAACAGCAGGTAAGTTTGATCTTGCTAAACGTGCAAAGGCTGCTAACCTTGACGCTATTCACGATACTGTTCATGAGATGGCAAGAGACGAAGCAAGACACGGAAAAGCATTTGAAGGTCTTCTCAAGAGATATTTTGGCTAAGATAATGCAATAAGCTTAACAGACACCGGGGTGCGGCACAAGTTCGCACCCTTTATCAATATCAATGGAGGAAAAAAAAATGTCAAAATACGCAGGAACAAAAACAGAAAAAAACTTAATGGAAGCATTTGCAGGTGAATCACAGGCCCGCAACAAATATACCTATTATGCTTCCGCCGCAAGAAAAGCCGGTTTTGTGCAGATGGCAAATATTTTTGAAGAGACTGCCAATCAGGAAAAGGAACATGCTAAGATGTGGTTCAAAGAGTTCCATGGAATCGGCAGCGTTGAAGAAAATCTTGAGGACGCTGCTGCCGGAGAAAACTTTGAATGGACAGACATGTATAAGCGCATGGCTCAGGAAGCACGGGAAGAAGGATTTGAGGATCTGGCAGCAAAATTTGAAGGCGTAGCAGAGGTTGAAGCTGCCCACGAAAAACGCTACAACAAATTGCTGGAAAGCTATAAGAGCGGAACCACCTTCAAAGGCGACGCACCTCTTGGCTGGAAATGTAATAACTGCGGATATATCCATATAGGTGAAGAAGCTCCGGAGGAGTGTCCTGTATGTGCACACCCGCGTGCTCACTTTGAAAGAAAAACAGAAAATTACTAAAAATTCAGGGGTTTGCTGCCGTCTTTATTTCACGGCACCGGCAAACCCCTGAATTCTATATTACATCTGTATTCTTCAAGATCAGACAATCTCTCTCGGATCTATCTTCCTCTGTTTTAGCTTCAGATAAACAATCTCACGGAACAAAGCATATATTACTGAAACAATGGGGATAAATATCAGCATTCCCACAATCCCCATCAGGCTGGCGCCGATACTTACTGCTGACAGCACCCAGATGGAAGGAAGCCCAACCGAATTCCCCACAACATGGGGATATATAAGATTTCCTTCTATCTGCTGCAGAACAAGGAACAGCACAATAAAAATCAACGCTTTCACCGGATCTACCATAAATATCAAAAATGCCCCCACCGCACATCCGATAAATGCCCCGAATATCGGGATCAGCGCAGTAAATGCGATGACGATCCCGACCAGTAATGCATATGGAAGTTTCAAAAGCGCCATAGATACCACAAACATACACCCCAGGATGATTGCTTCTACACATTGTCCTGTCAGGAAACTGGAAAATGTATTATAGGTCAGGGACAGTACCTCTACGGCAGCCTCCGCGCGTCCTCTGCGGACAAATGCAAATAAAATCTTCTTAGCCTGGATTCCCAGCCGTTCTTTCTGAAGCAAAATGTAAATTGCAAAAACAAATGCGATAAAAAATGTAGTCAGTCCGCTCACAATGCTCTTTGCCGCAGTTATTGTCGAATCTACAACACTCCCCGCACCATTTTTAAAGAACCGGAGACCTGTATCCATAATTTTGTTCCAGTCAAATTCCAGGTCATTCACCCACTTCATGATCTCTTTGTTGCTGTGAAACATCGTTTCAGCCCAATCCTGAACCTGAGGAATAAATGCCTGGATACTTCTTCCGAGGTTTGCGAATGTATTGCCAAGCTGCGGAATCAGAATAAACATAATAATCACAACAATCCCGATCACTGCGATCAATACAAGGATCATGCTGACCGGCCGCGCAATTTTTTTAATAAAGGGCCGTTTCTCCAGTTTCTCTTCCGGAAAGAGATGCCTTTGGATAAAATTCATCGGAACATTTAATACAAACGCTATAGCTCCTCCGATAATAAACGGGAGAAATACGTGAAACGCCACCAGCAGGATATCTAAGACCACATCAAACTTCCAGAGACAAACGACAATGATAGCCGTAAACACGATCAATTCTTTAATTTTCTTAATATTTTCCTGATTTAACTCCATACATACCTCGATTTCTAATCCATTTCATCAATTGAATGACCGGCAGATTCAGCAATGCCAGACCATATACCGTTAATAACTGCTCCAGATTCAGGCTGACTACTTTAAAAACCCCCTGAAGCCCCGGAATGACCATAACACCGGTGATCAGCAGCAGTCCAAGCAGAAATGCCCCAATCAGATATATGTTATTGAACAGTCTCCGGCTAAAGATCACCGGCTTTGCAGCTTTACAGTTAAATCCGTGTACAAGTCTGCCGGTGCAGAGCGCGCCGAATGCCATCGTACTTGCAAGAGCACTCCCTCCCTGCAGATTACCGGCCCAGAACGCTGTCATTGTCATTACCGCGATGATCAGTCCTTCTGTCACTATACTCCACAAAAACGATCCCGTCAATATCGATTGATCCATCGGTCTGGGCCGTTCCTCCATCACGTCTCTGGAATGTGGTTCAAGCCCCAGCGCAATCGCCGGAAGACTGTCCGTCAGCAGATTGATAAACAGCAGATGTACCGGTGCAAAGGGAACCGGAAGACCTGCGGCAGACGCATACAGCACTGCCAGGATCGCTGCGAAATTACCTGATAACAGGAACTGAATCGCATTTTTAATATTCCGGTATATATTACGTCCATTTTCTACAGCTTTTATGATCGTAGCAAAATTATCATCAGTCAATACCATTGCAGCGGCATCCTTGGATACTTCGCTCCCGGTAATCCCCATAGCCACACCTATGTCCGCCTGTTTCAGCGCCGGTGCATCATTTACCCCGTCTCCCGTCATGGAAACAATATTTCCTTTCTCCTGCCATGCACGGACAATACGGATCTTATGTTCCGGAGACACTCTGGCATACACGGAAATCCCATCTACAAAATCCCGGAGTTCTTCATCCGACATTCCCTCAATCACGGCGCCCTCGCATGCCTCTGCTTCCTCCTTGAGAATACCGATCCGTTTAGCAATAGCCGCTGCAGTGACCTTATGATCCCCGGTAATCATAATCGGCCGTATCCCTGCTCTGATACAATCTGCTACTGCCTCTTTTGATTCCTGCCTCGGCGGATCCATCATAGAGATAAGTCCAAGAAAGGTCAGATTCTTTTCATCCTCCAGTTTCAGCGCCCTCTCCTCCTTAAGTTCTTTGTAGGCAAATGCCAGAACACGGAGACCTCCTGCGGAAAATTCCTGATTCTGCTTTTCTATCTCTGCCCTGTCTTCTTCTGAAAATCTCTGCGCTCCATTCTTCGTGTAAATGTTATCCACACGGTCCAGCAGCACATCTACCGCACCTTTTACGACCATCACATATTTTCCGTCAAAGCTATGTGCCGTTGACATCAATTTCCGCTCACTGTCAAACGGGATTTCCGATTTTCTTTCGTAGCAGCTGCGGATCTTAAGAGCATCGAATCCAAGCCTGCTCCCCAGATTAATGAGGGCCGTCTCCGTAGGGTCGCCGATCTCCTGGCCGCCAGTATTGGTAGAATCATTACAGAGAATGCTGTATTCCAGAAGACGTCTCTGACTATCTGCCTCCGGATCAACTTCTTCAGCGGCAACACGTACCCCGTCCACATAATAATCTTCTACTGTCATTTTATTCTGCGTCAGCGTCCCTGTTTTATCCGAACAAATGACAGATACGCTGCCAAGTCCTTCCACGGCCTGAAGCTTACGGATAATAGCATGTTCCTTCGCCATCTTCTGTGTTCCGAAAGAAAGAACAATTGTAACGATAGAGCTTAATGCCTCCGGTATTGCCGCGACAGCCAATGCAACGGCAAACAAAAATGCATCTATGACAGATCCGCCGCGGATCACATTCAGTCCGAATAAAATACCGCAGAATACCAAAATAATAATTGACAGTTTGCGTCCGAAATCATCCAGGCTTATCTGAAGAGGCGTTCGTTTTTCCGAGGTGCTTTTTAGTAAACCGGCAATTTTTCCCACCTCTGTCCCCATTCCGATCTCTGTCACTTCAAAGGAGGCTCTTCCGTAAGTTGCAAAGCTCCCTGAAAAAACACGATTCGTCCGGTCACCAAGGGCAGCATCTTCCGGCACATCCTCCAGAGACTTTTCTACTGAAAGACTCTCTCCCGTCAATGCGCTTTCATCCACCTTCAGGCTTGCCACACTCAAAAGTTTCCCGTCTGCCGGAATACAATCTCCGGCCTCAACAACCACCTCGTCCCCAATCGTGACCTCACGGGAGGGAATCTGGATCATCATTCCGTCACGGACTACTTTTGCCTCCGGAGCAGAGAGCTGCTTCAGGCTGCTCAGAGACTGTTCTGCCTTTACCGTCTGCACTGTCCCGAGAACCGCATTAATAATAATTACCACAAATATAACAGCAGCACTTTCTGCATCTCCCAGAAATCCTGATATTATTGCGGCAAAGATCAGGATAATTACAAGAAAATCCCGGAACTGTTCTAAAAATATCTGAGGAATGCTTTTTTTCTTCCCCTCCAGCAGTTCATTATATCCATATTTCTGCTGGTTCCTTCCTGCCTGTTCACTCGTTAACATATCATATCCTCTCTTTCCTGCAATAAGTTCTCTTCTTAGTGTTGCCGCTTTTGAACAGCCTTAAATCATAGATTACAAAAAAGAGACCCTTATTGCATAATCAATAATGCAATAAAAGTCTCACTGTTTCATTACGATACGGATGACGGATCATCGTACTGACGACATCGTACACGCAGGGCATTTTTTGCTCCTCACGTCAGTTACTCCCTTTTATGTTTAATTAATGTACCTCATAATCTTTCATGTGTCAAGATATCCGATATAATTTATACAAAATTTATATAAAAGGGCCTGACATATTGAAAGTATCCTCCGGTAAACCCTCCTGCTGCATAAAATGTCTGACTGAATTCATATAATGCCTGTGGATTGCGTCGCAGATGGTTTCCACATTCTTTGTCTCTAAAGCATCTACCAGTTCCCTGTGGATCTTATACTGCCTCTTTACAGTATCCGTTTCGTCAAATCCGTAGATATAGCAGCTTATAATACTCCCGTAATCCAGATCCGACCATAACTTCATAAGCCTCTCAGATGATGCTTTTTCGACTATAATACGATGCAGCCTATGATCATAGTTTACCACTTCTTCATAGTTATCAAGATTTTCCATCAACCGGAGGATCTCCTCCATCTTTCTTATATCTTCTTCTATATAATCTCCGCCGCTTAACCGGACTGCAAGAATTTCATATGTAGACCGGAGCAGATAGATCTCATACAGGTCCTTAATGGTTGCTTCTTTGACAGAACACCCTATATTTCTTGTATATTCAACCAGCCCTTCCTGTTCCAGCTGTCGAAGTGCCTCTCTGATCGGCCCTCTGCTGACATTCAGTTCTTTTGACAGATTCTGCTCCACAATCCTCATGCCCGGCTTTAATTCACGATTCAATATTTGGTCGCGGATTTCTTTCACAACGTTTTCCCGCAATGTATGATATTCTAATTTACTCATGGCTTTCTCTTTCCTGTATACCTATGTTGTAACGTACTGAAGTCATTTTATCACACATTTGCAGAAAAATGAAATCTTTACATCAAAAAAATTTTTTCTTTTTTTTCACAAATATGAAAATTATAAAATGTCTCTAATGCCTTCACCATATATTCAGTATCCCTGATTCCTGCCGTCTCATATGCAGAATGCATACCAAGCTGCGGAAGTCCGATATCAACAGCATTTAATGACACTCTGGTAGAAGAGATATTTCCAAGAGTACTGCCTCCGGCTTCATCAGACCTGTTGGCAAAAAACTGTACCGGGACGCCTGCTTTCTCACAAATGCTTCTGAAAATGGCAACACTGACTGCGTCGCTTGTATATTTCTGTCCGGCATGTGCTTTTACTACAATCCCCTCATTCATATATACACAATTTTCCACATCCGTTTTCTCCGGATGATTCGGATGAACTGCATGAGCATTATCCGCACTGATCATAAAACTTGCCGAAACAGCACGATAATAATCTTCCTGTGTCTTTCCAAGCGCCGTATTGATCCGGTTCAGCACATCATATAAAAATGTAGATCCTGCTCCCTGCTTAGTTGCAGATCCTACCTCTTCATTGTCAAAGCATGCGTACACATTTACCGACTGGTTATTATATCCCTTCAAAAATCCTTTCAGCGTTGCGAAGGCACACTGCATATCATCCAGATGCGGCGCCGAGATAAATTCCTCTTTTGCTCCCCATATAGTTCCTTCCGCTCTGTTATAGAGATACAGATCTTTGCCATAGATTGCATCCACAGAAACATGAAGTTCCTCCGCAATCAATTTATCAAAGTCCTCTTTTGATACTCCTTCTCCTCCAAACAGCGGAAGCATGTCAATCTGTTTGTTATACGCGTATCCGTCATTTATCTGGCGGTTCATGTGAATTGCCATGCTGGGAATCATCACGAGATCCCTGTCAATATCAAACAGACGCGTTTCCAGATGATCTCCTTCTTTTACCAGCACTCTTCCGGCAACAGACAGCGGACGGTCAAACCAGGTGGAACAGATCATTCCTCCGTATCCTTCTGTATTAAGCTTAATATATTTTTTCTTAACTTCCAGACCAGCTTTTTCTTTCACCTTAAATGTAGGAAAATCACTGTGGGACGCCGCAATATTAAAGCTGTAATCTTCCAGGGCATTTCCTATGTGAAACGCTATAATACTGGTGTCATTTCTTGTGACATAATATTTCCCCTCCGGTTCAAGTTTCCACACACTGCCTTCTCTCAGCTCTATATAGCCTTCGTCATTAAGCTGCTGTGCTATATTATGGACTGCATGAAAAGAGGACGGGCTGGCCTTTAAAAAGTCCAACAATTCCCGGGATAATTCTTTATACATTTTTTGATCTCCTTTTCTTTGATATCTAATGTATGAAACATCTACAAATCACAGTCGTTACAAATATATTATATCTGTATCTATCCTATGTGTACAGGCCTCAACAGCGTTCTTTCGCAGCAGCCTGTATCTAAAAATCACTTAGAGTCCAAGACGTATCTGTGACTCATCTACATCCTGGACTCCTATGATTTCATGTATTAGCCTTTTACTGGTTTTCTCCCTTTTTCGCTCTTTCTTTTTTTGCGAGATAAGGCATAATTACACCCAGTGCTGTAAGCACGATCGGAGTAATAATATTTAAGGCCATTGTAAAGATATCGTCTGAATACATACCAAGCAGACAGCAGGCCGCCGTCAGGATAAAGCACCACGCGCCAAATATTTTGGCAACTGCCTGATTCTTCACAAAACGATATTCTGCCGGAATCTTATCATATGCCTTCCTCAGTGCAAGGTACGCTACAAATACCCACAGATAACGTAACGGCATACATACGGAATTCAGCTTTGTAAGCTGTGCAAGCACTGCTGCAGCTCCAGGTACGACAGACTGAATCAGAATTATACTTCCTGACAATACAATGATTAATTTAATACCGTTAATATATGCTCCGTGTTTGTTCTGCTTTAAGAGTGCGCTCGGAACAAACTGTTTGGACTGCTCATTATCCAGCAGCATACGAAGGGGAGCATCAATACTGATTACCAGTACAGAAAACTGACCAATCATATTACACAATGCATAAAGCACCAAAAGTGTGTCGCCGATATGATAATACTGCCCCAGCTTCTGGAATGCCCAGTAAGCGCCATTTGATACATACGAATTAAATGTATCAGGATCTGCATTGATCACCTTTGGATCAAACATCATACCCATGGCAATTGTTCCAAGGATGGCACACACAACAACCATAACAGCCATGGCAATAACTCCCTTCGGGAAGCCCTTGGCCGGATCCTTGATCTTGTTAACATAAGGTGAGATCTTTTCACATCCGCCTACTGCAAATACGAGAATAGACAAAGAAGTAAAGTAGGTAATATTAAAATTCGGAATCAGATTTTTAGCGCTGAAATCAAGAGCTACATATCCTCCGTCCGGATTGATGGCAGGAGCTGCGATCATCATAAGTATGTATAAGATTGACATTACAAACATACTTGTCCCTGCAATCGTAGCCAGTTTCTTAAGCGGATTCAGTCCCTTGCTGGCTACCCAGCAGAAGAATAAAAACACCGCCATTGTTGCAAGCTGTACATAAATTGTCGGGAATGTATCATAAGTCTCTGCATTGCGGAACACTGCCCAGCTCAATGCCTTAAGACCGCCGCTTCCCTTGCTTGCGATATATGTAATATGACATGCCCAATAAGTCCATCCGGCATAATATGCAAGCTTTGGTCCCATCGTATTGTTAATCCAGGAGCTTACTCCTCCGCCTGATGTTTTGAATGCTGACCCAAGTTCGCCCACCATCAATGAATATGGCACAAAATAAAGAACGAACATAAGAATCCAGCTGAATATAACCTGAATACCGTTAAAGTACATGAACCCATTCGCTACATTTCCGAATCCCCAAACACCGGAAAACGCGATAAATGCCAGAGTATACCAGGTCATCTTTTTTGAATTGTCCATTTTTCTCTCCTCCCTATTAGGTTTGTAGACTGTAGATTGTAGATTGTTAACAATTTATCTTACATGCATTAGAATAACATATATATTAAACAATTTCAACAATTAATTTGTACATACAACAAAAAAAATGGTCATTGTTTCTAAAATTATAAAAACAATAACCATTCTATTCATTATAACTCTGAATTCCTCCGGCGTTCGGATAAAATCATGTACTGAGCGTGCGGGGATTCGAACCCCGGACAACTTGATTAAAAGTCAAGTGCTCTACCACCTGAGCTACACGCCCATATTCAATTAACTTGTCTTGATAAGACAAATGCCCAGAGCCGGAATCGAACCAGCGACACGAGGATTTTCAGTCCTCTGCTCTACCGACTGAGCTATCTGGGCATTCATTACACGCACATCTTACTTCTATGCTATTACGTGCAAATTGCGGGGGCAGGATTTGAACCTACGACCTTCGGGTTATGAGCCCGACGAGCTTCCAGACTGCTCCACCCCGCGATATTAAATTAATTACCTCTTTTGAGGCCAAGCCGATGATCGGACTCGAACCGATAACCTGCTGATTACAAATCAGCTGCTCTGCCAATTGAGCCACATCGGCACAAGCCTTAACTGGCTACTGGATGGAGAAGGACTCGAACCGCTTTGGTTTTAGCAAACTGGTGACTCTTTCTTCATCGTACTGGATGGAGAAGGATTCGAACCTTCGAAGGCGTTGCCAACAGATTTACAGTCTGCCCCCTTTGGCCACTCGGGAATCCATCCAAATTTTTAAGTGGGACCAATAGGGCTCGAACCTATGACCCTCTGCTTGTAAGGCAGATGCTCTCCCAGCTGAGCTATGATCCCAACTATAAAATTAAAACATCTCTCACCAATCCAGTGTTCGATGTTAACGACCCAGAAGAGACTCGAACTCTCGACCTCCGCCGTGACAGGGCGGCGCTCTAACCAACTGAGCCACTGGGCCATATGAAAGCATATACCTTCAAAACTGCATATAAGAAATCTTGTCATCATCCATTTAACCTATCCACCTTTTGTTTGGAAAGCAGTCGATCTGGCTCGCAGAGCACCTCGAAAAGCTTCGCTTTCCTCAGTGTATTCGCTCCGCAACTCTCACAGTCGATCCGGCTTCCACAGCCTCGGAATGTTCCCATTCCTCCTCTGCTCCTTCCGTCTCTACTCCTCTGCTCTCTCCGCTCTTGGTCATGCCCTCGACCGATTAGTAGCAGTCAGCTCCATGTGTTGCCACACTTCCACCTCTGCCCTATCTACCTCGTCGTCTTCAAGGGGTCTAACTACTTTAC
>CAJTRM010000002.1 GCA_910578865.1 uncultured Dorea sp.
TTGGCATTGTATTCGGCTGTGTCTTTTTCGGCTTCAGATTTTGCCCAGACCATCATGGCATCAAAGTCACCATCAAACTGTCGGAGTAGCTCATTGAGTTTTCCGAGTTTTCGGAAGATCCGGGAAGAAGTCTTACCGTTTTCTTTCCGGTAGGACTGGTTGATATAAACGTCTTTGTTATTCTCTACACCAGTAATGGAAACATACATAAAAATCACCTCATAAGTATTATAACACAACTAGCGCAAACTAGCACACATTATTTTTACAAATTTGACAAAAAAATAAGCCCAAAGCAGGCTTAAATACAAGATTTGTGTGTTATGAGGTTTAAAAGGAAGTGTCAAACTCCCGGCTCATGATTTCTCCTTCTACTGCTGTCAGAAAGCAAAGGAATCATATCATAAGCGTATGAAGAAGTAAACTCTACTTATGCAGAGGTAAATGCTACTGTAGTTGGAGAAGGTGGAATTTAAGATTTCATTTCAGGAATAAGAAAGACTTCAGAATTTTGTTTGTCTCCGGTAGCAATACTATGGTATAATAACAGAAGTAGTATATAGGTTGTGAAAATCAGGGAGAGTCCTTTTGAATCAAAATATCAGAATATATAAAGAAAATTATGAGAAGCTGCCTGACAGGTTCATTGAAAAAGTCGAGCATGATATACGGTATCTGTTAAACGCAGACATTGCGGGCCTGAAAAGGGTCTATATGATACTGTGAGCAAGTTAAGAAATGAATTTGGTCATTAGTACTATTCATTATAATTTCAAAAAGGAGGAGAGAAGACAATGTACTATTTTTGGGATATGGCACAGACGATTATTCCGGTTGCAGTGGTGGTTCTGCTTATTCTTATTATTCTGATCACCGGGTATGTAAAGGCATCTCCGGACACTGCTTACATAATTTCCGGTTTGCGGAAGAAGCCTAAGGTGCTGATTGGGAAGGCCGGCATTAAGATTCCGTTTCTGGAGAAAAAGGATGAGCTGAATCTTCAGTTGATCCCCATTGATGTCAAGACATCAAGTGCAGTGCCGACGGCGGACTACATCAACATCCGGGTGGATGCGGCCGTCAATGTGAAGATCAGTGACGATAATGAACGTCTGGCCCTGGCGGCACAAAATTTCCTGAATAAACCGGTGGATTATATTGCACAGGTTTCCCGGGAAGTGCTGGAAGGTAATATGCGTGAGATCGTCGGGAAGATGAACCTGGAGGAAATGGTTTCCGACCGTCAGAAATTTGCCAATCTGGTGAAGGAAAATGCGGAGCCGGATCTTGCGGCGATGGGACTTGATATCGTAAGCTTTAATGTACAGAATTTTGTGGACGGCAACGGCGTGATTGAAAACCTGGGTGTGGACAACATTGTAAAAATCCAGAAAAATGCTGCGATTTCCAGGGCTGAAAGTGAAAAGGAGATTGCAAGGGCTCAGGCAGTCGCTAAAAAGGAAGCCAATGATGCACAGGTAAGTTCCGAGCTTGAGATCGCAAATGCCAAGGCCAGGGCGCAGAAGGAGATGGCAGTGGTTCAGGCTGAGGCCACAAGGGAGTCAAAAGAGGCTGAAATCAGTGCGGCAACTCTGATCGCACAGCGGGAGAATGAACTGGAGATCCGTAAAGCGGAGCTTCAGAAGGATGCGGATACGAAGAAGGCGATTGCCGATGCTGCATACCAGATCCAGAAAGAGTCGGAGCGTAAGACGGTCGAGATCACTACGGCCGATGCGAACCTTGCCCGCCAGGAAAAAGCAATTATATTAAAGGAAAAGGAAGTAGAGCTTACAGAACGCAGTCTGGAAGCAACGGTTAAAAAGCAGGCAGACGCCGAGAAATATGCAAAGCAGCAGGAATCAGACGCAAAGCTGTATGAAGTACAGCGGGAATCAGAGGCTCAGCTGTTTGAACGTCAGAAGAATGCAGAGGCAGATAAATTTGAGCGTGAGAAAGAGGCCGAGGCGCTGAAGGCAACTGCAGAGGCTGAAAAATTTGCTATGGAACAGCAGGCAGAAGGTATTCGGAGCAAGGGGCTTGCGGAGGCAGAGGCCATCAAGGCGAAGGCGCTTGCGGAGGCGGAAGGTATCGAAAGGAAGGCAGAGGCTATGAAACAGATGGGCGAGGCTGCGATCCTGGAAATGTACTTCAAGGCTATGCCGGAGATTGCCCGGAATATTGCAGAGCCGCTTAGCAAAGTAGATAAGATTACCATGTACGGGGACGGCAACTCCTCCAAGCTGGTGAAGGATATTGTGGGAACGCTCACACAGGTGACGGACGGGCTGAAAGAGTCCACAGGCGTTGATCTGCAGTCTGTGCTTTCCGGATTCCTGGGGATGAAGGTTGCGAATGATGTCCAGAATAACAGGGATGCGAGAGAAGCGGAGGACACTCAGGATAACAAGGATACAAAAGACGCAGAGGATGCAGAAGGGTAGATGGTGTCTCCCGAAAGGAATATAAAAAGAATATATGAGAATAAAAAAGAGATTCGTTGTATAAAAAACAGCGGATCTCTTTTTGTGCACATATTGTTTTTGTGTACATGCTGTCAGTGTTTAGCTTTGTTTAGCCGGAGGAATGTACTCCAGCAAGTCATTCAGGTCGCACTTAAGGGCGTAGCAAAGGCGCGAGAGGACAGCCATGTCCAGACGCTGAATGGATCCGTCATAGTAGTGTTTTAGCTGTGTGCGCTGCATTTCGGCGCGGTAAGAGAGTTTGCTTAGTGACAGGTTTCGTTCTTCCATGAGTTCCCTGAGGTGTAGCTTTATTGTTCCGAATTCTAAGTCATTCATATTTTGAGTCCTCCTGCTTGTATGTAAGTAATGTTATTTTATTTTTATTGCTATTGTAAGCAGTGGATTTGTATGGTATTATTATTGTGTAGATATATACACTATATAAATACATATGTAAAAAATAAAATAACAAAGGATAAAGAAGATAGAGGAAAGTAGAGGGCAAAAGATATGTATTGTACAAAGATAAGTGGCTGTTAAAAGAAACCTACATATTAGATGAGTTATATGCTTGGATTTTAGATTGTTTTTGACAATGTTGTATTGACTAGTAACAACAGTAAATCAGGTCATTAATACCAGATAAAATATAACAAGATGATAGGGTAAAGATTATGATCAAAAAAATTGTAGTAATAATAAGTATATTTACGACATTAGTTTGTATTTGTATGGGATGTGGTAAAGATACGAAAATAGCCAGAGAACATGGACAGCAGATCGCGGATATTGTGGAAAGCGGCGACATGGAGAAAATAAATGAATTCGTTTTCGGATATCAGGAAACAGAGGCAGATGAAAAAATTGCTGCTATCATGGGAACAACAGAAAAAGAAGAAGATGGAATTTTAAAGGAAATTTTTCAAAACAACACCTTTGAAATCACCGAAGTAAGTAAGGATAAAATTAAGTATGAGATTAAGGCCCCTGATCTTACGGAAGTTTTTGAAAGATTGGGAGAAGCAGACAGGGGACTGTCTGAGGAGGAGTTTACGGAAGAAGTCAGAAAATACATTGAACAGGCGAAGTATAAAAAAAGGACGGTATCCGTGCCATATAAAGTTGTGGACGGAGAAGTAATTGTAAACTACAGGAATGAGGAATTTATCAATGCAATTACCGGTGGCCTTTTAGAAAACTACCAAAAATTTTATCGGCAGATGCTGGAAGAATATGCAGGTTAATTCTATATTAGCTGACGAGGAGTGAGAAGTTTGAAACAAAAGATTGCTTTATTGATGAGTATAGTTTTATTGATGATGAATTGTCTTCCTGCTTCTGTAAAAGCAGCGGAGAGAAAATATGGAACGATGCGGGTAGAGTTTTCTGATAATATCGGTTCCATAGAAATCATAAATATGATGACGGAAGATAATCATCTATATGCAGATGCAAAGGAATTGGCTGCCAGATTAGGATATCAAGTAAATGATTCAGATGATAAATACATTACAATTTATAATTATGAAAATGGCAGTTTGCCATATAGGATTACTCGGTTTTTTTATGATGACATGAAGGTGAATCATATGTTGTTCTTTCGAATGTCGGAAGATTACAAAGCTCCTTTTAAATGTATCCGTGACGATAAAGGAGTCTGGGTTCCGCTGGAATACTTTTTGCTGATTCTGAACAGTAGTATGCTTATTGTCGAGGATACTCTGCTGATAGACATGCCGGAAAAGAAAATAACAGATATTTTTGTGGATGTTATGAGGAGAACCAGTACATATCTGTTTGAGTGGGAGAAGGATTTGGGATATTCGGATCTGGATGTAATGGTAACCGGAGGGAGTAGCCATATCGTGAACCTGTTTAATGGTTTGTTAAAGTTTGATGGAATTTCCTGGGTCCAACTATTTCAGACTCTTGCATTGGATCCATCTGCTTATGATAAAAAATACGGAGAAAATATGGCAATGTTTCTATGCACAGAGTCTGACGGGGAATTGCAAGCACTGCAGAAGGATATTCAAAAATGTCAAGACATATTCAGTGAAAACGGACGTATAGGAAAATTATTCTCTATATATTCAGAAGGGATTGATTCAGAAGTTGATGCTATGTACACAACCTGCAGCAATATACTGGATGATATAAAAAAAGGAAATTCAGATGTGGCAGTTTACAGCAGATCTTATGCTTCTTTGGAAAAGGCGATAGATAAGCAGGTCTGGTTTTCTAAAACCGGGAAAGCAATATTGGATACACAAAAAAGTATATCGGATATGGTATCACCCCTTGATACAATGTCCAAAATAGCGGAGGTTTTTCAGTATGGGGAGGAATTTCAGAACCAGGATGAGTTTTCCCTGAACGCGCTGGAATATTATCTGCAGAATTCTGCAGAAGATTCTATTACGTCAGGGATTGTGAAAACATCTATGGAGGCCTATTCTGAGAATTTAAAAAGTAATCTTGTAGAGTATTCGGCGAAAAGATATTTTGAGGAAAATGTAGGTAGTTGGATCGGAGACGCTATCAAGAATGGCAAACTGCTCGGGAGTCAGGCAAATATGGCTCTTCTTGCATGGGATCTGGCTTCCGGATATGTACCGTTTCTTTCGAATGGTCTGAGTTCGGCAGATAATTTTGAACTGGCATTGTATTCTTCTGTGCTGCAATCAGATACATTTATTAATTATCAGCGGCTGCGTAATAAAATTTTTGAAGATGATTCTAACATGACTGCAGGAAATCTGTATAAGACGGCTCAATATTGTTATCTTTATTTAAAGTCGTGTTATATGACCAGGAATGCAGCACTCGGCTCTTTAGAAGGAAAGGGGCAGGACATCAAGCAAAAGATACAGCCTTTGATAGAGGAACAAAACAAGATTAATAACAGTATTGCAGAAATGCTGGTGACCTTAAATAAGGCAACAGAATCTAATGATAATCTGATATATGGTTTTCTGCCGGCTGATAACAAAGCTTATTTAAAAAATAACAGGAATGGTTTTAATGATTTAAAAGCGAATGTAGAAGTTAATCGTAGGGTTAATTTAAATGAGTGTCTGGATAATTTTAATAACATGTATTCTCAGATAGGAGGAAGACTGTCAAGCGAAACAGGAGATCATGCAAACTGGGTATTAAGTGATGGAATCCAATACGGAAATTATATGAATAGTACATTGGTAGATGAAGTTTCTTTAGATTCTTCTCGATATAGTATATTTAACATCTTCATTGATCAGAATGTGAATGAATCTAAAGAACAATTGGTCAGCAGTGGGTGGATTATGAAGGAGGATGGCGGAGGTTTTCAGGAATACAGGAAAGATAATTTGAATATTAGTGTTCAGATTAATGAACAGACTGATTGCCTTTCGTCCATTTCTTTCTGGCGTGACGCATATTGGTAAGATATTCAGGAGAAGGATATTACTGTAATAGGACGGTAGAATTTTATGAATAGACAATTGATGGGATTAACAACACCGCAAAAGAATATATGGAATCTACAAAAATATTATGAAAATACTGCAATTACAAATTTATGTGGTGCGATTTTCTATAAAGGAAGACGGGACAATGAATTATTACGCCAGGCGATTTGCTGTTTTATACAGAATCAAAGTGGTATCCGGTTGAGGTTTATGGAGGATGGAGAACCTGTACAATACGTTTCGGATGAGATTGATGAGAATATCCCGGTTATGGAATTTTCCTCAATGGGGGAATTTGATTGTTTCGCGGAAAAATTTGCCGGAGAGCCATTGAAAGTATGGGATGTTCCGATGTATAGATTTGTGATATTTCATGTAGAGGAAAAAAGTGGTGTATTAGTATTGCTAAATCATTTAATTGCAGATGCCTGGACATTTGGAATGGTGCCAAATCAGTTTGAAGCATTTTATTATGAGGCAACAGGAAAAAGTGATATACCAATTTTAAATGGAGATTACAGAGAATTTATATATTCTGAAAAAGAATATTTCGTTTCAGATCGTTATAAAAAAGATCAGAAATATTGGGAGGAAAAGTATAAAGTCTGTCCAGAGAGAAGCCAGATAAAATCAGATAATAATCTACAGATAGGTATTCATGCGAAGAGAATTTCGAGAGTTTTGTCTTTAGATGTGGAAAGAAATATGGCAACTTGTGGTTATTTAAAGGATTTATAAAATATATCGTATTCATATTTTCCTTTTGAACAGTGATACAAAAAGAATCAGAAAATCAAAAATAATGTATAAGGAGAACATCATGAATAAAAAGGCAAAAAACTATCCCCTATATCAACATCAGGATTTTACGAATTTCAGACAGCTTATCACAGAAAAGTCAAAATCCAGTCCTGACGGCATTGCATTTCAATATTTAAATCATGAGAAGAGAGAATCTATTACATACAGACATTTTTATCAGGACGTCAGCGCCCTGGAGGCTTTCCTGAACCGTCAGGGACTTTACGGTATAAAGATAGCCCTCTTAAGTGAGAATAGTTATGAATGGATCTTATCTTATTTTGCGGTTGTGGTAAGTGGTAATATGATTGTCCCGCTTGATAAGGAACTTTCAAATGATGAAATCAGCGGCCTGCTGACACACAGTGATGCGGAAGTGCTGATTTATTCAGACTCTTACAGGGATATTGCAGAGGATTTGCTGCGGCAGGGACGGATAGGAAAGATTTTTAATATAGCTGATTTTCCTGCTTTTTTGAAGAGCGGAAGAAAATTGATTTCCAGTGGTGATTATGTGCCACTGGAAAATCCGGCAGATGAAAACAGTGTATGTTCGATTATCTTTACATCCGGGACGACGGGTAAACCCAAAGGAGTTATGCTTTCTCAAAAGGGTCTGATGGTGGATGCGGTCAACAGCTGCCGTAATGTATATTTTACAGGAGCATCCTTGCTAGTATTGCCGCTTCATCATACGTTTGCATTTACGGCAGGTGTTCTGGTAATGCTAATCTACGGCTGCCCAATCTGTATTGGAAAGAGCCTGCGGACATTCCGCTCTGATCTACAGGTATTTCAACCGAGCCATATCTTTTTGGTTCCTCTTTTTGTGGAGAATTTATATAACACAATCTGGAAAGGAGTCCGAGAACAGGGGAAAGAGAAATTGTTGAAACGAATGATTAGACTCAGCAGCCTGGCAAGGAAGTGTGGTGTGGATTTGCGAAAAAAATTATTTCGTTCAATTCTGAAACAATTCGGCGGGCATCTGGAGTTAGTGGTATCAGGCGGTGCTCCCATTAAACAGAAATATATAGATGGGCTTGGTGATATCGGGGTACAGGTATTAAACGGATATGGAATCACAGAGTGTTCCCCGGTTATAGCAGTAAACAGGAACCGATATTTTCGGGGGAATAGTGTAGGATTGCCTGTAAAGTGCTGTGAAGTTAAGATTATTGACGGGGAAATCTGCGCGAAGGGTCTGAACATTATGCTGGGATATTACCATGACGAGGCTATGACAAAAGAAGTGCTTGAAGACGGATGGTTTAAAACAGGAGATCTTGGATATATAGACAGGGACGGTTTCATATACATTACAGGGCGTAAGAAAAATTTGATTATTCTGAGCAATGGGGAGAATATCTCTCCGGAAGAGCTGGAGGAGAGGATTCAGGAAATAGAATATGTAAAAGAAGTAGTTGTCTATGCAGAAGACGGAAAGATTGTGGCAGAGATTTTTGGTGAAGATGAGGAGCGTATTCGGGAAGGTGTCAAGAAAATGAATCAGGATCTTCCGCTGTATAAGCAGATACAGAAGATCCGGTTCCGGGATGCGGAGTTTGAGAAGACAAATACGAAAAAAATCAAGCGTTTTCAGTAAAAAGTAATCAGGGAGAAGAGGAAAATGTACGAGCTATCCAAACCGCAGCGGTTAGTTTACGATATGGAAAAATATGCAGGCGGCGCAATTTCGGTGATTTGCGGCAGTCTTATATATAAGGGTGAGAAGTCTCAGCAGGAGCTGGAAAATGCCGTAAACCATCTGTATCAGATTAATGATGCTCTTCGTATGCACGTTATATGTGCAAATGATAGTGTGAAGCAGGAAGTGGACGGATTTGTTCCCCGAAGTGTGGAGACATTAAATTTTATGACAAAGGAGGAACTTGATGTCTTTGCAGGCCGGTATGCAAAGGAGCCGCATGATCTAAAAGGAGAATTGTGCGAGATTAAGATTATATTTCTCAGTGACGGTTATGGACTTCTGATTAAGATGCACCATCTTATTGGTGACGCGTGGACGATGTCGCTTATTTGTTCCCAGTTTAACTGCATTTTAAAGGGTGAGGGGACTTCGGCTTATTCCTATACGGAATATTTAAAAAAAGAGGACGATTACAGACAGAGCGGCCGTTTCCAAAAGGATCGGACTTTCTTTTTGGAACAGTTTAAGAAATGTGATGAGGTTGTCTATCTATCAGAGAAAAAAGAGGAAAAGTTTTGTTCTGAACGCAAGTCCTTTGCAATTGACAAGGGAGCGCAAAAACGAATTACAGATTATGCCGAAGAACATCATGTATCGGTTTTTGTATTATTTATGACAGCTCTAGCAGTCTATCTGAACCGGGTGAAAGACAATGCCGAAAAATTTTATCTGGGCAGTGCGGTCATCAACCGTACAGGCGCGGAAGAAAAGCATACGGCAGGAGTGTTTGTGAATGTTGTGCCAATATTGATAGAACTGGATAACCGTACTTCCTTTGAAGAGAATCTTTATAAGGTTCAGCAGAATGTATTTTCGGTATTTCGCCATCAGAAGTATCATTATGGTGATGTTTTGTCTGACATCCGAAAGGAATATCATTTCTCAGAAAAACTTTATGATGTTGTGCTCAACTTTCAAAATGCAGAGATTGCCGGCGCAGGCGGAGAATTTGAAAGTACGTGGTATCACAACGGAATGCAGACAGAAAGTCTGCAGATTCACATCGACAGACGGGACGGAACAGATACGTATCGGATGCATTATGATTATCAGACAGGAAAGTTTCGTGGAGAAGAGATTCAGCAGATGCATCAATATCTGATGAATCTACTGACAGATGCCATGGAAAATGACAGCAAAAAGCTGTATGAACTAGACCTGCTTTCTGTGGCCGAGCAGAATAAAATCCTTTATGACTTCAATAAAAGCACCGCGGAATATCCAAGGAATAAAAGTGTACATTGCTTATTTGAGGAGCAGGTTCTTAAGATTCCGGATGAACCGGCGGTTATTGCCCGGGACAAGATACTGACCTACTTGCAGTTGAATGAGCAGGCAAACCGGATTGCCCACAGTCTGATGGAAATGGGAGTGAAGAGAGGAGATCTTGTTGCGTTTGCTTTGCCAAGAAAAAGCTATTTGCTTGCTGCCATATTCGGTATCCTGAAAGCAGGAGCGGCATATTTACCCATTGATCCGGAATTCCCGGAGGATCGGGTGAATTATATATTAAAAGACAGTCAGGCGAAAATATTTATTACAGATGAGTCCGTCGGGAAGCTTTTGGAAAATGAGAAGATGTTCAACCCGGAGATTCATATATCCGGTGAGGATCTATGTTACTGCATCTATACGTCCGGAACCACCGGAAATCCAAAAGGGGTTCTGGTTCGCCACAGAAATCTGATCAATATCTGCAGTGCAAATGAACGGAACTGCTATCAGACTGCAGCGCTGGCTCAGGAGAAAATCCTGCTCTCAACGGCCAAATGCTGCTTTGATGCATTTGCGATTGATTATGGTCTTTTTCTGTTAAACGGCAGCGCAATGATTTTGGCGGACGATTCGGACATCACCGACGGCGGCAGGCTGGCACAGCTTGCGGTCTTGTACCACGCGGAGGTGCTTCAGTCAACGCCGTCCACCATACGGGCACTGTGTCTGAATGATGCATATGTAAAGATGCTTCGTCAGATCAAGGTTCTGATACTTGCGGCAGAAAATTTGACTTCCGAGTTGTATGCAAAGCTTAGGGAGCTGACGGATGCCGAGATTTTTAACGGATACGGCCCCAGTGAGACAACGGTGGGCGCATGCATCGGTAAAATAGATATGGCGGAAATACATATGGGCGAGCCCGTTGCCAATACGCAGATTTATGTTGTGGATCGGTTTATGCAGCCGGTGCCTGTGGGGGTAAAGGGAGAGCTCTGCATCGCCGGTGACGGGGTCAGCGCCGGGTATCTCAACCGACCGGAGCTGACAGCAGAGAAATTCGTTGACAATCCATTTGGAGACGGAAAGCTATACAGGACAGGGGATTACGCTTACTGGCGTTGGGACGGGAAGCTCGTCTACGCGGGAAGGCGGGATTTCCAGGTGAAGATCCGCGGGCTTCGTGTGGAACTTGAGGAGATTGAAAAGGCAATTGCCGGAGTGGAGGGCATTTCGCAGGCTTGTGTCGTAGTCCGTAAGAGTGAGGACGGGCGGCAGATGATCTGTGGGTTTTATACCGGAAAGACAATTTCTCCCAAAAAGATCCGTTCAATGATAAAGAGAAAAATACCAAGATATATGGTACCGCATATTCTGGTGCCCATTGATGAAATGCCGCTCACCAATAATGGCAAAGTGAATCATAAAATGTTACCGAAGATTGATTTATCTGAAATTACAGCGGTAACGGAGTTTGCTATGCCACAGACCAGAGAAGAAAAAATTGTGACGGCGTCCATAGAGTCTGTTTTAGGAATAAGTAGGGTCGGCATTTTAGATAATTTTTTTGACTTGGGCGGTGACAGTTTAAAAGCAATTGAACTGATAGCAAGGCTTGAAGAGAATGGATACTTTACGGATGTAGAAGCGATTTTTTCCTGTGATACGGTTAAGGAGTTAGCAGGAGCAATTGCGATAAAAGGGGAGGATAAAAAACAAGTTCAGGTTTCCGGGAAGATTCCGGTAACCTCTGCACAGATGCGCGTTTATACTGCTCAAAGTATGCAAAATGATTCAACCGTTTATAATATGCCGTATGCATTTAAGGTGAAAGAGATTGACGTAGACCGACTCTGGTATGCCCTTACAGAATTGCTGAACCGCCATGATATTTTAAGGACATATTTTGTAAACGAAGAGGGCGTGATTGTTCCACATGTAGCGGAACAAGTAGTTTTTGCATTGGAGAAAATCGAAAATGGAAATGTTTCAGCCTTTATACGACCTTTTGACCTGTCAAAAGCCCCGCTGATCAGGGCAGGATATTGTGAAAATCTTATTGTAATAGATATCCATCATATGATAGCAGACGGTGGTTCCATGCCGGTTATTTTACACGAATTGAACGAACTATATATGGGAAGGCCTCTGGAGGATATTACATCCGCTTATCAGCAATTTGCCATGGAAATAACAGACTATACTAAAAGCGAAGAGTATTGGCTGTCTGTTTATCATGATGAATTCCCGAATCTGGAATTGAAAACAGATTATAACCGTGGCAGACAACAGAATTTTGAGGGAAGTGTACGGTATGATTTTATAGATCTTAGTTTGCATTACAAGATTCTGGACAAGTGCCAGTACTTAAATATCACACCTTACATGTTTTATATCGGCGCTTTTTATATCCTGCTGTCTAAGTTTTCAGGGAATGAAGACATCGTGATCGGCATACCGGTTAGTGGGCGGAACAGTAAATATCTGCACACAATCGGCATGTTTGTGAATACAATTGCTTTTCGGAGTAAACCATCCGGAATGAAATCAGTGCATGAATTTTTGGAGGAAATTAAAAAAGGCACTTCGGATGCAATCGAGAATCAGAATTATCCGTATGGCGAGCTGATAAAAAAACTGAATGTTCACATAAATGGGCGTAATCCACTGTTTGATGTTATGTTTACTTATCAGAGTGAGTCAATGTCACAGGCTGTTTTTGGTGACCACAAAATAGAATTAGTGGAAATTCCGGCCACCACTTCCAAGTATGATTTTACATTCAATATTATCCCGTCAGATTCTAAGGTTGTGATTATGCTGGAATATTGTACCGGGCTTTATCAAGACAAGACAGTGAAGAGGTTTATAGACAGTTATCAGATGATCTTAAAGCAGATGCTTGCGGAAGAAATGTTCCTTAAAGATATTTCAGCGGTAACAGTCAGTGAAGAATACAGGCTGAAAAAGGGTTTCAATAATACAGAGGTTTTTTATTCTCAAAACACATGTGTCCATCAGTTATTTCAGAGGCGTGTTTTAGAATCACCCGATCAGACGGCAGTCGTTGCCTGTGACCAGACGCTATCTTATGGGCAATTGAACAGACAGGCGAACCGGATAGCCCATAGTTTGTTGGAAAAAGGGGTGCAGACCGGTGATCTGATCGCTTTTGCTTTGCCGAGGGAAAGTTATTTGATTGCTGTAATCTTTGGAATCCTTAAAGCCGGGGCCGCATATATGCCTGTTGATATGGATTACCCGCAAGCCAGAGTAGAATATATGCTGAGTGAAAGCAAAGCTAAGATGTTTATTACGAAGGAAACCGTTGAAGAATTGTTGGATAATGAGAAAATCAATAATCCAGATATTAAATTGTCGGGTAAAGACATTTGTTATTGCATTTTCACATCGGGGAGTACAGGTAATCCTAAGGGAATCCTTATTAGCCATAGCAGTGTGGTAAACTTTGTACACGACAATCGTGTAAATGCGTTCCAAAATAGTATCTTAAAAAACTGCGATTATTTTATTGCATCGAATTCCATATCCTTTGATATAGTGCTGCAGGAAATTCATTTACCATTACTGAACGGACGTAGTGTCCTTTTGCTCTCCGACAAGCAGATGTATGACATTGAAACAGCAGCCGGGATGTGGAAAGACAGGCGATGTGGACTGATTATTACACCTACGAAACTTCAAGTTTATATGTCCAACGATAATTTTTGCAGACATATGAAGTACATTCGCGTAATTATGTGCGGAGCAGAAGTGTTGCCGGAAAAATTGGTACGTAAGATAAGAGGCTATACAGATGCGGTAATCTTTAACGGATATGGACCGACGGAAACAACTTGCGGTGTACTGTATTCAAAAGTTGATGACGAGACTCATATAGCGATTGGAAAGCCAACTGCCAACACAAAAATCTATATTGTTGACAAATACCTGCATCTTACGCCGATAGGAGTAGCAGGTGAAATCTGTATTGCAGGTGATTGCGTCGGGAATGGGTATCTGAATCGCCCTGAACAGGCCAGTGAAAACTTCATAGATAATCCTTTTGGATCCGGGAAACTTTACAGAACCGGGGATACGGCTTATTGGCGGGAGGATGGAGAAGTCGTTTATGTGGGCAGAAATGATTTTCAGGTGAAGATTCGTGGCCTCCGTATTGAGTTGGAAGAGATCAGCAATACGATCTGCTCGATTGACGGTGTAGATCAGGCAGTTGTTCTGGTGCGTAATGAGTCTGAAGAAGATCAACTAATCTGTGCATTTTACACAGGAAATAAAAGTACCGGCACAGACAAAATCAGAGAAACAGTCAAAGAAAAACTGCCTCAATATATGATGCCTCATGTCTTTACATATTTGCCGCAAATGCCTCTGACAGCAAATGGAAAAGTGGATCAGAAAACGCTTTTGAGCATGGACTTGGGAAAGATTGAACGAAAAACGGAATATAAAAAGCCAGAGGGGGAAGTACAAAAGCAACTTGCTATAATGATGGAGCAGGTACTCAATTATGATTCCATTGGGTGTAATGATGATTTTTTTGAGTTGGGCGGCGACAGTCTGAAAGCAATTGAATTTGTATCTAAGGCTCACAATGAAGGAATTTATTTTTCACTGCAAAATGTATTTGATCACCCTACGCTGCAGGGTTTGTCTGAGTGTATAGAAAAAGGAAATTCGGAAGAGCTTTCTCTTGAGGCAGTAGATTTTACTGAAATAAACCGGATTTTGGAAAGAAATAATATAAAAGCAGATGAACTACCGGAAAAGACAGAGGTGGGGAATATTTTGCTGGCCGGGGCAACGGGATATCTGGGGATCCATATCCTTGCTGATTTTCTGGAACATGATAAAGGAATGGCATACTGCTTGGTGCGTGGGTCAGATATAGAGGACAGTAGGGAAAGGTTAAAGAATCTGCTCAAGTTCTATTTTGGCGACAGGTATTTTGAGGGAAGATTCCAGAAAGAACAACGAATCAAAGTGATATGCGCTGATCTGCAAAAAGACGATTTTGGTCTGGACAAGCTGAAATATATGGAATTGACAGAGCAAATCCACACAGTGATTCATGCGGCCGCCAGTGTGAAGCATTATGGGTCATATCAATATTTTGATGAGGTAAATGTAGGGACGACACGAAAGCTGGTAAAGTTTTGTATGGAAGCAGGCGCCAGACTGATTCATACATCAACCTTAGGGGTATCGGGAAATAGCTTTGCAGATACTTTTGACGGCTATACAAGTGAGGATGAAAAATATTTTTATGAAACTAACCTGTATATTGGTCAACCTTTAGACAATGTATATGCACGCAGTAAGTTCAATGCAGAAAAAGTTGTTCTTGAAAATATGGGGCAAGGGCTGCGGGCAAATATCATGCGGATGGGAAATCTTACGAATCGCAGTGACGGAATGTTTCAGCAAAATTATGCTACCAATGCATTTCTGATGCGAATAAAAGCGGTGCTGGAAATGAGGATGATTCCAGATTATCTGAAAAATCTTTATTTGGAATTCACCCCTATTGATGCGGCTGCTTCCGCCGTTATGACACTTGCAAGGCATTTTAGTATGGAGCAGACAGTATTTCATATTAACAGCAATAAAGTAGTCTATATGGACGAACTATTGGATTATTTCCAGAAGCTGGGCTGTGGACTTGAAATAGTCAGCGGAAGCAAATTTACAGAATTCCTGAGAAGGACAATGAAGGAAAGCGGCCGGGAATTTATTTACGAGACATTTATCAATGATATGGATTCTGATGACCGGCTCAATTATGACAGCAAGATACGTATTGAAAATAGTTTTACAGTGGACTATTTAAAGAGGCTTGGATTTGAGTGGCCGGAGATTGGACTTGAGTATTTGAGGAAATATATAAATTATTTTAGAAAAATCGGATATCTGGAGGTGTAGGGGATGTTGCTTGAGAAGGTGAAACGGATTTTACTGCGGTATACGGAGGAGGGGGTGATTACACAGGAGTCTCAGTTGGCTGCTGATCTGGGAATGTCTTCCTTTGATCTGGTTTCCGTGGTTACGGAATTTGAAGATGAATTTGGGATTGAGATAGCAGATCGGGATATCCGCAGGTTCATCTGTGTTGGGGATATTGTGGAGTATTTGAATAGAAAGGTTTTAAAATAAGGTTTTTATAAAATGTGGAAGAAAAAATACATAGTGCCATTAATGGTCTTTCTTGCTGTTTGCATTGGATTCATTTGCATAACGTTACAGAACAGGGAACCGGATTCGTTAAAAGAGGCGAAAATCCCACATCTTATTATAGAAAGTGATACAGCAACTGAGCCGGAAGACCCTTATGACTTGAGAATAGACTTTGCCGAACTGCAGAAAGAGAACCCTGACATCTATGCATGGATCAAAGTACCGGGGACCAATATTGATTACCCAATATTACAGAGTGCAGAAGAAGAGGATGAATATTACTTAAACCATACGGCAGAGAAGAAGGAAGGCTTTCCGGGCTCTATTTATACAGAAAAATACAATGCGACCGATTTTTCGGATCCGGTAACAGTAATTTACGGACATACATTAAAAGATGGAACCATGTTCAGTGAATTAAAAAAATACAGGGACAAAGAGTTTTTTGAAAGTAATCCGTCCATTTATATCTATTTGCCGACAGGAAGGCTGACGTATCAGATATTTGCGGCTGTTGCATTTGATGACAGATACCTTCTTGGAAGCTATGATTTTGGGCAGGCGGGAGATGTAGAAGATTACATTGCAGATCTGAAAAGGTGCAATGACGGGAATTTTAACCCACATATTGCAATCAGTGACGAGATGATTACATTATCTACATGCATTGGTACAGCGCCGGATAAGCGTTGGCTTGTCTGCGCTGTAATGACGGAAACGCAAAGGTATTAAGCTTTGGGTTACTGAGGTTTAATATAAGTTCACACAAAACAATAGATGTAAGGAGGAAACAAAATGGTAAATTGGAAAAGACTTACTGCAGTATTTATGGTAAGTGTGATGTGTCTGGGGACGGCATTTACCTCTTTTGCTGCTAATGAGGGCAATACCGGTACTGACGGGGCTGTCCAGGAGTCTGATGAAGCAAATGTTGATGGTATAACAGGAAGTATTCCGGAGGATGAGAGCTCAGGCGGAGCAGGGCAGGAGATTGTTCCGGATCTGGGTAATGTCTCAGAGGGCACGTTAAAAGACGAATTACCTGAAAATACAGTAAAGGAAAGCGAAAATGAAGCCATGCAGCCAGATACAGCAAACGATGATTTGCAGCAAACTACTGTAAGGTCTCAGAAATATCCGGATATAGCAGCTGGAAGCGGTGCTTTTTGTGACAGAAATGGGAATTACTATACGGTTTCCCAAAGGAGTGTATCCAGTGAAGTAGAACAAATATTAGACAGCCAGGAGAAATTGAGAGGAATAGTATCTGCCAGATATAAGGTAAACGCTGCAGACCGTATTGTTGTTCTGGCGGCCAGTGATTTTGAACTGCAAGGTTCTATGCCGGCGGGCGGCCTCGAGATGACAGTTACGGTCACATCTGATGCGGCATTAAAAGAGGGAGATCCTGTATATGTGCTTCACCAAAAGCATGACGGAAAGTGGGAGATCCTTCCGAGTTCTGTTGACACACACGGGATGGCATATTCAGAGGCAGGAGTCAGTGTGCATCTGGATTCTCTGTCACCCATCGTAATTGTAAAGGTTATGTCGGGCAATTCCATTAAGAAACTGGAGGAAAAAAGTGTCAGTCTTTCCGGCACTGACAACAAAGAAAAGAAATCTCCGAAAACAGGTGACTTCTTTTAAGTGAAATATAGAAACAAAGAAAATATACTATTTTTTGTGTGAATCGGACAGGGAAATGTCAAAATATACATTCCCTGTTCATTTTATTTTGTGTAGAAATTAAACATAACACTTGCCGTCGCGCTGTCAACTTGATACAATTAAAAAAATTCTTAAAAAATAATGTTTTCTTTCCCCAGACTATTGACCTTCAGCCTTCTTTAAGGTTCATAATGAGGGCATATCAAAGGAATACCTGCAGTCATTTGTACACCTTCAGGTATTCAAAACCATAACAGAAAGAAGGCGAAATTATGAGGATTAAAGAAATTGAAAAACGTACAGGAATCTCCAGCCCAAATATCCGGTTTTATGAAGCAGAGGGACTGATTTCCCCTGTAAGAAATAAGGAGAATAACTACAGGGAGTATTCGGAGGAAGACTTAAGCCGGCTGGAACAGATTAAGACATTAAGGCTTCTCGGAGTTCCCATCGGAGATATCAAAGCAATTTATAATAAGGAATTGATCCTGGAGGAAGTGATTGCAAAGCGGATCAGCCAGCTTGAAAAGGAAGAGACACATGCAAGAGAGATGCGAAGGGCATGCGAGAACATCCTAACCCAGCATTTGGGGCTCGAGATGCTGGATGATCAGGTTCTCGGAGGTGAGAAAGAGATCTGGAGCCAAAGGCTCCGGCAGATCCTGGAAGAGGATATGACAAGGGTGGATCTTGAGAAGAAAGGGCTGAACAGGCATCTGGGGCTTATACTGCTATGGGGATATGCCATAAATCTTCTGGTATCCTTTGTAATCCGCAATCGTTTTGCAGCATATGTAAATTTCACAGATAACAATGTAGAATTGACGATGTTTCTGATATTTATTATGATTATCTGCGGGATTGCAGTCAGATGGACAGCCAGTGTAAAAATACATCTGATTATATTCCACCTTTCGGCGCTGGCCGGGACACCATTTTTGGTATTTGTTTCAATGTTGGCAAGTGAGAAGCTCAGGGAGCAGATTGTTTCTTTTCTCCCGGTCTTCTGGATCAGCATTCTTCTATATGTCCTGGTGCTGTGGCTGTTTACAGTACAGCGGGAACAATTCCTGACAAAGGATAGAAATGCAGTTGGATTTGCGCTTTTGGGAACAGTTGTATTGACCGGCAGTTCCTTCCTGTTACTCAAAGAGTGGATCCTGCCGACCGGAATGTTCCTGGCTGCTACTGTCTATATTACATTGTTCTGGTTTGCTGTTAATAAGGATGTGAAGGAATATAACAGATACTATGCGGTGATGTCGGCAAACCGGATTTTGAATCCGGTGGCAGTAGTAATTTCTTTTTGGGGACGGGGTCAGGCTGGCTTTTGGAGATAGAGAAGAATTATTAATACAGAATGATTACTATGAAAAAAATTATTTCAACATACCATAATAAAAAGCGGCGGATTCTTTGGCTTATTTTTCTTATTTGTTTTCTGTATATCACAGGGACTCTGATTTCTATTTGCACATACAGCAGGATGGATGAAACGTGCAGGTCGGATGTGGTCATTGTCCTGGGAGCCGCCACTTACCCGAATGATGTCTCGCCGGTATACCGGGAGCGGCTGAATCACGGCATTGATTTATACCGGCAGGGATATGTGGAGAAGATGATTGTAACCGGCGGGACAGCCGAAGGGAACCAGCATTCCGATGCATATACAGCCATGCAGTATGTCATAAGCCGGGGCATTCCAAAAGAGGATGTCCTGATGGAGGAAACATCTTCCATTACTCAGGAAAATCTGGAAAATGCGAAAGAACTGATGGATCAAAATGACTACCGGCAGGCGCTCATTGTCAGTGATCCATTGCATATGAAGCGCGCCATGCTGCTGGCAGAGGATGCCGGAATACAGGCATTTAGTTCACCGACCCCGACAACTATGTATCACAGCCTGAAAACAAAGATACCGTTTGCGGCCCGGGAGTTATTTTATTATATAGGATATCAGTGGTATCGGATTTTCCGCTGAATATATATAAAGGAGGGTATGCTTATGAGAAACCACGAGGTAACAAAGGTACAGCAGCTCCTGAATGAGGATGGAAGTTTAAGGGAGCCTGGATGGTCCAGGAAGCTTGTCCAGATCTATGACCGGGAGAAGATCCGTGCACCGAAGTTCCGTATTAAGGAGTGGGATTACTATCTTGTGCTCAATGAGGACTTCGCAGGAGCCTTTACCATATCGGACGACGGCTACATCGGCCTTCAGTCGGTATCTCTTCTGAATTTCGAGGAGGGCTGGGAGCATACGGAGACCATTTTAAATCCGTTTCCTATGGGAAAATTGAAGTTGCCCCAGTCATCCGAGAGCGGCAATACAATTTACCGGGATAAGCGTCTTCACATGGGGTTCTTTGTGCAGGACAAAAAGAGGGTCATCCGGTGCCGGTTTAAGAACTTTTATCAGGGGAAGCCGTTTTCCTGCGATATTGTGCTGGATCAGCCGGAGATGGATACCATGGTGATCGCAACACCATGGAAGGAAAAGAAGACCGCGTTTTATTATAACCAGAAGATAAACTGTATGCCGGCAGAGGGCAGTATGAGCTTTGACGGAAAGACCTACCGGTTTTCCAAAGAGACAGATTTCGGAACGCTGGACTGGGGAAGGGGCGTGTGGACTTATGACAACCGCTGGTATTGGGGCTCCGGCAATTGTATGGTAAACGGCAAACCGTTTGGGTTCAATATCGGCTGTGGATTCGGAGATACGTCCGCCGCATCGGAAAATATGCTGTTCTATGACGGAAAGGCCCACAAGCTTGACGATGTTATCTTTCAGATTCCGTCAGACAGCTATCTGAAACCCTGGAAATTTTCTTCCGGCGACGGAAGGTTTGAGATGGATTTTCAGCCGGTGCTTGACCGGGCGGCGAGGACAAATGCACTGATCATTGAAACAGACCAGCATCAGGTGTTTGGCCGGATGACAGGGAGGGCTGTGCTGGATGACCAGACAGTGATAGAAGTAAAAGATATGATGTGCTTTGCCGAGGATGTACACAATCGATACTAATGAAAACTTATTCATGGAAACAGGGAGCAGAAGAAAAAATCTGCTCCCTGTTTCCATTGTTATAATACCACAAAAACAGCCAAAATACAAGTCTTGTACTGCAATGCGGCGGATGCTATACTCAATTTCCAATGTGGAAAGGGGGATGGCTATGGAAAAGGACTGGATGGTATTGTTACAGCAGCACAATCAGCTGGGGCAGGTACTTAAGCTGAACCGGGATACGGAAAAATACGGTCTGGTATTAAGTGAACAGGACGCCATGATGATTCTAAAGGAGCGCGAGAACTCTCTGCGGGAGCAAAGGAGGATTGAATTCGGAGAGGGCATTATCTCGAAGATCATTTATGAATTCTGTGATTCTGATTTTATTGATCAGAATAATTATGTAGATACTGTCATCCATCTGCAGGAAATCTTTTACTTGTACAAAAATGAGATGGAGGATGAGATCACAGATGACGAACTTCTGCATTTTATGAAGGAACAGTTTGAAGAAGTCTGCTTTGGTGATCTGGAGTATCTGGAGGGAACGTGCCTGAGCCTGTTTGCACAGGCGATCCGGGCAGGATACCAGGGCTATAAGGCTTCCGGGGGACTTGGGGAGTATGGACGGCTGGACGAGGTAAAACGCTGGGATTATGAGCTTTATATGGAGGCGCTTAGGGAACTTTGCTGGAGGTGATGACGGATGAAATATAAGATGGAGGAACTGGTGCCGCTGGTGGCAGAGCTGACAGAAAAATACACAGGATTTGAAAGCACTTCAGTTACTTATGAAAAAGCAGAACAGCTTATGGGGGCAGTGCTGTATTGTATCCGGGAGACAGAATGCGGACAGGAGGAGGCTCTGGCCTCAGAAGAAAAGATACCGGCCCGCCGGGCTTATAAGCTTGGATATGAACTGGTAAAACAGAAGGTAGAGCTTGCGCTCCAATTGTATCATGAGATTATGAAGGATTTTTCCTGCTATGCTGTTTGCTGCCTGCAGGATGTTGTGGCAGAAGGGATGCCGGAATTCTTTCAATGGTATGATATCAGGTTCGCACCTCAGGATGAGATTCTGACTCTGGATTATCCGGTTTTGAAAGACCTGTCGGGAACGCAGGGCATTGATAAGATTTATGAGTATCTGAAATGTATACACATGGAACAACAGTTTCTGCATGCTTTTCCGGATGCGCATATCCGGGAAGTGCTTGGAAGGTATGACACCTTGTATGAGGATATGGTTGAAAATATATGCGAAGTTGTGTTGGGTTCTGTCTTACGTCATATTGCTGCCGGAAAGCCGCTGTCCGAACCGCTTTGTGGGAATGCAGACCTGAGGCAGATAAAAGAAGCTGTCCGAAGTGACAGGTTCCCGGAGGTTCAAAAGAGGTTTTCAGAGGCGGTGGCTGCAATTGTCAGAGAATACTGTGAGCGTGAGGAAGAGGTTCTTTTGTATCTGTCAGGAGCTATGGAGGGAGCAGTCGTACGTCTGAAAGATGCAGCAGAGAAAAATACTATATTTTTATAAAAACCTTAGTATTTGCGGCAAAACTGCCGATACAAGAAATAGAATTTTATTTGAAACTATAAAAACGACAGCATTGGACAGCCAGTTCTCTTCTGACGGCAGAGGATTGGGAGACAAGGAGGTACAGACAGCATGCGTATTTACAGTAGCCAGAATGTAAATCTGGGTTATGCAGGCATTGGTAATCAGAATTTTAACGGCGGAAATCATACTCAGGGTGCAAATAACGGAGCAAGGAATGATCAGGCAGTTATTTCGCCGCAAGGGAAATCCTCGAGTATGCTCAATATGCTGATGCAGCAAAAAGAGTTGATACAGGAGAGTAAAAACGCTGTAATCAAAGATGCCATGGAGAAGATGGAGAACGGATATTCTGTGAACATCCAGGAGAAGCTTGAGGAATATGAGGAACAGCTGGATGCGGTGGATGAGCAGATTGCAAAGGAAATGGCAAGGCAGATGGAAGAGGACGTCGAAAAGACCGGGGAGAATACCTATGAGAATCCGCGCAAAGTAACAGAACAGCAGGCACAGAACGAGAAAATGGCTAAAGTGGCTGCATTGTCCGGTTCGGTAGAGCAGCTGGAAACAATGGACTCGGTAAAAGACCGGGTTGACGGCACGATAAGGTCATTGAAGGCGGAAATAAAATCAGACGGCGGAAGGACTACGGACGGAAAGAGAAAATTGGTGGCTGAGCTTGAGAGCAGATCGGAAGATCTGGCAGGCAAAATCTATGAAAAAGCCGGAGCGATTCAGGTTTCCGCAGAGAAATCCTCCGATATCAGAAATACGGAGATCGTAGAAGAGGAAGAAGAAAACGAACTGCCGGGAAGGCTGCCGGAGGAGGAAACGCAGGAGTAACGGAACAGGGTACAGGGATGCAGGCAGATTACTGTTTGCATCCTGTTTTTTTGTTCCGTCTTTTACGCTTCCCTGCACTTGATTTTTTTGTCGAAAATTGTTACTCTATAGCTATCATAATTAATAAGGAGAAGTGTATTATGTCAGAAGAAATCAAACAGGCAGAGATCATTGCAGAGGGGACAGATTCTTTGGAAATACAGCAGGGGGAGCACTCAGAGGACATAGCGGTACCGCAGGAGAAGGATGCAGCAGAAGCTTCATCAGCGCCTCAAGAGAAAGAACCGGAGGAAACCGTACGGTTTAGAGACGCAGGAAAATCTGCGGATACAGAGGAAACAGCCGCATACCGAAGGGGAAATCCTTTTAAGAGGAAGACATATTTCGGGGACGAGGAAGATATGGCAAGGGAGGAGTGGATCCTGTCCAGGCTCAGGGATGAGGATCTGATGGAATATCTGTCACTGGAACACAGGAAGGCAGAGATGCTTCAGAGAGCCAAAGAGACAAGAGAGAGACGCATTTTTTTCCTTATGCAGCTGCTCATATCTCTGGCAGCCATTGTGGCAGTTGTTTATTGCCTGCAGAGTGAGCCGGTGGTGCTTGTAAATATTTTGTATATCACGGGAATCGTCATTGGTTTGTGGATCTGGAAACACCCAAAGGATCAGTCCGGATCCGGACAATAGATATGACGTGATTACTGCATTATAAAAGATAAAAGCAACAGGAGAGATACCATGCAGAATATCCGGCGTACAGGCTGTACAGTATTTTTATTTCTGGCAGCAAACCTTCCTTTTTTTGACTATTTTGTGCAGGTCGGTTTCCGGCAGAAGCCTATGCTTGTGCTTGTGCCGGTGGTCTGCTTCTTGATTCTGAATATTTTCCCGGTCTGGGGAAACGGCAGGATACCTTCAAAAAGGCTCCGAATCTGTGCCGGTGGCTGTGAACTGCTGATCTGTTTTTTGAGTTCTTCCGTTTTATCCGGAGTTGTTCTGCTGTCTATGCTTCCGGTCGTGTTTGGGGAGAATAAGCTTTTGTGGGCGGCGGATTTTGTGTGCGTGGTCTGTACGGAGGCTGTCGTCTTCTGGAACGGGATTCTCCGCGTATATCTGACTTCCGCGCAGATTGGATTTAAATGGCGGGTGATCGGTATCGTCTGCGGCTGGATTCCGGTTGTACATATTGCAGTACTGGTCAAGATCATCCGAATGGCCTCGGAGGAGTGGAGATTTGAGGGCGGGAAGCTTTTGAAAGCGCAGGAGCGCGCAGATGAACGCCTGTGTGCTACAAGGTATCCGCTTCTTTTAGTGCACGGAGTGTTTTTTCGGGATTTTGAACATTTTAATTATTGGGGCAGGATTCCCCGGGAACTTGAGCAAAACGGGGCTTCTGTTTTTTATGGGAACCATCAGTCTGCAGCATCAGTGGCAGACAGCGGAAGGGAGCTTGCAGACAGGATTCAGGAAATTATAAAGGATACCGGCTGCGGGAAAGTGAACGTCATCGCACATTCAAAAGGGGGGCTGGATACGAGGTATGCCGTCAGCTGCCTGGGAATGAGCAGATATGTGGCTTCTCTGACTACCATTAATACACCGCACAGAGGATGTGTGTTTGCAGACTATCTGTTAAATAAACTCCCGGCTGCTGTGAAAGACAAGGTCGCCGGGGCATATAATACAGCTCTTAAAAAAATGGGGGATGAACAGCCGGATTTTATTGCTGCGGTTACAGATCTGACGGCTTCTGCCTGTGAAACCTTCAATCAGAATGTGGCAGATGTACAGGATGTGTATTATCAAAGTGTGGGGTCTAAACTAAACAAAGCGTCGGACGGAAGATTTCCTCTTAATTTTTCGCATCATCTGGTAAAATATTTTGACGGCCCGAATGACGGCCTTGTGTCAGAGACTTCCTTTGCATGGGGAGCTGATTACACGTTCCTTACCTGCGGTGGGAACAGAGGAATCTCTCATGGAGATATGATCGATCTGAACAGAGAAAATATAAAGGAGTTTGATGTCCGGGAATTTTATGTCATGCTGGTAAATGGATTGAAGGAAAGGGGCCTTTAGAGATCTGAAAAAAATGTAAAAACTTGCGATTTATTTTTCTATAATCTGGCAGGAGAATCGTGTACAATAAAGACAGATGATCGGACAGAGAGGACAAGGCATGGGCAGGAAGGAATACCGGGTCTGTATATGGATCCATCATATAGCTACAATTTTAGGAGTGTGCGGCGGATTGTGCAATCTGGCCTGTACAAGAAAATACAGTTTCCGGACGTTTTGTCTTTCGCTGTTTACGGGGAGTCAGTTGTGGGCGCTGTTAAAAATCGTTTCAGATGGGGTACAGGGAAGATCCCGCCTGAAAAAAAGTATCGTACATATACGGGCGCTCAGCAGCAGTGCGGCCGGGGAGAGACGGGCGCTTGGCGCCTTGACAGCGGCCTCTGCGGTGTTTAAAATCGTCTCTCCTGCGGTTATCGGCCATTCTTGATTCTTTTTCTTGTTTTTGCTATGCATAATTTTCGGAATTATTTCATAAATTACAACAAACTTATGCGAATGGCATGTTTATGAAGGCAAGAAAACGACAGGCAAGACAAGAGGACGGCAACCATTCTATCAGAAATAAAATGGCGGAATTATCGGAGCTCCCTAAAGATGTTGTGATGGGAATGCCGGTTCTTACTATGATGGGGCAGATGGAACTGAGTTTGGAAAATTACAGGGGGATCATTGAATATACAGATACGGTCGTCCGGATTCAGACGAAGAGCGGACAGATTAAAGTGACCGGAAAAAATCTTCAGGTCGCATATTATACGAATGACGAGATGAAAGTAAACGGACGGATTGATTCCATTGAATATCAGCATTGATCGGGAGGCGAAAGGAATTTGATTTTAAAGGTCATTCGTTATATAAAAGGATACCTGCGTATCCGGATTACCGGATATTCTACGGAAAGATTTTTAAATGCCTGCAGGCACAAAGGGATATTTCTGTGGGGATTAAAGCCGGTTTCCGGAGCCTATGAGATGAATATTACGGTAAAAGAATTTCGGCAGTTAAAACCGATGATCAGGAAGACGGGAACAAAAGTGTTGATCGTAAAGAGAACCGGTCTTCCTTTTTTTTTATATAAATACCGAAAGCGGAAATTATTCTTTGGAGGGGCGTGTCTCTGCCTGTTTATGATCTTGTATATGTCGAGGATGATCTGGGGGATTGATATTTCCGGGAATACGACTTATACAGATGAGGCACTCTTAAAATACCTGAGCTCCAGAAATGTAAAAAACGGGATGGCAAAATCGGATGTGGACTGTGCAAGGATCGTCAAGGATATCCGGAAAGAATATAACGATATCATATGGGTATCGGCGTCTGTCCGGGGAACAAAGCTCTACATACAGATCAAGGAAAATGAAGATTCTATTCCGGTGGATGAAAAAGGAGAAGAAAACAAAGCCGTCGATATTGTGGCAGACCGGGATTGTATCGTCAAAGATATCGTAGTCAGAAAAGGAGTCGTCAAGGTCAGGGAAGGGGATACGGTCAAAAAAGGAGATGTATTGATCTCCGGCCAGGTGCCGGTAAATAATGACGCAAAAGAAGTGACCGGATACCAGTACCATGAATCGGATGCAGATATCCTGGGCACGGTGGTACTCCCTTATGAGGACGAATGCAGCCATGTATATGAGATCAAGGAAGAGATACAGGAGGAAAAAGGAATCAGGGTCAAAAAAGAGGAGTATTTTGTAACCTTTGGCAAATGGAGGTTTACATTTGGGAGTGTTGAAAATAAATATGAACATTTTGAGGAGTATACGGCTTTCAAACAGCTCAGGATGTTTGAGAATTTTGACCTTCCCGTGACAGTTGGGGTCCGGACGGCGGTTCCCTACCGTCCCGTCCGTAAAAAGTACACAAAGCAGGAGGAGCAGGAGATCTTAAGCGCACATTTTTATCGGTACCTGGAGGAATTGGAGAAAAAGGGGGTAGAAATTCTTGAGAATGATGTTAAAATATACACAGGGCATGATTCGTCCCGGGCAAAAGGCAGTATTACCGTCCTGATGCAGGTGGGAGAAAAGAAGCCCTCTGAATTACTGGAGATTCCGAAAAGCCAGGAAGAAGTACAAGGAGAATCAGTTGATGGGAATGACGGAAACAATCATTGAGATCCCTGCGGAGCATGAGAGAAATGTGTTCGGACAGTTTGACGTATATGCAAAGAAGATCGAGCGTTCACTGCATGTCACGCTGATCGCCAGGGACGAGAATGTAAAGATCATGGGCGACGCGACAAAGGTGGAGAAAGCAAAAAGTGTGCTGCTTAAGCTTACGGAGTTGTCAAAAAGAGGAAATACGATCCAGGAGCAGAATGTGGATTATACATTGTCCCTGGCCATGGAGGGCAGTGAGGATAGTGTGCTCGAGATAGACAAAGAGATCATCTGTCATACGATGCAGGGAAAACCGATCAAGCCAAAAACCCTGGGGCAGAAAAAATATGTGGATGCCATCCGCAGCAAAATGGTGGTATTCGGCCTTGGCCCTGCGGGAACCGGGAAGACGTACCTGGCTATGGCTATGGCGATCACAGCCTTTAAAAACAATGAGGTGGGGCGGATCATACTGACGAGGCCTGCCATTGAAGCGGGAGAGAAGCTTGGGTTCCTCCCGGGGGATCTGCAGAGCAAGATCGACCCGTATCTCCGCCCCCTCTATGATGCACTGTACCAGATCATGGGGGCAGAGAGTTTTTTGCGGAATTCGGAGAAGGGGCTGATCGAGGTTGCGCCTCTCGCCTATATGCGGGGACGTACCCTGGACAATGCATTTATTATTCTGGATGAGGCGCAGAACACCACACCCGCCCAGATGAAGATGTTTTTAACCAGGATCGGTTTTGGATCCAAAGTAGTCATCACCGGGGACGAGACTCAGAAGGATCTGCTCCCGGGGCAGGTGTCCGGCCTTGATACGGCAGTCAACGTAGTAAAAAATATTGAGGACATCAGTATCTGCCGCATGACGAACAAGGATGTGGTCCGCCATCCCCTTGTGCAGAAAATCGTAAAAGCATATGAGGAATATGAGAATAAAATTGCCGGAAATGGTAAAAAACGCGATAAGAGGAGAAAGTAATGACACTTTACTACGAGGAAGAAGGAAGCCTTACGCTGCCGTTTACATGCAGAGAGCTTGCGAAACGGGTGGCAGAGGAGGCTCTTGATTATATTGGATGCCCTTATGAAGCAGAGGTTAATCTGCTTCTTACTATGAATGAACAGATTCAGGAGCTTAATTCTGATTTCCGTGGAATAAACAAGCCTACGGATGTCCTGTCGTTTCCGCTTGTGGAGTATGAAAGGGCAGGAGAGTTTGGATTTTTGGAAGAATACTGCGAATGTTTTGAGCCTGAGTCTGGAGAACTGCTTCTCGGGGATATTGTGGTCTCAAAGGAGAAGGTGTTCTCACAGGCAGAGGAGTACGGACATTCCGTTGAAAGAGAATTTGCTTTTTTAATTGCACATTCTGTGTTACACTTATGTGGATATGACCATATGGAGGAGGAGGAACGCCTTCTTATGGAGCGTATGCAGAGAGAAATATTAGAAAAGCTTGATATATTACGTTAAGATGGAGTAAAACATGGCAGCAAAGAAACAGCAAAAAGAGAAGAATCTTCTTGTTCAGGGTTCTATTCTTGCCGTTGCCGGTGTCATTACCAAGATTATCGGTGCCGTTTACAGAGTCCCGCTTGTCAACATTCTGGGGGACAAGGGAATGGGCTATTACGGGGTCGCGTTTCAGATTTATTCGATCGCACTGACGCTGACTTCTTACAGCCTCCCCCTTGCAGTATCAAAGCTGGTATCTGCGAGGGTTGCGGTCGGGCAATATAAAAATTCATATAAAGTGTTCCGGGGCGCGCTTACATTTGCGATCCTGGTGGGAGGAACAGCTGCTCTCATCCTGTTTTTAGGAGCGGATGTGATTGCTTCTGAACTGATGGCAATGAAATTAAGCGCCTATGCCCTGCGTGTACTGGCGCCGTGCGTTCTGATCGTAGCGCTTCTCGGAGTATTCAGGGGCTATTTCCAGGGGAACGGTTCTATGATACCTACGGCTTTTTCCCAGGTTCTCGAACAGATTGTCAACGCGGCGGTCAGTGTCGGCGGGGCATATATGCTTCTGAAGCTTGGGAAATCCGCGGCAGGAAAGAGCGGAAAGGATACGGTGCCTCTGGCTTACGGTGCAGCAGGAGGTACACTTGGTACTGTGGCAGGGGCGTTGTCGGCCCTTTTATTTCTGATTTTCATTTATATGGTATATAAACGGGTGCTTAAACGGCAGATCCGGAGAGACAGAAGCAGACGCAGGGAGAGTTATAAAAAAATCTATAAGATTCTTTTACTGACCATTGCGCCGGTATTACTAAGTTCTACGGTATATAACCTGTGCGGAGTGATCGATAATGCCATGTTTGGAAAGATTATGGCGGCTCAGGGGCATAAAGAAAGCGAATACGCTGCTCTCCTGGGAGTCATAAGCGGGAAATATGACACTCTCATCAATGTTCCGCTGGCATTTGCTCATGCCATCGCTGCATCCTTGATTCCAAGTATTGTCACGGCGGTCCAGAGTAAAAAGCGCCGCCAGGTACATAATAAGATCGACCTTTTTACAAGGTTTACCATGGTCGTGGCAATTCCAAGTGCAGTTGGTTTTCTTGTACTGGCCAAGCCTCTTTTGGATTTGATCTTTTTTACGGAAAATAATGATGTGGCCGCCGTAACTTTACAGCTCGGGGCAGTGTCTGTCGTATTTTATTGTCTGTCTACCATTACCAATGCAGTGCTCCAGGGGATTGATGATATGATGACCCCTGTAAAAAATGCTGCCATCGCACTGGTGGTTCATGCAGTAGCTTTGTTTGGAATGATGGTACTGTTTTCCTGGGGGATCTATGCAGTTGTGCTGAGCAAGATCGTGTTTGCTGCTGCCGTCTGTATTTTAAATGCCCATTCGTTGCGGGAGCGGGTCGGCTATGTACAGGAGCAGAAGAAAGCATTTATTATACCGATAATCGCGTCTGCTATTATGGGGGCGGCTACGTTGCTGGTTCACCTCTTGTTTGGACTGTTCGTGGGGGAACAGATTGCGACGGTCATTGCTCTTCTGGCTGCAGTGGCGGTTTATGGCGTGTCCATTATCTTCCTGGGCGGCATTACACAGTCAGAGATGATGCAGATGCCGATGGGCAGAAAGCTTGCAGCTGTGTGCAGGCGGCTTCATCTATTTAAATCATAATTTTGTATGAATGTTTGTTTAAATGCCAATACTATACTAAAAAAGGAGTTGTCCTTATGAAAAATAAGTATGGTATTGGTTTTTTTACGACAGCGATCATTGCAGTTCTGGTCATCACCTGTGCATATCAGCTCAGTTTCCAGAAGGCAAAAGAGCACGCCGAGGAGCAGGCAAGGGTCAGGGCTGAGGAGCAGGCGGATGAGGCGGAAAATCTTGTGGCCGCGGACGGAGAAGCTTTGAAGGAAGACTGCTATTACCTTATGGAAGTGAACGGCTATATTGTGGTCTATTTGAGCGACAAGACGACGCCGTATGAGTACACGGATATTCTGTATGAAGATCTGCCGGCTATGATGCGGGAGGAAGTGCGTAACGGGAAATATATAGAAACCACAGAGGAACTCTATGGTTTCTTGGAGAATTTCTCCAGCTGAACCGGGATCTGGACTCTTGTTCCCACATCTTTTCGGGCTGCCATGTGTATCATTTCCCGGGAAAACCGGGTGTAGACTTCTGACGCTGCATAGTGTAAGATAGAAAAGACGTTAGAAAGGACAAAAGAAAATGGATGATAAAAAGATTGCAAGAATCAATGAATTATATCATAAGTCAAAGGCGGAAAGGCTTTCAGAGGAGGAACTTAAGGAACAGCAGATCCTGAGGCGGGAATATATTGATTCCTTTAAAAGAAACCTGAGAGGCCAGCTGGATCAGATTTCTATCCGGGAACCAGACGGAACGATTACAGATCTGGGGGAGAAATTTGGAAACAAAAAAGGAAATTAGAAAACGGATGTTAAAACTGCGACGGGAATGTCCCCCTGAGATTAGGCATGACGCCTCCGGACGGATCGCGCGCAGTGTATTGCAGCATCCCTGGTTTGCAGAGGCAAGTGATATTTATGCCTATGCAGATTTTGACGGGGAAGCAGAGACACACGCCCTCATAGAGAGGGCGCTCCGTGAGGGAAAGAGAGTGTGGCTTCCTAAAGTTCATGGGGAGGATATGGAATTTTATCCGGTTTCGTCTATGAACAGCCTCTCAGAAGGCGCTTTTGGTATTTTGGAACCTTCGGCAAAGGATGTCTCAGCATCAGAAAATGCCGCCGGAAAAAGCCTGATGCTTCTGCCGGGGGTCGCATTTGACAAGGCGGGGAACCGTATCGGTTATGGAAGAGGATATTATGACCGGTATCTGGCAGGCTGTCCGGGAATCTCAAAAATTGCCCTTGCATTTGAATTCCAGATTACGGACAGGATTCCGGCCGAACATACAGATATAAAAGCAGACCTGATCATAACAGAAAAAGGAGTGTTACAGCCATAAAACTGCCAAAAGATCCAATCCTCTTGCTCAGTGCGGTCAATACAAAGCTCAGGGATTACTATCCGTCGCTGGACGCGCTGTGCGAGGATATGCAGACGGATAAAGAAGAGATTATAAATGTACTGAAAGGAATCAATTATGAATATGATGAATCCAGACATCAATTTATCTGAAAAGGCACCTCAGGAAGAGCCCTTCAGGCAATACTATTACATAGAAAAAGCGAAACAGCTGGTGAGAGAGAAGTCAAGAGAGCTGGGCCGTCCTTTGTCGTCGGCTGTTGTGACTTTCGGGTGCCAGATGAACGCCCGGGATTCGGAGAAGCTGCGTGGAATCCTGCGTGAGATTGGTTACCAGGAGTCTTCGGAGGAAACGGCGGATTTTGTCATCTACAATACCTGTACCGTGCGTGAGAATGCCAATACAAGAGTATACGGAAGGCTCGGCCAGTTAAAGCCCAGAAAGCAGAAAAACCGTGAAATGCTGATCGGCCTCTGCGGCTGTATGATGCAGGAGCCGGAGGTGATCGAGAAGCTGAAAAAGAGCTATTCTTTTGTGGATATCATCTTTGGAACACACAATATCTATAAATTTGCGGAATTGATCTGCCGCCGATATGAGGCCGGAAGCATGGTTGTGGACATCTGGAAGGATACGGACAAAATCGTGGAGGATCTTCCTAATGAGAGGAAGTATGTGTTCAAATCCGGTGTGAATATTATGTTTGGATGCAATAATTTTTGCAGCTACTGTATTGTCCCGTATGTGAGAGGGCGGGAGAGAAGCAGAAAGCCGGAGGCAATCATCCGGGAAATTGAGCGGCTGGTGTCAGACGGTGTGACAGAGGTTATGCTTCTCGGCCAGAATGTCAACTCATATGGAAAAACCCTGGAGGAGCCTATGACGTTTGCACAGCTCCTCTGCAGGATCGAGAAGATTGAGGGATTGAAAAGGATCCGGTTTATGACATCCCACCCGAAGGATCTGTCTGATGAACTGATAGAAGTGATGGCAAATTCCGAGAAAATCTGCAGGCATCTGCATCTTCCGGTACAGTCCGGAAGCACCCGGATTCTTGAGAAGATGAACCGCCGATACACGAAGGAATCTTACCTTGCCCTTGTAGAGAGGCTCAGAGAGGCGATACCGGATATTTCATTAACTACAGATATTATCGTGGGATTTCCGGGCGAGACGGAGGAGGACTTTTCTGAAACTTTGGATATGGTAAGAAAGGTACGGTATGACAGTGCATTTACCTTTATTTACTCAAAAAGGACGGGGACTCCGGCCGCCTCGATGGAAGACCAGGTGCCTCCGGATGTCGTAAAGGAGCGTTTCGACCGGCTGCTGCGGGAAGTGCAGACCATTGCGGGTGAGGTTTGTGCCGTCCATGAGGGGAAAGACGCTGAAGTGCTGGTGGAATCGGTAAGCGACCATGATCCGTCTATGGTGACCGGCCGCATGAGCAATAATCTCCTGGTACATTTTAAAGGGAGCAGAGATTTGATCGGAAGTTATTTGAAGGTTCATCTGGTGCAGTGCAAGGGCTTTTATTATATCGGTGAATTGAAATAAATACCATCCATATTATGACGGTGAAACGTCCAAACTATGTAGTAAGAACATATAGTGAGGACGTTTTTACATGAAAAAATTAAGTGAGTATTTATTTTTGCTGGTAACCGGAGGATGTATTTATTATTGTTTTGAATTGATTTTCCGGGGATTTTCCCACTGGAGTATGTTTGTTCTGGGCGGCGTCTGTTTTCTGTTTTTTTATCTGCAGGGCTCTCTGGTAAAATGGGAGGATCCCATGTGGAGGCAGATTCTCCGGTGTATTCTTTTTGTGACTGCTATGGAATTTACTACCGGAATCATCGTAAATAAATGGCTGGAGCTTGGAGTGTGGGATTACAGCCGTCTGCCGTTCCAGCTGTTCGGGCAGATCTGTCTGCAGTTTACGGTCATATTTTCAGGACTCTGTGCAGTGGGAATCATCCTCAGCGGCTATATCGTACACTGGGTCTACGGAGAACCAAGGCCCCGCTATCATGTGTTTTAAAAGGACTTTTCTATTCAGACAAAAAATGGTATAATGAAATGTAAAGTTGAAATCAAAAGAGGAGATTAAAAGTGGCTGAATTAACACCAATGATGCAGCAATACGTAAAGACAAAAGCGGAGTATAAGGACTGCATTTTATTTTATAGACTGGGCGATTTTTATGAGATGTTTTATGAGGATGCCCTGACGGCTTCGAGAGAACTGGAGATTACGCTGACCGGGAAGAACTGTGGTCTTGAGGAACGGGCGCCCATGTGCGGCGTCCCGTATCATGCAGTGGACGGGTATCTGAATCGGCTGGTCTCCAAGGGATATAAGGTTGCCATCTGTGAACAGGTGGAGGATGTTTCTCAGGCAAAAGGACTGGTAAAGCGTGAAGTGGTGCGGATTGCCACTCCCGGGACGAACCTGGACACACAGGCGCTGGATGAGACAAAAAATAATTATCTGATGTGTATTTCCTATATTGCCGACCGTTACGGAGTGTCGGTCGCAGATGTGACCACAGGAGAATATCTTGTGACAGAGATCGGAAGCAGCGGTAAGCTGTTCGACGAGATATACCGGTTTATGCCTTCAGAGCTGATTTGCAATGAGGCTTTTTATATGAGCGGCATGGATATAGAAGACCTGAGGGAGCGGCTTGGTATTACGGTCTATTCTCTGGATGCCTGGTATTTTGATGATTCCATCTGTGAAACAGTGTTAAAAGAGCATTTTAACTGCCAAACTTTGGAAGGGCTCGGACTTGCAGATTATGAATGCGGAACGGTGGCGTCCGGGGCACTCCTTCAATATCTGAAGGAGACTCAGAAGACTGCCCTTACCCACATGTCCCGGCTTACGGCCTACACGACGGGGAAATATATGCTGCTGGACAGCTCGACCAGGCGGAATCTGGAACTCTGCGAGACGCTTCGTGAGAAACAGAAGAGAGGTTCCCTTCTGTGGGTGCTTGATAAGACGAAGACGGCGATGGGGGCAAGGAACCTGAGAAAATATGTGGAACAGCCCCTGATTGACAAAGACAGCATCAATGAGCGTCTCGACGCAGTAGAGGAGTTTAAGAACAATGCCATATTAAGGGAGGAGATCCGGGAGTATCTGGCGCCTGTATATGACCTGGAACGACTGGTCAGCAAAATTACATACCAGACTGCCAATCCAAGGGATCTGACAGCATTTGAAAGCTCCCTGTCCATGCTTCCGCATATTAAGTGTATCTTGAACGATATGAAAAGCCCGCTGAACAAAAGGCTGTATGAAGAGCTTGATCCTCTGGAAGATATCTGTCAGCTGATCCAGTCGGCGATCCGGGAGGAGCCGCCCATCACCATGAGGGAAGGCGGGATTATCAGAGACGGTTACAATGAAGAAGTTGACCGGCTGCGCTCGGCCAAGTCGGACGGAAAAGACTGGCTTGCAAAGCTTGAGGAGCAAGAGCGGGAAAAAACCGGGATCAAGAATCTCAGGATCAGGTATAATAAGGTGTTCGGCTATTATCTGGAGGTGACAAATTCCTTTAAAAATATGGTTCCGGATTATTATACCCGTAAACAGACTCTGGCCAATGCAGAACGTTATATTATCCCGGAATTAAAGGAACTTGAGGATACGATCCTTGGGGCTGAGGATAAGCTGTATGCGCTGGAGTATCAACTCTACTGCGAAGTACGGGATCAGATTGCAAAAGAAGTAGTGCGGATCCAGACAACGGCCAGAACGATTGCAAAGACAGATACATTTGCCTCCCTTGCCCTTGTTGCAGAACAGAATAATTATGTGCGTCCACATGTGAATGAAAAAGGCGTCATTGATATCAAGGACGGACGTCATCCGGTCGTGGAGAAGGTGATTCCCCATGATATGTTCATTACGAATGATACATACCTGAATGATAAAAAGAATCGGATCTCTATTATCACCGGTCCGAATATGGCGGGAAAATCTACTTATATGAGACAGACGGCTCTGATCGTACTGATGGCACAGATTGGTTCCTTTGTGCCTGCCTCCTTTGCAGATATTGGCCTGGTTGACCGCATTTTTACAAGAGTCGGAGCCTCTGACGACCTGGCAAGCGGGCAGAGCACATTTATGGTAGAGATGACGGAGGTTGCCAATATCTTAAGAAACGCAACGAGTAAGAGTCTGCTGATTCTGGACGAGATCGGACGAGGGACAAGTACCTTTGACGGTCTCAGTATTGCATGGGCAGTGATTGAACATATCAGCAGCAGTAAGCTCCTTGGAGCCAAGACTTTATTTGCCACTCATTATCATGAACTGACGGAACTTGAGGGCAAGATTGATAATGTAAATAATTACTGCATTGCTGTCAAGGAAAAGGGGGATGATATTATCTTCCTCCGTAAGATTGTAAAGGGCGGCGCCGATAAAAGCTACGGTATTCAGGTGGCCAGGCTTGCAGGAGTTCCTTCTTCTGTCACCGACCGGGCGAAAGAAATTGTGGAGGAGCTGATCCATGCCGATATTACGACCAGGATTAAGGATATAGCTGTTCAGGGAGGAAGCGGAGAGGTTAAGGTCCGTGCTAAGAAGTATGATGAGGTGGATCTGGCGCAGATCTCCCTGTTCGACACTGTAAAGGATGATGATGTGATCACTGAGATTAAGAATCTGGATGTAAGCAACCTGACACCGATCGATGCATTAAATACGCTGTACCAGCTTCAGAACAAATTGAAAAACAGGTGGTAGTTATGGGTAAGATACAGGTATTAGATCAAATAACCATTGATAAAATCGCGGCGGGGGAAGTCATTGAACGTCCCGCCTCGGTCGTCAAGGAACTGGTGGAAAATTCCATTGACGCCGGTGCGGCGGCCGTGACTGTGGAGATCAAAGAAGGCGGGATCTCTTTTATGCGGATTGCAGACAACGGATGCGGCATAGACAGGGAGGATGTGCCGGGTGCATTTTTACGTCATTCCACCAGCAAGATCCGGTCGGTGGATGACCTTGCGCGTATCGGCTCCCTTGGTTTCCGGGGGGAGGCTCTTTCCAGTATTGCGGCGGTTTCCCAGGTAGAACTGGTCACAAAGACAAGAGAGGATACCTTTGGAACCAGATACCGGATTGCCGGAGGAAAGGAAGAAGACCTTGAAGAAGCAGGGGCTCCTGACGGAACTACATTTTTTATCCGCCAGTTGTTTTACAATGTACCGGCAAGGAGGAAATTTTTAAAGACGGCCATGACAGAGGCCGGGCATGTGGGCGACCTGATGACCAGGCTTGCACTGTCCCGCCCGGAAATTTCGTTTCAGTTTGTGAACAACGGCATGTCAAGGTTACATACCTCCGGCAACGGAAATCTTCGGGATGTGATCTATCATGTGTACGGGAGAGAGATCGCCGCCAATCTTTTTGCCGTAGATTATGAAAAGAACGGTCTCCGCATCACTGGGTATGCGGGCGCACCGGTCATCTCGAGAGGAAACCGTAATTTTGAAAATTATTTTATTAACGGGAGATATGTAAAGAGCCAGATCATCTATAAGGCCATTGAGGATGCCTATAAAGATTATACGATGCAGCACAAATATCCGTTTACGGTTCTGCATATTGAGATTGACGGGGAGCATGTGGATGTAAATGTCCATCCTACAAAAATGGATCTGCGCTTTAATAACCAGCAGGAGGTTTATAACTGCGTCTATGAGGCGCTGGATCAATGTCTGCGCAGCAGAGAACTGATTCCGGAGATTACGGTCGATGTACCGAAAAGCCAGCCGGCCGTGGAGACAAAAGAGGAGCGGCCGAAGGTTTTGCCGGCCGGGGAGATGAAAGAGGAGCGGCCAAAAGTTCCGCCGGCCGTGGAGACAAAAGAGGAGCGGCCGAAGGTTTTACCGGCCGGGGAGGCGAAGGAAGTGCAGTCTGCCCGGCCGGCGGAGCAGCGTTCCGGGGCTGAGAGGGATCTGGATTATTTTATGGAGCAGATGAAAAAGCGTGTGTTTGCTTATCATCAGCAGAACGCTTCGGCAGAAGTAAAGGACAAATCTTCGCTGCTTCATCCCGGGCGCCAGACAGACAGGATCCGGGAGGCTGTTTCTTCCTATCCGGTTCCGGAAAAATCAAAGCAGCCGGAACAGCTGAACCTGTTTGAGGAAAAATTCCTGGACCGGAAGGCACGTACACAGTACACACTCATCGGACAGGTATTTGACACTTACTGGCTGGTACAGTACGAAAATAATCTGTATATTATAGACCAGCATGCGGCGCATGAGCGTGTCTTATATGAAAAGACGCTTAAGGGGATGAAAACCCGTGAGTTTACCGCTCAGATGATCAGTCCTCCGATTATCCTGAACCTGACCATACAGGAGTCAGAGCTTCTCAGCACTTATATGGACCGCTTTACAAGGATTGGGTTTGAATTTGAAGAATTCGGGCAGGATTCTTATATGGTGAGAAGTGTGCCGGACAATCTTTTCAGCATTGCCAAAAAGGAACTCCTGATGGAGATGATCGACAGTTTGTCGGATGAGGTCAGCCGTAATCAGGCGTCCGACCTTCTGGATGAAAAGATTGCCTCTATGTCATGCAAAGCCGCAGTGAAAGGAAATATGAAACTGTCGGCTCAGGAGGTGGACGCCCTGATCGGGGAGCTTCTGCTTCTGGACAACCCGTATCACTGCCCTCACGGCAGGCCTACCATTATTGCCATGTCAAAGCGGGAATTAGAAAAAAAATTCAAGAGGATTGTGTGATGAACAAAAAACCATTAGTCATATTGGCAGGCCCTACCGCAGCAGGCAAAACACAGGCATCGATCGGACTTGCAAAGGAAATCGGCGGCGAGATCATATCCGCAGATTCTATGCAGGTCTACAAGTATATGGATATCGGATCTGCCAAGATTACGGAGGCGGAGATGAAAGGGGTGAAGCATCACCTGATCGATGTGCTGGAGCCGGACGAGGAATTTCATGTGGTTAAATTTCAGGAGATGGCGAAAAATGCCATGGAGGGCATCTATGGGCGCGGCCATATCCCTATCGTAACGGGAGGGACAGGATTTTACATTCAGGCGCTGATCTATGACATTGATTTTACAGACGGCGGACAGGACACCCTGCTTCGCAGGGAACTGGAGGATTATGCCAGAGAGCAGGGGGCAGAGGCGCTGCACAGACGTCTGAAGCTGGTGGATCCCGCATCTGCCGGGAAGATTCACGCCAATAATGTAAAGAGGGTGATTCGTGCTCTGGAGTTCTATGAACAGACCGGAATCCCGATTTCTCGGCACAATGAACTGGAGAGGCAGAGAACGTCTCCTTATGATGTCACATATTTTGTGCTGAACGATGACAGAGGGGCGCTGTACGAGCGGATTGACCGGCGGGTGGATCAGATGATGGACAAAGGGCTGCTTGAGGAAGTGCAGCAGCTGAAGGACAGGGGATTTACCAGGAATATGGTTTCTATGCAGGGTCTTGGCTATAAGGAGATCCTTATGTATCTGGAAGGTGAATGCAGCCTTTCTGATGCTGTCTATAAAATCAAGAGGGATACCAGACATTTTGCAAAACGACAGATTACATGGTTTAAGAGGGAGAAGAATGTAATCTGGATCCACAAAAATGAATATGATTACGACGAGAAAAAGATATTGAACATGATGCTTCAGGCTTTGAATAAAACGAGGGGTTCCTGACAGAGCATCTTATGAAGGGAGTAACTATGTTTCGGAGATTATTTGGCGGTTCTAAATTTTTAAAACAGGTAAATACATTGATGAAGGTTTATGCGGTGAGCCATAATACAGAGGCAACGTATAAGCAGCTGGAGGGGTTGAAAAAATTAATCCGGACAGACGGGGAATTTGCGTGGTATGAACTGAATCGTGCGGCGCTTCTCTATGATATGCGTAAATTTGAGGCGGCGGCGGACGTTATCCGGGAGATTCCTCCGTTAAATCCAGAATTTGACGCGCGCTGTGCAGACATTAAAACAAAGATTATGAGTGCGCTTCAGTCAAGATAAGAGAGTAAAAGGAGATTGTATGTCAGAAATTGCAAACCTGTACCGGGAAATGGGGATCAGTCCTTCTGTTTTCCGGTTCGGAAGTAAAATAGAAGAAGAGTTAAAAAGCCGTTTTGAGGACATTGACCGTATGGCTGAGTACAACCAGCTAAAGGTCATCCGCGCCATGCAGGAGCATCGTGTGAATGCAGAGTGTTTTCACTTCGTAAGCGGCTACGGGTATGATGATTACGGCAGAGATACGCTGGAAAAAGTTTATGCTTCAGTGTTTCACACCGCGGGAGCCCTTGTAAGACCCCAGATCACCTGCGGGACTCATGCGCTTTCCCTGGCACTGGGTGCCAATCTGAGGCCGGGGGATGAACTTCTTTCAGCAGGCGGGAAGCCTTATGATACGTTAGAGGAAGTGATCGGCATCCGTCCCTCCAACGGCTCCCTGGCCGAATATGGGGTCACTTACCGTCAGGTAGATCTGCTCCCTGACGGCTCCTTTGATTTTGAAAAAATTGAAAAAGCCATCCATGAGAAAACAAAAATGGTGACGGTTCAGCGGTCCAAAGGATATCAGACGAGGCCGAGTTTTTCGGTAGCACAGATCGGCGAGGTGATTCGTTTTGTCAAACAGATCAAACCGGATGTGATCTGTATGGTGGACAATTGCTATGGGGAATTTGTGGAGGAGACAGAGCCAAGTGACGTGGGGGCGGACTTGGTGGTCGGTTCCCTGATCAAAAACCCGGGCGGCGGGCTTGCGCCGATCGGCGGCTATATTGCAGGAAAGCAGAGCCTTATTGACTCCTGCGGGTATCGTCTGACTTCTCCGGGGCTGGGACGGGAGGTAGGAGCCTCGCTAGGTGTTATGCAGTCCTTCTACCAGGGACTTTTTCTTGCTCCTACTGTAGTGGCAAGTGCATTAAAAGGAGCTGTCCTTGCGGCAAATATCTATGAAAAGCTTGGGTATAAGGTAGTGCCGGATGCCGTACAGAGCAGGCATGATATTATCCAGGCCGTGGAGCTTGGGACTGCGGAAGCGGTCATTGCCTTCTGTCAGGGGATCCAGGCGGCGGCTCCGGTGGATTCCTACGTAATGCCGGAGCCCTGGGCAATGCCAGGATATGACAGTGATGTCATTATGGCCGCAGGAGCGTTCGTGCAGGGATCATCCATCGAACTGAGTGCAGACGGGCCGATCAAGCCTCCGTATGCCGTATATTTCCAGGGCGGGCTTACCTGGCCTCATGCCAAGCTGGGGATCTTAATGTCTCTGGAATATCTCGTGCGGGCAGGAGTTGTAAAGCTATGAGAAAAATTGTGGTTATCGGAGGCGGAGCTTCGGGGATGACGGCAGCGATTGCTGCCAAAACAGAAAACCCGAAAGCGGAAGTACGGATTCTGGAGCATAAAGATATTACCGGGAAAAAACTGCTGTCTACCGGAAACGGACGATGCAATTTTACAAATGCGTTTATGAAAGGGCAGTGCTTTTTCAGTGATGCCCCTGACAATATTGAACGCGTTTTACAGAAGTTCGGAACCAGGAATACCCTGTGCTTTTTCGAGGATCTTGGCATTATGTCCAAATCAAGGAACGGATATTATTATCCGCAGTCTGATCAGGCAAGTGCAGTACTCCGTGTCTTTCAGATGCGTCTGAAAACACTGGGAGTGCTTGTGGATACAAACATTCATGTCCGAGGGATCCGGAAATCCGGATCTGGTTTTCTGATCATGTCAGATGAAAAAACATATGAGGCGGATCGCATCATTCTTGCATGCGGAGGGAAAGCTTTTGCAGTGTCGGGTTCTGACGGCAGCGGATATGGCCTTGCAAAATCACTGGGACATACTATGACGCCGGTGGTGCCGGCGCTGGTGCAGCTGAAAGTAAAGGATCATCCGCTGGCAAAGGCCTCGGGGGTCCGGACGGATGCCAGAGTATGTGCGTACGAGTCCGGACATTTTGCGGCGGAGGATACCGGCGAGCTGCAGATTACCGGGTACGGGATATCCGGGATACCGGTGTTTCAGATCAGCCGCCATGTGGCAAAGGCGCTTTACCGCGGGAACAAGGCCCAGGTAAGGATTGATTTTCTTCCCTTCATGACCGGAAAAGAGTTTTCTTGTTTTTTGGAAAAAAGAAAGGCCGGCAGAGAGACCTTTACCATGTCAGAATTCCTGACAGGTATTTTTAACCAGAAATTAATTCCATGTCTGTTAAAATCCGCCGGAATCTGGGAGGATACAAAGGTTCAGAGAGCAGGGAAGGCTTTATGGGACAGGCTCATAGATACATGCAAAAGTCTGACTCTCGGGATTACAGATACCAATGGGTTTGATAATGCCCAGGTATGTGCCGGGGGAATCCGTCTGGACGAGATAAATGCAGATTCCATGGAATCTCTGTGCTGTAAGCATGTGTACCTGGCAGGCGAGATGCTTGACGTGGACGGCATATGCGGCGGATATAATCTGCAATGGGCATGGGCCAGCGGATACCTGGCAGGAAGAAATGCGGCGAAATAGGAGAGAGTTATGATTCAGATCAGTCAATTAAAGCTTAAGATTCCACACAGTGAGGAGCAGCTGCAGAAAAAAATAATAAATCTTCTTCGCATACAAAAGACAGAACTTCTGTCTTTTCGTATTCTGAAGAAGTCTTTGGACGCAAGAAAGAAGCCTGTATTATTCTACGTGTATTCCGTTGAAGCTGTGGTAAAAAATGAAGGCAGGCTCAAAAAGAAAATCAGGGACAAAAATATTTTGTTTCGGGAGCCGGTTCCCCCATATGTCTGCATCCCTTCCGGGGAGCGCCGGATGAAGACATCACCGGTAATCGTGGGAAGCGGTCCTGCCGGGCTTTTTTGTGCCTATTCTCTTGCGAGAATGGGATATCGTCCGATTCTTCTCGAACGTGGAAAACGGGTAGAGGAACGCATCGAGGATGTGGATAAGTTCTGGAAAACAGGAATGCTGAATCCGGCTTCCAATGTCCAGTTCGGAGAAGGCGGAGCAGGCACGTTTTCTGACGGGAAATTAAATACTTTGATCCATGATGCATCCGGAAGAGGACGGGAAGTCTTAAAAATCTTTGCGGAGCACGGCGCTTCCCGCGGCATCCTGTATGAAAGCAAACCCCATATCGGGACGGATGTGCTGATGAAAGTGATAAAAAATATGCGTCAGTCTCTGACAGAAATGGGCGCTGATATCCGTTTCCACTCTCAAGTCACAGATCTTTCTTTTGCCCGGGACGGTGAGGAAAGACGAGTCAGTACCCTTACGGTTTCAGATACCATGACCGGGACGTCTTATATGCTGCCGGCAGAGACGGTTGTCCTCGCCATCGGACACAGCGCCCGGGACACATTTGCCATGCTCAAAGAGCAGGAGGTCCCCATGGAGCCAAAATCCTTTGCAGTAGGAGTACGTGTGGAACATCCTCAGACGATGATCAATGAAAGTCAGTATGGATCGGGCTCCCCCGGCGGTCTTCCGGCAGCGCCCTACAAGCTGACCGCCAATCTTGAAAACGGGAGAGGCGTGTACACATTTTGTATGTGCCCGGGAGGGTATGTCGTGAATGCATCCTCCGAAGAGGGGAAGCTTGCCGTAAACGGTATGAGTTACAGCGACCGGTCCGGCCTCAATGCCAACAGTGCCGTGATCGTGACGGTGACACCGGATGATTACGGGATCGAAGATATTCTTTCCGGTGTAGAGTTTCAGCGCAGACTGGAAAAGGAGGCTTTTGAGGCGGGAAAAGGCGGCATCCCGGTTCAGCTCTTTAAAGATTTCTGCACAGACACTGTATCCGGCGGACCGGGTATGGTGTATCCTCAGATGAAAGGATGTTATACCTGGACGAATGTGCGCCGGATATTTCCGGAAGAGATCGCAGCTTCTATTGAAGAAGGCATTCGTCGGTTCGGACAGAAGCTTCCGGGATACGCCAGGGAGGATGCCGTAATATCGGCGGTCGAGAGCAGAACCTCGTCTCCGGTTCGTATTCTGCGGGATGACACGATGCAGAGCCGGGTGAAGGGCCTGTATCCGTGCGGTGAGGGAGCAGGTTATGCAGGTGGAATTACGTCAGCCGCCATGGATGGACTAAAAGTGGCAGAATCTGTCAGCCAAATCTACCGTCCATTCGACAAACCAGGAAAGTGTTAAGAAAAAATTAATGGTATATCTCTATACACTTTTTCTGAAATATGATAGAATGTATTGAGTTTTTCGGAGAGATAAACGTGAGGAGGAGTACATATGAAGGGAACTGGAAGCAAAAATGCCTGGGCTTTATTTCTGCTGATTCTGGCGGGGATTGTCCTTGGCGGATTTATCGGAATGCTGGCAGACGGAGTATCTGCCCTTAGCTGGCTGAATTACGGACAGTCTTTCGGACTGGACGAGCCGGTCATTTTGAATCTGGGGCTGCTGGTAGTTACATTCGGCCTTACGATCAAGATTACGATTGCAAGCATCATCGGTGTGGTTCTTGCTATTATTATTTACCGTTTCCTGTAAACAGGAAAGAATTTCGTACGAATCTAAAGATGAGATGAATCAAACAAGTACTATGAAAGAAATTCCAAGTATGGAACGCCCCTATGAAAAATGTGCAGTGAAGGGCGTTAAGAGCCTGAGTGACGTTGAATTGCTGGCGGTTCTTCTACGCACCGGCACCAGAGGCGAGAATGCTGTGGAGCTGTCGCAGAGGATTCTTTACCATGCAGGGGAGACCGGAATCCTTGGACTCCACCATTTTTCTCTGCAGCGGCTGCTGAAACTCCGTGGAATTGGAAAAGTAAAGGCGATTCAGATCTTATGTCTGTCTGAACTGGCAAAAAGGCTTGCAAAAGCGTCTGCAGAGAAGAATCTTAAGTTTTCCGCTCCCGAGTCGATCGCAGAATATTATATGGAAGATCTGAGGCATGAAAAGCAGGAGGTCATGAAACTGATCATGCTGGATTCCAAAGCAGCGCTTGTAGGTGAGACAGATATATCCAAGGGGACTGTAAATGCGTCTCTGATTACGCCGCGGGAATTATTTGTGGAAGCGCTTCAGAAAAGCGCGGTCTCTATCATCCTGATGCACAATCATCCAAGCGGAGATCCTGTTCCGAGCAGGGATGACATACTGGCTACCGAACGGATACGTGAAGCCGGTGAGCTGGTTGGAATTGAACTGTTAGACCATATCATTATCGGCAATAATTGTTATATCAGTTTTCGAGAAGAAAAGCTGCTGTAGAAAGGATAAAGTTCATGGCAAGAAATACATATGGACTTGATCTTGGCTCCTATGAGATCAAAGTCTATGATAAAAAGAAGGATACCATCTGGAAAGAGAAAAATGTCATAGCAATCAAAGACCAGAAAGAAATTTTTGCAGTAGGAGATACTGCATATGCGATGTACGGGAAAGCACCGGCCAATATAGAGGTGGTGTTTCCGATGAAAGAGGGCGTTATCTCGAGATTCAACAATATGCAGTTTTTGCTGCAGAACCTGCTGAAGGCAGGACGACAGTTTGCAAGAGGGTCGGAATATGTCATCGCAGTCCCTACGGATGTCACAGAAGTAGAAAAAAAAGCATTTTTTGATCTTGTTATCCATTCCACTGCCAAGGCAAAGGAAGTAAATATTGTTGAACGTTCTATCGCTGCTGCTGTTGGGCTTGATCTGGATGTAAAGAATGCGAAGGGGCTTTTTATTGTCAACTTCGGAGGCGAGACCACAGAACTATCGGTAATTGCCGGCGGCGGTATGGTACTGAACCGGCTGATTAAAAACGGGGGGACGGCATATGATGAATCCATTGTCAATCTTGTCCGCCACAGCCATGATTTCCTGATCGGCCGTTTGACTGCGGAGCGGCTCCGCAAACGTTTCGGAGTCTTCACCGGGGAGACGGATGCATCTCTTACGGTGGCCGGCCGGGATCTGATCACCGGCGTTCCCATGCAGAAGAATATTTCTTACAGTCTTGTGCGGGCGGCACTCAGAGATCCCCTTCTGGAATGTGTGAGGGCTATTCGGTCTATGCTTGACAGGACGCCTCCGGAAGTCAGAAAGGGCATTTATGCCAACGGTATTTTCCTGACCGGGGGGATGGCTCATATGCCGGGACTTGAGACATATATCGGAAAGGCGATCGGACTTACCGTAAATACGGCAAGAGAGCCGGATATCTGTGTGGTGAACGGCCTGGAAAGGATTATCCAGTCAAAAGAGTTAAGAAAACTGGCATATTCCATGTTAGATGAAAATTATAGGTGGATGAGGTAATATGAAAATTAAAAACCAATCTTCGGTTTCAAGTAAATACTGGCTGATCATTCTGTTAGTCGTCTGTCTGCTGCTCATGGGGATTGAAACCCTTCTGGGAAAGAGCGGCCCGGCTCATTTTGTCGCGAATTACACCGTTGTTCCGATGCAAAAAGGAATCAGCTATGTGGGTATGTGGATCAGCGATGTGTCCAGCAATTTTGACACAATGGAAGAAATGCAGAAGACCAATGACGCACTGCAGAAAAAGGTTGACGACCTTACCATTGACAATACAAGACTCCGTCAGGAGCAATATGAGCTTGACCGGCTGCGTGAGCTCTATAAGCTTGATGAAAATTACTCAGACTACAAAAAAATAGGAGCCCGGGTCATTGCAAACAACGGTACAAACTGGTTCAGTGATTTTACGATAGATAAGGGAAGCAGCGACGGAGTAAAGGTGAACTGCAATGTTCTTGCAGGAAGCGGACTTGTGGGGATCGTGACAGAAGTATATCCGGACTATGCAAAGGTGCGTTCAATCATTGATGATTCCAGCAATGTCAGCGCTATGGTACTGTCCACTTCTGATACCTGTATGGTCAGAGGGGACTTAAAGCTTGCGGCAGACGGGAGACTGAGGTTTGAAAAACTGGTAAACAATGACAATAAGATTGAGATCGGAGAACAGGTTGTAACGGCCCATGTAAGCGACCGTTTTCTCCAGGGAATCTTTATCGGCTATATCAGTGATATAGAGGTTGACTCCAACAAACTGACCCGCTCCGGCTATATAACGCCTGCGGTGGATTTCAGTAAGATTCAGGAGGTGCTGGTGATCACGACGACCAAAGATGAGATGATCAGCAGCAAGAAAGAGGAGTAATGGGCAATGAAGCGAAAGGTGATTACATTTTTAATTATACTGGTATGCTTTCTGCTGGAGAGTACGGTGTTCCATAATCTTACATTTGCCTCTGTCTGTCCGAATCTTATGATTATTGTCACTGCCTCCTTTGGATTTATGAGGGGAAAGAAGACCGGAATGTTTGTAGGATTTGTCTCAGGGCTCTTTGTGGACCTGTTCTGGGGGCAGATACTTGGGTTTCATATGATGTTGTTTACGGTGATCGGATACCTGAACGGGACATTTGAGAGACTCTTTTATGATGAAGATATTAAACTTCCGATCGGGCTGATCGCGGCCAGCGAATTGTTTTATGGACTGGTTACGTATATTTGTATATATATGCTTCGCGGTGATTTTAATTTCAGTATCTATCTGGGGCATATTATTCTTCCGGAACTTGTATACACAATCCTGGTAACTCTGATCTTATACCAGGTGATCTTACACATTAACAGGAAACTCGAAGCAGAAGAACAAAGGAGTGCAAGTAAATTTGTCTAATTTTTTGGAAAGAATCAAAAGCGGCATACAGGAAGTTATCAAATCCAGGATCCTTGTTTTAATTATTGTATTCTGTGCGATGTCCGCAATATTAGTGCAGCGCGTCTTCTACCTTCAGATTGTCAAGGGACAGGAGTATACAGAAAACTATAAGCTTCAGATTCAGAAGACGAAGGCGGTAGAAGGTACCAGGGGTAATATCTATGACCGGAACGGGAAACTGCTGGCTTATAATGAACTGGCGTACTCGGTCACCATTGAAGACAATGGCGAATATGATACAAGAAAGCAGAAAAATAAAGAGCTGAACAAGGTTATCTCTACCGTTATCCAAATGGTTGAATCCAATGGCGACACCGTCATCAATGATTTCGGTATTATACTTGACAATAACAATTCCTATATTTTTGCCGCAGAATCGAATACACAGAGGCTTCGTTTTGTTGCCGACGTCTATGGACAGGCTTCCATAGATGATCTTAAAGAGGAACAAAAAAATCAGGCGGCTTCTGATATTATTGATTATCTCTGTACGGACGAGATCAATGGATATGGGATCAATCAGGAAAAGCTCGGGAAGGAAGCGACCCTCAAGCTTATTAATATCCGTTATGCCATGTCTCTGAACAATTACCAGAAGTATATTGCAACCACAGTCGCAGAGGATGTCTCTGACGAGACGGTTTCTGCTGTAATGGAAAATATGGATACCCTTCAGGGTGTGAACGTAGAAGAAAAGTCGCTGCGCAGATATAATGACAGTAAATGTTTTGCCAATGTGATCGGATATACGGGCCAGATTTCGGTGGACGAATATAATGCTCTGGATAAAAAAGAAAAAGAGGAGTATAACAGGACTGATATCATAGGAAAAGCCGGAATCGAACAGACGATGGATTCCTATTTGAAAGGGAAAAAGGGAGAAGAAAAGCTCTATGTGAATAATGTCGGGAAAGTCATTGAGACAATACCCGGAAAAAAAGCAAAAGCCGGAAATGATCTGTACCTTACTATTGATGCGGATCTTCAGGTGGCAGCATACAATATTCTGGAACAGGAGCTTGCCGGAATCATTCTGGCAAATCTTCAGAATTCCCTGACCTATGACCGTACGGAAGCTGCCGATGCAAGTTCCATCATTATCCCGGTGGGAGATGTGTATAACGCTTTTATTTCAAATGATATTTTAGATATGACACATTTTTCCGAGGAGGATGCCAAAGGAACAGAACAGCAGGTTTACGCGGCATTTTCTTCCAGAAAAGAAAATGTGCTGGCAGAACTTGCTTCTATATTGTCAGATCCTAATGCACAGGCATATGGGACTCTTTCTCTGGAATATCAGGCTTACCAGCTGTATATCGTCAATGATATGCTTAAAAATGCTACCGGGATCCTCATGTCAAAAGCCATCGATACTACCGACGAGACCTACAAGGCATGGCACGATAAAGAGTCTATCAGTATCTATACTTTTTTGAATTATGCGATTTCACAGAATTGGATCGACACTACCAAGTTAACAGAGTATATGCCGACAAGCGGGAAATATTCGGATTCATCAGAAGTATATGCCGGACTGGTGGCCTATATTACAGATTATATCAGTTCCAATAACAGTTTCGACAAATTAATCTATAAATATATGATAAAATCCGGAGCAGTCACCGGACGGCAGATCTGCCTGATGCTTTACGAACAGGAGATCCTGCCGACGGATCAGCCGCAGTACAGTGACCTGCTTTCCGGCTCGGTGGGGGCATATGACTTTATCCGCGGGAAGATACAGGCGCTGGAGATTACTCCCGGACAGCTTGGATTAGAGCCCAGTACCGGCTCTATGGTCATGACGGATGTCAATACGGGAGATGTGCTTGCATGTGTGTCTTATCCGGGCTATGACAATAACCGTCTGGCCAATACGATGGATTCCGAGTATTACAATAATCTGGTTACAGACAGTGCACGTCCGTTTTACAATAATGCAACACAGGAGAAGACGGCGCCCGGATCCACCTATAAGCCGCTGACTTCAATTGCAGGTATCAGCGAAGGAGTAATCCAAACAGAGACACAGTTCCCGTGCTATGGTATTTATAAAAAAGTTGCACCGAATCCAAAATGCTGGGCTTACCCTAATGCACACGGCAATGTTACTGTATCTCAGGCTATTGAGCATTCCTGTAACAGTTTCTTCTATGAAACCGGCTATCGGTTAAGCCTGAAGGCTGCGGGACTGGAAAAGATAGATTCCGACAACGCTCAGGGAGATGCAACGGCTGAATATTATTCCAGTAATCTGGGTACGGATACGTTGAAGAAATATGCCGTTATGTTTGGATTTGGAGACACATCAGGAATTGAGATCCCGGAGGCAAAACCGGAAATTTCTGATGAAGCGTCGGTTCCAAGCGCAATCGGGCAGGGTACTAACAACTATACGACCAGTCAGATTGCCAGATATATTACAGCTGTTGCAAATAAAGGAACTGTGTATAACCTGACACTTCTTGATAAAGTGACCTCCGAAGACGGAGAAACTGTAAAAGAATATGAAGCTGAAGTAAAAAATACATTGAGCGATATTCCATCTTCTACATGGACGGCAGTACACGAGGGAATGCGTAATGTAGTTGCGGTAGAACACAATCGGGATATCTTCCAGGAACTGAACCGAAGCGGGCTGGAGCTTTCAGGAAAGACAGGGACTGCACAGCAGAGTAAGACACATCCGAACCATGGACTGTTTGTAGGGTTTGCACCAAGCAGCAGTCCGGAGGTGGCATTTGCGATCCGTATAGCCAATGGCTACAGCTCCTCAAGAGCTGCGGAGGTAGGAAGAGAGGTTATGAAATACTATTACGACAAAGCGCCAGTAGAGGAGATTATTACAGGAAAAGCCGCCGAAGTCGGCACATCCTCCGGTGGAGATTAAAGAGCGAAGACAAAAGCTGTTGTGGCAGAAAAGGCACAAAAGACGACCGGTACAGCAGATACCCTGCTGTACCGGAAAGTGTAAAACAGTGATTAGGAGGATATGATTCATGGGCGAAGTTATTGTAATTACATCAGGAAAAGGTGGTGTCGGAAAGACTACTACAACAGCAAACATTGGGGCGGGGCTGTCACAGCTTGATAAAAAAGTTGTGGTGATAGATACGGACCTCGGGCTCCGCAATCTGGATGTTGTAATGGGGCTTGAAAATCTGATCGTCTACAATCTGGTGGACGTCATAGAAGGGACATGCCGTCTGAAACAGGCGCTGATTCGGGATAAAAGATATGAAAATCTTTATCTCCTGCCGTCTGCACAGACAAAGGACAAATCTGCAATCTCACCTGGTCAGATGAAGAAGCTGACATCTGAGTTGAAAGAAGAGTTTGATTACATACTCCTTGATTGTCCGGCAGGCATTGAACAAGGATTTCAGAATGCTATTGCAGGTGCAGACCGTTCCATCATTGTCACTACGCCAGAGGTATCTGCCATCCGTGATGCAGATCGTATTATCGGTCTTTTAGAGAAAAGCGGACTGACTCAGAATTCTCTGATCATTAACCGGATTCGTATGGATATGGTGAAAAAAGGAGATATGATGTCGGTGGATGATGTCACGGAGATATTGTCCATCCCCCTGATCGGTGCGATACCTGATGACGAGCATGTGGTCATAGGAACCAATCAGGGAGAACCTGTGATCGGTCTTGATTCAAAAGCCGGAACAGCATATTCTAATATATGCAAAAGAATTATGGGCATTGAAGTGCCGTTTATGAATCTGACTTCAGATTCCGGACTGCTTTCCAAGCTTTCCGGGCTTTTCAGGAAAGAATAAGGAGGGCTGTCGTATTATGATGAAAAAGTCTTCTGTATCAGTAGCCAAAAACCGGTTAAAGGCGCTTGTCACCAGTGACCGGGTACAATGTCTTCCGGATTCATATGAAAATATATGCCGGGAATTATATGAAACACTTTCCAAATACATGGGAATTGCAGAAGATGAATTTAATGTTGAAATCGAAAGAACACATATACTAATTAGTTTTTCAGGAGAAGAAGCGTGAGATTACCCAAATTAACGAAACCATACCGGTTAAGAGATTACAATTTTACATTGGTTGTTCTTGTCATGGCCCTGTCGATCCTTGGTATTTTTGTGGTGGGCAGCGCAAAGGAAGTTTATCAGAACAGACAGATTTTCGGAGTTGTTTTCGGAATCATTGTTATGGCAATTGTTTCCGTGATCGATTATGTATGGGTACTGGATTTTTACTGGATCATATACGGGACAGCAATCGTGAGTCTGCTTCTTGTGCTTGTGATCGGCCAGGAAGTAAACGGTGCCACCAGATGGATTGATCTTGGATTTACTACGTTTCAGCCATCTGAGCTTGCAAAGATATTGCTGATCCTCTTTTTTGCTAAATTTCTGATGCAGAAGGAGGAAAATGTAAACAACAAATATACATTAATACAATATGCTGTTTTATGTGCAGTTCCTTTGGGGCTGATCTTAGCAGAACCTAACCTGTCAACAACAATCTGCACGGCGTTGGTTTTGTGCCTGCTGATCTATACGGCAGGACTCAGTTACCGTTTTATTGTTACTGTTCTGCTGATTCTGATTCCCACTGCAGTTATATTTTTAGCAATTGCAGTTCAGCCGAACCAGCCGTTTTTGAAGGATTATCAGCAGAAACGTATTCTTTCTTTCCTGGAACCGGAGAAGTATGCGGATGACGGGGCTTATCAGCAAAATAACTCTGTAATGGCAATCGGTTCCGGACAGCTGGCGGGAAAGGGGCTCAATAATAATACAACCACTTCTGTAAAAAACGGTAATTTTATTTTGGAGCCGCAGACAGATTTTATTTTTGCCATTGTAGGAGAAGAGTTAGGATTCATCGGAAGCTGTATAGTTATTGCGTTATTATTGCTTATTGTGATACAATGTATATTAATCGGACTGCGATCGCAGGACCTCGCAGGGAGGATTATCAGCTGCGGGGTCGGAGGGCTCATTGGAGTCCAGAGTTTTATTAATATCAGTGTTGCTACAGGTTTGATTCCTAACACAGGAGTTCCGCTGCCATTTGTCAGTTATGGCCTGACATCCCTTGTGAGCTTGTATATCGGGGTGGGATTTGTGTTAAATGTGGGACTGCAGCCGAAAAAATATCAATAAGGAGTGAGTACAATGAATATAGGGTTGATCGCGCATGATTCTAAAAAAACTTTGATGCAGAATTTTTGTATTGCCTATCGGGGGATCCTGAGCAGACATAACCTGTTTGCTACCGGCACTACGGGAAGACTGATAGAAGAAGTTACGAATCTTAATATCCATAAATACCTTGCAGGCCCGCTTGGCGGACAGCAGCAGCTTGGTGCGCAGATTGCACAGAACGACATGGACGCGCTTATCTTTTTAAGAGAACCCCATGCACCGAAACCAAATGAACCGGACGTAAATGATGTGATCCGGCTTTGTGATATGTATAACATACCGATGGCAACAAACCTTGCCACAGCAGAGCTCATTATTTTATCAATTGACAGAGGAGATCTTGATTGGCGTGAAATGTACCGATAATTCCAGAAGAAGAAAAATGCGTGTCCGCAGAAGACGGCGTCAGCTGCTTATCCGCACAATGACAGTAGTATTATTGGGATTGTGTACTGCAGCCGGAGTTTTGTTCTACAAAGGCAGTACAAAAGAAGAACACCTGGCGGCAGATTATGAAGCTGGACATTATAATACTTCCCTTTACAGAGGAACACTATTTGCAGCAGATCTGTGTGTCGCATCCAGAGATGTAGAGTTTGAAGGCGGTCCGGATGCATCTACTTTTAAGTCCGCTGCTCTGTTTGACGTAGATGCAGGGGAAACGGATTATGCTTATAGTGTCCATGAACAATTATTTCCTGCAAGTGTGACAAAAATCATGACAGCTCTGCTTGCTCTTGAATACGGAAATCTTCAGGATATGGTCACAGTAAATGTAGATGCCTCTGAGTTTGCGGCAGATGAAGTGACGGTAGGCCTGAAAAAAGGAGACTCGCTGACCCTTGAGGCATTGGTCAACGGCCTGCTTCTGCATTCCGGTAATGACAATGCCAATGCAATTGCAGAGCATATCGGCGGAAGTATAGAAGAATTTGTCGATATGATGAATGAGAAAGCAGCGCAGTTAAAAGCTACCCATACTCATTTTGCAAACCCCAGCGGTTTACATGATGACAACCATTACACAACTGCGTATGACATATATTTGATTTTCAACGAATGTGTTAAAAACGAACAATTTGTTAAGATCATAAACACCGACTCCTATACTGCCGATATTAAAGGGGCAGATGGGACAACCAGGCAGATTGTAAGTGAACCAAGTCATTTTTATGCACATGGCAAGGCCACACTTCCAACAACTGCCGAAATTATAGGCGGAAAAACCGGAACAACAAAGAAGGCAGGTAATTGCCTGATCCTTTTGAACAAAACGGCTGATGATAAGCCCTATATTTCAGTTGTGATGGGTGCCGAGACAAAAGATCTTCTGTATCAGGATATGACTGACCTGATCAACGGGATTGAGACGTCTTAGAATATATAATATGTAAAGGGGCATCCATAAATCAGGATACCCCTATTATTATGAACTGATTTCAGTTTCTGACGTGGTTCCGATTCTGCCATAGAGGCTGATCAGATACAGACCGCACAGGCCGACTAAAGTATATACGATACGGGATACCCAGGAAAGATTTCCAAACAAAAGAGCAACCAGGTCAAAGCGGAAAATTCCTACCAGAAGCCAGTTTATAGCGCCTATGATAACAAGTGTCAAAGCCGTATTGTCAAACCATTTCATAAAAATGTCCTCCTTTTTGTGCTTAATCATAGTATGGGTGGTTTTTTCACATTTATACAAAAAAATAAAAAATATTAAGGAAATCTCAGTATGGAAACAAATCACTCTATGTATAATGATTATTCAAATTTTCTGAGAAAAAAATATGGAGAGAAAGTATATAAACTTCCGGTAAATCTGCCAGTCACCTGTCCCAACCGCAAGAACGGAAGACCGGGATGCAGTTTTTGTGCCGGCTGCGGCACGGGATTTGAATCTTTCGACAGTAGTGTTCCTGTTAAGGAACAACTGGAACAGACGAAGCTGCATATTGAGAAAAAATACCACGCACACAAATTTATTGCTTATTTTCAGAATTATACCAATACATTTCTTCCTATAGAGGAGTTCCATGCTTATGTGGAAGAGGCAGCCCGGGTTCCAGGTATTGTCGAGATTGCAATATCCACCCGGCCGGACTGTGTAGCAGCGGAATATCTGCAGGTTTTAAAAGATCTGGAAACAAACTATCATGTGGGGATTTCTGTTGAACTGGGACTCCAGACAGTGAACTACCATACTTTAAATGCAATTGGAAGAGGGCATACACTGGCAGAATTTATTGACGCAGCGCTCAAAATACATTCTTTCGGATTCGAGGTTTGTGCACATGTGATTTTGAATCTGCCGGGAGATACGCTTATAGATTCCATTGAGACCGCACGTTTTCTGTCTGCGCTGCATGTAGATGCCGTGAAGATTCATTCGCTTTATATTGCAAAAGGCTCAAGGTTGTGCGAGGATTATGAAAATGGTACAATAACATTAGGTTCAAAAGAGGACTATTTTGAACGCCTCATCTATTTTCTGGATTACCTGGATCCTGATATTGTGATCCAGCGCCTGTTCAGCCGGATTCCGGAAAAGGATTCGATTTTCTGCAACTGGGGGAACAGTTGGTGGAAGCTAAAAGATGAGCTGGAAAAAAGGATGCAGAACGGCGGACATTATCAGGGGCGTCTTTTTCATTATCTGAATGGAGCTGCACTGGACATATTGCAGGAAAGATAACGATAGGGGGAGATTATTTTGGCTGAAAATAGACCGACGAATATTACAGTATACCGGAAAAAAACACATATTAATATTGGAATTATTATATTTGGAGCAATTTTTATCTATCTTGTTGTCCTGATCTTGTTGTATCTCACGAACCAGCATGTATCTGCCTATGAAGTACGTAAAGGATCCATTCTTAAGGATACAGCATATAATGGGTTTGTTGTGCGGAGCGAGGTGGTCATTACGGCAGAGGAAAGTGGATACGTCAATTATTTTACGCCGGAGGGCAGCAAAGTCGGGGCAAAGACGAATGTATACACACTTTCTCCCCAAAAGCTGGATTTTAAAGAAGGCGGCATGGATGAGGCAGAAGCCCTGACAGCGGATGAACAGGAAGCTATACTGGTAAAGACACAGTCTTTCAGTGAGAATTTCAAAGAAGAAGAGTTCCATGATATTTACACTCTAAAAGAAAATATATCTTCTGTCCTGGAAAGTAAATCCAGTCAGAACCGCCAGACACAGCTTACAGATATGCTTGAGAGTGAAGGAAACAGCCTTAAGGTGTTCAGTGGAGTGACTGACGGTATTATTATCTATTCTGTGGACGGGTACGAACAGACAGATATCAGCAAAGTAACGGAAGATATGCTCAACCGGCAGAATTATGAGAAGACCAGCCTGAAGAATGATATGCAGGTAGAGGCGGGCGATCCGGTGTATAAGCTTATTACCAACGACAAATGGACTGTTGTGATCCTTCTGGAGGAAGACACCGCCAGGGAAATGTCCGAGATGAAACGGATCAAAGTCCGTTTTGCCAAAGACAACGAAACGGCCTTTGCGGATTTTGAAGTTTACAACACTCCGGAAGCCAATCTGGGATTCCTTACCTTTGACACAGGTATGATCCGATATGCCGAGGAGCGGTACCTGGATATAGAATTGATCCTGGAGGATGAGACCGGACTTAAGATCCCCAAATCATCCGTTATTAAAAAAGATTTTTATATTGTTCCTCAGGATTACCTTACCCAGGGAGGAAACAGTAAGGCAAACGGCGTGCTGCTGGATAACGGGACAGGCACCGCTGAATTCAAGGAGGTGTCCGTCTATTACCGCGATAATGAGACAGGTATGATCTATCTTGACCCTAACGCATTTGAAACCTCCCGTAAACTGATCAAACCTGATTCCAAGGAAACTTACGAATTAAAGGAGAAAAAAAGTCTTAAAGGCGTTTACAATATTAATAAAGGCTATGCCGTATTTAAGCAAATAAAAATTCTCTGTGAAAGCGAAGAGTATTATGTTGTGGAATCAGGCAACGATTATGGTCTTTCCAATTACGACCACATAGCCCTGGACGGATCCATTGTACGTGAAAATGATGTTGTGTTTTAAGAAACAGGAGTAGAAGGATGATGTTAAAAGAAAATCTAAAAAACGTGGAAGAAAAAATTAAGAAGGCGTGCACAGATGCCGGAAGAAAACGAGAAGAAGTTACCTTGATCGCAGTCAGTAAGACCAAACCTCTGGATACATTAAAAGAGGCCTATGATTTGGGAGTACGTGTTTTCGGGGAAAATAAGGTTCAGGAATTAGTCGATAAATATGACGCATTGCCGAAAGATATCCACTGGCACATGATCGGCCATCTGCAGCGCAATAAAGTCAAATATATCATCGACAAAGTTGACCTGATCCATTCTGTGGATTCCTTACGTCTGGCCGAAGCAATTGAAAAAGAAGCGGCGAAACGGGGAATCACAGTCAATATCCTGATCGAAGTCAATGTGGCAGGAGAAGAGAGTAAATTTGGCCTCGCGCCGGAGGCTGTGGATGAATTTGTTGAAGCCGTTGCACAATTTGAACATATCCGGGTAAAAGGGCTTATGACAATAGCTCCATTTGTAGAAAATCCAGAGGAAAATCGCTCTGTTTTCACAGCTTTAAAAAAATTATCTGTTGACATTGCAAAGAAAAACGTTGATAATGTTAATGTGAGCATGCTTTCTATGGGTATGACGAATGACTACCAGACGGCCATAGAAGAGGGAGCAACAATGGTTCGAGTCGGTACGGGGATTTTTGGTGAAAGGGATTATGCTCAAGTCTAAACGTAAGATAGGAGAGTTTTAAATGGGAGTATTAGATAGGTTCTTGGACATCATGAAATTAAGTGATGACGATGATTACGATGACGATGATTTTTTTGACGACGATTACGATGATTATGATGAAAAACCAGCAAAAAAAAGTTTCTTTAAACGAGAAAAAAATTACGATATAGAAGATGAAGATGATTATGACGAGTACGATCTTCCGGCCAAGCCGTCCAGATCTTCACGTTCCGGCAACAATAAGGTTACTCCTATGCGTCAGCCTGCCAGGAGAAGCAATGTAAGCATGGAGGTCTGTGTAATCAAACCTAATTCTGTGGAAGATGCGCGTGAGATTACAGAAACGTTATTGAGCGGACGCACAGTTATTTTAAATCTGGAAGGCCTGGATCTTGAGATTGCCCAGAGAATCATTGATTTTACATCCGGAGCTACCTTTGCCATCAGTGGAAATCTGCAGAAGATTTCTAATTACATATTCCTGGTAACGCCGACCAATGTAGATATTTCCGGAGATTTGCAGGATCTTCTCGGCACATCCTTTGATGCGTCCTCGATGCGGTCCCGGTTCTAGGAAACGGGCGAAAGGAAGGCAACAATATGGATAAAGGGGAAAGTTTACTCAGGAAACGTCTGGTTGAATTATCCAATCAGGCATATACAAGAGATATTGTAACATTTTCGGATTTTTTGAACTTAAATGAACTTCATATTCTTCATACAACACCGAAAGATCTGTTTCCGGCAAGATACGAGACATTTGGAGGGTATGATATGGCAGAGCGTCAGATGGTTGCATTTCTACCTGATGCTCTTTATTATGAATACGGATATCCGTTGAAACCGATAGAAATAAAACCGCTGCATGAAAGATTTGCGGGAAGCCTTAGTCACAGAGATTACCTTGGTGCATTGATCAATCTCGGGATTGAACGTAGCAGATTAGGAGATATTATAATAGACGGCTGTACAGCTGTTGTATTTGCGAGAGAAGAAATCACTCCTTTTATTGTGGATCAACTTTCGCGCATCCGTCATACAGAGGTTTCTGCATGTATCAGACAAGAGGGCAGAATAGACTTCCATCTGAAGTACGAAGAGAAGAGGGGGACTGTCCCGTCTGTGAGGCTGGACACAATCCTGTCCGTTGCCTATCCGATGTCGCGCAGTAAGCTGACCGGCTATATTGAAAATGGAAAAGTATTTGTAAATGGAAAACTGATTACAAGCAATGGCTGCCATTTGAGAGACGGTGATCTTATATCCGTAAGGGGGCTTGGCCGTATTATGTACGACAGCACCCTTTCAGAGACTAAAAAAGGCCGTTATCTGGTGTCGGTTAAAAAATATAGTTAAAATTATAGTTAAAAATAGAGTGTAAAGCAGAGGAATCTTTATGGAAACAAAAAACAGCCGCGGCAGGTATTATCTTACAGCGCTGATCTGGATCATACTGGGTGCGATACTGGATCAGGCTACAAAATATCTTGCCATTGTGAATTTAAAAGGACAAAATCCCTATGTCATATGGAAGGGAGTATTTCAGCTTGAATATTTAGAAAACCGGGGAGCGGCATTTGGATTATTTCAGAATCAAAGACTTTTTTTCTTTTTAAGTGTGGTTTTTGTCTTTCTTGCTGTTCTGTGGTTTTATTCAAAGGTACCGATGAACAGGCATTTTCTGCCCCTTCGGATCTGTGCCGTATTGGTAATGTCCGGAGCTATCGGGAATTTTATAGATCGTCTGCGGCTGAATTATGTAGTGGATTTTCTGTATTTTAAATTAATCAATTTTCCCGTTTTTAATGTGGCGGATATTTATGTTACGGTGGCGGCATTTTCTTTTTTCCTACTGTTATTTTTTTATTATAAGGAGGAAGACCTTGAGCAAATCTTTCATAATAGAAAATGAAAATGGCATGCGGATTGACAAATGTCTTGCAGAAATGCCGTCCGGGCTCTCCCGGTCCCATATTCAGAAATTAATAAAAGAAGGGGACATAATGGTCAATGATAAGCCTGTAAAAGCAAATTACAGGCTTATTTCGGGTGACCATGTAACTATAAATATACCGAATCTGAAAGAGCCGGATATTGCCGCTGAAGATATTCCGCTGGATATTCTGTATGAGGATGAGGATGTGATCATCATCAATAAACCAAAGCAGATGGTAGTACACCCGGCCCCCGGACATTACACCGGTACTCTGGTCAATGCGTTGATGTACCATTGCAGAAACGGCCTGTCCGGCATCAACGGAGACCTGCGGCCCGGAATCGTTCACCGGATTGATATGGACACCACAGGTTCCCTTGTGATCTGTAAAAATGATGCGGCCCATCAAAGCCTTGCAGAACAGTTGAAGGAGCATTCGATTAACCGTGTCTATGTGGCAGTGGTCTACGGCAATATAAAAGAAGATAAAGGTACTATAGACGCTCCGATCGGAAGGCATCCTACAGAACGAAAAAAAATGAGCATACATGCCAAAAACGCAAAGGAGGCAGTCACTCACTATGAAGTCATCAAAAGATTTCATGGCTACACATACATCAAATGCCGTCTGGAGACAGGCAGGACCCATCAGATCCGTGTCCATATGGCCAGTATCGGCCATCCGCTGGTAGGAGACCTTGTATACGGGCCCAGGAAAAATCTGTTTCCCGGCCTGCAGGGGCAGACACTCCATGCAAAAACACTTGGCTTTATACATCCGACAACAAATCAATACATGGAAACAGACGCTCCGATTCCGGAGTATTTTGAAGAACTACTAAAAGAACTTGAAAATGTTTGATGCAAATTTTCTAAAAATTATATACATTTTCATCTAATTATTATATAATATCTCATATATGAAAAGGAGCGTGATATGTATGGCTAAAACAAGTACAATTATTACTATAGGACGACAGTTTGGAAGTGCCGGTCGGGAGATTGGATATAAGGTGGCAGACGATCTGGGTATTAAATTGTATGACAAAGAGATGCTGGACCGGGCATCGAAAGAGAGCGGCATTTGTCAGGAATTATTTGAGACCCATGACGAAAAGCCAACCAACAGTTTCCTGTATTCGCTGGTTATGGATACTTATTCTCTGGGATATTCTTCCGGAAGTTACACGGACATGCCGATCAATCATAAAGTATTCCTGGCTCAGTTTGATGCGATTAAGAAGATTGCAGACGAAGGTCCCTGTATTCTGGTAGGCCGCTGTGCAGATTACGCACTGGAAGAATATGACAACGTATTGACCTTGTTTATCCATGCGAGCATGGATGCAAGAATACGCAGGATTGCCAGAATCTATGACCTTACAGACGCCAAGGCAAAAGATATGATCATCAAGACTGACAAAAAGCGTTCCAGCTATTACAATTACTACAGTAATAAGAAATGGTCCTCGGCGGACAGTTACCATATGTGCCTGGACAGTTCCGTTCTCGGAATTGAAGGAACAGCAGAAGCAATCAAGAAATTAGTAGAACTGAAAGAACAGAATAAAGAATGTAAGCTGTAAAAAAATCCGGGATGTATATGGTTATCCATTTTCATCCCGGATTTTTTGTTTTTTCAGGGCAGATCCTGCGCTTATGATTTTTGCTTTCTTTCCGGCCAGCCCTGGATATCTCCATTTAAAACTGCCGTAAACATTCGCTGCTTTGCACCCGGATGTGCCAGATTTAATTCTTTGACCAGTTCTTTTGCATATTGACGTTTCGTATACCCGTCAATCGGGCATCGGCTTTTTACTACCGGTAAATTGTATTTGTTCTGAAAACCGACAACATCTGCCTCCGACACAAACATCATCGGGCGGATGACAGTCAGATCCATACGGTCCAGATATGTTCTTGGAGAGAAGGAATAAAATCGCCCTTCAAAAATGAGCGAAAGCAGCATTGTCTCAATGATATCATCTTTATGATGTGCATAGGCCACTTTATTACATCCCATATCTTTTACAGCCTGATTTAAAGCCCCTTTCCGCATCTTCGCGCACAGGGAGCATGGATTTGATTCCTTTCGTTCTTCAAACAAAATACGGGCGATATCTGTTTTTACGATTTTATAAGGGATGTCCAGCTGGCTGCATAAGCACGTCACCGGTGTAAAATCACACTCGCTGTACCCCAGATCCACGGTAACCGCACTTAATTTGAATTTATTTGGATAGAAACGTTTCAGCCCATGGAGCGCATAGAGAAGGGTAAGGCTGTCTTTTCCGCCCGATATGCCGACGGCAATGTGGTCCCCCTCGGAAATCATCTGATATTCATCTACTGCTTTTCTGGTAAGACTCAATAATTGCTGTAATTTCATATTGTATGTTCATTCCTTTCCGGATCTTCATGCCAAAACTTTTCACAAAACTTATTGTACCAGAAATATTGTTTATTGTGAATCTGGAATATGCTATACTTTGTAATATGTTATACTTTATTTCTAAAAGAACATACCAGAAAAATAATTCTCTGAACAAAAATGGAGTGAAACTATAATGGAGCAAACAAAAATTTTATTGGTGGAGGATGATGCTACCATTGCCACAGCCCTTTCTTATGCACTGGAGCAGGAGGGCTTTTCGGTCGTATGGGTGAAAAATGTAAAGGAGGCATCTGTATATACCGGAAAGAGTGAAATCAGTCTGTATATCCTGGATGTTTTGCTGCCGGACGGCACAGGATACGATATCTGTAAAAGGATTAAAAAATTTTGTGACAGTCCTGTGCTTTTTCTTACTGCCTGCGACGAGGAAGCAAATATTGTTATGGGGCTGGATATCGGTGCAGATGATTATATTGTTAAGCCTTTCCGCGTCAGAGAACTCATTTCCCGCATCCGCAGTGTGCTCCGCAGATACAGGAAACAGGCTCCGGAAGTTCTTTCTGAATATATTTTTGGAAATATCAGGGTGTCCCTTGCTGACGGAAAGATCTTTAAAAGAGGCCGGGAGATCCATTTAAGTGCACTTGAATATAAACTGTTGTTATACCTTATCAGAAACAAGGGGATTATTGTGACCAGAGAACAGCTTCTGACACATATTTTTGATATTGCGGGGGAATATGTAAATGACAATACACTTACGGTTTATATGAAACGTCTTCGTGAAAAGCTGGAAGAGGATCCGGTTAATCCGCAGCTGATCCGGACGGTTCGCGGAATTGGCTACCTGTTAGGAGGAGAGTATGTTTAGAAATCGGGAATTATTATTAGGAATCACTTTTGTTTTGCTGATTACAGGTGCTTCTGCGGTGGTGTATGGTATGAAGCCTGCAGGTGGAGGAATCATAATCTTCATAGATGGAATCATCTACGGTGCCGGCTTTTATCTTTTCTTCAGAAGATATTACAGAAGGCTGCAATTGCTGTCTTCTTTTCTGCGGAAATCACAGTATGGCCTGCTTCCTCTTGAGACAGATGACCAGCATGAAGGTGAATTTGCAATATTGAAAAGTGAAATTTTTAAGCTTCTGACAAGGCTTCATTCACAGACAGAGCTTTTGGAAAAAGAAAAACAGTATCTGGCAGATACCATTTCCGATATTTCCCACCAGCTAAAAACACCTATGACGTCTATGAACGTAATGATTGATCTATTAAAGGATCCCAAACTTCCGGAGGAAAATCGTATTGTTTTTATCCGTACGCTGCACAGTCAGCTGGCCCGCATGGAATGGCTATTATCTGCGATGCTTACAATGTCAAAACTGGATGCCGGAACTCTTATTCTGAAAAAAGAAAAGGTCTGTACCGGCCAAATGCTGAACCGGGCCCTGGAGCATCTGTTGATTTCTATGGAATTGCGGGAGCAGTCTGTTATCCGGGAGGGGGAGGAGGATGTCTCTTATGCGGGGGATGCTTATTGGAGCAGCGAAGCATTGTCTAACATTTTGAAAAATTGTATGGAGCATACTCCGAATAAGGGGACCATCCGGATCAATACAAGTCAGAATCCGATCTATACCAGCATCCGGATTATCAATGAGGGCAGCGGAATCAGCAGCGAGGATCTTCCGCATATTTTTGAACGGTTTTACAGAGGGCAGCATACGTCTCCTGACAGCGTGGGCATCGGCCTGGCCTTGGCAAATAAGTTGATCCGGCTCCAAAACGGCAGCATTGAAGTATCCTCAGACTATGGAAAGTCTGCAACATTTCTTATAAAATTTTATCATTATAATATTTAGTGACAGTTTTGTCACTTCTTTTGTCACCATGCCGTCACCTTCTATCGATATACTTATCATTAAAACAGATCATCATTATTAAAAGGAGGCGAATGATAAAGCATGGATATTATTTTCACATTGACGGTCCGGTATCTGAGGCAAAACAAAAAGAGAACTGCAGCAACGCTTGCAGGAATCACCGCAGCGTCAGCTCTTTTAACATTGTCTGTCATATTTATTCATTCTTTTATGAAAAAAATATCTACACTTGACGCAATGCAGGCAGACATTAAAAAGCTGATCCTGGCTGCAGCCTTAATGCTTGCAGTGATTTTAGCCGTACTGACATTCTTTATTTATCATATGCTGAGTCTTTCTGCGGCAGATAAAATCAGACATCTTGGAATCCTGGGCAGCGTTGGTGCAACTCCGTTCCAGCGCGGGAAGCTGGAATTTTATGAGGCGGTAATATTAAGTATCCTTGGGCTCCCGACAGGATTGATCGTTGGAATTATGATTTCTTACAGAGTATTTTCTTTTTCTGTAGAAATATCCTGGGGGATGCTGCTGGGGGTACTGGCATTTGAAATGCTGGTTGTTATTATTACCGGACTGATCCATACGTTCTTTTCTGTCAGGGGAAATCTGCTGCAGCTTATTTTGAACCGGACAGAAAAAAGGGATCTGAAAGGTGCCTGCTGTCTTCCAAAAGGGCTCCAACGAGTACTGAGCCCGGAGATACAGCTTGCCGTAAAAAATATATATTTTTTCCGGAAACGTTATTCTATAATTGGAATCTCGTTTTTCTTATCGGCGCTGCTTTTTCTTGACGGTTTTATTTATCTGAACTATCAGTCCGGGAACTATGAACCTAAGGATCCGAGAAATAAAATTTACGCAGATTTGACAGTGGAAGAAGAGATTTCAAAAAAACATGACAATTGGCAGTCTTTTGCGGAGGAAATTTCCTCTTTTCCGGAAGTGGAAGAAGCTGTTCTGAGGGAAAAAATCCATCTTGGAGGAGTATTGTTTCAGCAGGAGGATGTGAGAGAAGAACTTGACTCATTTACAGTCTATGATATCGGATCCCCGTATAAAAATCCCACTGTAAAGAAAGATTCCGGGAATAGGGAAGAAGAAGGGGTCTATATGAATTTAACCCTGACGGGACTGGATGACGCCTCTTTTGAACAATACCTGAGAGATGCAGGGATATCGGAAGCCCTTGATACAGATGCGGAAACGATTCCTGTGATCGTTGAAGATACCGTATTGTTGAAAAGAGGCAACAGCTCTGAATACCAGGAATTTTTGGATATAGTGGAAGGGGAATTATTTTCCGTCATTGCAGACAAGGGGAGAGGAGTCCTGGAAGATACTACTGATATTGATCTTACAAATTCGGAGGAAACCGGCATTGAATTTATACAATATCAATTTCAGGCAATTACCGTTACCCCGTTGCTTCCTTCCTGCTGCAATATCATAGACGGACTGGGAGAAACCAATGAAGTGCATTTGTATACGCCGCAGCATTATTTTGAACAATTCTTTCAGAAATATAATCTGGAGGGTATGAGAGAGAAGACCGTAAGATCCGTCTCCTTAAAGGCAAAAAACCATTTGAGCCTTCCTGACCGTATCTTATATCCGGCGGTGATCCAGAAAGGGACAAGTGAATGGCATCAGGAATATAAAGCAGATTCAAAATTTCTGAATACGAAGGAAGGTGATAAGCTTCAGCAGCTGTTGAAAAAGTATGACGAACCAATCATTGCTTTAGATGAAAAAATCAGGTCAACCGGAGAGCTGTACGGCTTTTTAGATGAGCGGAAGCTGGATCTTACGGATGAACAATACTGGGAAAACCTTGATTATTCTGTTATCTCTTACCCGGGCTGGATTAAGAGTATTTTGTCAGACCCGTTTCCGGTCTTCCGGCAATTGTTTGCCTATACATTATTTATTTTTATCGCAATCATCAGCGCTTTTCAAATGATTCAGATGATCGTATCTGCGGTCTATATGAGAAAGCGGGAATTCGCAGTCATGCTTTCTCTTGGAATGGGGCGCTCTAAAATCCAGAAAATGGTTTGCACAGAAAGCCTGATCTGCCTGTTCTCTTCATTTGTGATCGGATGTGCGGTAAGTATCGGCATTGGACATTTGATGTTCAGCAGATGGACCAAGACGCAGAGCCTGGAGATTGTGTTTCCTTATCAGCTGCTTTGGGTGGAAGTTTTATTTCTGCTTATCCTGATCGTACTCTCAGTCTGTGTTTCAATGAGAAGCATACGAAAGATCCAAGTCATGGATATTTTAAAGGGGGAATTTTAATGGAATTATTAAAAATAGAGCATGTTTGCAAAACTTACGGAACCGGAAATGAAAACCAGGTGAAAGCTCTGGATGATGTTTCATTTACCGTTAAAAAGGGAGAATTTGTTGCGATCACCGGCCCGTCAGGATCAGGGAAGTCCACACTTTTGCATATTCTCGGCGGTATCGACCGCCCTACAGAGGGAAATGTATGGATAGGCGGAGTCAACCTAAAGGATATGAATGAAACAAAGCTGTCGATCTTCCGGAGGCGTCAGGTTGGATTAATCTATCAATTTTACAATCTGATTCCTGTTTTAGATGTAGAAGAAAATATAATGCTGCCGCTTCTGCTGGACGGACAGAAAAAAGATGAACGATATCTAGAAGAGTTGATTGCAACTTTGGGACTTGAAAACCGCCGGCATCATCTGCCCGGACAATTATCCGGCGGCCAGCAGCAAAGGGTTTCTATCGGACGGGCTTTAATGAACCATCCCTCCGTTATCCTTGCCGACGAGCCTACCGGAAACCTGGATCGAAAAAACAGCGCCGAGATTATTGCATTGCTGAAGGAAACCAATAAAAAATATCAACAGACGCTCATTATGATTACCCATGACGAGAATATTGCACTGCAAAGTGACCGAATCCTCTACCTGGAAGATGGGAAAATGCAGGAGAAATAGTTTAAATAGTTTATTAGCTTTCTCTTAGCTTTACAGCAGACGCCGCCTGCCGGCGTCTGTTTTCATCAATAGCGGCATAATGTTTCTTGGTAGTATTAACATCCTTATGGCCAAGGACATCGGCTACCAGATAGATATCCCCGGTTTCTTTATATAAAGAAGTTCCGTATGTACTTCTCAGCTTATGAGGGGTAATTTTTTTATTGGGGGTTACCTGCTTTGCATATTTTTTTACCATGTTCTCTACAGCCTGAACTCCCATACGTTTTTTCTGGGTAGAGAGAAACAGAGCATTTTCGTGGCCGGAGAGGGGAGCAGCGGCCTTGCGGTCTCCTTCAATATAGTTTAAAAGTGCGTCTGCAACTTCATCCCCAAAGTATACAACCATCTGATTGCCGCCCTTTCTGGTAACAGTAACACCATTGTTTTTAAAATCAACATCCGTCAGATCCAGACCTACACATTCAGATACACGGATGCCTGTACCTAAAAGCAGTGTCAGAATGGCAAGATCTCGTTCTCTGGTCTTAAGATAATAAGTAAGGGCCTGGCCGGAAAGTTTACTTCCGGCAGACTCCACAAAATCCAAAAGAAGCGCAACCTCATCGGTATCCAGACGGATAATCGCTTTTTCATGGAGCTTGGGCATTTCGACAAGAAGGGTCGGATTCCTGGAAATAATCTGATGCTTAAAATAATAATTGTAAAAGCTGCGGAGCGCCGACATCTTTCTGGAGAGCCCTTTTTCACCGTTAGTAACAAATTCTTCCTCGCGCTTGTAAACTTTCAGGTATTCCATATATTCTTCAATGTCTACAGGCTCCAGACGTTCCAGGTCAGAGGGGGTAAATTGGCTGATCGTATAATCCCGGTATATCGGATTATTTTCCATCAGAAAATGAAAGAAAACACGAATATCATAAGCGTAATTGATACGTGTCCGGGCAGACGACCTTGGCTCGATCGCACGGAAATAATCTTTGGCAAACGGAGGCAATGTTTTTAAAACTTCACGGAGCCTCAAAGTCTGTTCCATCTGAATCTGTTCATGATATGTTTTTGAATCTGCCATAATTGATAACTCCTTTATTTGTATGTAATTCCCGGTACCGGATGCACTCAGGGCGCGTATTGCGTTGTTTCTGGAAGTATTTTACCATATTATATATATTATGTCCATATCTTTTGGAAAAATCAGTATTTGTCGTATAGATCTATCGGAGATACATTATTGCCGTCAAAAACACAAAAACTTATATTAGTGGTCTTTTTAAGAGCCACTCTTATGTCCTTATTGCTCTCCAGTTAGGATACTCTCAGTGGACAAGGGAAAACACGGTTTTTACCATAGATTTGTCTTTGTTCACTGGGGGAATCATTAATTATAATAAGGCACCATAAGATATTTCCCTTCATAGATCTTGTCGCCGGAAAGGCCGTTAATCTCTTTCAGTTCTTTCATATAAGCCTGAACAGAATCATAGTCATTGTTCATATATTTTTCTGCAATATTCCATAAAGTATCTCCGTAAGAGATCTCGATGCTTTTATAGCATTTTTGTTTTTGTTCTGCATCTGTATCCTGTGCAGATACCCGTTCGCTGCCGGCAAAAATCCAGAGGAAAAAAGCAATTGAAATCATGGCCAGGATCAATATCCGTCTTTTCAGGCGGGTATATGGTTTTACTTTCTTTATATACGAACCGTGTGTATTCATTTCATGCTCCCCCCTCTTGTCCGCAGAACACATTCTTCCTTTGTAATAATAAGAATAAACGTTCCGAACTTTTGTTCTGAATTCATTATATAAAGCAAACTAATGTTTGTCAATATATTTATCAAAAAATACGAACATATTTTCTAAACATTTGTTTGCTTTTTTTGGAAGGCTGTGTTAGAATAAGTTTATAAAAGACTGAGTCTGGGTTATATATTGAAGGAGGAATGACTATGGCACAGGGAAAGATCAGCGCAAAGCAGCAGGAAATATTAGATTATATCAAGTCACAGATTTTAGAACGTGGTTTTCCACCGGCAGTTCGTGATATATGTGAGGCAGTACATCTGAAGTCTACTTCTTCTGTTCACTCACATCTGGAGACATTGGAGAAAAACGGATATATCAGGCGTGATCCAACGAAACCTCGTGCAATTGAGATTCTGGACAGTTCCTTTAATTTTACCCGCAGAGAGATGGTCAATGTACCATTGATCGGCCGTGTGGCAGCCGGGGAGCCTATCCTTGCAGAACAAAATATTGAAGAATATTTTCCTGTTCCTATGGAATATATGCCGAATCGCCAGACTTTTATGCTCAAGGTAAAAGGGGAAAGTATGATCAATGTCGGAATTTTCGATGGGGATTTTGTACTTGTGGAAGAGCGGAAAACCGCACACAACGGAGAAATGATCGTTGCCCTGATTGAAGACGGCGCAACCGTGAAGACTTTTTATAAAGAAGAAGGGATTATCCGCCTGCAGCCGGAAAATGATACAATGGATCCGATTATAGTTAATAACTGCCAGATTCTTGGAAAAGTAATCGGAGTCTTCCGTTTTATAAAATAAAATCCTTTCAGAATATGAAATCTTATATCCTGACGTCAGCAGCGGACAAAAGGGAGTATTCCTTTGTCCGCTGAAGATACCTTTTTCATACCTCTACTTCTCTCCCGTCACACCAGATACGTTCCAGATTGTAGAAGGAACGGCTTTCTTTATCAAAGATGTGGATAATTATATCACCATAATCCATCAGTACCCATGTTCCGCTGCTGTTACCCTCCTGTTGTTTGAGGTGATAACCGGCCTCAGCCAGTTTTTCCTCCACATGATCTACAAGGGCACTGACCTGGCTGTCGCTGGTTCCGTGGGTGATCACAAAATAATCTGCAATCACAGAGATATTAGAAATATCGATCACTGTGATATCTTCGCCCTTTTTCTCTGCAAGGGCATGTGCTGCAATCTTCGCCATATTCATAGAATGCTCCATTATTCATCCTCCTGTCTTCCTGCTTTTTCTTTATAATAATCATAAGTTTTTTGAGTCATTGGATCTATGGGAATTTCTCTTGTACTCAGGTAAATCAAAGAATCCTTTAGTATACGATAAAGACACGCATCGATATTCTGAAATGCAAGTCCTCTCACTCCGGCCATATTGGGAAGTTCTGTTCTTCCGGGTTCTATATAGTCCGCAATATAGATGATTTTCTCCAGAAGGGACATTTGAGGTCTCCCCGTTGTATGACTTGCAATTGCTTTGATAATATCTCTGTCCTTTACTTTATATTTCCTTGCGGCCAAAGCCGCGCCGAGTTTTGCATGCAGCAGGCTCGGGTTTGCATATTCCACCTCTGATATATTTAAATGATATTTGCTGCATAATTTGATTTTTCCTTCTGTGGGAATACATTTTGCACAGTCGTGCAGCAAACCGGCAGTCATTGCCTGTTCGATGTCAGCTCCATGGCACATGGCAAGAGATGCTGCCGTATACATAACTCCCACCGTGTGCTCATATCTCGCCTTATCAAGCTCTGACTTTATTTTTTTCCTTATTTTATGCAATCTATGATCCATATAAACCTTCCTTTACAATGTACTCTTCCACCTTTTTTGGAATGAGACCTGAAATACTCTTCCCGTCACGTATCATTTCTCGAAGGTTATGAGAAGATATGTGCATCAGAGGGGCTTTCAGAAGCTCTATGTCTGCATTGTATTTTTTACGCAGATACTTTATCTGAACCAGCATTTCTTCTTTTGTGTCAATATCATCCCTGCATGCCGCAAGTACAGTACATGTAGAGAGCAGCCGGCCGGGATATGCCCATGTTTCAATAGAGAATAAAGAATCTGCCCCAATTATGAAATAGAAGGAGTCTTCCGGGCGGCAAAAGGAAAAGTGCTCCATTGTCTCATAGGAAAAGCATATACCATCCTTTGTCACCTCATATTCCTCAAGCCGGAACCCCGGAACTCCTTCTATGGCAAGACTTACCATCTCCGTACGGGTTGCGGCATCAGACTTGATAGATCTCTGCTCTTTATGAGGAGGCTGTCCATTCGGCATAAACCAGACTTCATCCAGTTGAAATTGCTTATATGCAGTTTTCCCCAGCATTAAGTGTCCGTTGTGGACAGGATCAAACGTTCCGCCCATAATACCGATTTTCATGACTATTTCTCCGGAAGCTGAATCTTTTTATTCTTGTCCTTCCCTTCTTTGTAAAGGACAATCTTCTTTCCAATTACCTGTACAACCTGAGAATGGGTGCGTTCTGCCAGCACTTCTGCCAGCTCCTTCGGGTCATCGGCACAATTTTTCAGTACGCTGATTTTCAGCAGTTCTCTTGCTTCCAGCGACTCAGAAATTGCTCTGGTAAACTCAGGTGTCATACTGTTTTTTCCTACCTGGAACACAGGATCCATCGTCATGGCAAGACTTTTTAAATATGCTCTCTGTTTCGTTGTCATTCTTTTGCTCCTTATTTATAATAATCAAATTGAAGACCGTACATTCTCACCGTATCACCTTCCTGAATCCCGGCGTTTTCAAGTTCTTCCAGAATTCCTGTGTCTTTCAGGAACTTCTGGAAGAAGGCAAATCCTTTTTCCGAATCCAGATTGGTATATCCCAGCATTTTTTCAATCTTCGGTCCCTCTACCACATAAACATCTTGAACTTTCTCTACAGTATAAGGAAGATCAATGTAAAGCAGTTCTTCCTCGGGGAAATATTCCTGCTCAAAGATAACAGGTGTATCGTCAAGCTTTGACAGTTCTTCTGATACATAGTAGAGCAGTTCCTTTATCCCCTCCCCGGTAACTCCCGAAATAGGAAATACACGGATTCCTTTTGGCTCAAATTCTTTTTTTAACTGTTCTACAGGGCTTTCATCTTCCACATAGATCAGATCAATTTTATTTGCTGCGATCACCTGCGGCCGACGCGCAATTTCCGGATTGTAAGCTTCCAGTTCTGCATTGATCTTATGGATATCGTCTGAAGGGATACGGCCCTCACTCCCGGCAGCATCCACTACATGGATCATCATCTTAGTTCGTTCAATATGCCGCAGAAATTCATGTCCGAGTCCGATTCCTTCCGAAGCCCCCTCAATCAGCCCCGGTATATCTGCAATGACAAATCCGCCGGCGCCCTCAAGATCAACCACGCCAAGATTGGGATTTAACGTTGTAAAGTGATAATTGGCAATTTTAGGCTGCGCGTTCGTCACTCGGGATAATAAGGTGGATTTTCCGACATTGGGAAACCCTATCAGTCCTACATCTGCAATAACTTTAAGCTCCAGATTGACCCAGAGTTCCTGGGAGGGCTGCCCTGGCTGAGCATACTTCGGAATCTGCATAGTGGATGTAGCAAAATGCTGATTGCCCAGTCCGCCTTTTCCGCCTTTTAAAATAACCTGCCTACGGTTTGTACCGGACATATCTGCGATCACCTTTCCGGATTCCGCTTCCTTGACAACAGTACCTTCCGGCACTTTTAATACAATATCTTCCGCATCCTTGCCGTGACAGCGCCTTTTTCCGCCCTGTTCTCCGTCTTTGGCCGCAAACTTGCGTCTGTGGCGGTAGTCCTGAAGCGTATTTAACCCTTCATCAACTTCAAAGATCACATCTCCCCCGCGGCCGCCGTCTCCACCGTCCGGCCCGCCGTTTGGAACATAAAGCTCTCGCCGGAAACTGACATGTCCGTCTCCGCCTTTCCCTGATCTGATAAATATCTTTGCCCTGTCTGCAAACATAAAATTATTCCTCGTTTCCTATATGATGAAAAAGAGCGCTGCCTCATAACTGAAACCAGTTACATCGCAGCACTCTCTTTGCTTCCTGATTATTGAGCTGCCGGATAGATAGAAACCTGTTTCTTATCTCTTCCTTTTCGCTCAAATCTTACAACACCATCAACAAGTGCGAATAATGTATCATCACCGCCGCGTCCTACATTAACGCCTGGGTGAATCTTTGTTCCGCGCTGTCTGTAAAGGATGTTTCCTGCTTTAACAAACTGTCCGTCAGCTCTCTTGGCACCAAGCCTCTTAGACTCAGAATCTCTGCCGTTTTTTGTAGAACCAACACCCTTTTTGTGGGCGAAATACTGAAGGTTTAATTTCATCATGGTTGTTACACCTCCTCGAATGATAAATCAATATATTGTGCATAGTTCTCATCATGTGCCATCTCGGAAAGACCAAGGATCATTGCTTTAAGCAAGAGTGTTCCTTCCTTTGAAACAGGCTCTGTCAGGTGACAGATAATCACCCCATCTTCCGGTTCAGACATTACAGAAGCCGCATCTTCCGTATACAGCTCAATTGCATTTACCGTATTGATTATGAGAACAGAGGCGGCGGCACACACAATGTCCTTCCCCTCTTCTGCAAATCCGGCATGTCCTTCCGTCCGAAAACCTGTACACTCTTTTTTGTCATTTTCGTAAATGGTTACATGAAACATGGATACTCTCCAGAATGATTAAGCGTTGATCTTTTCAATCTTAACTGCTGTGTACTGCTGTCTGTGACCATTTTTCTTATGATATCCGGTCTTTCTCTTGTACTTGTAAACGATAACTTTCTTGCCTTTACCGTTCTCAATGACAGAAGCCTCAACTGTTGCTCCGGCAACTGTAGGATTACCGATCTTCAATCCATTGTCACTCACTGCAAGCACCTGGTCAAATGTAAAAGTCTCGCCGGCCTCCACACCAAGCTTTTCTACTTTAATGATATCTCCTTCGGCTACTTTGTACTGTTTACCACCTGTTGCTATAATCGCGTACATATGGCACCTCCTATTATCATTACTCGCCAATTACGGTGTCTGTCTTGTTATAGACAGAACTTTAACCTCATTGTGCGGCATACTATTGTATAATAGCACAAGATATAGTAAAAATCAAGCATTAACTTCTATATCCCCAGCAGATTTTTTGCCGTACCGGAGAAAATCTGCGCCTTCTCCTCTTCTGTCAGCGGAATTTCCCGCATTCTCTCCACAAATTCTTTCTGTCCCCGCCACGGAGAATCTGTCGCAAATAATACTCTGTCAGCGCCATGATTCCTTACCATTCGGATAAACTGCTTCTCGTCCATAGTATCCAGCACAACGGCCGTATCAAGATATACATCCCTTCCTATAAGAAAGTCCTCAACATCGTCCCACATTTTATTACCGCCGAAATGTGCCAGCACCAGTCTGGACGGCTGTACCTGGTCAAGCATCTCCTTTGCCATTTCAGGTGTACAGTGGACATCATGCGGACATTTAGGGTCAACCCCTGCGTGGACGCTGACAATCAGATCCAGTTCTGAGGCGTAGGAGACAATCCGTTTATAACGGATATCATTAAAATACATATCCTGGTAATCCGGATGAAGTTTAATGCCCTTAAACCCCATATCCCTGATCTGCCTCAGCTGTGCTTTATAGTCATCGGTTTCCGGGTGAATCCCTCCAAAGGAAATAATCTTCCCCTCCTGATACCCGGATGCAAATTCGTTTACGGAGCTAAACTGTGACGGCTTTGTCACCACCGGAAGTGCAACACAGATATCAACGTCTGCATGATCCGCGGATGCCAGAAGCCCCCGGCAGGTCCCGTCAGTATAAGGTTTTGTTTTACATGCCTCCTCCAGAAATTCCAGTGTGCCTCTGGCTATTTTATCCGGAAACATATGTGTATGAAAATCAATAATCATTATTTATCACATTCCTTCAATTTATTATAACAATATCCGATAATATCACGACGTGTAATAATTCCGATAAAATGCTCCTGATCGTCGATCACCGGAACAAAGTTCTGCTCCATCGCACGTTCGATCAGGTCTTCCATCTTGGATTCTGCCGTCACGCACTGGTAATCCAGCCGTCTTTCAATCTTCATGATACTGATATTCTCCGCATCCTTCAGATTCAAAGCCTTTATCTTTTTGACTGCCCAGAGAAGGTCTCCCTCCGTAATACTGCCTACATATTTTCCCTCTTTGTTCAAAATCGGGACACAGGTGTACCTGTGATATTCCATGATCTCCAACGCCTGCCTGAATGTGTGGTAATCATGGATAAAGGCGAGTTCGCTCTTAGGCTTTAGAAAAAACATTATATTCATTTTCAGAAACCTCCTTATATCTGCGTTGTCACAAAAATATCGTAAATAGCCTTTACAGCCTCTTCAAAATCATGATTGCGGACACCGATAATAATATTTAACTCGCTGGAGCCCTGATCAATCATTTTGACATTAATATTCGCGTGGGCCAAAGCGGAAAAAATACGACCGGAGGTTCCTCGTGTTGCCTTCATACCGCGTCCGACAACTGCAATCAACGCAAGATCTGACTCAAGTTCCAGAAAATCCGGTTCGACCGAACGGTGGATGCCGGCAATTACTTTTTGTTCTTTTTCCTCAAACTCATCCTGATGTACAAAAATAGTCATGGTATCAATCCCGGAAGGCATATGCTCAATGGAAATCTGATTTTCCTCAAAAACTTCCAGAACCTTTTTGCAGAATCCGATTTGTGAGTTCATCATCGCTTTTTCTACGGTAATAGATGCAAAATCCCTTTTCCCTGCAATTCCGGTAATGATAAATCTCGGTTTCTGGCAGGTCGCCTCTACAATGAGAGTACCTTTATCTTCCGGCGAATTGGTATTACGTATGTTGATAGGGATCCCCTCTCTGCGGACCGGAAAAATAGCGTCTTCATGCAGCACCGTAGCTCCCATATAGGAAAGCTCCCGAAGTTCCCGGTATGTAATCACGTCAATCGGCTTCGGATTTTTGATGACATTGGGATCCGCGATCAAAAAGCCTGACACATCCGTCCAATTCTCATACATATCTGCATGAACAGCCTTTGCTACAATAGAACCTGTAATATCAGATCCCCCTCTGGAAAACGTTTTTACCATTCCGTTCGGCATAGAACCGTAAAATCCGGGAATCACTGCCCGCTCCACGTCAGCAAGCCGCTCTGATAAAACTGCATTCGTCTTCACAGAATCAAAATTTCCATCAGAATCAAACAGAATTACTTCTGCTGCGTCAATAAACTCGTAACCAAGGTACGCAGCCATAACCTTTCCGTTTAAATACTCTCCCCGGGAGGCGGCATAATCCCGGCCGATTTTCCTGCTGAAATTTTCATGGATAACCTTGAAATCCTCCTCCAATGAAAGTTCAAGACAAAGACCTTCAATAATAGACTCAAACCGTTCTTTGATTTTTCCTAAAAGCATCTCAAAATTTTCCTGATGCTCGTCATGCTCGTCGTCATTATCGTCATATGCCAGGATTGCCTGACCATAACAACTATATAACATATCTGTAACTTTTGTATCCTTTGGCGTACGTTTCCCGGGCGCCGACGGAATTACATAACGCCTTGAGATATCCTTACGGATAATTTTTCCTGCCTTTTGAAACTGCTGTGGACTGGCAAGTGAACTTCCGCCAAATTTTACAACCTTACTCATCATCGTGCGATCCTCCAAACTGCCTTTTCTTTCGTCTTTCCTTATATTACCTTATTTTTGCAGCATCTGCAACGGGATATCTCTGTGAAATATGACTCCGTGAACGCCAAAAGCCTCAAAGGCTTCAACATTTTCCCTGCGGTCGTCAAAGAAAAGCGCTTTTTTCGGATTGATTTTGTACCGCTCTAAAAGCAGCTGATAAATCTTTGCATCCGGCTTCATGCATTTTTCTTTCCACGAAAAAATTCCGCCGTCAAAACCGTCGAGAAAAGATAAACGATCCTTTGACTGACGGTACATTTCTTCTGAATAATTGGATAAAAAATACAATTTAATTCCATGTTTCCGAAAATAAGAGATCCATTCTTCCGAAAAATCATAAGGGATGATAGAAGCGCCGAAGCCAGAAAATGTCCTGCGTATGGCATCCTCATATTCCGGGTCATTTTCAATAAAAAGATTCAGCCATTCCTCCGTCGTGATCCGCCCAAGATCTCCCTGATCCCAATCTTCACTGCGGAACATGGCATCTGCCACATGCTCATAAGTGACACGGTCAAAGTCCAAAGATTTCATGTAATCCTGCCATGCAAAATCAATCAGTACATTGCCGATATCAAAGATGGCCGCATCAACCTGTTTCCGTAAAAACTCCTCTGTCAGACAAGGATAATCTGAATATAGTTCCATATCTGTCTCCTTTCGTAAAATGCTAAGTTCTGCTGCTGTATACTTTCGGGACTACGGAATCTGCCTCCCGAGACTTTCCAGTGAAACAAACAGATTTTCTTTTTGGATATTTTCTGAATTTTGTATCATAGGATTTCTGGCATATACTTCTGTCCGGTGATAATGGAGAGGTATTTGTTCTGCATCATACCCGGCATATTTTAAAAATGTATCCATAACAAGATCTGGTTTCAGGTTCTCTTCGCTCCCCGCAGCCAGCAATAATTCAATTTTCTGTCCGGAAACGGACATTTGATAGATCATTGGCCTGATATTTACTTCCCTCTCACTTCTTTTCGTCTTTTTTAATACCATGATCTGAGGTTCAAGAAGAAACTCCCGGATATGTTTTCCACATTCCGGCGGTAATTCTGTTTTGTTATCCACAGATTTTGCGGATTCCAGAAAACTGACTTCGTAGCCTGCAGCCGCAACAATCGTCATTCCGCTGCATTTTTTGTCATCAGGAATCTCCAGGAAACTCAGGACATCGATCCCTTCCACCATGACCTTGTTTAACTGAGACACAGCCTGACCGGAAGCAATGGCCTCCTTCAGCTCAATATCCAGGTATTCGCTGTCACTGGTCACACCCACTCCGAGAGGCTGGGCAAATGACATGATCATATGAGGGCTGTATCCCTCTGTAAATGCAATGGGAATCCCGGCACGGCGCATTGCTTTCTGGAAAAACCGCATCACATCCAAATGCCCTATGAACCGCATGACGCCGTATTTGCGGAATTTAATTCTTGCTTTCAATACAGACACCTCCTTGATATTTCCCTGCGCCGCAGCCTGAGCACTGCTGTCTGCAGTTTAAGGTAACCTCTGCATTCATCGCGCGCTCCCATTCTCTTCTCAAAAATTGTTTTGTTACTCCGATATCAATAAAGTCCCACGGAAACAATTCGTCTGCCGACCGTTCTCTTTCGTTATAAAAAGCAATCTCAATACCTGTTTTTTCAAAAGCATCCAGCCACTTTTCATAATTGAACGTTTCACTCCATGCATCATAGATGCATCCGCTGCGGTAGGCCTCCTCAATGACTGGTCCGATACGTCTGTCCCCTCTTGCAAGGACTCCCTCTAAAACAGTTACTTCAGCATCGTGCCAGGAATATTTCAGACTTTTCCTGTTCAGCTGTTCATGGAAGGCATGCTTTACCGTTGCTGCACGGGAAATATACTCCTCATTGGTATACATCTGTGCCCATTGAAACGGTGTAAACGGTTTTGGAATAAAGAAGGAAGTGCTGGTGGTAATCTGACATTTTCCGTTTCGCTGGTCTTTGGGAATCTCATAATATCGTCTTGCAATCTTATCTGCAAGTTCAGGGATTGCCTTTCTGTCTTCCTCTGTCTCTGTAGGAAGGCCCAGCATAAAATAAAGCTTTACCTTGTTCCATCCGCCTTCAAAAGCCTGTCCGGCGCCGGCCAGAATATCTTCCTCCGTCAATCCCTTGTTGATCACATTTCGCATTCGCTGAGAACCGGCTTCAGGTGCAAAGGTCAGGCTGCTCTTGCGGATATCCTGAACCTTCCCCATGACATCCAGAGAAAATGCATCAATCCGGAGGGACGGCAGAGAAATATTGATTCCCTTCCCCTGAAACTCTTGGATCAAAAAGGTAACTAGTTCTTTTAACTGACTGTAGTCGCTGGAACTTAAAGAACTCAAAGAAATCTCTTCATGTCCGGTATTTTCAAGCATTCGGCATGCATAATCTTTCAACATTTCTACATCCCGTTCTCTGGTTGGCCGGTAAAGCATCCCGGCCTGGCAGAAACGGCATCCCCGTATGCACCCTCTCTGGATTTCCAGAACACACCGATCCTGAGTCACCTTAATGAACGGAACAACAGGAGCCTCCGGATAGCAGGCAGATGTCATATCTGTTACCAGCTGTTTTTTGATTACGGCCGGTGCATCTATGTGATTAGGCGTAAACGAGGCAAGTGTGCCGTCCTCATGATAACGTACCTCGTAAAAAGCGGGGACATAAATGCCTTCTATCTGTGCCGCCTTCTCAAGGTAGTTCTGTCTGGAACCACCATTTTTCTTGTTCTCTTTGTAGGCATCCAGCAGCTGATTATATACGGTTTCTCCCTCTCCGATATAGAAAAGGTCAAAAAATTCTGCCAGAGGTTCTGGATTATACGTGCATGGCCCTCCTCCGATTACAATAGGATGTTCTTCCGTACGGTCACAGGATTTTAACGGTATCCGGCTCAAATCCAATACCTGAAGGATATTCGTGTAACACATCTCATATTGAATCGTAATTCCGAGAAAATCAAAGTCCAGAATCGGATCCTGGGATTCCAGCGCAAAAAGCGGAATCTTTTCTTCCCTCATAATCTTGTCAAGATCCAGCCATGGTGAATAAACTCTTTCGCACCATACATCGTCCCGCCGGTTGAACATATCGTAAAGGATCTGTATGCCCAGGTGGGACATGCCGATCTCATAGACGTCGGGGAAGCACATGGCGAAGCGGATATCTACTTTTTCAGGGTCTTTCATGACGCTGTTGACTTCGTTCCCGATGTAGCGGGCGGGCTTCTCGATCTTTAATAATATTTCATCATTTAAGGCTAGTTTTCTCATAGGTTTCCTTTCAAAACATTTGATCTGTTAAAACATAATCGTCAATATTATATACACTTTAGCGGAGAACTGCAAGTAAATATCTTTTAATACTCATCACTCAACAAAGAATCTGCCAAACGCACAATCGCCACATCGTTGATATTGCCTGCGTAAAAAGCGGCACAGAAACCCCCGTACCGCTTATGCTGAACTATTTAATTTACAATGCCCGGCCTTTATCCATACACATCTGGTTGTCACGATTTTATTTGATCATCATCCCCATAATATAGAGATCATAATAGGTTCCGTTTAATAAGGTCTGGTTTTTGCAGCAGCCTTCCACAATGAACCCAAACTTCAGATACAAAGATACCGCCATTGTATTGTCCGTCCTTGTATCCAGCCGGATCCTTGTGGTCACACCATTTCCTTTGCACCAGTCAATCAGCATCTGGATCAGCCTGCTTCCGATCCCCTTCCCCTGATATTTTTTTGCTACGACAATCCCAAGCTCACCTTCATGACGGGATTTTATTTTATGGCTGGAATTGATTGTCGCGATTCCTACGATCTCTTCTCCGTCAAGTGCCAGCAGCATGGTGTTATTTACATTGCCCGCCAGACCTTTGATATCTTCCTCCTGCCCTTTTACATCCAGAGGATACTCATCTTTTTCAAAGCTCAGAAAGCTGGTCTCTCCTCCTACATAATTGTAAAAATCTACAATATTTTTTGCATCCTCTATTACCGGATTGCGGTATGTAATTTCTCCCATAAAAATTTCCTCCTTTGTTTTATATCATCATTCCCATAATATAAGTATCATAACATTTTCACACTTCTGTTTACATCTTATCATTCCGGCTAAGACAATACAACAATTTCTATAATATTATCTGCCGGTATACATGTCCCGTCTGCCAAGATTATCCTGTGATTGTTGCCGTCTATCCTTTTGATGCGCCCGGTTACGGTCACATAGGCACCTCCTGACTTTTTCAAGTCCGGAACAAAATAGGTTACAGAAACAGTACTATCCGGCTGATTCTGTATCTCCTGCAGTTTCTGATCCAGCATTTCCTTGCAGCTTTCGTCCATCTCTGCTTTTGCATCTGTTTGCCGGGCGGCCTCTTTTACGGCATCATAATGCCCTGATAGAGCTGCGAACGGCGCAAACTGCGCCGCCCGGTCTGCCACCGGCATCTGAGGCCGGGATCTGGATACATGGTGGGGCATCTCAAGGATATCATCGTATTTGTGCATTTCCTCCGGATTCATGAATTTATTGGTCTCTTTTCTCATGCTTTATGTCCGCCAATCTGATTATTTCGGTCCATTGCCGTTGCGCCGTCCATCAGGCTTGTCCCCTTCAGAACCGCATTTTTCCCGTACCTTTTCTTGATATCAAGCACTGCCTGCTGTAATTGCCTTTCCTTCTGCCGCTCTGCCTCACGCTCTTCCATCTCCTTCTTCAAAGCGTCGTAGTCTGTGAACAGATCAAGTTGTTCAAAAGAGGGCTCTTCTTTCATAGCCTCCTCATCAGACACGCGGTTGGCTCCCAACGCTATCCTTCTGACAAACAGTTTCGTGCTGACAAGTTCTCTGTATAAATTCAAAACTGCCTCCACAATGACCTTTGTGGAAGATGTCTGTCTTTCCAGATTGACAGTCCCATGAGCGTGCTTCGGTATCTTCCGCCCATAGCGGTCTGTGACGACCTCGTCTGCATGAATTTCTCCGGAACTGAGAAATTCTATGTTTTTCCTGTCATATCCTACAGTCAGGGTAATCTGATCTGTGGTCAAATGCCTGTCCACAAGATCAAGCGCAAGCTGCTCCGCCATCTCCCGCGCCACTAGTTCTGCCTGTTCTGCCGTATAAGGGCTGTGGAGGACCTGTCCGGAACATATGCTGTTCGTCTCCGGCTTGTAGGCCTTGATGTCAGCCATTGTACACGGCTCCCATCCCCATGCGTGGTCGATCAATAATTCAGCGTTCACCCCGAATAAATTATAAAGCAGATCTTCGTTGTAGTATTCTCCCGGTTTTCCTACGGAACATTTTGCCACATCCCCCATGGTAAACATCCCATGCTGTGCAAGCTTTTTTGCATAGCCTCTGCCTACACGCCAGAAATCCGTAATAGGCTGATGCGACCACAGGATGCGGCGATAACTCTTCTCCGTTAATTCTGCAATCCTTGCCCCGTTTTTATCGGGTGGGATATGTTTGGCTACAATATCCATTGCCACCTTGCAAAGATACAGATTGCTTCCGATCCCTGCCGTCGCCGTAATCCCGGTCGTATGATAGATATCCTGTATCATCTGCCCTGCCAGTTCGCGGGCAGACATGCCGTACGTCTTCAGATAATGGGTAACATCCATCATAATCTCATCAATAGAGTATACATGGCAGTCTTCCGGCGCCACATATTTCAGATAAATCTCATAGATCCTTGTGCTGTATTCGATATAATACGCCATCCTCGGGGGAGCTACAATATAGTCCAGCGCCTTTTGCGGGGATATCTTCAGTTCACGGTCGTCCCAGGAAGACCCGTCAAACCGACGGGCGGGGGCTATCCGCTGCCTCTCGGCATTCACTTCTTTTACTCTCTGTATCACTTCAAACAGCCTTGCCCTTCCGGAGATACCGTAGGACTTTAAAGGCGGAGATACCGCCAGACAGACCGTCTTCTCCGTACGGCTTATGTCTGCCACGACCAGATTCGTCGCCATAGGATCCAGACCTCTCTCCACACACTCCACGGAAGCATAAAAGGATTTTAGATCAATAGCTATATATGTATGATTATGCGGTTTGATGACAATCACCTCTCAAACATTTGTTCTGTTCATTATATCAGAACTTATGTTTGTTTGCAATAGGATTATTCACTCAAAAATTTTTCCATATTCTGAAGTACCTTTTCCCCTAAAAGCTCATAGGCCTGCGCCGTCATACCGGAAGATGCATCCATACATATGACATTTTTGCGCTCCGACACTTCAGCGGCAATATCTCCCAATGCCCCTTTCGTGTCGCAGCAGAAAATATTGTCCGGATTCTCAAGCCAATGTTTCAGCGCTGCCATATCTGCAGCAGGCCCGATGGATGTATTGATCATGATTTTTTTGTTCCCAAGCCTCAGGAACTCTTCCTCCTTCAGCAGGATGATATTTTTATTCAGACAGGTAACGACTACTTCGGATTCTTCAAGAAGTACAGGCAGCTCTTTATAATGCATGCCCGCCGCCTCCCGCTCCGGCTTTTGGCTCCTGGCATAATAAGATACATCTGCCCCGAGGAAATGTAAGGCATCAGCAATTCTTCCGCCGGAAGCCCCGATTCCCACCATTCCCACTTTAAGCCTGGTCAGCTCAAGAGATTTTTCTCTCCAGAGGGGGAAATCATAGCCATGCAGAATCCGTACCAGCTGATAGATCACATACTCGGCAACGCCGATATCTCCATAGTCCCTGACTCCTGTCACGGTAATCCCTCTGGTTCTCGCGAAGGCAATGTCTACGTTGGCGCTCTCCTCAGAATAAAGACTGCAGCACATGCCGATGTAGGTTACATCCGGTACCTGTTCCAGTACCTTCTGCCCGATTCGTGTAGTGTAGCTCACCAACACCGCATCTGCGTCTGTGATCCGGTTAATAATTTCCCCGTCGTCTTTCGGAAGGTCCTGATAAAAGATAAGTTCCTCCGCATATTCATGAAGCCTGCCTCTGATAGCGTCTGTCAGGTTCACAGGTTCAACCGCTACCATTTTCCTGAATTTTTTCATAAACTTTTCCTCCTTAGTAAAATCTGCTCCGGCGTCTGCCTGTTTTCCGTTACAGGTTCTGCCACACTTCCTGCACATCCATGTCTGTCCTAATGGCCTCCACAATTTTCTCACTGCTGACATTCAGAATCTTCTCTTCTTTATAATCCGCCGCCACAAAAATAGTAAACAGCAGGAAACAGAAAAAGGCCCGGATTCCTAATGTGCCTGGCACCGGAAGCTCATCATTCCCGTAAATCTGGCTGTATGCAGATCCGTATCTCGGATGTACCGCCGGCGGTGTGTGATAATCGCTGTAACGCTCCCTTGTCTGTTCCAGGAGCTCTTTTCTTCTTTTTTCTGAATCACTCATCATAACAGCCGGACACCTCCTCTCTAAAGAAGTATATGTCCGGCTGTTTTTATATATGAATCCTACCGGTCTGCCAGCTCTACTACGATGTCATCCCAGGACAGCCCTTTCTCTACCATCAGTACCATCAGATGATACAAAAGGTCTGCGATTTCATATTTTGTCTCCTCGGAATCGGGATTCTTGGATGCAATTACAATCTCGGTTGCCTCCTCTCCCACCTTCTTGAGAATCTTGTCAATTCCCTTTTCAAACAAGTAATTCGTGTATGATCCGTCTTTCGGAAAATTTTTCCTCTCAATGATAGTATTGTACACATATTCAAAGATTCTGAGAGGATTTGCTTCATCCTGATCGGTACCTGCCACCGGCTGATAGAAGCAGGTCGGGTTGCCGGTATGGCACGCCACTCCTACCTGATCCACCTTTGCAAGCAGGGTATCATTGTCACAGTCTATCGTCAGTGATTTCAGGTACTGAAAATTCCCGCTTGTCTCACCCTTGGTCCACAGGGCCTGTCTGCTTCTGCTGTAATAAGTCATCTTGCCTGTCTTGATCGTATAATCAAAAGCCTCGGCATTCATATAAGCCAGCATGAGGACCTCCTGGGTCTTATAATGCTGTACCACCACAGGAAGCAGCCCTTGTTCATTAAGTTTGAACTGTGAAAAATCCATGATACTCTCAAAGGATGTCATCACAATCCCCTCTTCTTCGCACGCTTCCTTAAAAGACACAAAATCCATACTGGCCCGGCTGATATATTTTCCTGACAGTCCCTTGACTCCCGGACATTGCAGAATCTTAAAGAGTTCCTTTTTCTCTTCCGTATCTGTGAGCACCACACAAGGAATCTCCGTAACATTCACCACAGAGTTCAGATCCAGTCGATGCATAAATATAATTTCACTGGAATATTCCTCAATCAGATGCTGATGTTTAAACAGCGCGTCAAAATCATTCAGAGATACTGCGATCTTTTCCTTGCCAAAACGCCTGGCGGCCTCCTCCACGATCTTCAGGCTGTCTGATTTGGAAAAATTAAGGATTGCCCGTTTCGCACCCGCATAGATGATTTTCTTTACATCCTCCAGACGTTTTACATTGCCGCCTGCCACCATCGGTATCCGGATACTGTGGTGGATCTTACGCATCAGGTTCATACATTCGTCATGCTCCTCGTCGGTATCTGACAAGTCAAAAATAAGGAGCTCATCCGCGCCGTAATCACTGTAATATTTTGCAAGCCCCACTACGTCATCGGAAAGGGTGCTTTTGTCATTAAACCATTTTACTGCCTTTCCCTCTGCAATAAAGATACAGGGGATCAATCTTTTATAAGCCATAATCTTTTACAACTCCTTTACAGAATCCCTTTCGTTGTCCATGCCTCTTTCATCCGCGGCTCTTCCATTGTTGCCATGTCAAGAGATTTTCCAAAGCTTTTGAAAAGCGCCTCTGCCATGTGATGGCTGTTATCTCCATCCATGATCTGAAGATGGATGTTCATTGCCGCACTGTAAGACACTGCGTAAAAGAATTCCCTTATCGTCTCTGTTTCCATATCGCCAAGCTTCTCTGCCGTAAAATCAGCATCATATTTCAGATATGGCCTTCCGGAAAGATCCACGGCACAAAGTGCAAGTGTTTCGTCCATCGGAAGAATCATATGCCCATAGCGCTTGATGCCCGCTTTATCCCCTACGGCCTTCAGAATCGCAGTCCCCAGTACAATTCCGGTATCCTCGACCGTATGGTGGCAATCCACTGCCAGGTCTCCCTTTACAGATACCTGAAGGTCAAAAAGGCCGTGCCGTGCAAATCCGTCTAACATATGATCGAAAAATCCGATTCCGGTATGGATATCATTCTTCCCGGTTCCGTCCAGGTTCAAGGTCATAGAAATATCTGTTTCTTTTGTCTTTCTCCCGCAAGTGACAAGTCTGTTCATGGAATTCACCTCCTACTTTTCTTCAAATCGTACTTTTATAGAATTGGCATGTGCTGTAAGATGCTCTGACTCTGCAAAATATTCAATCTCTTTATGCACTGCCTCCAATGCCTCTTTAGAATATGCGATAATGCTGGACTTCTTAATAAAATCGTCTACCGAAAGGGGGGAGAAAAATTTGGCCGTCCCGTTGGTCGGAAGCACATGATTCGGTCCCGCAAAATAATCGCCCAGCGGCTCGCTCGAATATTCCCCGATAAAGATTGCCCCTGCGTTTCTGATCTTCGTCATAATATCATATGGATTTCTGGTCTGGATCTCCAGATGCTCCGAGGCAATCTCATTTGCGACATCAATGACATCTTCCATTGTATCCGCTATCAGGATATATCCGTAATTGTCCAGAGATTTCCGGATGATCTCTTCTCTTGCCAATTTTCCTGCAAATCTCTCTGCTTCTTTTGATACCTCTTCTGCCAGCCGGCTGCTGGTAGTTAAAAGAATCGCAGACGCCAGTTCATCGTGTTCTGCCTGAGACAACAGATCCGCAGCCACATATCTTGGGTTAGCAGTCTCATCTGCGATCACAAGAATCTCGCTCGGTCCTGCAATGGCATCAATACTCACATGGCCGTAGACTGCTTTTTTGGCCAGCGCCACGTAAATATTTCCGGGGCCCACAATCTTATCCACCTTTGGGATACTCTCTGTTCCGTAAGCAAGGGCACCGATGGCCTGGGCGCCTCCTGCCTTATAGATCACATCAGCGCCTGCCTCGTGGGCAGCTGCCAGCGTTGCCGGCTCCACCTTCCCGTCCTTTCCCGGAGGCGTGACCATGATGACTTCTTCTACTCCGGCCACTTTTGCAGGAAGGATATTCATCAGTACCGAAGACGGGTAAGCCGCCTTACCGCCCGGAACGTATACGCCCACCCGTCTGAGGGGAGTCACCTTCTGCCCGAGTATGGTTCCGTCAGGGCGGCTGTCAAACCAGCTGTTCTGTCTTTGTTTTTCATGGTAGATCCTGATGTTATGTAATGCTTTCCGGAGAACGTCAAGAAAAGACGAATCCACAAGCTGATAAGCTTCGCGGATTTCTTCTTCTGTTACCCGGATATTGGACGCATCCGTGTCTGCACCGTCAAATCGTCTGGTGTATTCAAACACCGCAGCATCCCCTTCCCTCTTTACTCTGCCAAGAATCTCGGCCACATCTTTTTCATAGGTTCCATAATGATTAGGGCTTCTTTTCAGAAGATCCTCCAGAAGATTCTTTTTTGTATTTTTATCCAAACGCTGAATTCTCATATCCTTTCCATCTCTCCTATATCTTTGCGCGGAGCTTCATCAGAAGCATCTTGATCCGTTCATTTTCCATACGCATACTTACCGGGTTCACGATCATTCTGGCAGAAAGAGGACATACTTCCTCCAGAACCTGAAGCCCGTTTTCCTTCAGTGTAGAGCCTGTCTCGACAATATCCACGATCACTTCCGACAAGCCCACGATAGGGGCAAGCTCAATAGAACCATTTAGTTTGATAATCTCAACAGTCTGGTGCTTTTTGTTATAAAAATAATCCTTGGCAATATTGGGATATTTCGTTGCTACACGGATCAATTCATGGTGCCTGAGCAGCGGCATCGCCTTTTTGTGGCCGCAGACGCACATCTTACACTGTCCATATCCAAGATCCAAAACCTCATGTACCTTACGCCCTTCCTCCAGAATCGTGTCTTTTCCTGCAACTCCGATATCCGCCGCCCCATATTCCACATAAGTAGGGACATCCGGACCCTTTGCAAGAAAAATCCGAAGCTTCAGTTCCTCATTGGTGAAAATCAGTTTCCTGGATTTCGGATCCTTCATCTCGTCGAAGGTGATCCCGATCTGTTCAAAAAGCTTTAGCGTCTGGTTGGCCAGACGGCCCTTGCCCAGGGCAAATGTCAGATATCTCATACAATATAAACTCCCATCTGTCGCAGCGGCGTCCTACAGGATATTCTGCCGATTGACACTTTTATGCTCTCCGGTCACAAGATTGACCATGGTAATCTCATCTGAATTTCTCACATAGATAAGGTTGCCTGCATAGTATTCCTTTCCATATTCTATATATTCTTCCAATAGCCTGTCTCCGGACTTTTTCAGAAGTTCCACATTCTTGGCCTTTTTTCTGAGATCCCGGGCCAGTTTCACCGCATCCGCCGTCTTTTCTTCATCGTACAGGATCATCGTGTTCTTCCGTGTATATACAATCCTGAGCTTCTGGCGGATCATGGCATTCATCAGTTCATCCACAACAATAGCAAACCCGATGGACGGGGATGCTTTTCCGAACTTTTCGAGAAGATGGTCATAGCGGCCGCCCTTCACGATGGCGTCTCCGCTTCCATACGTATAGCCCCGGAAAATAATTCCGGTATAATATCCATAGGTTCCTGTCATGCTCAGATCAAAGGTCACATATTTTTCTACACCATACATCATCAAAATATGGTATATCCGCTCGAGACGCCTGACTGCCATGATTCCGGCAGAATTCGGCGCAATATTTCCGGCAGCCGCAAGAACCTCAACCCCGCCTGTCAGTTCATTCAGCCCGACAAAGGCTTCCTTTGCACTTCTTGTCACCATAATACTGTCCAGATACTCTTCCACGCCAAAATAGTTCCGGTTATTGATCAGTTCTATCACCCGTTCCTGTGCATCCTCATCCAGATCTGCATCCTCGATCAGACTCTGGAAAAAATCCACATTCCCTACATTGATCTGGAATTCTTTTACCCCCACGGCGAGCAGCGATTCGATCACCATCGAAAGCATCTCAGCATCGGCCTCCACAGAATCGTCCCCGATCAGTTCGGCTCCCATCTGGGTCACTTCCCTTAACCGGCCCTGGTAGCTTGAGTGGTTTACAAAGGTATTTCCGGTATAACAGAGCCGGATAGGCAGTTCTTCCTCTCCGAATAAGGTCGCCGCGGCTCTTGCCACCGACGGGGTAATATCCGGCCGGAGTGCAAGGGTATTGCCCTCCTTGTCAAAAAATTTATACAGATCCCTGGAGGGAATGGTTCCGATCTCTTTGCGGAACACGTCAAAATATTCAAACATCGGTGTCTGAATATCATGATATCCATATAAATGAAACGTCTTCTTAAGCCGGCTTTCCAGTACCAGCTTTTTTCCGCATTCCACATTGTATATATCTCTGACTCCTTCCGGAGTGTGCAGCAATTTCTTCATAGTCCCTCCTGTTATGTCTGTCCTGTCTCTGTGTCGGTCACTTCACTGTGCTAACACAATAAAATTCTATAGCATTATAAGCATTTTCACTGTTTTTGTCAAGCCGGCCCAGATTCCTGCCCGGCAGCCCGCATACTAACCGCGAAGCTCAAGATCCTGATTCACTGCATCCAGATAAGGTACAAAGCACCCTCCCTTTAAATTCAGAAAAAAACGCGGATCAAGCTCGTCGAACCGGAAACTTTTTCTTCCTCCGTCACCGGCACGTTTCCAGAATCCGGAAACTTCCTCAAATCTCATATAATACAAAATGTTTTTTGCAGAATAATAGATCAGAAGAAATGCGATCCCTCCCTGGCTTTCAAAATCCCTCATAAATTTCACCTGATGCTCATGAATGTTCTGAAGGGGAAACGTATCGGCCACACATTCTTTTGCGTCAAAACATACAGGAATCCCCTGTACGGCGCCGATATAGTCCACGGTACTGCGCTGCTCAAAATAGGCAAGCGTAATCTGTCTGTGTTCTTTATCCATTTTTACCGGCGTAATGGGGGTAGGGATCTTCTGGATGAGAGCGAGCCCTTTCTCCAGATAACGCTCATTCGTACGATTGATCATCTCTTCTAGTGTAGAACCTCTAAGGCCTCTTGAGTTCCATGTTCCCATGCAGTCTCCTTTATAATCTCATAAAATGTACCCGGAACGGGCGCATAGATTCTTTTCTTTGACAAGGGGGTGAATTCTCCGGTAAGCTCCGGCATCACAAGCTCATAAGCGTGCAGCATCTGCCATTGTATTTTATATTTTTTCCTGTAATAGGACGGAACCTTTTTTGTGCCATATTTGGTATCCCCCAGGATCGGATGTCCGATCGAGGCAAGATGTGCACGGATCTGATGGGTCCTCCCTGTGATCAGATGCACCCGGAGCAGAGAGAGTTCCTGACTCCAGGCCACCGGCTCATATTCAGTCTCAATCGGCAGATCTTCCTGAGTTTCCTTCTGCTGCTTTACCACAACAATATTGGCCTCTTTATCCTTACACAGATACCCGCAGATATGCCTCGGTTCCCGGACCTTTCCGTTTACCAGGCAAAGATAATATTTTGCAAGGGTACGCTCTTTAAATAATTCCCCAAGCTTCTGAAGCCCGGACAGGCTTTTTCCGGCCATGATGATCCCGCTGGTATTGCGGTCCAGCCGGTTGCAGACCGAGGGCTTAAACGTACACAGGTCTTTCCCGATAAGCTCCCCTTTTCGCAGCAGATACTGTATGACATATTCCACCAGCGATCTATCCTCCGGCTTTGCTTTCTGGGACAACATTCCGGCAGGCTTGTTGATTGCAAGCACATGGGCGTCCTCATACAGGATGTCCAGTTTTACCGGAGAAAGAGTGGCGTAATCCGCCCCTTTTCGGTCAGATGAAAATTTCCCGATGGTCTCCTCGGACAGAAACAGCTTTACAGTATCTCTTTCCTGAAGCATCTCGCTGCCGGAGGCTTTTTTTCCGTTCAGCAGAATATTTTTTTTGCGGAGCATTTTATAGATAAAGCCGGCAGGCGCCTGCGGAAGATACTTCCTTAGCAATTTGTCGAACCTCTGCCCTGCCTCGTTGTTTTTAATAATAATCTCTCTCATAATCACATAGACGTACTTAAAATAAGCTGTTTGATCTTTGCTTCCCGGTTTCCTTCACCGCCGCTCTCGGCAGTTGCAATATTGTTCATGCCCTCCGCCCTGGAAAGAAAAGCCACATAATCACAGAATATTTTTACCGTTACTTTATCTACATGGCTGTTCTGAAGCATTTCCTTAATGTAGCGGGCGGTTTCTGCCTCATTCGCTTTCGGGCTGCCTGCATATCCGCAGATGGTCCGTCCTGATATGACAAATGCATCCACAGGCATTACCTTTCCGTTACCGGTAATAACCGTATCATAGATCCGGGTAATAAGCCCTGCCTTTTCTTCGATTTCTGCAAATTTTTCAGGCTCAATGCCTTTGTGGGGAGCCATTGTGATAAATTCCACCAGCATCTTGGAAGCAGGGAGACATCCTACAACAGCAATCACCGTAAAAAGGTTTAATTTGGAGCCGGTCTTCAGATAGCCCACGATTACCAGCACGGCGACAACGGCAAATTCACCGATCGCCCAGACCAGATACTTTAATTTTCTTGCTTTTATATAACCGGGCTGTCCTTTTTCGATTTTCATATTCCGTATCGTTCCTTTCCGGTATCTTCTTAAATGTGGTTGATTTTTTTCATAACTGCGGCCGTCAGGCCGGACGGAAGAAGTCCTGCTCCTATCCGGGCTGCTTTTACAGGCACACTGTACACCGACAGTTTCTTTTTATTTACTGCATCCTTAAGCGCCTGTCTCACAACATTGCAGGCTCTGGATCGCACAAAATTCCGGCAGTTTCCCGGCAGCTCCCCGGATCTTTCAAAAAACTCTGTATCCACCGGCCCGGGGCACACAACGGTCACATTGACCTGCTTCTCCTTCAGTTCCTCTGCAAGAGCATAGGAAAAACTATGCACATATGATTTCGTGGCCGCATATACTGCAAAGCCGGGCTGCGGCACAAATGCCGCAATTGACGAGACATTCACGATCCGGCTTCCCCTGGACAGATACGGAAGGCAGAGCATACACATCTTCGTAAGCGCCCGGCAGTTAAGATCCACCATGCCAAGCTGTCCTTTTTCATCTGCCTCTTCTAACAGCCCTACTTTTCCGAACCCGGCACTGTTGACAAGCATACGGATGTCAATGTTTTCACTTTCCAGACATTTCCCGATCCTCTCATAGATAGAATCCCCCGTAAGATCTCCGTCAAAAATACGTGCCGGTACCGAAAGCTCCTGCTGCAGTTCCTTAAGCCGGTGGGTTCTTCTCGCCACCAGCCAGATCTCATCCAGCTTATTATACAACTGTGCAATCTGTCTTGCAAACTCTTTTCCGATTCCCGAGGATGCTCCTGTTACAATCGCGATTCTCATAAAATTATTTCCCTTTCTTTTTATTTGCAGGCTTTTTGTGGACATTGCGGATGACCTTCTTCTTTTTCGGACGTACTGTCTCCGCACCGGGCTTTGCAAAGTCTTTTCCAAAGCCCGGCCGGCCGTTTTTCGGCCGGATGAGGCAATGTTTTTCATATCCTACGAGATCCATGCGCCCGGCTTTTTTCAGCGCCTCCAGGACCAGATCGTAATTTTTCGGATTGCGGTACTGGATCAGGGCTCTCTGCATAGCCTTTTCATGGGGATTTTTCGGCACATATACAGGCTTCATATCTCTTGGATCCACCCCGGTATAATACATGCAGGTTGAGATGGTAGACGGAGTCGGATAAAAATCCTGTACCTGCTCCGGCATATACCCAAGATCTCTCAGATATTCAGCCAGCTCTACTGCCTCTTTCATGGAAGAGCCCGGATGGGAAGACATCAGATACGGAACAAGGTACTGTTCCTTTCCCAGCTCTTTGTTAATTTTCTTATATTTTTTTACAAACGCCTGATATACACTGTTTTTCGGTTTTCCCATTTTATTTAAAACAGCGTCGGACACATGCTCCGGAGCCACCTTAAGCTGCCCGCTCACATGATGCCGGCACAGTTCATAGAAAAAGGTATCGTCCGGATCTGCCATAACGTAATCAAAACGGATGCCTGAACGGATAAACACTTTTTTTACATTCGGAAGCTCTCTTAATTTCCTCAGAAGCTCAATATAATCCCTGTGGTCTGCCCTCAGATTCCTGCAGGGTTTTGGAAACAGGCACTGCCTGTTTTTACATACTCCGCGCTCCATCTGTGCGTCGCAGGACGGATGCCTGAAATCTGCTGTCGGGCCTCCCACATCGTGGATATATCCTTTGAAATCCTCCTGCCACACAATATGCCCGGCTTCTGCCAGCAGGGAATCATGGCTTCTGGTCTGTATGATCCGGCCCTGATGAAAGGTGAGCGCACAAAAACTGCACCCTCCAAAACATCCTCTGTTGCTGATCAGGCTGAACTTTACCTCCTGTATCGCAGGAACTCCTCCATCCTTCTCGTAGGACGGATGATAGGTCCTCATATACGGATAGCTGTAAGTACGGTCCATCTCCGCCTGGCTTAAGGGCCTGGAAGGCGGATTCTGCACTACATACAGATTGTCCCCGTAGGGCTCTGCCAGCCGCTTTCCCTGAATCGGATCTGTATTGCAGTATTGGGTATAAAAGCTGCCTGCGTAACTCAGCCGGTCAGCCTTTAATTCTTCATAAGAAGGGAGTACGACAGCATCCCCGGCACAATCAAGACTTTTCACCTTACATACTGTCCCGTCAATAAATGTAAGATCCTTGATATCAATTCCACTGTCCAATGCATCTGCGATCTCCACGATAGAGCGCTCCCCCATCCCATAGGAAATCAGATCGGCTCCGGAGTCCAGCAGGACAGAACGTTTCAGCCGGTCCGACCAGTAATCATAATGAGCCATCCGGCGAAGACTCGCCTCTATCCCGCCCAGAATGACCGGAGTTTTTTTATATACCTGCCGGATCAGGTTGCCGTACACGGACACTGCATAATCCGGCCGTTTCCCCATGACCCCTCCCGGAGTAAACGCATCTGTTTTTCTCCTCTTTTTAGATACAGAGTAATGGTTTACCATAGAATCCATATTGCCGGAGGACACAAGGAACCCCAGCCTTGGCTCTCCGAACACTGCGATACTTCCGGGATCCCGCCAGTCGGGCTGTGCAATGATCCCCACTTTATAGCCGTGCGCTTCCAGTGTCCGCGTAATAATAGCATGCCCGAAAGAAGGATGATCTACATATGCATCCCCGCACACATAGACAAAGTCAAGCTGTTCCCATCCACGTTTCTTTGCATCTTCTCTGCAGACCGGCAAAAAATTGTGATCCATTATTTCAATACCTCGTAGATTCCGTTTTTAATATCATCATAATCCTGTATGTAATAATCAGCAAGCTCACGTTTTTTCTCTGCCTGAGGACTGGAAAACGGATCTTCCACCGCACACACTTTCATACCGGCATTCTTTCCCGCAAGGATCCCCATGCATACGTCTTCAAACACCAGACACCTTCCGGGGTCTGCCTTCAACTCCTCTGCTACGAGAAGATATACATCCGGCGCCGGTTTCCCTGCACCTGCTTCACAGGCACATCTTACACTCTCAAACAATTCTCTGATATCCAACGCCTCTAAAGTATCATCTACCAGCGCACGCCCGTTGCTGGTGGCGATTCCGATCTTTAACCCCTGTGCTCTGGCTGACCGGATAAATTCACAGACGCCTTTTTTAGGCTTTACCTGCGTCATATACCGGTCATGGGCCATCTCGGTCCACTCTTCCATCACTTCTTCCGGCGTACACGAAAGGGTCGGGAAAAGTTCCAGGAAATACCGGGCTACTTCCGTAAAGCTCATCCCTTCCATTCCTTCATGAAGGTGTTCCGGCGGTGTAAGATTATATTTTTTCAGAAACACTTCGTCAATATCCGGCCAGATCCACATGGAATCAATCAAGGTACCGTCCATATCGAAAATAATTGCATCTATATCTTTTAACATTTCCTTCATAAATGATTCAGCTCCTTTAGCTCATGATCGGTAAGCATGCGGTATTCACCGGGTTTCAGTGAATCGTCAAGCCTCAAGGGACCCATGCTCTGCCTTTTGAGATAGATCACCTCTTTTCCTACTGCCCGGAACATTCGTTTCACCTGGTGATATTTTCCTTCCTGTATGGTAAGACAGATTTCCGAAATGTCTCCGCCCTTTATAATTTCCAGGCTGGAAGGCATGGTAAACTCCGGCTGCTCTGCCGTCCCGATGTCTACTCCCTCCCGGAATTTTTCTTTATCCTCATCAGTGACCCTTCCCCGTACCTTTGCATAGTAGCATTTATCTACATGCTTCTTCGGGGAAAGAAGCCGGTGGGCCAATACTCCGTCGTTCGTAATCAACAGCAATCCTTCCGTGTCCTTATCAAGTCTCCCCACAGGGAAAAGATCCTTCCGCTTCTTAGACCTGACCAGATCGATTACTGTATCATTTTTCTTATCTTCCGTGGCAGAGATTACGCCGGCAGGCTTATAGAGCATATAATACTCATAAGTTTCATATCCGACTTGCCTCCCGTCAACAGCTACTTTCTGACACCTTTCATCCACTTTGATTTCCGGCCTTTCCAAAGCCTGTCCGTCTACGGTAACTCTGCCCTGCCGGATCAGCTTTTTCACCTCGCTGCGCGTACCGCATCCCATATCTGTCAGATATTTATCCAGCCTCAACATTTGATCCCCTCCCTGCCGGTATTAATAAACAACCGTCTCTTCTTTAACAAAGGCGCCAGCCCGGCAGATATTTATTTTTCATAGTGCCTCTGGTAAGCTTTCCCCATCCAAGAGGATATCCGTCCACACAGACCAGATACCAGCCATTGGATGTCTCCGGCAGAACATCGGACACCTCCAGCGTCTCTCCTTTTAAGTAACGGCTGATGCGTACATCTTCTGCCTTAAGATTGAGCACCTTGCCATATTCCTCTTTTTTCAGGCACATGGCAAGAGCCTGGCTTGGCTCAAACCGGTTTTTCTTAAGCTCTCCCAGCAAAAGCCCCGTCCGCAGAAAACGGATCCCTCTCACATCCGGCAGAGAGCATGGCATATAATAGACTCTCTCTCCATGGATCTCCAGCCTGTCTGCGTCAAGCTTCCATGTAATACCCCGGAAAAATTCTTCAAGCTCCTGCGGAAGCTTTTTCCTTCCTCTTCCTGCAGAAGAATCTTCGTTCACCGATTTTGCCAGATCAGTCTCCCGGATGTTCCTTTTCCTGAGAAGTGCAAGAAAATGCCCCTCTCCTTTCATTTTATGAGGAAAAATACGGACAGTCCTCTTATATGCTTCATCCTTGCTTTTCGTCAGTTCTGGAATTCCATGGGCAAACCCATCATACGGGGTAATGCTAAGAATCTCAAACTCCGGATGCCTCTCCAGCAGATATTCAACCATCTGCTCATTTTCCCGTCCGTCAAAGGTACAGGTAGAGTAGAGCATCATACCGCCGGGCTTCAGCATTTCTGCCGCCTGGATGATGATACTTTTCTGGAGGTTGGCGAAAAATTCAGGGCCATGTTCTTCCCACGCCTTTATCATTTTCCTGTCCTTGCGGAACATACCCTCACCGGAACAAGGCGCATCGATCAGTATCTTATCAAAATATTCTTTAAAATAGCCTACAAGTTTTCCAGGCTCCTCACTGAGCACAAGTACATTGCCGATTCCGAACACTTCTATATTTTTCAGAAGCCCCTTTGCCCTGGAATTGCTGATATCATTGGCAATCAGTACCCCTATGCCCTGAAGTCTTGCTCCAAGCTCTGTTGCCTTTCCGCCTGGTGCCGCACACACATCCAGAACCCTGTCGCCCGGCTCTATAGGAAGTCTGCTGGCCGGAGTCATGGCACTCGGCTCCTGCAGATAATAAAGTCCTGCAAAATAATAGGGATGTCTGGAAGGCGCTGCCGTCTCTCCGTCATAATAAAAACCATTTTCAATCCATGGAACAGGCCGGATCTCAAACGGGCTGATCTTCTGAAATTCCTCCACAGATATTTTATTAGTATTAACACGGAGCCCATAATATCTGGGTTCCTCATAGCACGCAATATAGTCCGGAAATTCATCCTTTAAAAGTTCCTTCATTTTATTTTGAAAACTCTCTGGCAGTTTCATGTTTTATCCTCCATAAATCAGCACACTGACGACGTAGCATCTAAAGGTACTACGTCGTCTCCCTCTGATATGCTGACAGTTGAATGTCATACAAAAACATTATAACATATTCTAATGTTTAACTCTAGTAAAATCCGAACTAATTATTGCCGCAAAGGGCATACCCGCCGGCCCCAAATATCAGGAGTATTCATATTTTAACCGGTGATCCTCGAGGTCACGAAGTACATAATACGGGTTAACGCTGACTTCCTTTCCGTCCTGATAAAAATAGATCCCCATATGTAAATGAACCGGGAATTCCCCCACAGTACCTTCCTTCCCATAACCGGAGTCCCCCATATAACCAAGCAATTCGCCGGCTCTTACATAATCCCCTTTTTCAATATTGGAATAGCTGTCCAGATGTGCGTAGTAATAATAAGTGCCACTATCTGTCGTAATGCCTACGCGATACCCTCCTTTGTCAAGCCATCCGAGATTGGTAATGACACCATCTGTCATACTCACAATTGGATATCTTCCCCTCTCCTGCTTATCGGCCATAATATCGCAGCCCTCATGCCCTCTTTTCCCTCCGTATTTTCGCTCGGACATCCAAGTGTCAACGCAGGAAGTCGTCAGAGAGTTATCCAGTGTTGATTCCGGAATCGGGTAATACACTACCTCATTCTCTACATTTTTCAGTCTGCCTCTGCATTCCTCTGACAGTATATCTTCTTTTTCCTTTAATTCCTCCGAATAAAAATTTTCCCGATATTCCTGATCTTCTATGGTTTTCTTTTGATAGGCATAGTACGTCCCGGATTGCCTGAGCCAATCTGTGCAGAGAACAGAAAAAAGCGTCAGCAAAAGGATAGCCAGTATCAATCTGCCTGTTTTGGCACTCCGCATAAAACCTCCTTGTTTTCGCTGCCGCGGCGAAAGCTGACATATTATTGCTACTATATGCAAAAGAGCCATACCTCTATGACAGAAGGTATGACTCTGTGTAATAATTTCCGCAATTACTTATGTAATTCTTCTACAGTATTCTTTATTTTAACCGTGCAAGCACCTCTTTGACCAGATCCCAAGTACGGGCTGCGGAAGCAATATCCATACTTTCATTCACCGAATGTACATTTTTGAGGTCACATCCCATAGACACGCAGTCAAGATCCGGACATTTTCCAAGAAACAGTCCGCACTCCAGTCCTGCATGTATTGTAACGACTTCCGGTTCCCTTCCATACATATCCTTAAAGGTATCCACCAGAGTTGTACGAAGCTTCGATTCCGGATTATACTGCCATGCAGGGTATTCACCGGTAATCACAGATTCACCGCCGACAACCCTCGCACACTGTTCCAGCTGTTCACGGATCTGTACCTTTTTGCTTTCTACAGAACTACGAATTTGATAGTAGGCACGTACATGATCGTCTGTAGTATCAAGAACCCCGAGATTCAGAGAGGTCTCCACACTTCCCTTGATCTTTCTGCTGTACTCCATAACACCGTCCGGGCTGACAATGAGATAAGAAATCACTCTTCCGGTACTTTCCTTGTCAAATGCCGCTGCCGATACATTCTCTTCCATCTTAAGATCTACCTTCATGGCCGGTTCATCTCCCATGAACTCAATCTGCCAGGTATTCTTCAGATCCTCAACGAGCCCGGTTACCTTCGCAGTATCCTCCGGCCGTACTATAAGCTTTGCGGTACAGTCAAACGCAATGACGTTAGCCTTGGAACCTCCATTGATCTCTGCAATCACAAACTCTGCATCCTGATCCATCCGATTCAGGAGACGTCCCATCATTTTATTGGCATTTCCTCTCTGCTGATCAATCTCAATACCGGAGTGGCCGCCTAAAAGATCATGAATCCGGATTGTTACAGCCGTACCGTCTGCCTGTTTCCTACATATCGGAATCTGATTGTGAAAATTAATGCCGCCTGCACAGCCAGCCGTGAAAATCCCCTCATCTTCGGAATCCATGTTGATGAGCATCCGTCCTTTAAACAAAGACATATCAATCGCGGTAGCTCCTCCCATTCCGGTCTCTTCATCCACCGTAAACAATACTTCCAACGGCGGATGCGGAATGTCGTCGCTGTCAAGGATTGCCATTGCCATCGCAACGGCCACTCCGTTATCAGCTCCAAGTGTGGTATCCGTTGCCATAATACTGCCGTCAACGATCCGAAGCTTCAGAGGATCTTTCTTAAAGTCATGTGTACTCTCCGGCCTTTTATCACACACCATATCCATATGCCCCTGCAGGATGACCGGTGCGCTGTTCTCATACCCGGGTGTACCAGGTTTTTTAATCACTACATTACCTACTTCGTCCTGAATCACTTCCAGATTTCTCTTTTTTGCAAAGTCCGCACAATAATCACTGATCTGTCCGATATCAAAAGTGCCGTGCGGTATCTGGCAAATTTCTTCAAAAAACCGGAACATTTTTTTTGGTTCTAACTGATCCAATACTGCCATTTTTCTTTTCCCTCTCTTCTTTGACATTTATTTCTACTTATCATTATGGAACAGGATTCATAAAAAATCAACCAAATCCATACAATAAAATCAAGAATATTTTCTGGCAGGCTTATTCTATGAAACACTCTTTTCTCATGATATCCGGGACACTTTTTTTCTGTCTGATACTGATATTTCCACAAGCTGCCGTAACCGGTGCAGGCAAAGGGCTGCTTCTGTGGTTTCGGGTGGTCCTTCCTACACTTCTGCCGTTCATTATCATATCAAACCTATTGATACAGACACATGCCGTCCATTACATCGGAAAAGTAACAGGTCCTCTTTTTTGTCGGCTCTTCCACGTATCAGAATATGGATCCTTTGCAGTCCTTACCGGATTTATGTGCGGATATCCTATGGGAAGCAAAGTGACGGGAGACCTTCTTCGCTGTGGAAAGATCTCACACTCAGAAGGAAAATATCTGTTATCTTTCTGTAATAACACAAGCCCTATGTTTATCATCAGCTACGTCCTGATTCAGAACCTGAAGCAGGAAAGGCTTTTAATTCCTTCACTGGTTATCCTTATGGGAACCCCCATTCTGTGCAGCTTTATCTTCCGCATGTTCATACTGCGCCCGTCCTCCAAACAGTATAACACAATGCGGACTACAGAAAAAAAGAGCGCTCTCGGGGATACTGTTTCTTTCAGAGAAAGCACTCTTGTTGACGATTGTATTATGAACGGCTTTGAAACAATCACAAAAGTCGGAGGATATATCATGTTGTTTTCTATCATTATAGAACTCGGAAGCCTGCTTCCCTTTTCTTTTGCTGCACTTAACAACCTGTTTTTCCCTTCCCTCGAAATCACAAACGGAATCCGAAATCTGTGTACCGGCATACTTTCACAGTCAGAAAAATTTGTCTTGTGCCTCTCTCTGACTTCCTTCGGGGGATGGTGTTCCATCGCACAGACACAATGTATGATCCAGGGAACCGGTCTTTCAATCTTCCCATATATCGTACAAAAGCTGATTACCGCAGGGGTAACCAGCTTACTGTGCTTTCTTTATCTTACTATATAAAATCACTCTCTCCAACGCCGAATTCAGGCTCCGCTATCTCTGCATTTCCATAATCCGCTTCCACGTTTCTTGCAGACGGATCCGGAATTTCAAGTTCTGTCCTGTTGTTGTGAACCATATCATAACATTCCTGAAGAGAATTTACAAGGCCGTCATACTTCGTCGTATAACTGTCAAGCGTATGTCCGATAATGCTCTCTGCATTTGCCAGAAGGTCGTCTGTATACTGTATGGCACCGATTCTGATATTATTGGCATCAATTGTTGCATTATCCAGAATTTCCTGGGCCTGCTCTGTGGCCGCCGTTACAACCTCATTTGCCTGTGCATATGCCTGTTGCATAATTTCATGTTCACTTACGAGTTCATTTGTATGAATCTGTGCTTCCTCAATCATATTATCTGCCTTTGCCTGTGCATCGGCAAGAATAGCATCTTTATTTGCAATAACTTTCTGATAACGCTTGATCTCATCCGGAGTCTTCATACGAAGTTCTCTTAACAATTCATCAATCTGATCCTTATTTACAATAATCTTGGTTGTCGACAGCGGCTGAAATTTGCAACTGTCAATATACTCCTCGATCTCTTCGATAATCTGCTCAATACGGCTGCTCATTATTTACACTCTCCTTTTTCTTGCTCTTCTCCTGCATTCTTTCCATAACTGTATCTGGTACGAATTGAGAAATATCTCCCCCAAAGGCCGCCACTTCTTTCACTGTCGTCGAACTCAGATAAGCGTACTCAGGACAGGTCGTAAGAAACACTGTCTCAAGGCCGGGTGACAATTTATAATTCGTCTGGGACATCTGCAGTTCATATTCAAAATCTGTTACCGCACGAAGCCCTCTTATGACCATTTTTGCCGACATCCTGTCTGCAAAATCAACCAGAAGCCCCTCAAAAGGAACAATCTTCACCCTTGGCATATTCTTTGTGACTTCCTCAAGCATACTGACACGCTCTTCAACGGAAAACAGCGGAATCTTTGCCCTGTTGTTTAACACGCCGATGATCAATTCGTCCACCAGACTGCAGGAGCGCTCAATTATATTCAGATGTCCGTACGTAACCGGGTCAAAGCTGCCCGGATAAACTGCTTTTAACATATCTCTTTTTTCCCAGCCGGCTCTATAAATACATGCTTATTGGTTTTATATTCCTTAACCCGGATAATGGAGAACCCTAAACCATCTACATAGTCGAACACAGTCTCTCTGGATGCTTCTACAATAATAATACCATTGTCAGAGAGCAGATCAGAGCCGGACAGATACTCAAGCACCCGCCGCTCTAAGCTCTGATTATACGGAGGATCCATAAATATAAAATCAAACTGCTTCTCACCTTCAAGTTTATAAAGGGCCGTCATCACATCCACAGAAAGAGTCATTGCCTTCCGCTCAAGATTCGTATGCCTCAGATTTTCCTTGATGCATTTCATAGCTTCCGGATGATTGTCTACAAATACAGCCTCCATACTCCCGCGGCTCAATGCCTCAATCCCGATCCCTCCGCTTCCCGCAAACAGATCAAGAAATATACAGTCATACAGATACGGCGTCAGCATATTAAACAACGTTTCCTTGATACGGTCTGTCGTCGGTCTCGTCTCCAGACCGTCCAACGTCTTGAGCTGCAGTCTTTTCGCAGACCCCGCAATTACCCTCATAGAAAAATCACCTTCTATTATTTATTGACGGCTTATTTTAAATCCTTTTACTAATCGATCCAGATTACGGGCTAACTCAGACAACTCCTGACCAGAAGCTGCATTTTCTTCAACAGAAGCAGAATTAGACTGAGTAACCAGAGCAATCTGGCTGATTCCTTCTGAAATACTTTCAATCGAAACTGCCTCTTCATTTGCCACATCAGAAATATCACTGATCGTATCTGCCACTTCATTGGCATCACGAACAGTCTGGATCAGAATCTCTGCCGTATCATTTGCAATCATCACTCCATTCTCAATTGCTGTCAGAGAACTTGTAATCAGATTAGCAGTATCTTTGGAAGCCTCCGCACTCTTGGATGCAAGGTTTCGTACCTCATCAGCAACAACTGCAAAGCCTTTTCCGGCCTCACCGGCACGTGCGGCTTCCACAGCGGCATTCAGTGCAAGAATATTTGTCTGGAATGCAATATCTTCAATCGTCTTTATGATCTTCTCAATCTTCTTGGAGCTCTCGCTCATCTCACCCATTGCATCTACCAGTTCCGTCATCTTATCATTGCTACGTGACATCTTCTGACCTACATTCTTCGCCTGGTCTTTTGCCCGCTCAGCGTTCTCGGCACTGTCCTTCACCTGCTGGGATACTTCAGCTACTGTAGCCGCAAGCTCCTGCGTCGTACTTGCCTGCTCGGTAGAGCCCTGTGCAAATGTCTGAGTATTAGCAGACAACTGTCCGGAAGTATTCATGACGGAATCTGCCGCATCCTGAATGCCTGAAAATGCCTTGTTCAGTTCAAGAACGAACTGACGTATCGACTCCTGGATCAACCGGAACTCTCCCTTAAATACAACATCGCTCTTTGCAGTTAAATTCTTGTTTTTCAAAGCTTCCATTGTGACCTGAATTGCAGTCACATAAGAAGACAGTTCTTTTACAGATACATTCAGGCAATCGGCAAGCTCGCCGACTTCATTCTTGCTCTGTATATCAATCTGGAAATTCAATTCACCCTCTGCCAGTCTCTTGCTGTATCCGGTAATCTCAATCAGCGGTTTTACAACCTGACGGTTAATATATCCGTTCAGAATCATACATACAATAATGATCAGGACAACACCCACTCCCAATGCAATATATGTATAAATGATAGTACTGTTCAACAGATGTTTGCTTGCGTCCACTTCTTCCTGACTGATGGTAATTACTTCTTCCAGCATAGCTACCAGAGAATCTACATTCGGCTTGATCTCGTTCAGGTAGACTGCTTTTGCTTCCTCACTCTGTCCGCCTGCTTTATAATTCAAAACAACATCGGCTGATTCGTGGATCTGCTTGTGCAGAGGCTTGATCTTTTCGATCAGCTCGTTCACTTCATCGGTACGTACTTCATCGGCATAGAGCCATTTCCCGAGGACACAGGCCGTATCATCCTTGCTCCCTGTGAACTCTATATCAAAATTAAGTGCACTGTTCAAATTTTCAATCCATGAATAGTGGCCTTTTTCACTCTGTAAGGCAGTTGCATACATGGATGTAGCTTCGGCAATCTGCTCATTGCATTTTTTAATATTATTTAGCCCCAACGCACTGGCCACCGCCAAAACTAAAATCGAACAGAAAACGCAGATAACCAAAATGATGATTCTTCTCTTGATGCTATTCTTTTTTTCCATATCTTTATTCTCCTCAGTATTAATTTGACTCTATTCAGCTAAATGATCCATAGCTGTGTTTTTGATTATATCACGATTTTCCGTATTTGTACATAAAAAAACTAAATTGAACTATAAATTTCTCCACATTTTTTGTCATTCTTTTAGCTGTGATTTTACAATCTGTCTTTACAAATGAAATTCAGGGCACAACATCTTTTTTCGATGCCGTACCCTGATTTCATTCATTGTCTTGCTTATTTACCAGCCATCTGTTTTTCCTGCTGTTCAATCATTTTCTTAACCATATAACCACCTACAGAACCATTCTGCTTAGATGTCAGGTCTCCGTTGTATCCGTCTGTTAACGGTACTCCTAATTCATTTGCAACCTCATATTTGAACTTGTCTAATGCACCCTTTGCCTCAGGTACGGCTGCTCTGTTAGATGAACGATTTGCCATTGTTTTTTCCTCCTTTTTGTAACGTTTTAACGTGTAACTTTGTTTTGTTACACAGATAGTATATGGAGGATTTAAATAATTACACTAGAAGTTCCTTCATAATCTGGAATTTTTTTCAACCATTCATTTTCAGCATCTATAAGGCAATCTGCCGCCTCGTTTGCCATTTTCAAAATTGACGCGTCCTGATACACATCCCCAAGCTTAAAATCCATAAGGCCGCTCTGGCGGATTCCGAACAGATCCCCTGGGCCACGCAGCTTCAGATCCTCACTTGCAATCTTAAATCCGTCATTGGAATGGTTCAGGATCTCCAGCCGCTCCTTTGTCTCCTTTGCTTTTGAGCTGCTCATAAAGATACAGTAAGACTGGTAGTTCCCGCGCCCCACACGGCCGCGCAGCTGATGGAGCTGTGCAAGCCCGAAGCGTTCCGCATTTTCAATCATCATGACGGTTGCGTTCGGAACATCAATTCCTACTTCAATGACAGTTGTAGACACCAGGATCTGGATCTGATTCTTTCCGAAACGTGTCATAATCTCGTCCTTTTCCGCCTGACGCATCTTACCATGCAGATAAGACACACAGATCTGATCCCCCATTTCCTCCTGCAGCTGCTGTGCATAATCCACGACATTTTCTGCTTCCAGATGTTCACTTTCTTCCACCATGGGACAGATCACATAACACTGCCGTCCTTCTGCAACCTGTCTTTTCATAAATGTGTACGCTGTACTGCGGTATCCGGTATCTACCACACAGTTTTTGATGGGAAGACGATTCGACGGCAGTTCATCGATCACCGAAATATCAAGATCTCCGTATAAAATAATTGCCAGGGTTCTTGGTATGGGCGTGGCGCTCATGACAAGTACGTGTGGTACGCCGCCTTTTTTGGCAAATGTTTCTCTTTGCTTTACCCCGAATCTGTGCTGCTCGTCTGTCACCACCAGCGCCAGATTATCATAAAACACCCTATCCTGGATCAACGCGTGAGTTCCTACAATAATCTTTGCCAGACCACATTCAATGCGGTCATACACTCTCCGCTTCTCTTTCGCTGTCATAGAACCAGTGAGAAGCACTACTTTTACAGGAATATCATATGTCTCAAACAGACGGCAGATTGACTCATAATGCTGCCTTGCCAAAACCTCTGTGGGAGCCATCATCGCACTCTGATATCCGTTTAAAGCTGCGTTCATCAGAGCCAGCACTGCCACAATGGTTTTCCCGGAGCCAACATCTCCCTGCACCAGTCTGGACATTACTGTGTCTGACGACATATTGCCGGCAATCTCACCCCATACCTTTTCCTGCGCTTTTGTAAGCTTAAACGGCAGCCGGCTGATAAATGCGTCAATATCCGGATGCTGCTGCATCACATATTCATTTGTCAGCTTTTCATTGCTGTCTCTGAGCCTGCGGAGAGATAAAATAAAGGCCAGAAACTCTTCAAACACCAGTCTCTTTCTTGCGTGGCAGAACACCTCTTTATCCTCCGGGAAATGAACGCCCCTGACGGCATAATTATACTCTGCCAGCTCATATTTTAACCGCAGTTCTTCCGGCAAAGTGTCCCTTGTAAGATCCAGCCTGCTAAGGGCCTGCTTCACAGCCTTCATGACAGCATTGTTCGTAAGGCCCGCCGTCAGGCCGTAAACAGGCTGAAGAGTATGAAGCTTCTCTTCATACCTCGAAGAAGGATAAAAAATCTCCGGATGCTCCATCACGCTGCCGCCCTTGCGGTTCACAATGCGTCCCCGCAGCGTAACGACGCCGCCTCCCGCAAACGTATTCCTCAGAAACGGCATCCGGAACCAGACCGCACGCAATGTTCCGGTTATATCCTTCACATGCATGGAAGTCACCTGCATATTTTTTGTGCCTGAAACCTGCACCTTCCCAAAAATCGCACCGGTCACTGTCACAACCGTCCCTTCTCCCGCCTCTGCGATCGGCACCGGTTCTTCATAGATATCAAACCCTTTTGGATAATAACGAATCAGATCACCGACCGTCTCAATCCCGATCTTATGAAACAGCTTCTGTGTCGTCTCCCCGATTCCTTTTAATTCCCTGATATTCGTAGCCTCAATCATAATCATCCCTCATCTGCCGGAGGATCCTTTCCCAACCAGTTAGAGTCCAAGATGTAGTGGCTATCCATTTACACCTTGGACTCTTATTCCTCCATTGCCTTTATTCTACCGCAAGCACATAATAATAAATCGGCTGTCCTCCTGAATGTGCGTCTACGTCCACATCCGGATATAATGCTTCAATTTTGGAAACAAAAGCTTCTGCATCCTCTTCCTTCACTTCTTCTCCATAATAAACACTGATCAATTCAGAGTCATCATCTACAAGCTCAGCCAGCATCTCCAGCGCCGTATGCTCCACAGAACTGCCTACTGCCAGGATCCCGTTGTCCCCGATCCCCATAATATCACCTTCGTGAATCTCCTTATCCTCAATGCGGGTATCACGAACTGCATAAGTTACCTGGCCGGTCTTCACGTTCTTTATTTCGCTGAGCATAGTTTCTTCATTTGTCTTCGCGTCTGCGTCCGGCATAAAGCTGATGATTGCTGTAATCCCCTGAGGAACTGTTTTAGTAGGGATGACGACGACCTTCTTATCTTCCACAAGCTCCTTTGCCTGGTTTGCTGCAAGAACAATGTTTTTGTTATTCGGAAGTATGAAAACGGTATCTGCGTTCACTTCATCGATCGCTTTTAACATGTCCTCCGTACTCGGATTCATGGTCTGGCCGCCCTCGATAATATAATCCGTGCCAAGTTCTCTGAAGATGCCGTTAATTCCCTCTCCGATAGATACTGCAATAAATCCCATCGGTTTTCTCGGAGCAGCTGTCTTTTTCTCTGATGCCTCCTGCTCTGCCAGCTTTTCAGCGTCACGAATCAGCTTTTCCTGATGCTCTTCGCGCATATTGTCAATCTTAATCCGTGACAGCTGACCAAACGTCAGAGCTTTTTGAATTGCAAGTCCCGGATCGTTGGTATGCACATGAATCTTTACCACGTCGTCGTCCGCAACACATACGATCGAATCACCGATAGATGACAAATATTCCTTAAACCCACTCTCATCCTTGTCGGAAAACTCTTTTTCTGTCATTATGATAAATTCCGTACAATATCCGAACTTGATATGTGCCGTATCCTGAGCGTTGACCTTCGTCAGTCCCGCACCGGCGCCCGGCGCAATCGCGCTGTAATCCACTTCTTTTCCCTGGAATGCATCGTAAGCGCCCTTAATGACCTCAAGAAGGCCCTGCCCGCCGGAATCCACAACTCCCGCCTCTTTCAAAACCGGCAGCATGTCGGGCGTCCTTGCAAGAACTTCCTCCGCATGCTTGATCACGGCAGGAAGAAATACCTCCAGGTCATCGGTCTCCTGAGCCATCTCGGAAGCTTTCTCTGCAATTCCGCTGGCCACAGTAAGGATCGTTCCTTCTTTCGGCTTCATGACCGCCTTATATGCGGTCTCACGAGCTCTTGTGCATGCTGCCGCAAGCGCAATCACATCAATCTCCTTTTCCTCCCGGATAGATTTGGTGAAACCTCGAAGAAGCTGGGAAAGGATGACTCCTGAGTTTCCTCTCGCACCGCGCAGCGAACCCGAAGAAATTGCCTTTGCAAGATCTTTCATCTTCGGCTTACTGAGCGCAGTCACCTCTTTTGCCGCCGACATGATCGTCAGGGACATATTCGTTCCCGTATCTCCGTCCGGTACCGGGAATACATTCAGCTCATTGATAAATTCTTTCTTCGCTTCAATATTCTGTGCACCTGCTAAAAACATCTTCGCAAGCATATCCACACTTATAGTTTTTGTAGCCACTTCTTACGTTCCTCCTTAACTAATCGATGACTCTGACGCCTTCAATGTAGACATTGATCTTATCTACCGGCATGCCGGAAAATTCTTCTACTTTATATTGTACATTGCTGATCAGGTTCTCTGTAACTGCGGATATACTTACTCCATAGGAAACAATAATATGGAAATTAAGGCTAATATGATTCTCATCTGATATATTAACCTGAATCCCACGGGTAAAACTCTCTCTCTTAAGCAGATGTACCAGTCCGTCTTTCATATTAACGGCCGCCATTCCAACGATACCAAAACATTCTACCGCTACGGTTCCGGCATATTTTGCAATAACCTCAGGGGCAATCGTAATGATCCCCAGGTCTGTACTTACGCATCCTTTCATACTTAAGCCTCCATTCTCCTACTATTTCAACCTTTTACTCTCCCTGACATGCAGGGACATCTGTCTAATATTTATATTATACTCCGTTTGCCATCATTTTACAAATAAAAAACTCAGATTCCAAAAATGAAATCTGAGCCTTTTTTACCGTCACATTACAAATTAAGCACGCTCAACTCTGCCTGATTTCAAACAAGAAGTACAAACATACATTTTCTTTGTAGCTCCGCCTTCTGTTTTAACACGAACTGATTTTACATTTGATTTCCACATCTTTGGTGTTTTTCTATTAGAGTGGCTTACATTATTCCCAAAGTGAGCACCCTTATTACAAATAGCACATTTCGCCATGACTGCACCTCCTAACACTCATAATAAGTCTGTCCCCCAGACTCGCAACATTGATATTATAGCAGAATAATTTTAAAATTGCAAGTATTATTTGACAAAATTTAAACCAAAGTTCTGCACATACCTTAACAGCAAAATAATACATAGCCTGCCAGGATACACAAAATAATACTTAAGACCTCAACAAATGTATTCGGGAGGATCAGCGAAAGAATCAGCCCTACAGCCACCCAGAACAGAGCAAAACCAATAACCCGTTTCATAACCAAACTGCTCCTGTCTGCACTTTATATCAGTCTATGCCTTCTGATTCCCGAATATGTCTCGCAGATGTCAGCGCATACGGCGCCATGCACCATTCTGACAGCGTTTATTCCTTTTCTGACTCTTCGTTCAGGATATCTGCCACATCCTCTTCCGTCAGCTTATCTTCTTTTTTAGAGCTGAACTTATCAATAGCATCCGGAATCATATCCAGTATTTTTGTCATTGTATCCTGATTCTTAATATTTACCAGCCTGGTCTTTCCATCCTGAATGACAAGTACCGCACACGGGGTCATTTTACCCCCAAGCCCCCCGGCACCCTTTTCCTTTTTTTCCTCACTAAAAGCTCCGGCGCCCACGGCAAATGATACATCCACCAGAGGGAGAATGATCGTATCCCCGATATGGATCGCATCTCCTACCACGGTTTTGGATGAAACGACTCCGTCCATCCCACGAAAAAGAGCCTCTACTGTTCCTTTAAAATTCACATCCGCCATTACAATTCCTCCTCAATACATCACATATACTTTATAACCGGAAATTTTTAATGTCTCCGTAAGACTGCCTGACATCTTTGTTCCAGAAAAGTTTCCACGCAAGACACGCAGCATGGCTGAGCCTTATACGGCCTTTGACACAAACGCCTCCATCTAACACCTTATGCTCAAAATCGGGTATGATCTCTGTACTGTCACCCAGAAAGGGATACAGTATGCTGAGCCCCGCCAGTACCTTGCCGGTATAGTATGGATCTTCAAAGCCGTATCGGACCTTAATCTCCACCTTCCCGGGCTTCAACTTCCCAAGGAACCAGAACAATTCCTTTTTGACCTTTGAAAAAGCTCTCCTGTGCGTCTCGTCATGTACAAACTCCACAAGCCTGCCTTTTTTTTTCTTCAACAGCCTTATTCTATCACAGAATTTCTCAAATGTACATTTTATCTTTTCACAGACGGCCTTAACTTTTTGTAATATGTGATTCCCTTTTCTCTCAGTATCGTCTTTGTCTTGTTCAGGTTCTTGATCCACTGCGGACGTTTCTTCATCAGTTTCTTCATCTGCTTCTTCACAGCCTTGTCCCACTTCTTCGGATTCTTTCGGATCGCTTTCAATACCTTCAGTTTTTTCCATTTCTTCAGGCTCTTCTTCCATAAGCGCTTCCGCTGCAGCTTCTTCCAGCTTTTCTTTACTCTCTTCCAGTTTCTCATCACTGATTTTCTGTTCTTTTTCATCTTGATCTCCTTTCTCTTTCTTTGTATCTGCTTTCTTTTTTCTTATCGTATCCTTTTTTGTATCTTTTTCCGTATCCGGCTGACCGCCGGATGCTCTTTTAAAAATGGCAAAACCCAGGCGCCATTTAAAATTCCCATCCTTATAATACAGATCTGCCCGGAAGAGACTCAGCAGCCACGTAACTCTGGCCTTTCCCTTCAGGCTGTCAATTCTTCCCCCGCATTTCCCCTGAACCTCATACTTTATAGGGACAAAAAGTACAATACAAACCAACAATACAAGTATTCCCAGTATTGCCGCGATTATGATTCCTATGAACTTCAAAATCACTAACAATATATGTAGCATCTTAACCTTCCTGCACTTTGCTCAATATATAAGAACGGATATCCGTACCTTCTGTCTTATTATACACTTCCTGCACAATTTCTTCCACAAATTCTAATGCTTCTTCGTATCCTTTTGTGATTCCCACTACAAAAAAGTCTTTTTTAGGAAATGACGGCTGAAGCAGGATCGGATAATGCCAGATTTCCAGGTGGTTTTTTGGATTAGCGGCCAGCGTGATAATATGGATACCGGGTATAAATTTCCCGGCCTCCATTTTTTTTATAATTTTATTTTTTTTCTTTTTCAGTGCATCTGTTATATACAGATCTTTATAATATTTCATGGACTGACCTTCCTTGCCTTTCTCTTCTACCGGCTATAATAGGTATCAAAGACCTTCTTCGCCACGTTGACGGCTTTCGCGGAACCATCCGAGGATTCGATGATCACACTGATCACAAGATCCGGATTGTCAACATTGGCAATACCTACAAACCAGGAATGATCCTTTTCTTTATCTGAACTATACTCTGCAGTGCCGGTTTTTCCCGCAGTTGTATAACCCCTTCCGTTTAATACAGACGCCGTACCATAATCAGTAACGCTGGTCATATAATCTTTCAGCTGCGCGGCCTCATCGGAGGTCATCAGTGTCCTGTATTTTTCCGGTTTATTCTCGTCAATCACAGCACCCGTATAATTTGTCACAGAATCTACCAGATAAGGTCTCATCAAGGAGCCTCCGTTAGCAATGGCAGACGTAATCAGCGCCATATGGTACGGACTTACCTGTGTCTGTCCCTGCCCCATGGCTGTCATCATCTTCTCTGCCGTTCCTGCATCCTTTTTCAGCGTAAAAGAACTCTTATTGTACGGAAGGTCACAGGGAAGTTTTGAGTCAAACAGCAGTTCCCTGGATGTCTTCTGAAACTTCCCGATATCAAGTCCTGCTCCGATGCTGCAGAAAGAAGTGTTGCAGGAATAAGCCAGACTGTCTCTGAAATCCACTTCTCCATGCACTTTCCCGCCAAAGCAGTGGATCTTGCTGGAACCGGCTTCAATCTCGCCGGTGCATTGATAGGTGTATGAAGGCACAGAAGCACTTTCTCTTAGAAATTCCAGTGCAGTCACAACCTTAAAGGTAGATCCCGGCGCATATCGCCCCTGCGTCGCACGGTTCAGCAGGACTGCATTTTCATCAGCATTCAGCGATTCCCAGTTTTCGGCCACACTGCCCGGATCAAAATCCGGTTTGGATACCATAGCAAGAATCTTTCCTGTATCCGGCTCCAGAACTACTACCGCACCTTTGGAACTCCCAAGAGCATCGTATGCCGCCTCCTGAAGCGAAACGTCCAGTGTCGTAACTACATTATCTCCGATATTCTTCTCGTCCTGGAATTCTCTTTTCATCTTTTCCAGAAAAAATGCATTGGAAGTCAGAAGTTCAAAATTCATTGCAGACTCAAGGCCGGATTTCCCTTTGCTGCTGTAACCGACTACATGGGCAAACATATCCCCGTATGGATACTCCCGGATCTCCGTCCCGTCTTCCGATACATTGGTCTGAGCCAGTACCTTGCCGTTCTTATCCAGGATCTTTCCTCTCACCACACGATCCGCCAGTGAATCAAGCCTCGCGTTATGGGAATTCCTGATAATCTCTCTGCTTTTTACCACATTAAAATATGCAATATATCCCATCATGATCAGGAACAAGCCGACAAATACATATGTGACTCTAGCGAATTCTTTGTTTGTGGCGCGCTTTTTCTTTGCCTGGCGCCGTTCTTCTTTCCGGACCTCTTTTCGGTCTTTCCTGGACATCCGGCGCTTTTCTTCTTCGCGCCTCCACTTCCTGTCTGCCTCTCTTTGCTCGTAGCCTTTCCTTTTTCTTTCTTTCAATATCCTCTTCCTCGTCTTCTCTTAATATATAAAGCCCCTGAATGATCGCAAACATAATGATCGTACTAAGAAGTGAACTTCCGCCGTAGCTGACCAGCGGGATCGTCACTCCGGTAGACGGGATAAACTTCGTTACACCGCCGATAGCCAGGAACACCTGAAATATATAGCAGGTGCCAAGGCCAAGGGCAACAAGTTTATAAAACATGTTATGAAGCTGCATGGCAATATTCAAAAACATAACATAACAGCTGACGCAGATCAAAATCATACAAAGGGCAAAAATAAGCCCCATCTCCTCCGAAATCGCAGCAAAAATAAAATCAGATTCCGCCACAGGTATCGTCTTCGGCTCCCCCTGAAAGAGGCCCATGCCAAACCAGCTTCCCGTACCGATGGCAAACAGAGACTGCGCCACCTGATACCCGCCGTTGTCATATGCCGCAAACGGATCCTTCCATGCGACCACACGAACCCGCACATGATTAAAAATATAATATGCGCCGACAGACGCTGCACTTCCTGCCCCGAGGCCGGCCAATATATAAAGCGGCTGCCTCGTAGCCACATACAGCATTGTAAGATATACCACAAAAATAATCAATGCCGCCCCCAGGTCTTTGGATGCTACAAGGATCAATACATGAAATGCTGCCAGCGCCGTCGTAACCACAATATTTTTGAACTCCAGAGACTGTTTGAAGCTGGATGCCACAAAAAACACAAATACAATCTTCACAAGTTCCGACGGCTGAATATTGATCCCTGCAACCTCAAATCCCAGCATAGCGCCTCCGGACACATTGCCAACCACGATCACTGCCCCAAGAGAAACGATACCTACGGCGGCATACAGGTTCCTCCATTCAGAAAACAACTTAAACTTGCGGATAATTACCGGGATCACCAGGCTTAGGCCGATAGCGGCAGCCGCGATCATGAACTGTTTCACCGCACTTGCATACTTCAGTCTTGTCAGCATGATCATGCTGATGCAGAGCAGCATACACATATTGTTGACTACCAGTCTGGATATCTTCGGGTACACCATCGTATAAATTAAAATAGTGGCCCCAAACAGTACTACCTGCATCGCATAAAATGCAAGCAGCTTTATATCCTCTGTCTCCAGGTACATAACCAGGAATGCAACAATATGCATCATAAACATAAGTACATTCTGTCTTCTTAACAGATACTGCTTTTTATCCGGATCCTGATAACCGAAAATACTGAAACAAAAATAAGTATACATAGTTATCAAAAGTATGATCACATATTTTGACAATTCCACAATGATATTTACCAAACTCTCACCTACTTTACTCCCCTTTTAAAATGACCTTTTGTGTATTCCATCTCAGGCACTCCGGCATTGTGCCCGTCCAGAAATACTTCGGAATACAGACGGACGATTTCCCTCATCTCTGCCTCCGTCTCCATCGTAAAATCAAGTCTTACATATGCCGGTCTGAGTTTTTTAATCTCCTCGGCCTGATGAAGCAGCATCAAAGGCGCCGAATTATAAATTACATTATAGCAGTATCTGCATTCATTTTTAACTGCAAACTTTTTATGATACCGGTCTGACAGAAACAACATGCTTTGCTTCTTCGTACAACCCTTTGTATTTTTCACAATACAGTTTGCACTTATCATGACCGGCTGATACCCATATGCAATAAAGCTGGCCCCCTGAATACCGAGTCTTAGAAGCTCCCGGCTGTTTAATTCCACCGGAGCCGTAATTCCGGAAATCCTTTCCTTTTTAAGAAATGCTTTACTTCTCTGGTTAAAAGCATAGATATTATGATCAGAAAAAATCTCCTTCTGATATCCACGCCCGGAGAGCCACATATAACTCTCCCAGTTCCGGATCAGGACACCGTCATACAGCTCTTCCATGTCCGGAGATGCCTCCTCAAACGCCTGGATTGCCTGCTCACGGAAAATAAAGGGCATTGCAAGAATAAACCTTTTTATGCGGCTCTCATTCTTCCGGCAGGAAAGGAGCTTTTTTCTGGTCTCGTCTGAAACCCTGACGGAACTGTCCACATAGACAACCGTAATCCGCTCCATATCAATGGCCGCACGAAGCTGCGCCTCATCATTGACGAGTACACTAAGCCGGATCCTGGCCCCGGCAGGCTCAGCAGGTTCTTCTGACTTGTATGTGACTCCTTCAGCCGCTGTCTCCCTGCGGTATCCGTCGGTGATCGCCTGACGGAGCAGGCGGATTCCCTCTCTCCGCAGTTCATTCAGGGCCTGCATCGGAAGAAATATATCCTCTGACATTGTAATATCAAGTCTTCCGAATTCAACCTCCGTTTTGCCGGTTTTATACATCTGCCTGCGGATCCGCTCTTCTGTCAGAGGCTGCCGCTGCGCTTTCTGCACGGTAGCGCCCTCGTATTTTACTTTTTTTCCATTGTATTCCAGACTTATTTTAGCACTACTTTCCGGAAAAAGTATTAATTCTCCATTAATTTTTTCTTTTATTTTATAATCAGCAGGTACCGGACCTACATCCTCCGTGCCGGAAACCGGACGTTTAAATGAAATCATATTTTTGCCGTTGTTCTGCTCATAGTATCCTTCACAGTATCCTCTTCTTCTGTAGGCTCCTTGCAGGAGCTTCATATCTTCTCCTGACACCCGGAAATTTTCTGAACCGCCCTCATAATACAGATCCACATATTTCCTGTATACACTGACTACAGTATACACATATTCCGGCTGCTTCATTCTTCCTTCAATCTTAAAAGAGTCAATCCCTGCGCCGATCAGACGCGGAAGCATCTCTATGGTACACAGATCCTTAAGGCTTAATATATCGGATGGTTTTCCGCCGGAAACTTCATAGGAAAGCCGGCAGGGCTGGGCGCACTGCCCTCTGTTTCCGCTTCTTCCTCCGATCAGGCTGCTCATCAGGCACTGTCCGGAATAGCAATAACACAGGGCGCCATGGACAAAGCATTCTATCTCCAGGCCGGTACGGTCTTTCATCTGACGGATTTCCTGAAGGTTCAGTTCTCTCGCCGGCACGATCCTCTCTGCACCCTTTCCCTTAAAAAACGCCGCCCCCAATGCATTGGTCACGGTCATCTGCGTACTCACATGGACAGGAAGCCCCGGAAAATGTTCCTTCACAAAATCAAGAACCCCCAGATCCTGCACGATCACGGCGTCAACCCCACGTTCATAATAGGGCAGAAGATACTCATAGAGCTGCGCCAGCTCGTTATCTTTTAAAAGGGTATTTACCGTCATATATATTTTTCTTCCGTGTAAATGTACATAATCAATTGCCTCTAACAGCTGCTCTTCGTCCGGATTTTCTGCATAGGCTCTTGCCCCGAATCTGCTTCCCCCGATATACACAGCATCTGCCCCTGCACATACTGCCGCCCTGAGACTCTCGCAGGATCCGGCCGGCGCTAATATTTCCACTTTTTTGCCCAACATCTATTTCTCCTTATGTTAAAAAAGGCTGTCCACCGACAGCCTTACTTGCGCTTATTCTTCATCTCAGTCTCTAACTGAACAATTTTCATCTGAAGCTCCTTGTTGTCCTCTTTTAACTTGTCCATTGCCTTTTCCGCATTTTCAAGCTTGATCTGAACAGAAATCAACTCATGCTTCAGATCATACATGTCTTTATCTTTCTCTTCGATATCATTCTCAAGAGAACTCCCCTGCTTCTTAGCCTTAAAGTAATCATCTGCAATATTGAGTGCAAGAAGAACGCTTCTGGTCTCTGCACTCTGCTTGCGGTATCCTTCGCTGCTGGAACATTCCTCCAGCTTATGGTTCAGATAAGTAGACACCTTCTGCAGATAGTCTTCACTCTCGAATCCGCTCAAGGTAAAAACTTTACCACCTATTAGTACTTCCGTAAAATTTTTTGATGATGCCATAAAAGCCTCCTGCAACCCTTTATAGTTTCTGTAACCTATTATAAACTAAACTTCTGTAAAAAGCCAACTGTTTTTATTCATTTTCACAGGAAATCCCCAAATGTACGTATGCCTTCTCGGTCACAACACGTCCTCTAGGTGTTCTCTGGATAAAACCATTTTTTAAAAGATACGGTTCGTACACATCCTCAATCGTACCGGCATCCTCGCCTATAGAGGCAGACAGCGTGTCAAGGCCTACCGGTCCGCCGCCGAATTTCTGAATGACTGCAAGCAAAAGATCCCGGTCTGTCTGATCCAGGCCTTCTTTGTCCACATCCAGAAGATCCAGTGCATTGTTCGCCACCTCCTCTGTAATATACCCGTCGTACCTTACCTGTGCAAAGTCCCGGACTCTCTTTAACAGTCGGTTGGCAAGTCTCGGTGTTCCTCTCGATCTTCTGGCAAGCGCATCTGCCCCCTGATCGTCAATACCTACACCAAGCACCCCTGCAGATCTCAGAATAATAGTCTTAAGCTCCGGAATTGTGTAATACTCCATACGGTTCACAACACCGAACCGGTCTCTGAGCGGAGCTGTCAGCATGCCTGCTCTTGTAGTCGCTCCCACCAGCGTGAATTTCGGAAGATCCAGACGGATGGAACGGGCAGAAGCGCCTTTCCCAATCATAATATCAATGGCATAGTCCTCCATTGCCGGATAGAGGACTTCTTCCACCTGCCGGTTCAAACGATGGATCTCATCCACAAAAAGAACATCTTTTTCCTGAAGATTATTGAGGATTGCCGCCATCTCTCCGGGTTTCTCAATGGCCGGGCCGGAAGTGACCTTTATGTTCACATTCATTTCATTGGCCATAATTCCGGCAAGCGTCGTCTTCCCAAGTCCCGGAGGTCCATAAAACAAAACATGATCCAGGGCATCCCCCCGCTCCTTTGCAGCTTCAATGTATACTTTAAGCATCTCCTTTGTTTTTTCCTGACCGATATAGTCATCCAGAAGCTGTGGACGAAGACTGTTCTCATGTTTGATATCTTCTTCCAGATTCTCTGTTGTGATAATTCGTCTGCTCATGCTCCTCCACCTCACATCAGAATGCGATATGTTTCAATGCTTGTTTTAGTACAGTCTCTACATCTGTACCATCCAAAATCTCAACTTTTTTTACAGCCTTTAATGCCTCAGTGCTCCCGTAACCCAGCGCCGTCAAAGCCTGCACTGCCTCGCTCTGCACCTCACTGTAGCCGCTGCCCGTGCCGGAAACTTCCGCTCCCTGGACAGAATGCTCCAGAGCATCCTCGATCTTCAGCTTGTCCTTCAACTCAAGAATGAGTTTTTCCGCCGTTTTTTTTCCGATTCCCGGCGCGGCCGAGATGGCCTTTACATCATTGGACATCACCGCAAATCTAAGATCGTCCGGAGAAAGTACAGACAGGACCGACTGACCTCCTTTCGGCCCGATGCCATTGACGCCGATCAGCAGTTTAAATACCCTGAGATCATCCCTGGTCAGGAAACCGAACAGCTGCATGGCATCCTCTTTCACATTCAGATAAGTATAGATGCAGACTTCCCTGCCGGCCTGCGGCAGCATACTCATAGAATGTACCGACATAAAAATTCCGTACCCTACTCCTCCCACATCCACGATCACCTTATCCTCTTCCAGAGCAATCAACTCACCCTTTATATAATGTATCATAATTCCTCCCAAGATTTTTAAAATAATACATTTGCCAGCCTTTTGAGCATCTCGTCTGCAACGATCCCTATGAGAAGTCCTGTAAGCATCCCTGCGATCAGAAGCACGGGGATATAGTAGATTACACTGAACGTTTCCACCACAAAGGCCGCAATCATAAGCTGTCCCACATTGTGGAACACACCCCCTGCAATACTGACGCCCGCGACACTATAGCCTTCCCGGCTCTTCATGACCGCCATCACGGTCAGACTGAGCAGTCCCCCTGCCAGGCTGTAAATAATGCTGAAATAGTTGCCGAACAGGAACCCGGACAAAAGCACACGCACAACAGACAGCAAAAAGGCTTCCGAAAGGCGCAGCCTGTAAAGCGCGATCACAATCACCAGATTCGCAAGCCCAAGCTTGACCCCCGGAATTCCGACTGAAACCGGTATCAAAGTCTCGACATAACTTAAGATCATCGCCAGCGCTGTAAATACGCCAAAGTATGCAACTCTGCTCTTCACTTTCAGCGATCCCTCCTAATTCGCAACAGCATCAAACTCACTGTTCTCACTGCTGTCCACTTCTACGATTACTTTATTCGGAAGGCAGATAATGCTCTCATGGTTTTTGGATACTGGTTTTTGATGTACGCAGAGCTGATCCGGGCAGTCTGCCTCCTTCATATTTGCTTCCTGATTCCTGATCAAAAGTATATTGGATCCGTCATTGATCACAATCTCCTGATCTTCCGCAAGTGAATAAACGCCCTGGATCGTCCCGTCCACTTTTATCGTGACGCAGTTTGCACCTCGTCCGCCGATTTTCTCGTGCAGAAAAAATGCAAGTCCTGCAACGCATATGATAATGATAATAAGTAACCAGTCTTTTTTCTTTAATTTCATAATAATTTTCATGTTTGCTCTACCTCTCTGCGTTCTATTCTAACACAAGAAATCTTTCCGTGCAATCACATGTTCGATTGCATATCTTAATTTTCATGGTATAATGTGCATAAGAGTGAATCTGCACACAGACCGCACTCTATTATTCTATAATTAAGAGGTGTTTTTATGAGATATAAAAGAATCCTTGCGGCCATCGTAGCCGTCGCATTATTATCAGGTTTAAGCGGCTGTTCCGCACTGTCTAAAAAACGGGATCTGACCTATTCAGACACTCTGTTTGATACCGTAATAAAAGTAGAGATCCTGGATTATTCTGACGAAGAGGTCATCAAAGGATGTGAAGACATCTGCAAGAAATATGACGCCATGTTTTCAAAAACCAATGAAAACAGCGAGATATCCAAGATCAATCAGGCAGCCGGGCAGCCGGTTGAAGTTTCTGACGACATGATCACAATCATTAAAAAAGGGCTGTATTACAGCCGGCTGTCCCAGGGAGCTTTTGATATTACAATAGGTTCCGTGTCAAACCTGTGGGATTTTAAATCTGAGGAGCCTGTAATTCCTGCAGCTGATGCGGTTGCCGCCGCCAAAAACCATGTAAATTTCCAGAACATTATACTGAAAAACAATACGGTTACCTTGACAGATCCGAACACACAGCTTGATGTAGGAGCAATTGCCAAAGGTTATATTGCCGACCGCCTGAAAGATTATCTGAAAGAAAACGGCGTGAAGCATGCAGTAATCAATCTTGGCGGCAATGTGCTGACTCTGGGGACAAAGGCTGACGGCTCCGATTATAATATTGCCATACAGAAACCTTTTGACAAAAGCGGAGAAGCAATTGCTTCCGTAAAGATCTCAGACAAATCTGTGGTTACCACCGGAAACTACCAGCGTTATTTTGAGAAGGACGGAAAAATCTATCATCATGTGCTGGATCCTAAAACAGGAATGCCATGTGAAACAGACCTGTACAGCGTTTCGATCATAACGGTTTCTTCTCTGACTGCCGACGCATTGAGCACAGTATGTTTCCTGAAAGGATATCAGGAGGCTCTTGCCCTTGTCAACCAGTTAAACAATGTAGATGCAGTATTCGTGACATCGGACAATAAAGTGCATTATTCTGCTAATTTCCTGAAAAAACATCCTTATTAAGAAAAATCCCCCGCAGGATCCGTATGGCGCTGCATACAGTTTCCTGCGGGGATTTTATTGCCTGATATCTAATAATAGTAATAATAATCCATCCCGATTACACAGGTTATCATAAATATCATAACATAAATAACAAGAAATCCGCCCATTACAATCAGCATTGCCCTGGAGTAATTCCTGCGGTTGATATTTCCGCGGCTGCCAAATGCCCATACAAAATAAAGGATTACTCCTGCACACGGAAGCAGTACCGCCAGAATTGTAAGCAGCCAGTCTCCCATTGACATAGGGCTTGTATCCATCTGCCGGACGTCATAATTGTGATAATACTGCTGCTGATAGGCCGCACGATATTGCTCCTGGTATTGCCGGGACTGCTGATCCGGTTGATCCTGGAACTGCTGACTATACTGATAATTCGTATTCTCGAACTGCCGGCTCTTCCGATACCCATCATCCCGGGGCTGTTGATTCTGCTGATAGCCGCCGTCCTGAAACTGTTGTTCTTCATAACATTTTACCCCCTCATTGGGATCTGTATAGCCAGAACATTCTGTCTGCTCCTGAAACGGTGTTTCTGTAATTTCTTCCACATTTTTTTCCATATTATTTTCCATTTCTGCAGCTCCCTTCCAAAGTTTTACTTCCGCGCCACACCACTTTCTCTAGCAGCTTTCGCAACGGCTTCTGACACTGTCTTTCCGACCCGCTCGTCAAATGCCGCAGGAATTATATAATCTTCGTGCAGTTCTTCGTCACTGATCAGCCCTGCCAGTGCTTTTGCCGCTGCAATCTTCATCTCGTCATTAATATCCCTTGCTCGTACATCAAAGGCTCCCCGGAAGATTCCTGGAAACGCAAGCACGTTATTGATCTGGTTAGGGAAATCACTCCTTCCCGTTGCCACTACTCTGGCGCCGCCTGCCTTTGCATCCTCAGGAAAGATCTCCGGCGTCGGATTTGCACAGGCAAACACAATGGCATCCCGATTCATAGTTTTTACCATATCAACCGTAACAGCTCCCGGAGCACTGACACCGATAAATACATCTGCGCCTTTTATCATCTCGGCAAGTGTCCCTGATTTTTTTGAAAGATTTGTAATCAGAGCCATTTCTTTTTTTATGTCATTCATCCCCGTCTCGCGGCCTTCGTAAATAGCCCCGTTCCGGTCACAGAGCGTTACGTCTCTGACCCCGCTTTTCAGAAGGAGCCTGGCAATCGCTATTGCGGCTGCTCCTGCGCCGTTCATAACTATCTTTATTTCATGGATTCTCTTTCCTGTAACTTTCAGGGCGTTCATGAGACCGGCCAAAGTAATGATGGCTGTGCCGTGCTGATCGTCATGAAAGATTGGAATATCGCAGCGTTCCTTCAGTTTCTTTTCAATCTGAAAACAGCGCGGAGCGGAAATGTCTTCCAGATTGACTCCCCCAAAACTTCCTGACACCTGATAGATCGTCTCCACAATGGTATCTACATCCTGGCTTTTTATGCACATCGGAAATGCATCTACACCGCCGAAAGCTTTAAAAAGCACACATTTTCCTTCCATAACCGGCATACCGGCTTCCGGGCCGATATCGCCAAGCCCCAGCACTGCAGAGCCATCTGTCACCACCAGGCACATATTATGCCGGCGGGTCAGCTCATAGCTTCTACTGATATCCTTCTGGATCTCCAGACAAGGAGCGGCCACTCCCGGTGTATAGGCAAGGGCGAGATCCTCTTTCGACTTTACCGGAACCGTCTCTGTAACCTCGATTTTTCCTTTCCATTGTTCGTGTAATTTTAAAGATTCTTTTGCATAATCCATAAAGTGATCTCCTTTTCAGACATTTTAGACATCCAGGACTTTCGAGCATGCAATTGCCATGGAACCCGGGCCGATATGACAGGAAACACTGAGGGACAGACGATCCACATACATCTCATATCCCGGGAACCGTGCTTTTACCTCCCCGACCCACTGATCTTTCTCTTCCTCAGAACAGGTATAGGCAATGTCCAGGTTCATCTTCTTTCCTGCAAAACGTGTATTCAGATCTTTATCTATGGCATCCAGCATCGTCTTTTTTGCAGACTTCCATCCACGGGCTTTTGAAAAAGCGTCTAACTTTTCCCCCTGGATCTGCAGAACCGGTTTCAGGTTCAGAACTGTACCGATGGCTGCCGCTGCCGGAGTAACGCGCCCGCCTTTTTTCAGGTATTTTAACGTATCCACGGTAATATAAATACTGGCCTCCAGCTTTTCCTTCATCAGAAGCTCTGCAATCTCCTTGCCGCACATCCCCTTTTGAGCCATGGAAACGGCATCGTCCACGGATCTTCTCTGTGTAATCGATATCCTCTGATTATCAATCACATACACTTTCCCTTCAAATTCCTGAGAAAGCATAAGGGCGGTCTCACAGGAACTGCTAAGGCCGCTTGACATCGGGATATGTACAATCTCATCGTATTCCCTGAGAAGTTCCTTCCACAGCTCTATGATATCCCCGGGAGACGGCATAGATGTAGAGATCTCTGCATCCTCGGCAAGTCTTTGATAAAATTCATCCTGCGTCAAAGTGATATCTTCATAAAACAATTCCTCATTAATGTAGAATGGCATGGGAATCACACGGATCCCCATTTCTTTAGCTTTTTTCTGTGTGATGCCGCTGTTGCTGTCTGTTACAATTGCTACTTTTCCCATATTTTCTTCCTCGTCTTCCTTACATTTTATCATTTATCACTTATAAATTTACTACCTCGGATACATCATCCCTCTTTGCCACCAGCATACGGATGTCCTCGCCGTGATAAGGGTTGTCTCCTAAAGTAATCTCCAGCTTTACAGTCTCATAGGCAAGATGCTCGTAATTATTTTCCTTGCTCAGATGGCCCAGCATTACGCACCCGAGATCATCGTGCAGGATATCGCACAGAAGCCGGCCGGACGATTCATTAGACAGGTGTCCCAGATCACCCATGACTCTCTTCTTCAGCGGATAGGGGTACGGCCCTACCTCAAGCATGTGCAGATCATGGTTTGCCTCCAGCACAATTCCGTTGAGGTTCTTCAGATTTTCTATGATATAATCATCATATTTTCCCAGGTCTGTAGCCACCGCCATAGCCCTTTTGCCGTTTTCTATCCGGTATCCGGAGGGCTCGCCTGCATCGTGGGAAATCCGAAAAGGGCGGATATCCATGTCCCCGAGCCGGAAAACCCGGTCTGTCTCCACCTCATGCAGAAGACCTTCCGGTATCCTGCCCAGTGATTTCACCTTTCTGATCCCCTCAATAGTTCCCCTGGTAGCATAGACGGGAATTTCATATTTTCTGCTGAATACCCCCAGCCCCTGGATATGGTCGATATGCTCATGGGTGATCAGGATTCCGTTCAGATCGTCTCCTTTGATATTCAGTTTCCCGAGCCCGGACTCAATTCTTTTTTTACTGATCCCGGTATCCACCAGAAGATGCGTCGTATCATCCCCTATGTAAATGCAATTTCCACTGCTTCCGCTGGCAATGCTGCATATTCTCATGTCAGTCTCCTATCTGTATATTATAGCTGTTTTTTATTTCTGTCTTCTACAATTCACGGATAATCCGGTCCAGCTCAAGCATTGTCTCTGCGAACACACCATTATTGTCGATCACTCTGTGACAGTATCTCAGATACATCTCCTTAGAAAGCTGGGCCGCCATAATTTCCTCAATCTTCTCCGCCGGATAGCCCCTCGCGTATACCAGACGCTTTTTGCGGGTCTCTGCCTTTACATAGACGTACCATAATTCATCGCAGATCTCATCATAGTGGTCTTCAATCAGAAGCGCCGCCTCCAGTATAAATAAGTTGGTGTTCTTCCGTTCCTCGCAGGCAATCTTCCTTCGGATCTCTTCTTTTACAGCCGGATGGACGATCGCATTCAACGCCGCCAGCTCCTTCCTGTCAGAAAATACGATCTGTGCAAGCTTTTCCCTGCAGAGTTCTCCGTTCTTTTCCAAAATCCCGCCGCCGAAATGCGCTGTAATGGCCTCATATACTTCCGTGCCTTTTCTCTGCAGGTGCCTCGCCACTTCATCTGCCTGACAGACAGATGCCCCGTACTTATCATTCAGATACTCCAGAACCTGTGTCTTACCTGCTCCGACTCCGCCGGTTAATCCTATGACTTTCATGTTATCCACCTCTTATTTTGCTTCATACCAGTTGTCTCCTGTATGCATATCTATCTCAAGCGGTACATCCAGGGATGCCGCCTGCTCCATCTCTTCCTTTAATATCTGCTTTACGGTATCTACCTCTGACTGGTGGGCTTCGATCAGCAATTCATCGTGAACCTGCAGCACCAGCTTTGATTTCAGCTTCTTTTCCTTTAACTGCCTGTTGACTCCGATCATCGCAATCTTCATAATATCTGCGGCACTGCCCTGGATCGGCGCATTCATAGCTACCCTCTCCCCAAAAGAACGCTGCATAAAATTACTGGATGCAAGCTCCGGAACCGGACGTCTTCTCCCGAACAGCGTCACAACATAGCCCATCTCTTTGGCATGCTTCACCGTATCGTCGAGAAATGCTTTAATCCCGGGATATGTGTGGAAATAATCTTCGATATATTTTGCGGCTTCCTTCCTGGTAATACTCAGATCCTGGCTGAGCCCGAAAGAACTGATCCCGTATACAATTCCAAAATTCACTGCCTTGGCATTGCGCCGCTGCAGATCCGTCACCTCCCCGAAAGGAACATGGAATACCTGAGAAGCCGTGATCCTGTGAATATCTGCCGCTTCCTTATAGGCCTGGATCAGCTGAACATCTCCCGAACAATGCGCCAGAACCCGCAGTTCAATCTGGGAATAATCTGCATCTACAAACACATATCCGTCCTCCGGCACGAATACCTTGCGGATCAGCCGCCCCAGTTCCACGCGTACCGGGATATTCTGAAGATTCGGCTCTGTACTGCTGATCCTCCCGGTGGCTGTTACAGTCTGATTGAACTTCCCGTGGATCCGGCCGTCCTCACAGATATAATTTGCAAGTCCGTCCGCGTACGTGGATTTCAGCTTTGCAAGCTGACGGTATTCCAGGATCTTTGCGATCACCGGATAATCAGGAGCCAGCTTTTCCAGAACATCCGCCGCTGTGGAATAGCCGGTCTTGGTCTTGCGGCCGCCCGGAATCTTCATATTTTCAAACAGCACTGCCCCCAGCTGCTTCGGAGAATTAATGTTAAATGTCTCCCCGGCCTCCTCATAGATCTCCTTCTCAAGTTCCGTAATCTTATCTCCAAGCTGATCCCCGTAAATCTTCAGCGCTTCTGCACGGATCCTGACACCGTTTTGTTCCATATCGTACAGCGTAAAGACAAGGGGCATCTCTATCTCCTCAAAAAGCTTCAAAAGACCGGCCTCTCTCAGCTTGTCCCTCAGGATCCCGAAGGACTGGTATGCCGTATATGCCTCATAGCAGGCTTTTATATAAAGGTCGGATTTCTCCTCGATCAGCAGATTAAGCTGCTCTCTTGCCACATCCTCATACGTATAGTCGCTCTTCAGCGGATTCAGAAGATATGCCGCTACCGCAGCGTCAAAACAGTTCTCCTGCCGCTGGATCCTGATATGATCCATGGCAGACTTAAGGTCAAACATCACAAAATGTTCTGTCTTCCCGGCAAGTTCCTGAAGTCTTTCAAGCAGCCACCCTGTTTCCGCCTCCCCGCTGCAACGGATACAGACAATATTCTTCTTCCCATAACAGAGAGCTGCGCCTCCGATCCCAGCCTGGTTCGCAAACAGAGGAAGCACCTGTGCAGTATCCTTAAAAATTGACGCGCCGATACATGCCGAAGCTCCTGCCTCCTCAAAGATCTTCTCGGCCTCCTCCTTCTTTTCAATCATGCGGAAGAGATCTTCCACGGCATTAGAGGGCACTGCAACATCAAACTTTGACAGAAGGTTTTTAAACTGCAGCCTCTGAAAATAGCCATATGCCTCTTCCGTATAGATATTGCCAAGCCTGGCCTGTGCAAAATCATAGTCAAACACAGCATTCACCTCAATCGTTGCTAGGGTTTTGCTGAGTACGGCAAGATCCCAGTGTTCTTTTAAAGCTTTCGATGCCCTCGGCGGCTTTACCTCATCCGCATGCGCATATGCATTTTCAATGGAATGATATTCGGTAATGATCTTCGTGGCAGTCTTTTCTCCGATGCTTGGAACCCCCGGGATGTTATCCGCGGTATCACCCATCAGTGCCTTCAGGTCTATAAATTCTGCTGGCGTCACCTGGTAACGCTCCCTGACGTCAGAACTGTAATAATCTTCCACCTCTGTTCTTCCCTGCTTTGTCTTGGGAATCCGAATCTTTACATGCTCTGTGGCCAGCTGGAGCAGATCCCTGTCTCCTGAGATGACAGAAACCTCCAGTCCCTTTTCTTCACTTCTTTTTGCCAACGTTCCGATCAGGTCATCTGCCTCCAGGCCTGCCTGCTCGAGAATACGGATCCCCATGGCCTTCAGTACTTCTTTGATGACCGGGACCTGCTGCCTGAGTTCCTCTGCCATAGGCTTTCTCGTGCCCTTGTATTCTCCGTACATCTTATGACGGAACGTAGGGGCATGTACATCAAAAGCTACCGTCAGGTACTCCGGCTCTTCCTCCTCCAGAATCTTGAACAGGATCGTAAGAAACCCATAGACAGCGTTCGTGTGAAGCCCCTCTGAGTTCGTCAGGTCAGGAAGTCCGTAAAAAGCCCGGTTCAAAATGCTGTGTCCATCTATCAATACAATCTTTTCGCTCATAATACTTCTCCAATTTTTATGACTACTTTATTACTATACACCAAAATAAATATTTTTAAAAGTAAAAAACAGCTCTTTTACCGCCCGGATCATCCGAGAGCTCATAAAAGCGCTGTTCTTATCATATTTTCTTTTATTTTTCATAGATCAGATAGAATACCGGAATTCCTTGTCCGTAAAGATCCTGGCAAAAATAAGCCCAAGGGGAAGTGCGATCATAATAAGGATTGCCTCCGTAAACCAGTGGGCCGCGTCTGTGATAACCCCGGTCCCCAGATTGTAGATTGCCTTGTACAGGTAAAGTCCCGGAACCATAATAACAATAGACGGAACGGTAATGGATATCCTGGGATATCCGGAGGAGGGCTTCAGCAGGGAAGCCATAATCCCCGCAAGAAACACACAGACAAAGGCAGATGCCGCAGGCGGGATGGCAAACAAGTCGATCAGTTCCAGGCGAAGGGTATTGACCACCGCACCGATCACTCCTGCAGTCGCCGCCATTTTATAATGGCTGTTGAACATGATGGAAAACCCGAAAACACCGCTGAAGCTTGCCGCCGCACGGAACAGCAGCAATTCCAGGGAACTGAGGCCGAGAGGAATAAAATCCATAGGCCGCAGCTTCAGGGCCAGCGCCATAATCCAGGCCACCAGCGTAGCTACCATAATGATCCAAAACGCATAAAAAAGCCGTTCAAGCCCCGAACGCATATCCAGCTTGGCAAGATCAATTCCGCTTGTGATAAAAGGGAACCCCGGAATAATAAACAACATAGAACAAATATACCCCGCCTCATGCTGCATGGAAACACCTGCCGTAAGCACAAGTATCTCAAACAGCCCGGAATATACAAGGCATGCCACAGCAACACTGACCGCCACATGAAGGACAAGGGTAAACCGTCTCCGAATCAGTAATACCCTCAGCCAGTTTCCCACAAAAGCCCCGAAAAACGCACAGAACATCTCAATAGGGCCTCCGCCAAGCAGCAGAGTAAATGCGCTGCAGGCGAAACCGGCGGCAAGCCCCAGTGATACAGGCCGGTAAGAATCCTTCACCTTATCCTGTTCATCCAGCTTTTGGTGAATCTCATCCACTGACAGATGACAATATTTTTGGGGAAAATCCGAAACAAAGGTTTCTATCCTGGCAAGCTTCGATGTATTGACCCCGGTATTAGTCAGAGTCAAAACCTGCGTATAGCTTTCCCCGCCGTCAATACAGGTAAATTCAATGGAAACCAGTCCGATATCCGCGGCACATGTAATTCCAAGTTCTCTTGCCACCGCATTCATGGAACTCCTGACACGCCATGCTCCTGTCCCACAGGACAGGAGCATAAAACCGACACGGCCTACCACTGTTGACTTTTCGATCAGAGAAGCCTCCCGCACCGGCGTACTGTCATTTTCCCCGGCAAAAGAATGCCATGGGATCGGCATATGATTTTTGTTGATCAATGAAACATTTTCTCGTTTTATCTGCATTTTTCCTCTCTTATTAAGAAATCACCTCCGGGATGATTACTTGTTCCTGCTCTCCAGGTAAGATTTTCTCCCATCATCATAAAGGTTATTTCCTTCACTGTCAATAATGACAACAAGAGGCATGTCTTCCACGTAAAGCTTTCTGAGAGCCTCTGCCCCCAGATCCTCATATGCAATGAGCTCTGCTTTTTTTATACATTTTGCAAGAAGCGCGCCTGCACCGCCGATTGCGCCGAAATACACACCGCTGTACTTCTTCATGGCGTCAACAACTTCCGGAAGCCGTGCTCCTTTCCCGATCATTCCTCTTGCACCTACGGACATCATAGTGGGGGCGTAAGCATCCATGCGCCCGCTCGTTGTCGGACCGGCTGAACCGATTACGTTTCCGGGTTTTGCCGGCGTAGGACCTACATAATAGATGGTGGCATCTGCAGGGTCAAACGGAAGCTTTTCCCCTCTTGCAAGAGCTTCGCACATACGCTTGTGCCCGGCATCCCGTGAAGTATAGATCGTCCCTGTCACCAGCACACTGTCTCCGGCATGCAGTGTCTTAGCCAGTTCCTCTGTAAGAGGCAGTGTAATTTTTCTTGTTGCCATCTAAATCACCTCCGTTTTGTGTCGTGTGACATGGCAGTTGATATTCACTGCACATGGCATACCTGCGATGTGGGTCGGCAACGTCTCAATATTCAGGCCGATGGCGGTCGTCTTTCCGCCGAAGCCCTGTGGGCCGATTCCGAGTTCATTAATTTTTTCAAGCATCTCTTTTTCCAGATCTGCATAATATGGATCCGGATTTTCTGAATCAATAGGACGCATCAGCGCTTTTTTTGCCAGAAGCGCGGCCTTATCAAAGGTTCCGCCGATTCCGACTCCCACCACCATCGGCGGGCATGGATTTGGCCCGGCAGTCTCCACGACCTCCACAATGAAGTCCTTAATTCCCTGAAGCCCCGCTGAAGGCTTGAACATCCGGATCTGGCTCATATTTTCGCTTCCGAACCCCTTCGGTCCTACCGTCACCTTAACCTGCCCGCCCGGAACAATCTCCGTATAAAGCATGGCCGGCGTATTATCTCCGGTATTGCCGCGGCGGACAGGATCACCCACCACTGATTTTCTGAGATATCCTTTGTCATAGCCGCGGCGGACACCTTCATCCACCGCCTCAGAAAGGCTGCCTCCTGTCAGATGCACATCCTGGCCAATCTCAAGGAACACACAAGCCATACCTGTATCCTGACAGATTGGCACATGCTCCTCCTTTGCAATCTCAAAATTCGTAATGATATTGTCCAATACACCCTGAGCAATCTCCCAGTCTTCACATGAACGGCAGCCTTTGATCGCACACTGCACATCCTCAGGAAGATACTGGTTTGCTTCAATGCATAGTTTTTCTACAACATCTGTAATCTGCTGTACATTAATTTCCCGCATGAGAAAATCACCTCCGTTTTTATTATAAGAATATTCCGATAAACTGGCATGCTAACACAACAAACACGAGAGCTACCGGATAAGTTGCCGCATAAGCGGACGCCACATCATCTGTTTCCGTCACACGGATCAAAGTCCCAAGAGCCGGTGTACTTGTCATACCTCCGCAGATAGAGCCCAGGGTATTGAACAGGCTCAGCTTTAATACCTTCACGGCAAATGCATAGCCCAGAAGCATTGGAACCAATGTCATCAGCGCACCGTATACAAACAACAGCACACCCTGCTCCTTCAGGATCTCCACGAATCCTGCTCCTGCCTGAACCCCTGCGCCGATCAGGAACAATGCCAAACCGAATTCCCTCAGACATTCTAACACATGTTTTTCTACTTTTACACTTAATTTCCCAATTTTTCCGAAATGTCCGAGAATCAAGCCTGCAATCAGCGGCCCGCCGGATGTACCCAGAGAAAAGACAGCTCCTCCGGGAAGAGGAATCTGAATCTTCGCCAGCACAATTCCAAACGCGATTGCCAGAGAAAACGGAAAGAAGCCCATGCTGTCTGCATAGAACAATTCTTCTTTCTTCGTCTTCCTGAATTCCTCGTCACCCACGTTGGCAGCGGCCTCAAACTTCGCCCGTTCTTCCACCATATCTGTTTTCAGGATCTTAGGTACAAGCTGTACAAAAAGGACAACGCCCACAACTCCGAACGGATACGCGATACCATAGCCTACAGAGGCAGCATTGGAGCCGGTCGCCTCAAGGGCAGCCGCGAGTCCCGGTGTGCTGGTAAGGGCCCCGGCCATCATACCGACACTGATTTCTGTCGGAACGCCGAAGGCTGTTATTATGCCTGCACAGGTAAGGGCTCCGGCCGCAATGATAATCAGGCCCAGAAGGATGTAGGAGGTGGCATTCAGCTTAAAATTACGGAAAAACTTCGGGCCCGCAATAAATCCTACGGAAGTCACGAAACAGATCAGGCCCAGTTCCCGTACGAGATCCGGAATCTCAAACCCGAAATGTCCGAATACCAGTGCAACAAGCAAAATACCGGCCGTTCCAAGCTCAATGCCGTATATTTTTATACTTCCTACCAGATAACCGATGACCGCAATTAAAAATACGATCATCAGTGTATTGGACAAGATACTTTCCTGAAACCATGTAACAATTCCCATTTTTTGTATTTCCTTCCTTCTATCTCAGTTGGTGCGGTCCTATCTTTCGTGGCGGGCATAGCGCGGAAGTAAAAGCGGCGCTGTATTCTCAGCCTTCACGCCGGCGGCTTTCAGTTCCTCTGCATAGGACCGGATATGGTTCAGTGTCGCTCTTCCAAGCTCTACATTCTTCGCCTTCGCAGCAGCTGCTTTTCCTGCATTTCGCCCGAATACGATAATATCCAGCAGAGAATTTCCCATCAGACGGTTTCTTCCATGGATTCCGCCTGCCGCCTCACCGGCCACCAGCAGATTGTCGATTGCCTTCGTAAATCCGTCCCCGCCGATCTCCAGTCCACCATTCTGATAATGCAGGGTCGGATAGATCAGGATCGGCTGCTTCCTCATATCAATATCGTATTTCAAATACATACGCAGCATGGCCGGGATCCGTTTTTCAATCGTTCCCTCTCCGCCGAGCATCTCAATCATCGGAGTGTCTAACCAGACACCGCTTCCAAGAGGAGTCGTTACGCCTTTCCCTCTGTCTGAACATTCTCTTATAATAGATGCGGCAGATACGTCCCTTGTCTCCAGAGGATGCATAAATGCCTCTCCTTCTGCATTTACAAGCATAGCTCCGAGAGAACGCACCTTCTCCGTCACAAGTGCCCCAAAGATCTGAGACGGATATGCAACGCCCGTAGGATGATACTGGATCGTATCCTGATAAAGAAGGGGCGCACCCAGATGATAGCCCAGAATCAGCCCGTCGGCAGTAGCGCCGTAATGGTTGGAAGTCGGGAAATCCTGGTAATGGAGCCGTCCTGCCCCACCGGTGGCGATAATGACTGTTTTGGCTCTCGCCACCATATAATCACCGGTCTCCATATTCTGGAGTACGGCTCCTGCCACCTGTCCTTTTTCATCCTTCAGCAGTTCTACTGCCGATGTAAACTCAATAACCGGAATCTGGCGGTTAATCACCTCGTCCCGGAGTGTTCTCATGATCTCTGCACCGGAATAATCTTTGCATGCATGCATTCTTTTTCTTGACGTTCCGCCGCCGTGAGTCGTGATCATGCGTCCGTCCTCTTCTTTATCGAACATCACGCCCAGCTTATTGAGCCACTGGATTGCATCCGGCGCTTCCATGACCAGCCTTCTAAGCAGTTCCGGCCTTGCTGCAAAATGTCCGCCTCCGAAAGCGTCCAGATAATGCTGCACCGGTGAATCATTTTCTTTGTCGGCCGCCTGGATTCCGCCCTCTGCCATCATCGTGTTGGCATCTCCGATACGAAGTTTGGTAACCACCATGACACCGGCACCTGCCTCGTGGGCTTCAATCGCCGCCGAAGCGCCTGCTCCGCCGCCGCCGATCACCAGTACGTCAACATCATAATCAATTTTGTCAACGTCAATATCCTCCTCTAACAGACGGCTGTTGGAATTCAGAAGGTCTGCAAGCTCTGCAGGCGCCTTCTGACCTTTATTGGGGCCCACTGCAATTTCTTTGAAGCCTTCTGCCTTATAGTCCGGATGATAAGCCTTAAGAAGGGTATCTTTTTCTTCGGCTGTCATACGTCTTGGTTCCATGCCCATACGCTCTGCTCTGGTAGCTTCCACTTTTTTAATGGACTCAAGCATTTCTGGTGTAAACATTGATATTCCCTCCTTATTTCTCAATCTCTCTTGTATTATAAAGTTCCTGCATTTCTTCGATCGGCTTCTGCATAATCTGTTCGATCAGTTCATCATAATTACCTTTGTTGATCTCTTCCACACGATTTTTCAAATGCTCTGTCTCTGCCGCAATATATTTTCCCGTCAGACGCCTTGCCAGCACGCCTACATGCTGATGGGAAATTCCTGCCGGACATCTGGTGGAACAGCAGCCGCATCCGATACAGTCAAAGGATTCCTCCGCACACTTTTCAAACTCACCCCTCTGTGCATAAGCAATATACTGCATTACGTTCAGATCCTGGGTACATGCATTTGTACATGCATTACAGCCGATGCAGCTGTAAATCTCCGGGTAAAGTTCCATCATGATCTGCTGTGTCGGTTTGATCTCATTGATATCATAAGTTCTCTTATCCGTCGGGAAAAACGGGATGCTTGCCACATACATACCATCCTCTACCTGTGTCTGGCAGGCAAGGCAGGTTTTTAACTCATTCTTCCCTTTGATCCTGTAAATGGTTGCACATGCGCCGCAGAACCCATGGCGGCATCCACACCCTCTTTTCCATGTGTAACCGGCATATTCCATTGCTGTCATAATCGTAAGATCTGCCGGAACGCTATATCTCTTACCGCTAAAATATACATTTACCATCTTTTCCATGCTGGTATACCATTCCTTTCTCTAGTACTCGTTAGGCAATTCGTCAATTTCATCGAACCGGAATACCGGGCCGTCCTTGCATACATACTTGGAGCCGATGTTACAGCGCCCGCATTTTCCGACTCCGCATTTCATACGCAGCTCCAGCGTAGTATATACCTGTTCTGTCGTAAAACCAAGCTCCGTAAGTCCTGCAAGAACGAATTTGATCATGATCGGAGGCCCACAGACAAGGGCCGTCCTGTCCGTATCAAATCCCAGTTCCTTTACATAATTGGGAACGAATCCTACATGGCCGTCCCAGCCGTCCTGTTCTCTGTCGATGGTCAGATGTACCCGGATGCCTTCCGTCTTCATCCATACCTCCTGAATCTCTTTGAGCTGCACCAGGTCATCGGCAGACCGGGAACCATAAACAATATCCACATCGCCGTAATTCTCCCGGTTATCAATGACATAATTGATAACAGAGCGAAGCGGGGCAAGGCCGATACCTCCCGCGATAAACAAGAGATTTTTCCCCTTTAACTCCGTTTCCACCGGGAAAGAATTGCCATACGGCCCACGGACAGTAATCTCATCCCCCACTTCCAGGCTGTGCAGATAGTCCGTAAGTACCCCGCATTTCTTAATACTGAATTCCTGATATTCTTTATTGGTCGGCGAAGAGGTAATGGAAAACATACCTTCACTGATTCCCGGCGCACATACCATGGCACACTGCCCCGGCATATGCTCAAAGAGTTTTCCCCCTTCCGGCGCATTGACACGGAAGGTCTTTACATCCGGTGTTTCCTGGCGGATATCTGTGATCACGCCCACCTGAGGAATCAAAGTATCCAACGTATAGTTCTTATGGCAAGTACATTCACCCATTATTTTTCACCTCCCTGGTTCTGAAACGCTTTTATAACTTTTACGATATTCAGAGACGCCGGACATTTTTCCACACACCGTCCGCATCCCACACAGGAATACATGCCGTCATTATTGGCAGGATAGTAGACCAGCTTATGCATAAACCGCTGACGGAACCGCTGCATCTGACTGGTACGGTTGTTGCCGTGAGCCATCATTGTAAAGTCAGAATACATACAGGAATCCCAGCATCTGTAGCGGGATACTCCGTGCCCGGTATCATAGTCCTTGATGTCATAGCACTGACAGGTCGGGCACACAAACGTACAAGTACCGCATGCCAGACATGGCTGATACAGTTCTTCCCAGAGTGGATCATCAAACTTCTCAGAGAGCGCCTCTCCATTCCAGCCTTCCAGGGAAAGGTTCATGTAAGGAAGCTTTTCTGTGATTCTGTGAATGGTTTCCTTTTCTTCCACCACCTTCGCTTCATCGGCATCCGCAAGAAGTTCCTTCACTGCCTCTGTCAGCACAGCTCCCTTCTCGGTCAGCGGCTTCCAGTAAAGCTCCTCTTCGATGATCCAGGCGGCTACATCTGCAGCTCCTTCTGCCGCATCCACACCAAACACCTTACAGAAACAAGTCTCCTCGGGTTCATGGCACGCAAGCGCAACCACGGTACCGTGATCTCTCCTTGCAGCATAGAAAGTATCCACAGGATCTGCCAGAAATACCCGGTCTAATACTTCCAGCCCTTTTACGTCGCAGGCTCTCATGCCAAATACAACAAACGGCTGATCCTTCAGGCGTTCCGGCTCTACTTTCATCTTTCTGCCCTCTTTTTTAACGGTATACAGGCCCTCGCTCTGCGGAAAGAAAGCGTCCTTCGGAGATTTTACAGATTTTAATGTATCCAGGTCTACTTCTGCATCTTTGCTCCATGCCGCAAAATTTACCTGCCCGGCTCTCCTTACCGGAAGGTATAATTCCTGATTCTCTGCGATCAACCGGAATAATGCGGCGAGATTTTCTTTTGCTATCTTATACATACATTATCCCCTCTTTCCTACAATACTTGGTTCTGCATCTTCAAATGTATAATCTGTGAGCGGCGCTTTCGCCCCGGTGTCCTCTCCGGCCTGATATTCGCCGTACAGTTCATTGATATCCTTGATAAACTTACGGTTGAACAGATGCAGCGGGATTCCCTGAGGACATACGCGGCTGCACTCTCCGCAGTCCGTACATCTTCCTGCCACATGGAAGGCTCTGATAATATGGAACATCTTTTCCTCAAAGGTATCCACGTTCGCTTTCTGGGAACTGTCAAATTTGGTACTGTCAAACACGCATTTGCGGCAGCTGCACGCCGGGCATACATTGCGGCATGCATTACAGCGGATACACTTGCTGAGTTCCTTCTGGAAAAATGCAAATTTCTCCTCCGGACTCATAGCCTCAATCTGTGCAACCTCGTCAAACCGCTCTCCATCTGCAGTCTCCCTGGACTCCCCGATGGTCTCATCGTATATTTTATGCTCCTTGCCCTTGCACACATGACACCGTTCCAGCATAACATCGTCATAGGAACAGGTCTTTTCACCGTAAACCGTCTGGATCTTTAAGGTCTCGGCATCATCGCAGATTCCGGCTCCTTCAATGGATTCGATGGCTTTGATCCCTTTCTTTTTTATCTTTTCAATATCCAGCTTCCCTTTACATCCTACACCTACGATATATGCCTTATCCCGATCCACACGGTGCTCCTTGATCAGCTGGTTAAAGCTGTATGTATCGCATGGTTTCAGGCAAACCATAGTCTTTCCTTCCAGTCTGGAGGCTTCAATCATATATTTGCTTAAGTTCGCACCGCAGAAGCCGTTGTATACGAAGTCCTTCAAGGATTCCTCTGTCTCAAAATAGGCCGGTTCCGGATTGTAAGGCAGATCACCGGTCTTCCATCCAAGAACACGTTTTACAGTTCCGTCTGCCAACAGCTCTCTGGCGCGGCTGATTAGCTCTTGCATCTCAAATCCCCCAATCTTACATTTTCTCCAAGAGAATAGATCTTCTCTACAAATTCGTTCATCGTATCAGAGAATTTCACACCCTCTGCGGCGGATACCCACTCCACTCTTGTACGTCCGTTTTCCACACCAATGTAGTCAAGCATAGAGAATAACAGGGTCATCCGTCTCCTTGCATAATAATTTCCGGTACTGTAATGACAGTCTCCCGGATGGCATCCACACATAATCACACCGTCCGCACCCTTCTCAAATGCTCTCAGAATGAACATCGGGTTGACACGGCAGGAGCATGGCACACGGATGATCTTTACATCCGCCGGATACCCGAGACGGCTGCTTCCGGCAAGATCCGCTCCTGCATAACTGCACCAGTTACAGCAGAACGCTACAATCTTCGGTTTGAACTCTTTCTTTTCTATCGACATATTGCATCCACCTCCGCTATAATCTGTCTGTTTGAGAAGCCTTTAAGATCCATTGCTCCCGACGGGCACGCTACGGTACATGCTCCGCAGCCCTGGCAAAGTGCATTGTTTACATTTGCAATGCGGCGCACCTCCCGGATTCCATGGTCGTTCACTTCCTTCTCCTCATATGTAATGGCACCGTACGGACACACGTTCTCACAGGTAGAACATCCGTTACAGAGAAGTTCATCGGCATGAGCCGTACACGGATTCGTCATCAGCTTATCCTTCGCGAGGAGACCTATCGCTTTTACTGCCGCTGCCCCTGCCTGAGCTACCGTCTCAGGGATGTCTTTCGGGCCCTGGCATACTCCCGATAAGAAGATACCCGCCGTCGGGGACTCAACCGGACGAAGCTTCGCATGTGCCTCTGTCAGGAAGTTGTTCGTATCAATGCTCGCCGTCAGCATCGTTGCAATCTTACGCACATCCGGATTCGGCTCAATGGCTGTTGCCAGCACTACCAGATCTGCCTCCTTCAGAATCTGTTTATTGTCCAGCAGGTCGGAAGCCTGCACCAGCAGTTTTCCGTCAGGCTGCGGAATCACTTTTCCCACCTGTCCTTTTATGTAATTCACTCCGTACTGCTCCACCGCCCTGCGGTAGAATTCATCAAAATTCTTTCCGGGGGTGCGGACGTCAATGTAGAATACAGTTACATTCACATCCGGATATTTATCACGGATCAGCATAGCATGCTTGGCCGTGTACATACAGCAGATCTTAGAGCAATACGGCTTCCCTCTGTCGTCCGAGCACCGGCTTCCCACACACTGGACAAAAACAATCTCCTTCGGGGCCTTCCCGTCAGAAAGTCGTTCCAGATGTCCGTGGGTGGGGCCTGCCGCATTCATAACACGCTCAAGCTCCAGGGATGTAATGACATCCGCGCTCTGGCTGTACGCATATTCGTCATATTTTTCAAGGCTGATGGTATCAAATCCGGTCGCCACCACGATGGCGCCGTATTTTTCTGTGATGATCTCATCCTTCTGCTCATAGTCAATGGCACCCGCCTGGCACACCTTCGCACAGATTCCGCATTTTCCGGTTTTGAACTTGATACAATTGTCACAATCAATGACCGGCACATTCGGGATGGCCTGTGCAAACGGAGTATAGATCGCGCTTCTTTGATTCAGCCCTCTGTTGAACTCACTGGGAGCCTTTTTGGACGGGCATTTTTCCTGGCATACGCCGCAGCCCGTGCATTTGTCCATGTCTACATGTCTCGCTTTTTTCCGGATATCCACGGTAAATTCACCTACAAATCCGCTTACCTTTTCCACTTCACTGTATGTATGGATCGTGATCTTCTCATGCGCCGCAGCCTCTACCATTTTCGGGGTCAGGATACATGCAGAACAGTCCAGAGTCGGAAAAGTTTTGTCAAGCTGTGACATCCTTCCGCCGATGCTCGGCGTCTTCTCTACAATATCTACCTCATACCCGGCATCCGCAATATCAAGTGCCGTCTGGATGCCGGCAATGCCGCCCCCGATCACAAGCGCACGCTTTGTAACCCGGCTCTCGCCTTCCTTCAGCGGGGCGTTCAGATTAACTTTTGCAACAGCAGCCCTCATTAAGATCACTGCCTTCTTTGTAGCTTCCTCCATATCCTTATGAATCCACGAACAATGTTCACGGATGTTGGCTATCTCCACCATATACGGATTCAGGCCTGCACGCTGTGCCGCCTTTCTGAATGTAGCTTCATGCATACGCGGAGAACAGGAACAAACTACGATCCCTGTCAGATTTTTTTCATGGATGGCCTCTGCAATCTTTGCCTGGCCTGCCTCAGAACACATATACTGGTAATCTTCAGCATGGACAACTCCAGGCTCCATAAGTGCCATCTCTGCTACCTTTGCCACATCTACCGTTGCTGCAATATTGCTCCCGCAATGGCAGACAAATACTCCTATCCTTTGCACCCGGATCACCTCCTATATCTTCTGAATGCACTGACCAATAATTGCTGCGGGAGCTCCGGATCCAAAAGCTCCGGAATCTCGTCTGCCGACAGATAATCCTGCCCCTTCTGCCTTACCACAAGCTGTCTTGCGGCATCGATCAGCTTTCCGGGCTTTACGTCGCGGGGACATCTCTCGACACATGCAAAACAAGAAAGGCATTTCCACAGTGATCTGGAGTTTACTAAGCTCTCGATATCTTCATTGGTAACATAGGATACAAACTGGTGCGGTTTAATATCCATCTCGTTAAAGGAAGGACATGTCGCAGAGCATTTTCCGCACTTCATGCATTTTAGCGGGTTCACGCCGCTGATCTCCCTGATCCTCTCTGCCTGTTTCTTTTCAGAATCCATTATCCCTGCACCTCCTCTTTGATCTCTCCCTGAGCGGCAGAAGTATTTTCTTCGCATATGCCGAGGGCTTTTGCCAAAAGCTCTGTAAAATAATACACAGGAATTTCTTTTTCTGTGTTTTTATTCAGATTATACATACACAGCGGGCAGGCTGTGATCAGCAGGTCTGCACCGAACCCTTCCGCACTTTCCGTAATCTTTCTGCACATGTCTTTTGACATGTCTTTTTCTTTCAGCGATATGTAACCGCCGCAGCATTCGTTGCGGTACGGGTAAATGACCGGTTCTGCCCCAAGCGCCCGGATAAAGTCTTCCATGATCCTTGGATTTTCCGGATCATCAAATCCCAGAATCTTCCCGGGACGAAGGAGAAGACATCCATAATATGCCCCGATCTTTTTTCCGGTCAATGGATTTACTACTTTTTTCTTGAGTTCATCAAATCCTACTCTGTCACGGAGGACTTCCAGATAATGCAGAACCTTTGTCTCACCCATATACGGCTCACGAAGCTCCGTTTTCATATAATTGTTTGCCTTCTGCTGGATATCCTCTGCATTCTTCATATCATCATTGACTCTTTTGATCACATGGTGACAGGCAGAACAGATCGTTACAAGCTCCCGGCCTTTTTCTTTGGCCGCATTTAATGCACGCACAGAGGAAAGCTTCGTGCCGATCTCGTCGGAACCAAGCGGATATACTCCGCCGCAGCACTGCCACTCTTCTACCTCTTCCAGTTCAAAGCCCAGTGCTTCTGCAGAGGCTCTTGCATAGGTGTCCAGTTCTACTGCCTTCGTTCTCAAAGTGCATCCCGGATAGTAACTGTACTTCATAGTTCTCATGATCCTTTCTACTGGTTTTTGTATTTTCTTATTAAGTATCTATTACAGATCAATCTGTGCGATGACTGCTTTCAATGCATCTGCGCTTGCTTTTAATTTGTCTACCTCTTCATCTGTGAGTTTCATGGCAAGCTTACCCTGAATTCCGTTGGGGCCTACTAACGTCAATGTACTCAGGCACACATCCTCTATTCCATACTCGCCGTGCATCATAGAAGATACTGTGGTAATAGACTCTGAAGCGGAAAGAAGAAAACCGCATAATCTGCAAACACCTCTTGTCACCGCATAGAAAGTGGCTCCTTTATTGGCTATTACCTGACCGCCGGATTTCTGAACATAAGTGAGCATAGCCTCTTTGTCAAGCCGCTCAATCTTTTTGCCGAATCTTTCTGCATTTTCATAATAATCATCCACATTGATACCGCCGATACGCGCGGCAGACCATGGAATAAAGGAAGTGTCTCCGTGTTCGCCATATACATATGCATGGATATTTCTCTGTGCAACCTGGAAGTGTTCCGAAAGCCCGCAGCGCAGGCGCGCGGAATCAAGGACCGTGCCGGAACCGATAATCTGGTTTTCCGGAATACCGGAAATCTTAGTAAATACATATGTCATAATATCCACCGGATTACTTACGATAATATAAAGAGCATTCGGCGCCGCTTTTACAATTTCCGGAGTAATTTCTTTCAGAATGTTGACATTTGTCTGTGTAAGTTCAATCCTTGTCTGCCCAGGCTTGCGTGCAATTCCTGAAGTGATGATTACAATATCTGAATCCTTTGCATCTTCATAATCTCCCGCTACAATAGAGATCGGGTCTCTGAAACACGTCCCCTGCTCGATATCCATTACTTCGCCCTGGACTTTTTCTTTGTTAATATCAATCAGAACCAGCTCCGATGCGATATCCTGCCCGGACAGTGTATATGCGATCGTTGATCCTACACTGCCTGCTCCAATAATTGTAATTTTGCTGCTCATGGTCTCTTTTCTCCTTTACTCGTTATTTATTTAACAACCCTGTTTTAAAAAAATGGAATCTGTGTTCTAGGGATTTGCTAGTATTCAGATTCCACCCAGGCTATATAATATCACATTGTCAATTAATTAACAAGAGTTTTGTTAAATTTTTACCGGATTAATGCCCATTCTTATTTCCGGTCGATCTTGTCATGTATCACACGCTCCGGCGGCGTCAAAAGCTGCTCCGGCTTAGAAATGCTGCTCTTAATATGTTTAAACCCAATTGCAAAAATATATCCGTCACAAATTCTCTCATCCACAACGAATTTAACGTTTAGGTACACCTTTCTGTGCAGCGTGCCCTCTTTGTCCGGCTCATATACCACATCTTTGCTCCCGATCGCTCCGAAGATTGAAATGGTGCCAAATTCATAAATATGATGATAAACCGGCTGCATACCGATGGATCCCATATTTGTCAGGAAAAAGCTGGCGTGAAACGGACTCAGGGAGGTGATTGCTTTCGGAATCCAGCCATGCTTATCCAGCCATTTCAAAAGACGGAATGCAAAAGACAAAAGTGCATCCGGGAGCAATCCCAGGGCAAGCTCTAATTTGTCAAAATCATTTTTATTTTCATCTTCTTTCACCTTGACTGTCTTATCAATGGGATTTGCTTCTTTCTCAATTCTCTCCACTACCTGCTCCAAAGTGTCCTCCATCTCAAAACGAGGCATAATGGTAGTGCGTTCACTGTCTCTTTTCATCCCTTTCATAACAACCATGGAGCCCTTCATCTCGTTCCGTGCATACACATGATATCCCTGCACAAAGCGATTCAGTTCCGGCACCTGAGAATACGTGCGGACAATGGCTGCAAAAATAATATGATACAGCGTAAGCCCCGGTATTTTGGAACGCCGCATGTCCCGCAAAAACTCCTGCGTATGTGTAATATCAATCTTATCATCAAAAAGTACCCAGCTGTCCGCTTTGCTCCGCATGATAAATGGAATCAACTTTCCCATGGGATCCAGGTTCCGTACCAGATATCCATCATTACGGTCTTTAAAACGGCGTTTTCTTCCTTCTAGTGGTTTCATAATGTTTCTTTCTCCTCTTTTGCTCTCTGCACACTTTTTATAAATATTTTATAGTCCGAAGCGGCCGGGAGTCAACACAAAATCTTCCAAAATTCCCTTTTGATACGGCAAAAGCGACGGAATCACTTACGATACCGCCGCTTTTTGCACTGAAGATGAACTGAAAATTTAACCCAAATCTGACCGAAATCAGATCCGAACCATTATTAACCCATGCGGATGGTGGGACTTGAACCCACACGAAGTCGCCCCCGCAAGATTTTGAGTCTTGTGCGTCTGCCATTCCGCCACATCCGCATATACCGGCTTTTTCAAGCCGGATTTCATTGTATCACAATATTATATAAATTACAAGATATTTTTGAAATATCGTACCCGGATGACCTTATGGGAATAATGCATCATCCACTGCGTCCAGGTCTTTCTGTACAATCTCATATGCTCCGTCAGAATTTTTGACAACTTTGACCGGAACGTCCTGCGGCTCCCCATAGGTCGGGTTGTCCACTTTCTCAGCGATCAGGTCATGTGTAATCTCCACAAGCACCTCAATCACCTTTGCTTCATCCTCTAATAATTCCGGCGTTTCCTGGCCGATAGCTTCAATCCGTTCCGTCGCCCTGTCTTCAAGAAGTTCGGCAAGGTCATCAAAACCTGTAAATGGTTCAGCTTTTACATAAACTTCAAAAGAATCATCCGATTCTTTGACTTCTCCCACAGAATACTTTGCCTGCTTCATAAGATCAATCGCCAGTTGTTCAAACAGCTGAATCTGATCCTCACTGTATCCCATTTCATCCAGTCCCAGACTCAGAAGCTCACTTTCGATATTCTGCTTATACATTTTTTCCATCTCTTCTTTTGTGGAATTTGTATGCTCGATCAAGGCATCAAATTCTCCTTTGTAATTCGCATCCAGCGTAGCCTGTACATACTCCTTGGCTTCCTCTTCATCCATACCGCCGCAGCCTGCCAGAACACCCATTGCCAGCATCAGCACAAGTGCAAAAATCCCTTTCTTCAGATGCTTCATTTCCTTTTCCTCCTTAAGGTCTCTATGATCTGTGATTTACGTATAATAAAATAACTCATTTTCATAGATTCTTCAATCATTTTCCACTACTTTATCAACCTTTTCCCGATGTCAAAACAGTCAAAAGTGGAAAAATAGTCGGATGGTGTCTCAGCCCGTCGAATCAACTGAACACTCCCGTCTTCTTTTAATAAGAGCTCTGCTGATTTTAATTTCCCATTATAATTATAGCCCATGGCAAAACCGTGCGCCCCTGTATCATGGATCACAAGGAAATCTCCCTTCTCTATTTCCGGAAGCATCCGGTCAATGGCAAATTTGTCATTATTTTCACAGAGGGAACCTACTACGTCATATTTGCGGCTGCATGTCTTCTTTTCTTTCCCTGCAACCGTAATATGATGATACGCGCCGTACATAGCCGGACGCATAAGATTTACCGCACAGGCATCCACCCCGATATAATCCTTATATGTATGCTTCTCATGAACCGCCTTCGTCACCAGACATCCATAAGGCCCCATCATAAATCTTCCAAGTTCTGTATAGATCGCCACATCTCCCATGCCTGCGGGCACCAGAACCTCCTCATAGACCCTTCGCACGCCGTCTCCTATGATACGGATATCGTTTGGTTCCTGGTCAGGTGTGTATGGAATTCCAATACCGCCGGAAAGGTTGATAAATGTAATATGCGCTCCCGTCTTCTTCTGAAGCCTTACCGCAAGCTCAAATAAAATCTTTGCAAGCATGGGATAGTACTCATTGGTTACGGTATTGCTTGCAAGAAATGCATGAATACCGAATTTCTTCGCACCCTTCCTCTTCAATATCTCGAAGGCCTCAAAAAGCTGCTCTTCCGTCATACCGTATTTAGAGTCCCCAGGATTGTCCATGATATCATTACTGATCTTAAACAGCCCGCCCGGATTAAACCGGCAGCTGATGGTCTCCGGAATGAATCCGATCGTCTTCTCCAAAAAATCAATATGGGTAATATCATCCAGATTAATAATCGCCCCTAATTCCTGTGCGTAAGCAAACTCTTCCGCCGGCGTGTCATTTGAGGAAAACATAATATCGTTCCCCCTGATGCCGACAGCCTCTGAGAGCATAAGTTCCGTATAGGAAGAACAGTCGCAGCCGCAGCCGTATTCTTTTAAAATCTCCAGCAAAAACGGATTCGGCGTAGCCTTTACAGCAAAATATTCTTTATATCCTTCGTTCCATGCAAACGCTTCCTTCAGCGCCTGCAGGTTTCTCTTAATTCCTTTTTCATCATACAGGTGAAATGGTGTGGGATATTGCTCTGCGATTTCTTCCAGCTGTTCTTTTGTTACAAACGCCTCTTTTTTCATCGTCATTCATTCTCCTTCTGCATAGCCAGCAATTTTATCTCGTTTGAAAGAGCTGTCCTGTATAGTTTTACAAAATTTTTCTGTCCCGAATACAGGCAGGTATTGGGGCTTCCCTCTCCGTATTCTCCTGCAAGTACATACTTTGAATCTACGATCAGGCCCACGCCGGTACCTCTCGGATTGCCCAGATACACCTTCGCCCCGTCGACCCTGACCGGCTGGTCTGTAACGACCACCACTCTTTTCTGCATCCTGACAAGCTGTTCCAGTTCTTCTACAAGAAGAAGCAGGTAATTCCTCGTACAGGATATATGTACCTTTTCTCTTGCGCTTTCCAATAGATTACGCATTTTATTCAGGATATTGGCTGCACCTTCAATCGTTATATAACCCTCTACATGATCCTTTTCCGTAGGCATGTGGCTGCAAAGCCATTTTTTGTTCTCCTCAAGCGTCCGGATCCGGTTTTTACAAAACTCTCCCAGCGCTACCGGGACATACTTCCTTGTAGATCCCTCCTCCACCATATAGGCGGCACCCTTTTCTGTCATACTTGCAAGAGAATTATAGGCATTAGATCTGGATATCCCGATTAATTTCGCCACTTCATAACCTGTAGTCTTTCCTTCTCCCAGAAGACATTCATAGATCAGCGCCTCCTGCCTGGTCAGTCCAAATTCCATGAGTTTTTCAGCAAATATTGTTTTCTCCATAGTACCACCGTCTAATCGATCACTGCGATTCGCATCATATTGCTGACTCCTGTCTGATGCCCGCCGGCAGCGGACGGAATTCCGGCAGTAAGGATGACAACATCCCCTGTCTCAGCAATCTGCTTTGCACAGATCAGATCAATGGCACTGCTGCAGATATCCTCCGTCGTATAGACCTCTATGGATTTCATCGGCCTCACTCCCCAGTAGATCTGCATTCTCCGCAGTGCAGCCGCATTGGGGCTGACTCCGATAATCTCCGTCTGCGGCTTAAATTTTGACACGACCCTTGCCGTCGCTCCGGACATAGACGGAGCGATAATGCATTTTGCCTTAAGATTCCTTGCAGTAGAAACTGTTGCAAACCCCAGGGCGCTGGCCGCGCTCTTCATGCGGTGTTCCTCTGATTTCCGCAGAATCATCTCATAATCTAAATGCTCTTCTGTATTTTCTACAATATGTACCATCATCTGCAGCGCTTCAACCGGGTATCTGCCATTTGCCGTCTCTCCGGAAAGCATGACCGCATCCGTACCGTCATAGACCGCATTAGCTACATCTGTAACTTCTGCCCTTGTCGGGCGCGGATTACGGATCATGGAATCCAGCATCTGCGTAGCAGTAATGACTGGTTTAAAATTGTCATTACATTTTTGGATCAGCACTTTCTGAAGGTACGGGACCTCTTCTGCCGGAATCTCCACCCCGAGATCTCCACGCGCTACCATGACGCCGTCTGCACAGCGGATAATCTCGTCAATATTCTGGATCCCTTCTGCATTTTCAATTTTTGCAATGATAGGGATATACGGCGCGTTCAACTCCCTGAGATACGCTTTGATCTCAAGAATACACTCTGCATTGCGCACAAAGGATGCCGCGATAAAATCAATCTCCTGTTCCACACCGAACTTGATATCTTCCCTGTCCTTTTCTGTAATCGCAGGGAGACGCACCGGTACCTTCGGAACATTCACGCCCTTTCGCTCTCCAAGCTCACCGCCGTTGACAATCCTGCAGATAATGTCTTCTCCGGCCTTTTCTTTCACCTCAAGGCCGATCAGGCCGTCGTCGATCAAAATCGTACTCCCCACCTGGACATCATCCACCAGACCTGCATAGGTGATAGAAACCCTCTCTGAATCTCCTTCTATCTCACGGGTTGTCAAAGTAAAGAGCTTTCCGGCCTCCAGAGATACCTTTTTTCCGTCCTTCAATATTCCGGTACGGATCTCAGGCCCCTTCGTGTCCAGAAGAATCGCAACCGGAACCTTTTCTTCACTGCGGAGCCTTTTGATCATATCCATCCGGCTCTTCTGCTCTTCGTGGGTTCCGTGCGAAAAATTAAATCTGGCAATATCCATGCCGCCTCTGATCAGTTGTCTCACAATCTCGGGATCATTTGTCCCGGGTCCCATAGTACATACGATTTTTGTTTTTTTCATAATCCGCCCTCACTTTTTCATTTTTTTATTTGAAACAGACTGTTCCGCTATTTTACATGAATATGTGAAAATAAATGATCCTGGCAATATTCATAATTCCCGCTGCATTTTGAACAATACCTGAATTCAAGATCCGGGGAGTCAAGTTCGGTCCTCCCGCACACTGCACATTTATGTCTGGCGCCGTTTTCATAGTGCTTCTCCGGCCTCTGCGCCTGCCTGACCTTCTGCCGGAACTCTCTTTTGCGTCTGGCTTCTTTCGGAGAATAAACCTGAACTTCTCTGCACAACAGATAAAACAGGCCAAAATTAAGCGCCGACGCTACAGCTGACAGGGCAGCGCCAAATCCAAGCCCTGCATAGGCAGGAAGAAACGGCCGAATGATCGCCCAGATAAAATACAGGCTGTCAATGATTGCAATCCACTTTCCCTGAATCGGAATTGCAAAAAACAGAAGAAACTGTGCATTGGGAAAAAGAACTGCAAACACAAGGAACAGGGACAAATTGAGATAATCCACACCCGGAGAGATGATGTAATCCCCTCCGGATCCCAGATACACAACAAGGGAAGCAAGGATGTGGAGCAATACACCGGTAATAAAATAAAAATTAAATCGAAACTTTCCAAGAACTGCCTCCAGCTGTCTCCCGATCATATAATAGATATAAAGCATCAAAATAACCATGAGCAGATTGTCTGAGATGGGCTGCATCAGAAATGTGAAAACCCTCCAGACCTGCCCTCTTAAAACCGCACTCCAGTCCAGTGCCAGATATTGGAAATAAACCCACGGATTCACTTTAAAAAGCACATATCCCATTCCATACAATATAATTACATAATACATCAGATTTGGTATGGCATATCTTCCGTATTTTCTTTCCATTTTATTTAACCAATTCATAAAATCTGCAATTCACTCCTTAATAATACATATTTTCAATACTGTAGTTATTCTACCGTTTTGCTATTTATTTGTCAATTCTGGCATAAAAGTTTCCATGTTTTTTTATATTTTGGGACATTTAAGAATTGTTATTCTGAAAATTTTGTCGTATAATGTTACAGTCCAAAATAAAAAACGCATTTAATAGGAAATCATACATAACTTTTAAGTAGGTACGGAGTACATATTATGATTCAGAAAGAGTTTTACGCCCTTGGGATCGATATCGGTTCAACAACGGTCAAAATTGCACTTTTAGATGAAAATAATGACGTAGCTTTTTCCGACTATGAGAGACATTATGCAAATATACAGGAAACATTATCCGACCTGATCGGAAGAGCAGTCTATAAACTTGGCCCTATCTATGCTTCACCTGTGATCACAGGCTCCGGAGGGCTTACACTGGCAAAGCATCTTGACGTCCCGTTCGTGCAGGAGGTCATTGCCGTATCCTGTGCCCTGCAGGATTATGCGCCGCAGTCCGACGTGGCCATTGAACTGGGCGGGGAGGATGCGAAGATCATTTATTTTGAAGGCGGCAACGTGGAACAGCGTATGAACGGCGTATGCGCCGGCGGCACCGGCTCCTTTATCGACCAGATGGCATCCCTTCTTCAGACAGATGCCTCCGGTCTCAACGAATACGCCAAAAATTACAAAGCTCTCTATTCCATAGCCGCAAGGTGCGGTGTATTTGCCAAATCGGATATCCAGCCTCTCATCAACGAGGGGGCTTCCAAAGAAGATCTGGCCGCTTCCATTTTTCAGGCTGTGGTAAACCAGACCATCAGCGGCCTTGCATGCGGCAAGCCGATCCGCGGCCATGTAGCGTTCCTGGGCGGACCCCTGCACTTTTTATCCGAACTTAGAGAGGCATTTATCCGTACCTTGAACCTGGACGACGAACACATCGTTGCCCCTATACATTCCCATTTGTTTGCTGCCATCGGCTCTGCCTTAAATTCCAAACGGGATCTCCATGTATCTCTCCGTGAGATGCAGAACCGTCTGGAAGGCAGGATCAAGATGGATTTTGAAGTCGACCGCATGGATCCTTTATTCGCAAGCGAGGCAGATTACCACGCATTTAAAGACCGCCACGACAAACACCAGGTACCGGTCAAGGATCTCCGCACCTATAAAGGAAAAGCCTTCCTTGGAATTGATGCAGGCTCTACTACCACGAAAGCAGCGCTTGTGGGAGAAGACGGAACTCTTCTTTATTCTTTCTACCACAACAATGACGGGGATCCCCTGGGAACTACCATACGTGCGGTCAAAGACATTTACAGCCAGCTGCCGGAGGAGGTGGAGATCGTACACTCCTGCTCCACCGGATACGGCGAGGCTTTGATCAAGTCTGCCCTGCTTCTGGACGAGGGAGAAGTGGAGACCGTGTCCCACTATTATGCCGCTTCTTTTTTTGAGCCGGATGTGGACTGCATTCTTGACATCGGCGGTCAGGATATGAAATGCATCAAAATCAAAAATCACACCGTTGACAGTGTACAACTCAATGAAGCCTGCTCCTCCGGCTGCGGATCCTTCATTGAGACCTTTGCAAGATCCTTAAACTATTCCGTGGAGGATTTCGCACATGAAGCTCTGTTTGCCCACAATCCCATTGACCTGGGAACGCGGTGTACTGTATTTATGAATTCCAAAGTAAAACAGGCGCAAAAAGAAGGGGCGGAAGTTGCCGATATCTCGGCCGGCCTTGCCTACTCTGTAATTAAAAACGCCCTGTTTAAGGTTATTAAGGTTTCTGACGCCTCCGAACTTGGCAGTCATATTGTTGTGCAGGGAGGGACATTTTATAACAACGCAGTGCTCCGGAGCTTTGAAAAGATTGCAGGCTGCGAGGCAATACGCCCGGATATTGCCGGGATCATGGGAGCGTTCGGCGCGGCTCTGATCGCCAGGGAACGCTACCTGCAGTGCCAGGGCACTACCATGCTCTCCCTCGAGGATATTGAGGCGCTTGAATATTCCACCACCATGACAAAATGCCGGGGCTGTACCAACAACTGCCGGCTGACGGTCAGCCATTTCAGCGGCGGAAGAAAATTCATCACCGGAAACCGCTGTGAAAAAGGACTTGGAAAAGAAAAGTCAGAAAACAAGCTTCCAAACCTGTTTGACTATAAATTAAAACGGTATTTTGACTATACCCCGCTTCCTGCCGGGGAGGCAAAACGCGGCGTCATCGGTATTCCGCGCGTACTCAACATGTACGAAAATTATCCTCTTTGGTTTACATTTTTCCACACCCTGGGATTCTCTGTCGTCCTCTCTCCGTCTTCCACCCGGAAGGTCTATGAGTTGGGGATTGAATCTATCCCGAGTGAATCCGAATGTTACCCGGCAAAGCTGGCCCACGGGCATGTGCAATGGCTGATCAATCAGGGCGTCCATCATATTTTCTACCCCTGTATTCCTTATGAGCGGAAGGAGTTTGAGGACGCCAACAACCACTACAACTGCCCCATCGTAACCTCTTATCCTGAAAATATTAAAAATAACATTGATGCTATCGTCAACCAGGAAGTCGATTTTATCCACCCATTCCTCTCTCTGAGAGACGAAGAGACACTGGCTGTCCGGTTAGCCGAAGAACTGTCTGAAAAGTTTTCCGTCCCGGCAGAGGAGATCCGGCGGGCGGTACACACTGCGTGGACAGAACTGGAACACTGCCGGAGTGATATAAAGAAAAAAGGAGAAGAAACCTTAGAGTTCCTCAAAAAGACAGGCAACCGCGGAATCGTACTGGCAGGGCGTCCATACCATATGGACCCGGAGGTGAACCACGGAATCCCGGAATTGATCAATTCCTACCAGATTGCCGTATTGACAGAAGACTCCATCTCACATCTGCATCCGGTAGAGCGCCCGCTCAACGTAATGGACCAGTGGATGTATCATTCCCGTCTCTACGGAGCTGCAAATTATGTTAAGACCGTCGACAATCTGGATCTGATTCAGCTGAACTCCTTCGGATGCGGACTGGACGCCGTCACCACGGATCAGGTAGCCGACATTTTAAATAGTTCCGATAAGATCTATACTTCGCTTAAAATTGACGAAGTAAATAACCTTGGAGCGGCGAGAATCCGCGTACGGTCTCTTCTCGCTGCTATCCGCGTACGAGAACAGCGGAAGGAGACACGCGAGATCAAACCGGCGTCTGTTACAAAGGTGCCGTTTACAAAAGAAATGCGAAAGGACTACACAATCCTCTGCCCGCAGATGTCACCGATCCACTTTGAATTATTTGCTCCTGTATTCGCAAGAGCAGGCTATCATCTCGAAGTGCTCCCAAATGACAACAAGCAGGCAGTAGACGTAGGACTGAAATACGTAAACAATGATGCCTGCTATCCCTCCCTCATTGTAGTCGGACAGATCATGGATGCCATTCTGTCCGGAAAGTATGATACGGATAAGATTGCTGTCATCATTACTCAGACAGGAGGCGGATGCCGGGCCTCTAATTATATCGGTTTCATCCGGCGGGCACTGAAAAAAACCGGTTATGAACATATTCCGGTCATTTCCCTGAACTTAAGCGGGCTGGAGGGGAACCCGGGCTTTAAACTGACTCCTGGCCTGGTTATACGCAGCATGTATGCGGTGATTTTCGGAGATATCTTTATGAAATGTACTTACAGGCTCCGTCCGTATGAAAAACATGCCGGGTCCGTCAATGCCATGCACGAAAAATGGAAGAAAATATGTATTGATTTCCTGTCCTGCGAACATCTGTCCAGGGGTCGGTTTAAAAGGTTGTGCAGAGAAATCATCCATGACTTTGACACGAACATCGAGCTTCTGAATCTCAGAAAACCGCGGGTCGGAATCGTGGGCGAGATCCTTGTCAAATTCCTGCCGGCAGCAAATAACTATCTGGTGGATCTGTTGGAAAGTGAGGGTGCTGAGGCTGTCGTTCCGGATCTCCTCGACTTCTTGCTCTACTGTTTCTACAACCAGAACTTCAAGGTAGAGAAGCTGGGCTTCCGGAAATCCAAAGCATTCTTAGCCAACCTTGGCATCAAAGGGCTGGAATGGTTCCGTGCTCCCGCCTCAAAGGCTTTCGCACAGAGCAGACATTTTACTCCGCCTGCTAAGATCCAGGAGCTTGGTAAAATGGCTTCCGACATCGTTTCTCTGGGAAATCAGACCGGGGAAGGCTGGTTCCTGACCGGAGAGATGCTGGAACTGATCCACAGCGGCGCTCCCAATATTGTATGTACCCAGCCTTTCGCCTGTCTTCCCAACCACGTGGTCGGCAAAGGTGTTATCAAGGAACTTCGCAGGCTCTATCCACAGTCCAATATTGTGGCCATTGACTTTGACCCGGGCGCAAGTGAAGTAAACCAGCTGAACCGGATTAAGCTGATGCTGTCCACGGCAGATAAAAATATGGAGAACGGGCGTTAGTGCCCGTTCTCCACATTTCTTTTAAAACTCAGATAAGTTGTGAAAAAATAAAGTGCATAAATTCCGAAAAACAGCAGAAAGGCCATTCCGAAATACTGGAACACCGGCGCCTCGGTATCTGTGTAAAAGATAAACTTCTCACTGATAAATACTGCGATGACCCCGGAAATCCCAGCCGCAAAGACTGCAGGGCAGAGATAATACCCGACGAGCTGTCTGCGTATCACTCCCGCAACTTCACTCCTCTTTAACCCAATCTTCCGAAGTACGTCATATCGGAATTTATATTTTGCCGAATCGCTGAGCTGCTGGACGGACAATACCGTGAGCGCCACGCACACAAATACGAAACCTGTGTAAAAACAAGGAAACACAATTGATGACAGCATATATTTAACCTCCGGAATCAGGTTATCTCTTACAAGGTTTGCTGCAGCATAAGTAATAACCTGATCCGAACCGCAGCACGAATTGGGCAGCTGCTTCTCTTCCTCCTCATTGTCCATGTCCAGATATCCGTAAGGATCGCCGCCCGCAATCTCATCCAGGCTGTTCATTAACCCCTGCGGCGCTTCCCCCTTAAGCTCCGCCACCAGTTCTGCATAATATGGCCGTAAGTCTCCTGCGTCCGCATCCGGCACAACAATCACATAATCCCCTCCGTTATGTCCGTCCTGAGAGAACGGTTCTGTATGATAACCCGAAAATGTCAGGTTCCCATCCGCCCCCTCAACCTTGAGGTTCCCGGCAAAATCACCAGCCTCTCTCAGCACTCTTTTCTTTATATGAACAGCGTATTCATCATCCCTTAACGAAATACTGCCGTATCCAAGCATTTCCCGGAGATAATTGTAATCCGACAGTTTCATATATGTGTCGAAGCGGCAATAAGAACCGTCATCCGCCTCCTCAATCTTTTTAAGGTCCGCCTCCCCGTCCTCATGGCCGCCTGCCTGATACATTGTGCCAAAACACCGAAGATGCGTCCGAAGCCATACGTTTACCTGATTGGTTCCGTTTTCATAGATACAATAGGAATACGTTCTATTTACTTCCGTCTGCTCCTTTAGAAGCTCAACTTCGTCTGCAAAATCCTCTGTTACATCCGGGCTGTACATCTGCACATCAAACGGAAATTTGTCCTGAAGCACTCTGCTCTGATAATCGCCGAACATCATTGCCACTGTACAGCCTAAAAATGCAATGGTAAAAAGTGAGGTAAGGGTTCCCATAGTAAACCACATCGTCTTTATCTTCGAGGAGAGCTGCCGCAGCAGGAACAGGTTCTGCCCCTGATAGATCCGTTTCCCTCCCCGCCGGACATAGCAGATGATAAAGGAAGACAGTCCGATATAAAAAAGATAGATCACCAGGACCAGGCCTGTCAGAAAGCCGATGATCGTACCGCCGTTCCATCCGCCGAAAAGCCTTCCTCCAAAAAACAGCCATGCATCAAAGAGCAAAAGGAAAAAGACGGACAGCGGAAGCAGCCATTGCTTGATACGCTCGTGGGACTCCTTCACCTCTTCATTCTTGTTCCCCGCATCCATAAGATCCCTGATATTCATCTTTTTAAATCTTCGCTTACAGCGAAAAAGCGCCAGCAGATAGCAGCCTGCATAACAGGAAACGGTCATCAGGATACACCACCGATTAAGTTCAACCCGCAGATCGTAGCTGTCCTGGAGCATGGTATACAACACTGCCATGATCAGCTGCTGCAGCAGAATGCCCAGCGCTGTCCCGGCAAGGAATGCACCGGCCCCCATAATGATATTTTCACGCATATACAGACGGGAGATCTGCTTCTTTTTCATTCCGAGAAGTAAGTAGGTGCCAAATTCCCGGCTTCTTTTGTTCAGCATAAACCGTACCATGTAGTTGATGAGCCACGCCACGATTATTACAATAAAAAATGTGGCAAGGCCGATCATAGCCGCCATGATTCCCACTGTATCAAACCGTTCCCGGATGTCCGGCGAAAACAAGACACTGTTAAAGGCAAACATCAGCGCCGTCAGCAGTATCATAGTAATCATATACACCAGATAATCCTTCACCGATCGTTTCACATTTCTCAAGGCAAGTTTACCGAGCATCTGGGAATCCACCTCCCGTCAGAGACAATACATCCAGGATCTCATTCAGAAATGTGCGCCGGTCCTTCGTCCCGCGCACCAGTTCGTGGAAGAGTTTTCCGTCCTTCAAAAACAGAATCCGGCTGCAGTAACTCGCCGAAAACACATCATGGGTCACCATAAGAATCGTTGCATTCAGAGAATGGTTCATGTCTGCAAATGTCTCCAGAAGCGTCTGTGAGGATCGGGAATCCAGCGCCCCTGTAGGTTCATCTGCAAGAAGAAGACTGGGCCGGTTGATCAGCGCCCGGGCACACGCACACCGCTGTTTCTGTCCTCCGGATACCTGATAGGGGAATTTATCTTTGATTCCTTCAATATCAAGAAGCCTCAGCATTCCGGCACATTTCTTTCTGATCTCTTCCTTCCCTTCTTTCCAGACAGTAAGCGCAAGCACAATATTTTCCTCGATCGTCAGCGTATCCAGAAGATTGTAATCCTGAAAAACAAACCCCAGATTTGTTTTCCGAAAATCTGACAGCTTCTCTTCTCCAAGTTCCGTAATATCTGTATCCCCATAATAAATATGCCCCGCAGTCACCCGGTCAATGGTTGCGAGCATATTAAGAAGCGTCGTCTTCCCTGAGCCCGACGCTCCCATTACACCGACAAATTCACCGGGCTCCACCGTAAAACTCACCCGATCAATCGCCTTTGTTACATTCCCATGGCTGCCGTAGTATTTCTCTACATCACATACACGGATATTGTTCTTCATCTCATTCACTCCCGTCTGATATATGATACATGTGTATCAAATCAATCTGTATTTTACATGTCTACTGTACCATATCAACTTGACGGTTTGTATCGCAGAAGATTACAGGAAGATTACAATACTGTAAGATAATCCCCCACCGGAAATTCCAGCACCATCTTCGTCCCTTCGCCTTCCACAGAGGCTGCACAGATGCGGATCCCCAGTTTCCCGCAGAGTATTTTACACAGATAAAGCCCCATCCCGGTAGCATGTTCCTTCTTCCGCCCGTTGCTCCCGGTAAAGCCTTTCTCAAAAATCCGGGACAGTTCCTCTTCTTTGATGCCGATCCCGTTATCCTCCGCCACAAAGCGCACGCCATGCCCGTACCTCTCTGTATACATCCTGATCTGCGCGTTTTTGTCCTTTTTATATTTCACACTGTTAAGAATGAGCTGATTCAGGATAAAGGAAATCCATTTTTCATCCGTATATACCTGTTCTGTGCATGCGGCCTCTACTGCTATACCATGCTGTATCAGATAATATTTATTTCTTGCAAGCACCTCTGATACCAGTTCCTGCAGACAGATCTCCTTGATCATGTAGTCCTTGTACACCTCGTCTGACCGTGCATAATAAAGAGCCATCTCTACCAGGGAATCAATCTTACGGTTCAGGCCCTCTACCTGCCCGGTGTACTCGCCTTTATGGTTCTCACAGATCAGAGAAATACCGGTAATGGGCGCTTTAATCTCATGGACCCAGCTCTCGATAAATTCCCGGTACTCCTTCCGCTCCTGATCAATAGCCCGGATCTTCTCAATGGCAGATTTATTGGAAATGCGGATCATCTCCCTGTAGATAGCATCCTCAAGAGAAACTGCCTCCGGCATCAACTCGCCCAGAAGGTATCTCTGATCCACACGATCCAGAATTTTCTCCATCTGCCGGAAATACCGGTTTCTCCGGTACCAGGAACTTCCAAGAACCGCTGTCACAACCAATGTCCAGCAGATAAGCACCAGAAGCATGTAGTCCCCGGGGTACCCGGTCATCGACAAGAATCCTGCCAGTGCCAGCATACAACACCCGTGAAGAATCAGAAAAAGAGACCTGTCCTTTAAATATTCCTTTAATGTCATATGCGGTATCCAAGCCCCCGTTTCGTCTCGATAAAATTGTGCACACCAATCTCCCCAAGCTTTCCCCGAATCCGGGTCATATTCACACTCAGGGCATTGTCATCTATATATACCTGCTGATCCCAGAGATATTCCACCATATCCCCGCGGGCCGCAATCTCTCCTTTTTTCATGAAAAGATAAAGCAGGATTTTTATCTCTGTTCTGGTCAGATCCGCCTCTCGTCCCTGATACCTTACACAGCCTCTTGCCAGATCAAGCTCCACCTCTTTATATTTATAAAAAAAAGCGTCTTCCCGGCCGGATTCGGTCTTTCTTGTCCGTTTCAGGACCGCTGCTATCCTGGCCAGCAGCAAAGGCGGATGGAACGGCTTGGTAATATAGTCATCCCCGCCTTTAAGGATCCCGTTTAGTTCATCCATACAATCGGTCCGGCCTGTCACAAATACAATGGGCACATCTGAAGACACACGGAGCGCCGAACAAATATCAAACCCGGATTTTCCCGGAAGATTCAGATCCAGGATTACAAGATCCGGATCCTCTGTCAATACAAAAGAAACCGGATCTTTGAAATCCTCCAAAGCACTTACACGGTACAGTGCATTTTCCAGAAGGCAGACAAGTTCCTGTCTGATGACAGGATCGTCCTCGATTACAATCACATACATAATGATTCTTTACTTCTCCAGCAGCGACTTGCCTGTCATTTCCTTTGGCTGTTCCATCCCCATCAGTTCAATCAGTGTAGGAGCAATATCCGCCAGACAGCCGCCTTCTCTTAAACGGTAAGACGGATGTGCATTTACAAGGATGAACGGAACCGGATTGGTAGTATGGGCCGTAAACGGCTCTCCCGTCTCATCGTCAATCAACTGCTCCGCATTTCCGTGATCTGCACAGATAAACATCTGTCCATCCACCTCCTTCAGAGCATCAACTGCTTTCCCCACACAGGTATCTACCGCTTCAATGGCCTGAATGGCCGCTTTCTCCACACCGGTATGCCCTACCATATCCGGATTTGCAAAATTGATGATGATCACATCATATTTTCCGGACTTTATTGCCTCTGTAAGCTTGTCACACACCTCATAGGCGCTCATCTCCGGTTTCAGGTCATAGGTAGCTACCTTCGGAGAGTTTACAAGAATCCTGTCCTCGCCTTCATTGGGCTCCTCCACTCCTCCGTTAAAGAAAAAGGTCACATGGGCGTACTTCTCTGTCTCTGCAATACGCGCCTGCTTCTTTCCGTTTGCGGCCAGATATTCGCCAAAGGTGTTGGTAATCTCCTCTTTCACAAAAGCCACCAGCTTATTCCCAATAGTCACGTCATATTCGGTAAAACATACAAACGTAGTTTGGATCCTGTCTCCTCTGTCAAAGCCTGTAAACGCTTCATCACAGAAGGTTCTTGTAATTTCTCTCGCCCGGTCCGGCCGGAAGTTAAAGAAAATAACAGAATCCTTATCCTTGATAGTTCCCACCGGAACACCGTCCTTCTTCACTACCGTAGGAAGGACAAACTCATCCGTCACGTCTTTATCATAGGATGCCTGAATCCCTTCCGGACCGCTTGCCGCACTCTCGCCTTCTCCAGACACAAGCGCCCGGTAAGCTTTCTCTACGCGCTCCCAGCGGTTGTCACGGTCCATGGCATAGTAGCGTCCCATCACCGAGGCCACCTCACCGACGCCCAGCTCCTTCATTTTATCTGCCAGCTCTTGCACATATTCTTTCCCGGAAGCCGGAGGCGTATCACGCCCGTCCAGGAAGCAATGTACATAGACTTTGCTGATCCCCTGCCTCTTTGCAAGCTCCAAAAGGCCGTAGATATGAGTATTATGGCTGTGTACCCCGCCGTCGGACACCAGGCCGAACAGATGAAGGGCGCTGTCATTTTCCTTTACGTTCGCACAGGCTGCAAGAAGCGCTTTATTTTCAAAAAAATCTCCGTCCTGGATAGACTTCGTGATCTTGGTCAGATCCTGATACACGATCCGGCCGGCCCCCATATTCAGGTGGCCTACTTCAGAATTCCCCATCTGTCCGTCGGGCAGCCCTACTGCCATCCCGCTGGCATTACCGTGAACAAACGGATATTCCTCCATTAATTTATCCATAACCGGTGTCCTGCCCTGTACCACTGCATTCCCGGTAGCTTTCTCATTCAGTCCGTAGCCGTCTAAAATCATCAATACTGTCGGTTTCTTACTCATTTTATTCTGTCTCCTTTCCCAAATCCCCTTCTGATTATGCATCCATTCCCCATATATTTTCTGTCTTCTGCCTACCTGTCTCCCCACAGCTTCTTAAGCCAAAGATCTGCAAGGCCGATCCAGGAGATACACGCCTCCTGCACACCGGTACCGTCTGCGCGCCTTACCACCTCTGACGCAAGGCTCAGGCCATGCTCTCCTTCCGGAAAAACATGAAGCTCGGCCGCCACCCCCGCCTCCTTCAGCGCTCTCAGCATCATCAGGGAATTCTCCACCGGAACAGTAGCGTCCGTCAGTGTATGCCACAAAAACGCAGGCGGTGTATGTGCATCCACCCGCTTTTCGATAGATACCGACTCCTTCCATTCGTCAAATCGATCTCCCAGCAGGTTGCGGAAGCTTGGAAGATGTCCCTTTTTCTCTTCTGATGTGATTACCGGATAGCTTAAGATCATGCCCCTGGCCTTCAAAGTCTTCTTTTCCACTCCAAGCTTTCCAGAGAGCCATTCTTCCTTCCAGAACACTCCCAGAGAGGCTGCAAGATGGGCCCCCGCAGACGCACCTGCAAGAATGATCCGTTCCGTATCCACACACCAGTCCTCCTGATGCTCATGAAGCAGCTTCATCACTGTTCCAAGCTCCAGAAGCGCCGTAGGAAATCTTGCCGGCACTACAGAATAGCGAAGCACGCAGGCATGATAGCCCTGGTTCATAAAATGCAGCGCCACAGGTTCTCCCTCCCGGTAGCTTAATTTCTCATAGCCGCCTCCCGGGCAGACCACTACCATGGGACGCTTTTTTACTGCAATCTTTTCCGCAGGTGTGTCCAGGATATAGGTTTCCAGCTTTGCATAGGACTCAGACCCTTCCGTCTGAATCGGAATCTCCATATACCGCATACGCAGCCTCCATTTAAAATTATTTCCTGTCATGTTAAGAAAAACAGCTTCGGCCTCTGCATGCAGAAACCGAAGCAGTCACCTTCTGTCTATTTGTAATTCACGATCTTGCCAAAGTCTGCCTTCAGAGAAGCGCCGCCTACAAGGCCGCCGTCAATGTCCGCCTGTGCAAATAATTCTGCCGCATTGCCTGCATTGACAGATCCGCCGTACTGGATACGGATAGCTTCTGCGGTAGCGTCGTCATAGATCTCTGCAATACATGCACGGATTCCCGCACATACTTCTTCCGCCTGCTCTGTAGTTGCCGTCTTTCCTGTCCCGATCGCCCAGATCGGCTCATAAGCGATAACTGCTGTCTTAGCCTGATCTGCCGTTACATTTAAGAAACCTACCTTCACCTGCTGACGGATGAAATCCATCGTAATTCCCTGCTCTCTCTGCTCAAGAGTCTCTCCGCAGCACATGATCGGTGTAATGCCGTGTTCAAAAGCTTTCAACACTTTTTTATTTACCGTTTCATTTGTCTCTGCAAAATACTCTCTTCTCTCTGAGTGTCCCAGCACTACATACTCAACACCGGCGTCTGTGAGCATGGCAGGTGAGATCTCTCCGGTATATGCACCGTTCTCTTCAAAATACATATTCTCTGCGCCGACCTTGATGTTGCTTCCCTTGCACGCTTCCACCACCGGGATAATATCAATGGCAGGCACGCAGAATACGACGTCTACATCTTCACTTGCCACCAGAGGCTTTAACTCTTCCACCAGAGCAACCGCCTCGGTCGGTGTTTTATTCATTTTCCAGTTACCTGCTACAATTTTTCTTCTTGCCATGATTTTATTCTCCTTCATCATTCAAAACTTTATTTATCGTTGGCTGCCGCTACGCCGGGAAGCTCTTTTCCCTCGAGGAACTCTAAGGAAGCGCCGCCGCCTGTAGAAATATGTGTCATCTTGTCTCCGTAGCCAAGCTGGTTTACAGCCGCCGCAGAATCGCCGCCGCCGATGATCGTCGTGGCATCTGTATCTGCAAGAGCTTTCGCAACTGCCTCTGTACCATGAGCAAAATTCGGCATCTCAAAACATCCCATCGGCCCGTTCCATACAACAGTCTTAGCGTCTTTGACTGCTTCACAGAAGATAGCCTCTGTCTCCGGTCCGATATCAAGCCCTTCCCAGTCTGCAGGAATTTCTCCCGCTTTTACTACCTTATGGTCTGCATCGTTGGAAAAATCATCCGCAACGACAGTGTCTACCGGAAGCAGTAATTTCACACCCTTCTCTTTCGCCTTTTTCAGCATATTAAGCGCATACTCGCAGTAATCTTCCTCCAGAAGAGACTTGCCGACAGAACCTCCCTCTGCCTTGCTGAACGTATAGGACATACCTCCTCCGATGATCAACGTGTCCACCTTATCAAGAAGATTCTCGATCACGGAAATCTTGCTGGATACTTTCGCGCCGCCAAGAATAGCCACAAACGGACGCTCCGGATTGTTGACCGCATTTCCGAGGAAATCAATCTCCTTCTGCATTAAGTATCCGACTACCGCCGTATCTACAAACTGAGTAACCCCTACGTTGGAGCAGTGTGCACGGTGAGCCGTGCCAAATGCATCATTTACAAATACGTCACACAAGGATGCCAGATCTTTGCTGAATGCTTCCCCGTTCTTTGTCTCCTCGGCTCTGTAGCGGGTATTTTCAAGAAGAACCACTTCCCCGTCCTTCATAGCCTCCACGGCTGCTTTTGCATTTTCTCCCACCACCACTGCGTCAGCGGCAAATATTACTTCCTGCCCGAGCAGTTCAGACAGACGGGATGCCACAGGCGCCAGGGATAGCTCCGGCTTTGGCTCTCCTTTCGGTTTTCCCAGATGAGAACAAAGGATTACCCTTCCGCCGTCGGCAATCAGCTTTTTAATGGTAGGAAGTGCGGCCACAAGACGGTTCTCGTCTGTGATCTTTCCGTCGATCAGCGGAACATTAAAGTCGCACCTTACCAATACTTTTTTGCCTTTTACATTGATATCGTCAACTGATTTTTTATTAAGCATATGGTTGCCTCCTATGTTATATGAAACTTCGTTTCTGAATCTGATAAAAAGGATCCGGTCCAACAAGACCGGACCCTTTTTTGAGTCTTAATTATATTCCTGCACAGCAATTGCCGAAATTGATTCATCTGACTTCAGCATCTGCCGCGGGATTCAAATACTCTATGCTAATTCTGAGAAATATTTGATTGTCCTTACCATCTGGCTTGTGTAAGAATTCTCATTGTCATACCAGGATACAACCTGAACCTGTGTGGTATTGTTGTCTAATGGAAGCACCATTGTCTGAGTTGCATCAAACAGAGAACCGAATCTCATACCGATTACGTCGCTGGATACGATCTCGTCTGTATTATATCCGAAAGACTCTGTAGCTGCTGCTTTCATTGCTGCATTTACATCATCTACAGTTACATTGCCCTCAACAACTGCCGTAAGGATTGTTGTGGATCCTGTCGGGGTCGGAACACGCTGAGCAGCGCCGATCAGCTTGCCGTTCAGTTCAGGAATAACAAGGCCGATAGCTTTTGCTGCGCCTGTGCTGTTCGGAACGATATTAATCGCTGCTGCACGGGATCTTCTTAAGTCACCTTTTCTCTGCGGTCCGTCAAGTGTCATCTGGTCGCCTGTATAAGCATGGATGGTCTGCATAATACCGGATTTGATTGCTGCAAGGTCGTTGAGCGCCTTAGCCATAGGTGCTAAACAGTTTGTTGTACAGGAAGCAGCAGAGATAACTGTATCCTCCGGTTTCAGTTCTGTATGGTTAACATTATATACGATCGTAGGAAGATCATTTCCTGCCGGTGCAGAAATAACAACTTTTCTTGCGCCTGCTTTGATGTGGGCGGATGCTTTGTCTTTTGATGTGTAGAAGCCTGTACACTCAAGAACAACGTCTACTCCGATCTCACCCCATGGGAGTTCCTCGGCATTAGCTTTTGCATAGATTTTGATCTCTTTTCCGTCAACGATGATAGAGTCCTCTGTTGCCTCTACCTTGTCACACAGAGCATATCTTCCCTGAGAAGAATCATACTTTAATAAATGTGCAAGCATCTTAGGAGATGTCAAGTCGTTGATTGCAACCACTTCATATCCTTCTGCTCCAAACATCTGACGGAATGCAAGACGTCCAATACGTCCGAATCCATTAATTGCTACTTTTACTGCCATGATTAATTCCTCCTAAAGTTTGTTTTAACTGGTTTTCACAGTCCTATATTGCGAATTCCTTAACATTGTTAAAGAATCATCAACTGGAATTATTGTACTAAATCTGATACAAAAATTCAAGCCTCTTTTGTATTTTTATGGAAGTTGCTTAAAAACCGGACGGCGTTTGGCGAATTCTGCATAAAATTTAAATCCACAGGACTTTAAAATGTCTGACGCCTTCTCAAAATCATAGGCAATATGCTCCGGGCAGTGCCCGTCTGCCCCTACTGTCACGATCTCTCCCCCAAGCTCCCGGAACCTTTTTAAAACATCCTGGTGGGGATGCGCAAACGGAAGGCCGTATTTCAGACCGGCCATATTAAGTTCCATCCCTTTCCCTTTCTGCACAAGCTCACGCAGGATCTCGTCAATGATATCTGCATACCGCGCGTAGCTGTACTGCGCCTCTCTGCCCGCACCATAACGGACCACATAATCCAGATGGCCCAGAACGTCAAAATCTTCAAACAGCCGGATATCCGATAGCATTTCTTCAAAAGTAAGCCGGTATACCTCTTCGTCCGACCGGCCGGTAAACAACTGGCCGGCAGCCGGATCCATAGACTGGATGCTGTGGACAGAACCGATGACAAAATCAAATGGATACTTCCTTACAAAAGACCGGTAATAATCCCCGAGATGGGGCTGAAGTCCGAGCTCCACCCCGATTCTTATCTCTATCTCGCCCCGGTACTTTTCCTGCAGGGGCCGCAGCACTTCAAAATAGGCCTCCGGATCAAAAATACTCTCTTCGCCCCACTCCATATCATCCTTATCAAAATGGTCTGTAAAACAGATTGTGTGAAGTCCCTTGCTGACGGCTCCTTTCACCATCTCTTCCGGCGTCGATCCTGAGTCATGGGAAAAGTTTGAATGCATATGCACATCTGCTGTTATTATATCTGCTCTCGTCATGTCTTATCTGTCTCCTATAATCGTCCCGCCGCCCAGTACATACTCCCCGTCATACATCACTACGGCCTGCCCGGGAGTGATGGCCCTCTGCGGCTCTTCAAAAACACACAATATCTCATCATCGTCTATTTGTTCTGCGGTGCACCAGGCACCTCTGTGGTTATAGCGGATCTTTGCCCACACCCGCCGCGGTTCTTTGAGATTCTCCACAGCCATAAAATTCACATGATCTGCCCTCACATACACAGACAACGACTCTTCATGGCTTCCGATGACCACCTCGTTCGTCTCCGGACGGATCTCAAGGACAAATACCGGATATCCGAGCGCCAGGCCCAGGCCTTTCCGCTGGCCCACTGTATAATGGATGATCCCTCTGTGCCGTCCCACCACCGTTCCGTCCGAAGTTACAAAATTACCCGGCACTGCCCGAATTCCCGCCGTTTCTTCTATATATAGAGCGTAATCTCCGTCCGGCACAAAACAGATATCCTGGCTGTCCGGCTTGCCGGCCACCTTAAGGCCAAGGGTTTTGGCCATCCGGCGGATCTCATCCTTGGAGTATTCTCCCACCGGCATCCGGGTACGCTCTAACTGCTCCTGAGTCAGACTGTAAAGGGCATAAGTCTGGTCTTTCTCCCCCGTTGCCGAGGTGCGGACAGACCATCTCCCATTCGGGAGCCTGTCAATCCTTGCGTAATGCCCGGTGGCAATATAGTCCGCCCCGATCTCCATACTCCTTCTGAGAAGCGCTTCCCACTTTACATAACGGTTGCATGCAATACAGGGGTTCGGGGTTCTGCCGTTTCTGTATTCATCTATGAAATAGTCTATGACCTTGCTTTTGAATTCCTTCTTAAAATTCATAACATAATACGGAATGTCAAGAGCGGCTGCCACTCTTCTCGCATCCTCGACGGCGCTCAGTCCACAGCATCCGCCGTTTTCTTCCTGAACGACTTTTTCTTCCTCCTGCCAGATCTGCATGGTTACGCCGATCACATCATATCCCTGCTCTTTTAAAAGCCATGCGGCCACCGACGAATCTACCCCTCCGGACATTCCCACTACTACTTTTTTCTTTTCCATACCAACTCTCCGGCCTAATATTCCTCTTCTTCCTCCTCATCCTCGTGGATATCGGATTTTGGCTTTTCTAAGCCCTCAATCTCAATGTCATGCTTCTGGGCATAATCCCAGAGCGCCGCGTGGATTGCCTCTTCTGCCAGGAGAGAACAGTGCACTTTTACCGGCGGAAGCCCGTCAAGAGCCTCCATAACCACCTGATTCGTGACCTTCATGGCCTCCTGAATGCTCTTTCCCTTAACAAGCTCTGTTGCCATACTGCTGGTAGCCACTGCCGCACCGCATCCGAAAGTTTTGAACTTTACATCACGGATCATCTGATCCTCGTTGATATCCAGATATACCCGCATGATATCTCCGCACTTTGCATTACCAACGGTGCCTATACCGCTCGCATTCTCGATCTCCCCCACATTCCTTGGATTCTGGAAATGATCCATTACTTTTTCTGAATACATCTTTATTTCTCCTTCTTTACGAAATCTTCATATAACGGTGACATATCTCTGAGTCTTCCCACAATCTCCTTGAGGCTCTCAACCACATAATCAATATCCTCTTTTGTGATCTCTTCGTTGATAGTAAGTCTCAGAGAACCGTGAGCGATCTCATGGGGCAGGCCGATGGCCAGCAGTACATGGGACGGATCCAGGGATCCTGACGTACAGGCCGAACCGCTGGAGGCACAGATCCCTTTTCCGTCCAGCATGATCAGCAGCGACTCTCCTTCAATAAAACGGAAACTGAAATTGGCATTGTTGGGCAGACGGTCTTTTCTGTGCCCGTTTAGCCTGCTATATGGAATTTCATCAAGAACCCGGCCGATCAGATAATCCCTTACTTCCAGTTCCTTCTGCACGCGTTCCTCTCTTGTGGCCGCCGCACGTCTGGCCGCCGCTCCCATCCCTATGATCCCGGGAACATTTTCTGTACCGGCCCGTCTTTTACGCTCCTGCGCTCCGCCATGGATAAAGGAGCGGATCTTCACACCCTTTCGGATATACAAAAATCCAATACCTTTCGGACCGTTCAGCTTGTGTCCGCTGGCACTTAACATATCAATCCGGCACTCGTCCACATCTATGGGGAGCTGCCCGTATGCCTGCACCGCATCTGTATGAAAGAGCACTTCGTGCTCCCTGGCAATGCCGCCGATCTCACGGATCGGCTGAATCGTCCCGATCTCGTTATTGGCATACATGACCGATATCAGAATGGTGGTCGGACGGATTGCCGCCCTCAGCTCATCCAGCGAAATTTTCCCGTCCTCATCTACATCCAGATAAGTAATCTCGAATCCTTGCCTCTCAAGATACTCTGCCGTGTGAAGAACCGCATGGTGCTCAATCTTCGTCGTAATAATATGGTTCCCTTTCTTCCTGTAAGCTTCGGCAGCTGCCTTCAAAGCCCAGTTGTCAGACTCCGACCCTCCTGCCGTAAAATAAATCTCATTGCTGTTTGCCCCCAGCGTCTCCGCTATGATATCCCTCTGCCTGCTCACCGCTTCTTTATTGTCAGACGCAAAGCGGTAGACACTGGACGGATTGGCAAAATGCTCCGAAAAATACGGGAGCATAGCATCTAAAACCTCCGGCGCCGTCTTCGTTGTCGCCGCATTATCCATATATAAAAATCTGTCCATCCTATTCACCATCCTCTTTTTCTTTATGAGGCGTCAGACGCCCTCTATAGATATGAATTCCAAAATACACTGCTATGTGGCACCGCATGAGGAGCCGTTTAGACCGCCGCATGGATTCAGTGCCCTGCTTTCCCGCACCAACTCATCCAGCATGATCTGATCCACCGTCTCGTTGATGCTGTCATTGATCTTCTGCCAGACATATTTGGTAACACAGCTGTCAGAAGCCATACAGCCTCCTTCTGAATAGAACGCCGCGCACTTCACCGGCTCCAGGCTTCCTTCCAATGCCCTGAGCACATCCCCCACAGATATCTCTTCGGCCCTTTTCGCCAGAACATACCCGCCGGATGCTCCGCGGATACTTTTTACCAGCCCTCCCTTTTTAAGAAGCGCCACCAGCTGCTCCAGATATCTCTCAGAAATGTCCTGCCGCGCTGCAATATTACTGATGGAAACCGGCTCACTCTCACTGTACCTGGCAAGATCGATCAATGCCCGAAGTCCGTACCTCCCCTTTGTGGAAAGCTTCATCCTCTCACCTTCTTTACAATCCCCAGTATTTTACTAGGATTTCTTTCTGTAGAATAACATCCCATTTTAGTTCTGTCAAGCATTTCTGGGGAATATGCTGTAATAATAGTAACAGTTCAGCCTACGCCATTCGCAAAACCGCACTTACGTGCTTTTCGTTGCTTTGCAACTCTTTTTGCTCATAATCAGGCGCTCCGCTCATAGCCAGTATAACGCGTTCGTTCATGCAAGCATGATTCACACGTTATACTGGCTATGGCTGAACTGTTACTAATAATATCCTTAAGGAGCATACCATGTCACAAAAACACGCAATCATTAAAGGCACTTTCATCTTAACAATCACAGGATTTGCCACCAGATTCATGGGATTCTTCTACCGGATCTTCCTAAGCCACACCTTTGGCGAAGAAGGCGTCGGGCTGTATCAGCTTATTTTTCCGATCTACGCCCTCTGCTTTTCCCTGACATCTGCCGGGATGGAAATCGCATTGTCACGCTGTGTTGCAAGATGTGTCACGAAAGGGAAACACAGAGAAGCACGGGAACTGTTATGTGCCAGTCTGGTTCTCACCTTTTTCTCTTCCTGCATTGTCATGCTTCTGGTTCAGAGAAATGCCGCATGGATCTCGGATTATTTTCTCCACGATACAAGATGTACACAGCTGTTGATCCTTCTTTCTTACGCATTCCCGTTTGCCTCTGTGCACAGCTGTATCTGCGGATTTTATTTTGGGCTGAAACAGACAAAAATCCCTGCGGTCTCACAGCTCATTGAGCAGACTGCAAGGATCTTAAGCGTCTATTTTCTCTATCTGTATGGAAGAAAATACGGAATACCGTTTGGGATCTCCATCGCCGTTACAGGCCTGATCATCGGAGAAGTCCTTTCAGCCTCCTTCTGCCTGAGGGCGGTGACCGGGAAAAGAAAGGAACCTATAAAACTACGTTCTCCTGTCACAGCCTGCATCAAGCAGGCAAGACAGCTGATTACCCTGTCCCTTCCACTGACTGCCAGCCGTGTGATGCTGAACATCCTCCAAAGTATAGAGGCTATATCCATTCCCCTGAGACTTCAGATCTACGGAATGAGCGTCAAGGACTCCCTCAGCACCTATGGCGTCCTGACCGGGATGGCTCTCCCCTGTATCCTGTTCCCTTCCGCCATCACGAATTCCATCTCAACCATGCTCCTGCCAGCCGTGGCAGAAGTACAGGCAATGGACAACAAAAAACAATTGTCTGCGCTCATCAAAAAAGTATCCTGTTCCTGCATTTTGCTTGGAAGTGTATGCTGCGCCGCTCTGCTGTGTCTGGGTGACTGGATCGGAAGTTTCCTTTTCCACAGTCCCATGGCCGGGGATTATATTGTCACCCTTTCCTGGATGTGTCCCTTTTTATACACAAACAATACGCTCATCAGCATCATCAATGGAATCGGCAAAACAAATCTATCATTTTTAATTAATATGATAAGTCTTGGTATCCGCATCGCCGGCGTAATCTTCTTTATCCCGCTGCTCGGCATTCAGGGCTACCTATACGGACTTCTGGCAAGCCAGCTGTGTATCTTCTTTTTCTGCCTCTGCTATCTGAAATGGTATCTACATAAATATTAGAATTAAAAAAACTCTGTAAAAGGGCGCCTCAAAGCCCCTTTACAGAGTTTGCAAAAACATCTTCATAAGAGCAGGGTTCACATAACATTCAAGCACCACGCCCACCGCGATCAACAATACAAAACATACGGATTTCATAAAATCCCATTTAATCTGCGGATAACAGAACAAATACCATAAAAGCATCACATATCCCGCCGTATAGAACAGAACATGCGGCATCAGCCCTACAACACAGAGGATGACACCTTTGATCCCCATCTGCATCACAGCCGCAGTCATGATCATTCCACAGGAAAAGCCCGTCCATACAAGGAACAGAAGCACTACACCCTTCCGGAACTTCGTGCAGCCGGCAATTCCCAGGAAAAGCAGAGGCGCCGCCCTGACTCTCAAAATGTACCAGAGGAACTCACCTGCATGGACCTCTGTCTGACAGTATTGATTCAGAAAAAAATCACTGAAAATCCCCATACTGGCAATATAATCTCCGGCTAAAACATTGGCATATAATATCCCGGCCATAAACCCAAGCATATAAAATAACACAAAAAATTTTCTGTTCTCCTGTATCTTCACGGACTGCCTCCTCTTGTCAAGATACTTCATTATATGCCCGGAAATTATATATATACCTGATGTGCTGATGATTGTACATTTTTCCCGAATCTGTTCATTCCGTCTATTTTAAAAATCTGGATTCATAAGCCAATATAGCCGCAATCGTCTTGGAATCCTCAATTTTTCCGGCAAATATCATCTCCTTTAATTCCTCCAGCGTAAATGCTCTTACATCCACATACTCATTCTCATCCAGATGCTGTCTGGACGTAATCATGTTCCTGGCCAGGAAGATCTCAATCTTCTCATTGCAGAAAGCGACTGTCGTCCTTAAGTTTAAAAGCCAGACCAGCTCCTCCGCCCGGTACCCTGTCTCCTCCTCAAGCTCCCGCCTTGCACATTCTATCCCCGGCTCCTCAGGATCATCCAGTTTTCCTGCCGGTATCTCCCAGGTATCTCTCTCCAGAGCATTCCGGTACTGGGTCACCATCACGATCCTTCCGTCATCCAAAACCGGAAGAACTGCCGCCGCACCGTGATGATTAATAAAATCCCATTCCGCATTATTGCCGTTGGCAAACTCCATATGGTCTTTATATACTTCCAGGATTGCCCCCTGATAAACCAGTTCCCTTCCTGTCCTTCTGATATTATCACTCATGATCTGCCTCCTTCTTTATTGCTGAATTTTATATTCTGGTATTCCAAATATTTATTTTCTATATATGTTTCGTTATATGATAACTTTTTTTCGTCACAGATGGAACCCATAAGTTCTATAATTGCTTTCATAGAGAGTATTTCTTTGTCCATCAAATAAGAAACATAATTCGGATGGCACTTCGTCAATGCTGCGGCAAAATAGGGTAAACTATATCCCCATTCCACTTTTTTATAAAACCCCATAATATCCGACTCTATAGTTTCTAATATCCGGCCGATATCATAAGCCGCTTTTCGGGTTTCATTCAAATACATTGCCAGCAATTCTATCGGTGTGTTTCCGGCACTCTTACCCATTCCGTATAATGTCCCGTCGATCAGAATATCTCTTTGGAGTCTTTTCTCTATAAATGTGATGCCATTTGCATAACCCATCTGAAAATTATTATGTCCATGATACCCCAGTACAATATTTTCCTTTAAATTGCTATGCAATACATCAGCAATATGCAGAAGTCCACTCATATACAATAATCCATACGTATCTACGATCGAAACAGCATATGGCTCAACTTCATTTGCAATTTTGCATAATTCCAAAAGCTTATCATCTGTGTATGTTGTTACTGAAACTAACTGAACGAATACTTTGTAACCTAATTTCTTTAATTTCCCACAATACTCCAGTGCCTGAACCATTTTTTCTTCTTTAAAGATGACCCGGATCCCATCAATACAAGTCTCGCTGCACGGTTGAATATTACAGATATCACAGGTTCCATAGTCAATCATTGCAACAACCATGGAATTCCCTGTTCTTAATTTCCCGAATATTTTATTGAGACTCTGAGTGTTGGGCATAATGGTCCTGTTTTCATCAAACTTCCTGGAATCATCCAAAAATCCTATTTCAATAATATCTACCCGGGCGCTTACTAACCCCTCAAAAATATTTGCTATAACATTCTTTCCGAATTCCCAATCAATCCGGTAACCTCCGTCACGCAGCGTACAATCCAGCAGCCTGATTTTCCCCATAATACTGTTTTCTCCTCATTAGGTCTAAAATATCTTTGGAAACAAAAATTCCCTGTCTGTCACAAATCGCTACTTTTCAGCGCAAAAATAAAGAAAGTCCAGAAATATTATTTCAAGACTTTCCTTGATTTTCCGCTTACATTTCAACTACATTAAGCTATTTTGCGTAGTCTGTAACCCGCGATTCGCGAATCACGTTGACCTTAATCTGTCCTGGATACTCAAGCTCATACTCAATCTGCTTTGCTATATCCCTGGCCATCAACACCATATCTGCGTCAGATACCTGCTCTGGAACTACCATTACACGAATCTCTCTACCTGCTTGAATTGCAAAAGATTTATCAACACCTTTAAACTGATTGGTGATATCTTCTAATTGTTTTAACCTGTTTGTGTATGTTTCTAACGTTTCTCTTCTCGCACCCGGCCTTGCTGCAGAAATTGTATCTGCCGCCTGGACAACACATGCAATCAGAGTCTGTGGCTCTACATCACCGTGATGTGCTTCCACCGCATTAATGACCGTACCGGACTCTTTGTATTTTCTACAAAGATCCACACCGATCTGTATATGGGAACCTTCCACATCATGGTCGATCGACTTTCCTATATCGTGCAGAAGGCCTGCTCTTTTTGCCACTCTGACATCAAGGCCTATCTCACCGGCAAGAAGTCCGGCAAGCTGGGACACTTCCATAGAATGCTTCAATGCATTCTGTCCATAGCTTGTTCTGAACTTCATCCTTCCAAGAAGCTTGATAAGCTCCGGATGAATACCGTGAACCCCTACTTCGAGAGCTGCCGCTTCTCCTTCTTCACGAATCATTGACTCCACTTCTTTTTGCGCTTTCTCTACCATCTCTTCAATCCTTGCCGGATGAATACGACCGTCAACAATTAATTTTTCAAGCGCAATTCTTGCAACTTCCCTTCTTATTGGATCAAAGCCGGACAGAACGACTGCTTCCGGTGTATCGTCTATAATAAGCTCTACACCTGTCATCGTCTCCAGCGTACGGATATTACGTCCTTCCCTACCAATAATTCTGCCTTTCATTTCGTCACTTGGAAGCTGCACAACTGAGATCGTAGTCTCTGCAACATGATCGGCAGCACAACGCTGAATGGCCGTGACAACATACTCTCTCGCCTTCTTGTCCGCCTCTTCCTTTGCCTGTACTTCCAGTTCTTTTACCAACTTGGCAGTATCATGTTTCACATCTTCTTCAACAGTTTTCAACAAATATTCTTTTGCTTGCTCGGAGGTAAGTCCTGAGATTCTTTCTAGTTCCTGTACTCTCTGCTTACTCAGCTCATCTACTTTCACTTCACGCTGCCTAAGCTGTTCTTCTTTTGCTGCAAACCCTGCTTCACGCTTTTCAATAGCATCAGCCTTTTTGTCCAAAGTCTCTTCCTTGGAAAGAACACGTTTTTCATATCTTTGTAACTCTGCCCTGCGTTCCTTTGTCTCTTTTTCAAGTTCATTTTTGTTCTTGATAGACTCTTCTTTAATTTCCAAGAGAGACTCCTTTTTCTTTGCCTCAGCTGTCTTTACCGCATCATCAATAATCTCTCGTGCTTTGCTTTCTGCATTCCCAATTTTAGATTCTGCATTCTTCTTTAAATTGGAAACCGTCACAAAGTGACTGATGACCGCCGCTGCTATCACAAGCACTGCCACAACAGCAATTACGATTCCTATCGGCACAGGAGCACCTCCTTATTTAGTTTTCATTGTACAAATACAACACTTAAATTTTATACTGTTTTAACAAAGATGTCAAGCATTCCACTCAGAAACTTGTATTACCTGCCGTATATCCTCATATCCAAAGCCCTTCCGGGTCAGATATCCCAGTATCTTCCGGGTATCTTCCCATCTTGCCTCTTCCGGGTCATATTTCTTTTTTCTCAGGATTGCCTCTATGGCCTCCCGTGCATCCCCGGAACCGTAACATTCCTCAAAAGCAGCTTCAATATCCTCGCTTTTCAGCCCTTTCCGGCACATTTGGGCGTAAATCTCTTTTCTGCTCTTTTTCCCCCTGCGGGTTTCTACAAAATACTGTGCAAAAGCGGCATCATTAATATATCCGAATGACTTTACATAGGCCATGGTCTCATCAATGACATCCTCCGGATAAAGATCCCTTCGGAGCCTGGTCTTTAGCTGCTCCTCTGTGCGTCCCATATCATTCAGAAGATGGAGAGCTCTTCGTTTTGCTCTTTTCAGGATTACTTCTGTCAGGATCTTATGATAAACTTCCTCCTCAATCAATGACCCTTCTGCAAGACGGTAACGTGACAGCTCGCCCTTATATAAAACAAAAACAAACTGTCCGTCAATATATACTTTATATTTTGCTTTCGTCACAGCTTCTATTCGGGTGACGGTCATTTACTTATCTCCTTTTCCGGCAGCCTTTGTATCCTTATCAACCTTTACGTCCAAAGCTTTTTCTTCACCGGCTCCGTCAAACTCATAATGCCTGCGGATCTTCGTATCCAGCTCTGTCATCACTTCCGGATGTTCCGTGAGATAATTCTTCGCATTTTCACGCCCCTGGCCGATCTTATCGCCATTATAGGCAAACCATGCTCCGCTCTTGCTTACCAGCCCAAGATTGACTGCAAGATCCAGAATATCCCCTTCTTTTGAAATACCCTTACCGAACATGATGTCAAATTCCGCTTCTTTAAACGGCGGAGCTATTTTATTCTTCACGATCTTTACACGGGTTCTGTTCCCGATCATTTCACCGCTCTGCTTCAGCGTCTCGATTCTCCTTACATCCATACGAATAGAGGCATAAAATTTCAGCGCCCGTCCGCCGGTCGTTGTCTCCGGATTACCAAACATAACGCCGACCTTCTCACGCAGCTGATTAATAAAGATCACAACACAGTTGGACTTACTGATGACCGGTGTCAGTTTACGGAGCGCCTGAGACATCAGCCTTGCCTGGAGCCCCACATGAGAATCCCCCATATCCCCTTCTATTTCCTGCCGCGGCACAAGAGCGGCAACAGAATCTATAACAATAATGTCCATAGCCCCTGACCGTACCATCGTCTCTGCAATCTCCAGAGCCTGATCCCCGCTGTCCGGCTGGGAGATATAAAGTTCATCAATATCAACGCCGATATTCTTGGCATACACCGGATCCAGGGCGTGTTCCGCATCAATAAATCCTGCGATCCCTCCCCTTTTCTGTACTTCTGAAATCATATGTAATGCCACCGTCGTCTTACCGCTTGACTCCGGGCCATAAACTTCTACGATACGCCCCTTCGGGACGCCGCCCATCCCCAATGCAATATCCAGACTTAAAGAACCTGTGGGAATCGTCTCAACTACAACCTGAGCTGCGGGATCTCCGAGCTTCATAACCGTTCCTTTGCCAAAATCCTTCTCGAGCTTTGCAATCGCCGCATCCAATGCTTTTTTCTTATTCTCGTTACCTGCCATAAATCTCTCTCCTTCTCCACCCGCGAACTAATGTTCGTTCCATGGTTAATATAATAGTACACCTGTTCTGATTTGTCAATATCAAATTAACGTTAACTTTTGGATTTTTTCGGCGAAATGCCGAAGAATAATTTTTAAATATTCAGAAAATAACTGCTTTATTGATATAGGTTCACTCTACCACAAATCTTTTCGTACGTCAAAGGTTTTTTCTTTTCGTTCTGATTTTGATTTCCGTACAGAAGGGGGATCCTGAAATCCCCCCTGAAATATCCGAAACTTTAGAAAAGTCTGCTATTTCATTTTCAGCACAAGAGCCTCGCACGGTCTGAGAACAGCTTTTCTCCCAATCTTTCCGGTTCTCCCCTGGTTGGACAACAGGATGTGGTCCGGTTCTTTGTCAAGTGATACCTCCGTCTCTTTTGTTCCAAAATTCGTGAGCACCAGAACGTTTTCTTGGGCACCCCGGCGGTAAAATGCCAGAACCCCCGGGACATCTTCAAGTGCAGGCACAAACTCCCCATAAATAAATGCATCCTTTAAAGCCGGATCCTTCCGAAGTGCCGTCAGCTTCCGGTAATATGACAAGACAGAATTCTCATCCGCCTCCTGCGCCTCTACATTAATTTCTTTATAATTGTCATTGATTTTAAGCCACGGTGTACCGGCCGTGAACCCGCCGTTTTTTTCTCCGCTCCACTGCATAGGCGTCCTTGCATTATCTCTGCTGAAACGGCAGCATATCTCAAGAGCCTCTTCTTTTCCAAGCCCTGCCTTCAACGCCTCCTGATACTGATGCTTTGTGTCAATATCGTCATATTCGCTGATATCGCTCCTGCGGCAGTTGGTCATCCCGATTTCCTGTCCCTGATAGAGAAACGGCAGCCCCCGAAGCAGGACATTTACGGTCCCAAGCATCTTAACTCCGTCTGCATTTTGTGCGTGCCAGGGCAGATACCTGCTTGCCCCCCGCGGTTCATCGTGATTTTCAATAATATTTGCAAGATATGCACACCTCTGAGCTTCAAGCTGGGATTCTATGATTGTCTTTTTCCATGCTTCAAAAGAAGGCTCCTTTGCATCGTACCAGCCATTCTCACCCTGGGTCAAAATATGGGGCGCAAAATCAAACATCGTACTGAAATACCCGTTCTCGCCTACAAACTCTTCCATGGCGTCTTCTCTCATATTGAAGACTTCCCCTACTGTAAATGCATCATATTTCGCAAAAGTATGATCCCGCAGATCCTTCAGAAATTCTCCGACTCCCTCTACAGATTCAACCATCTTCGTACATGTACACAGGCCGTCCTCCCTGTCCGGCTCGTAATCCGGAAAGTTTACATCCTTCTTGATGTTGATGATCGCATCGATCCGGAAGCCTGCAATCCCTTTCTCAAGCCACCAGTTGATCATCTCATACAACTTTTTCCGCACTGTCGGATTCTCCCAGTTCAGATCCGGCTGTTCCTTTGCAAACATGTGGAGATAATACCGGTCTGTCCCGGGCACCGGCTCCCAGGTACTTCCGCCGAAATATGCTCTGTAATTGCTTGGAGGATTTCCGCCCTTCCCTTTTACAAAATAAAAATAATCTCCGTACTCCCCCGATGGATCCTCAAGAGCCTTCCGAAACCATTCATGCCGGTCCGAACAATGATTGATCACCAGATCCATCACAATATACATATCTCTCTTCTTTGCTTCCTGAAGAAGCAGATCAAACTCTTCCATTGTCCCGAATTCTTCTGCAATCTTATAATAATCCGAGATATCGTACCCCTGGTCGATAAAAGGAGACTGATAGATCGGGGACAGCCAGATAATATCAACCCCCAGAGCCTTCAAATAATCCAGCTTTTCTATAATCCCCCTCAGATCTCCGATGCCGTCCCCATTACTGTCATAAAAGCTTTTAGGGTAAATCTGATAGGCAACTTTGTCGTGCCACCATTTCTTTTGCATGCCTGATATCCTCCCTGTATCTTTTCGTTCTTTCTTTCTATTATACCTGTTTTATTTACTGCCTTCTTCCTGTATGTTATGCAGCAATTGCACTATATTCACTTCTATCTGCTGTAAGTAAAAGTCCTGCACGCACACGTCATATTCGTCTGCCTTACAGGCAGATCTGCTGCAAAGCCTCCTGAAAGCACCAGGCCAGATCCCTTTCTTTTACCGTCTCCAGGGCTACAACATCATATGACCGGATGACCTCGCCATTCAGCAGATAGGAGACAGCCCCCACCTTTTGCCCCTTTTGTACCGGCGCCTTCAGCTCCTTATCCACCTCTGCCCTCACCTTCACTTCTTCATCCTTTCTCAGAAGAAGCTTTAACTCCTTTGTATCACCCTTCAGGCCTGCCATCACATAGCCGTCCTTTTTATAGGCATTTCCTTTATCTATGCCTCCTCTTACCGGAATTCCCTCCTGTCTGAACTTCTTCCATACATCGCGGTACTCATACTGCTTCAGGCCATATTCCATAAGCTTGCGTGTATCTTTCCATTTGTATCCTTTATTGTTGGGCCACCCGCATCCGAGAAGCGCTACAATAAATGTGCGCTCCCCCTGTCTCAACGCGCCTACATAGCAGTAGCCCGCATCGGCAGTAAATCCTGTTTTTCCGGTAAGCGCCCCCTCCATCATATCCAAAAACGCATTATGGTTCCTGCAGGAAAACCTTCGATCACCTTTGATGTTTGTAAAAGAATACTCCTTGGTACGGGTAATCTTTAGGAATTCTTCTTTTTTCGGGGATTCTGTAATACAGTATTTCATAATTCTGGCAAGATCTGCCGCCGTGGTAGAGTGAACCCCTTTCTCATCTTCATCGTCCAGCCCGTTCGGCGTGATAAAATGCGTATCCTTACATCCAAGCTCCTGTGCCTTTTCATTCATAAGGTCTGCAAATGCCTCCACAGATCCAGCAATCTCCTCGGCGATCACTACGGCGCTGTCATTGTGAGACTCCAGCATCAGGGAATACAGGAGATCACCGATGTAGTATTCCTCCTTCCCCCTGACCCCCAGCCTGACCTTGGGCTGGCAGACCGCATAATCGGACACCTGCGCAGCCTGCCCTTCTTCCATCTGCTCCAGGGTAATGATACAGGTCATAATCTTTGTTGTGCTGGCCATAGGCCTTACCTTTTTCTCTTCTTTCCCGAACAAAATACGCCCACTGTCAGCATCAATTAGAACAGCCGACTGGGCGTAAAGTTCTTTTGGCTCGTCCCCGGCATCCTCTGCCTGTACCGGCGGCACAAACAGCTGCACACATACGATACAAAAAAGACTGATCCATAAACATATATTTTTCTTCATCTGCCACACCACATAATACTCTGTTATTGCAGTGTATGAGCCGGGTTGTCAGACTATACGTCCAGTTTTAGCTGAATTTCCTCTTCTGCCTCTGTCTTGAAATTCTCAATCTGCTCCTGGTTAATGCTTGGGAGTTCTTCGACAGACTGGATACTGAATCTTCTTAAGAACTCCTCCGTCGTCCCAAAAAGAAGGGGTCTCCCAGGCGCGTCAAGCCTTCCCACCTCGCAGGCAAGATTGTATTCTACCAGCTTATTAACGGCATGATCTGATTTGACCCCACGGATTTTCTCAATCTCCAGTTTGGTAACCGGCTGTTTATACGCAATGATTGACAAGGTTTCAAGAAGGACATCTGTAAGTGCGTACCGCTTCGGCTGCTTTGCAACCCGGATCAGGTACTCGTACATCTCCTTTTTCGTACACATCTGGAAAGAACCTTCAAGCTCTACGATCTGCACTCCCCTGCTTTCTGCCTCATACTTATCCATCATCTGATGAATAATCTTTCTCGTGGTATTTTCATCATGTTCAATAGCAACTGCAATTTTACCCAGTTCAACAGATTCTCCCATTGTAAATAAAATTGACTCTATAATTCCTTCTAACTTATTAATCTCCACGGTCATATGCCTTTCTGTTTTTGTTCCTAAACCTTTGAGGTGATCACAATATCGTCAAACGGCTGTTCCTGTTCTATAGAAAGCTCGCCGTCCTTCATCAGCTGAAGCACTGCCAGGAACGTCACTACAATCTGAGTGCGTGAACTCTGCTTCACAAGCAGCTGCCTAAAGCTGAACTGCCTATGCTTCCTTGCGTAATCCGCAACGGCGGCAAGCTTTTCTGTCACAGTTACCTCTTCCTTTTCGATCTTCCCGAATTTACTCCGGACAGGGTCGATCTTGTCCACCTGTCTCTTCATGACATCCTTAAAAATGCGGTTCAGCTTCTGGATCGTCAGATCCCCCAGCAGGATATCCAGATCCACCGGCTCCACATACTCCAGCACTTCCTCCGGAATCGTCGGCCTTTTATACATGACCTTATCCGTATCAATTTCCCGGTCTTTAAGCTCATAAGACATATATTTATACATCTTATATTCCAGCAGCTGCTCTACCAGTTCCTGCCTGGGATCCTCTTCCTCGCCGTCCTCATTCAGTTCCTTGGGAAGAAGCATGCGGCATTTGATGTCCAGGAGCGTGGCCGCCATCACAAGGAATTCACTCATAATATTCAGATCTTCCTTCTCCATGGCCCTGATATATTCCATATACTGATTCGTAATCTCTACGATCGGAATATCATAGATATCTATTTTATTTTTATCGATCAGATGCAGCAAAAGGTCAAGCGGCCCCTCAAACACCTGCAGCTTAACTGGAATCCCCATATCATTTCCTCTTATCCGGTATTATCGCAACTGCACTATTATACAAGATATTTTCCTTTTCCACAACCCCGCTTATCATTTCTCTTCAAATTTCAGTAACAGTTCAGCCATAGCCAGTGTGACGTGTTCATTCATGCAAGCATGATTCACACGTCACACTGGCTATGGCTGAACTGTTACAAATCTCACATTACATGGAGTACAACGACTTCTGCAGGGTTCAAAAACCGTAAATTTATAGTGTGTGTACCAAGTCCCTTACTGACCACAATAACCTTATCCCCTTCGTAATATAGGTCCCCGGAATACTTCGGAAACCACTCCAGAGCCGGCGTGATCAACCCGGTAAGTCCCGGGATACGGACAATTCCCCCGTGAAGATGGCCGCACAGAATGAGGTCTGCTCCCCATTCCACATACTCTTTCACATAAGAAGGATTATGCGCCATCAGAATCTGACAGGCCTCTCCTTCACACCCGCCGATCCTGCGACGGATCTCCCCCGGCTCTAATTTTCCTTTCTGAAAATGTGTATAGCAGTCAAGCGGAATTTCAAGCCCCGTAATCCTCGCCGTTTTCTTCTCACTTTCAGCATCAAGAGAGACTTCCGCACTTTCATTTTCCAGAAATATAACTCCTGCGTCCTGAAGTTCCCTGCGGTAGTCCGCATAAGAATACTTGTACCTGGCCGGGCGTTCCTTCATCCGCTGTTCATGATTGCCGTTTGCATAATAGACCGGACAGAATGATACGAGCCGTTTTACAAATTCAAGGGCCGTTCTGTAATCATGCCCGGCCTTTCCCACCAGCATATCCCCTCCCACCAGGATAAGATCCGGATGTGCCTCCTCCACAGCCTTCAGAAGTTTCCGATTATCTCTCCCGTATTCATGGTTGTGCAGATCACTTAAATATAGAATGCTTTTTTCCCCGCTGTCTCCTGACAGACGAGGCAGTCTTATCCAATAATGCGTAACCTTAAAACAATGCAATTCCCGGTAAATCTCCAGAAGGACAAAAAATACCAGAGAGACTGCAATAACGATCAAAATTTTCAATTCCCTGTCTCCTGTCTGCTTTTTACAAATGCTTCATAGAGTGCCCGCACATTTTCAAAGGTGTAGTCCGGCATAAACTCCGTGTCCTTTAAGTCCTCTTCCCGGGCCTCTCCGGTATATACAAGCGCTGTCTCCACCCCCGCCCGGATTCCGCAGGCAATGTCCGTATACAATCGATCCCCCACTACAAGAACCTCCTCCTTCTTGGCATTCACCTGTTCCATGCACAGATCTACCATGTCCCGGTTGGGCTTGCCCACATAATAAGGCGTACGGCCCACCGTTACCTCCAGCATTCGGCAGATGCCGCCGCAGTCCGGCACAAAGCCAAAGAACGTCGGACACCGGTAATCCGGGTTTGTTGCCACAAAATCAATCTCCGGACAGAACAGCAGCTTACAGGCTGCCTCCACTTTCCCATAAGTCAGCGTACGGTCAAACCCTACCACCACACAGGCCACATCCGCATCCATATCGTCTGCAATCTTAAGCCCCGAACCTCTGATCTCTTCCTCAAAGGAAGGAGTCCCTACTACATACAGCTTTCTTTGGGCATACTGTTTTTTCAGGTATTCACAGGCGGCGAAGGATGCCGTCATAAACTGATCCTCCTCTGTCCGTATTCCCCACCCGGCAAACTTCTTCCTGTAATCCTTCCTGCTGTTCACAGAGTTATTCGTAATATAAAACGCCCTTCCTCCGATCGATTCAATATACTCAATGAGCTCCCTGCTCCCGTCAAACATCGTATGATCAACTGCCAGAGTACCGTCTATATCAAATAAAAAATACTTTTTATCCTTTAACATTTTTCTGCTCCTTTTTTCCTGATAATTATATAATTATTCCTGTTAATTTGCAAACAAATATGTTAGAATTTTACATTGAGAGACATACTCAATATATATTAAGGAGGTTTTCATATGAGTATAGCAGAAAGAATCTCAGCTCTTCGCGCTTTAATGGCCGACCGGGGATATGACGTCTATATGGTACCGACAGACGACAATCACCAGAGCGAATATGTGGGTGAACATTTCAAGGCAAGAGCATTCATCACAGGTTTTACCGGTTCTGCCGGAACTGCTGTGATCACAAAGGACGAGGCCGGCCTCTGGACAGACGGCAGATATTTTATCCAGGCTGCACAGCAGCTTGATGGAAGCGGCGTAAAGCTGTTTAAAATGGGAGAGCCCGGTGTTCCGTCTGTAGAAGAATTCATCGCAGAGGTAATCCCTCAGAACGGAACTCTTGGATTCGACGGACGTGTCGTTGCCATGGGAGAGGGACAGGCTCTGGTAGAAGCCATTGCTTCTAAAAATGCAAAGATCAATTACTCCGAGGATCTGATCGACCTGATCTGGGAGGACAGGCCGGCATTATCCGAGAAACCTGCTTTTGCCCTTGGGGAAGAATATACAGGCGAAAGCACGGCGGACAAACTGGTCCGCATTCGTCAGGCTATGAAAGATGCAGGCGCAAATGTACATGTCATTGCTGCCCTGGACGATATCTGCTGGACGACTAATCTGCGCGGAGACGACATTGAGTACTTCCCGCTTCTTCTGTCTTATGCAGTTATCACAATGGACGGCATGAAGCTCTATATTGATGAAAATAAACTGACGGATGAGATGAAAGCTGCCCTTGCAAAAGACAATATTTCCCTGCGCCCATATAACGCAGTTTACGAGGATGTGGCTCAGCTGTCCGATTCTGATGTGATTATGGTGGATCCTGCACGCCTGAATTATGCACTTTACAATAATCTTCCAAAGGGAGCCTCCATTATTGAGCAGACCAACCCGACAGTTCTTATGAAAGCCATGAAAAATGACGTAGAGATTAAGAATATCATCAATGCACATATCAAAGACGGGACTGCTGTCACACGTTTCATGTACTGGCTGAAAAAAAATGTCGGAAAAACAGAGATTACAGAGATGAGTGCCGCCGACAAACTGGAGGAATTCCGCAAAGAACAGGAAGGCTATCTGTGGCAGAGTTTTGAACCTATCTGCGGTTCCGGTGAGCATGGCGCTATCGTACATTATGCAGCTACTGAAGAGACAAACATCCCGGTTGTAACAGACGGTCTGTTCCTGACAGACACCGGCGGAGGATACATGGAAGGTTCTACCGATATTACACGTACCTTTGCATTCGGCAGCCTGACTGACCGCATGAAAGAAGATTTCACTACCGTCCTGAAATGTAACCTGCACCTTGCAAGAGCCATATTCCTTTACGGTACTGCCGGATATAACCTGGACGTACTGGCAAGGATTCCTGCCTGGGAGCGAGGCATCAACTTCAACCACGGAACCGGCCACGGTGTCGGGTACCTGATGAATATCCATGAGGCGCCTACCGGTTTCCGCTGTGCCATCCGCGACCGTGAGAAACAGCCGCTGGAGCCGGGCATGATTCTGACCAACGAGCCTGGCATCTACATCGAAGGTTCCCACGGCATCCGAACCGAGAACGAAATGCTTGTGAGAAAGGGCCAGAAGACAGAGTACGGACAGTTCCTGTATTTCGAGCCGATTACTTACGCCCCTATCGACCTGGACGCTATTGCACCGGATCAGCTCACACAGGAGGATAAAGATCAGTTAAATGCTTACCATGCTAAAGTATATGAGTTGATCGGTCCACGCCTCTGCGAAGAAGAACGGGAATGGTTAAAGGAATATACCCGCGCGATTTAAGTTTTGAACCTATAAGAGCCCGGGATGCGATCTGTAATCCGATTGCATCCCGGGCTCCAATCGTTTCGGCAAGACTTTTTCGGGGCTTTCACTTCTCTCTGCACCCATCCGGTATTTTGCTAAAGCATCATTTTTTCTATAATGTCCTCAAATACGCTTTTGTAGCTTATCTTTTCTATGTTTTCAGCGGCAAGGATGTCTCTGCTTCCGATTTCCTGGCCGCCGAGATGGTACGTGGCCTTTCCTACTTTATCGCCTTTTTTGACGGGGGCTTTGATATTTTTTTTCATCGTTACTTTGCGTTCGATCCCGGACAGGTCTGCGCCTGTGGTGTCTATGTATGCGAAGGTTTCTTTCTGAGCTGCCTTTACCGTCTTTTCCACTCCTCGTTTTACCGGAGCATCCGGCACGGTGCCTGCGGTTTCTTCCTGGTATTTCGTGCATTTCCCAAAGCCGTAATTCAAAAGAGACGTAGCATCCCTGACGCGGGCTTTACTGTCCTCGGCGGCCATGATAACCGCGATCAGCTCCATACCGTCTTTCTCTGCGGTGGCGGAGACGCAGAATTTGGCTTTACTGGTGGAGCCGGTCTTCAGGCCGGTAGCATATTCATAATGCCGGATCAGCTTATTTGTGTTGGTCAGCCCGAATTCCGTCGTACCTTTCTTTGTGGTATGTGTAATATTTTCCATCCAGATCGTACAGTAGTCCCGAATTTGCGGATAAGTGGTAATCAGTTCCCGGGACATCAGGGCAATATCTCTGGCGGTAGTCACATGCCCGTCGGTATCCAGTCCGTTGCAGTTTTTAAACTGAGTGTGCTCCATGCCAAGCTCCTTTGCCCTCTGGTTCATCTGCGCTACAAATTCTTCCTCGGTTCCCGCGATCAGTTCCGCCATAGCCACACAGGCGTCATTGGCACTGGCCACAGATATACACTTGATCATAGTATCCACAGTCTGAACCTCGCCAGGCTCCAGGAACACCTGTGAACCGCCCATGGAAGCCGCATACTCCGAAGTCGTCACCTCATCCTCCAGCTTAATCTTCCCCTGCTCAAGGGCGTCAAAGATTAAAAGGAGCGTCATTACCTTCGTAACGCTGGCCGGCGGACGCTGGTTATCGGCATCTTTCTCATAGATCACCTGGCCGGTAGAGGCCTCCATTAAAATTGCAGACGGAGCCGAAACATCTGCTGCACCGTCTGCATTCTTCTCTGTTGTATCCTCTTTATCCTGTGATTCTTCCGAATCCCGGTTTTTTTCCGAATCCTGCGTCTCCTTCTGATCTTTTGGATCCTCATACATTATAATCTGGTCAAAATCCGCTGCATACACATGCACAATGTCTGCATTCAGACACAGGCACAGACTGAAAAGCATACACAGCATACCTGCAACATAACGTCTCATCAGCAGTTCTCCATACAATCTCTATTATTACTAATGTAGTATAAAGAAGACGGAAATATGCCTCTTTGCACGCTTATTTACAGATTCGGTAAATTGTTATGCATTAAGCAATCTCAAGGACTTTATAATCTTTATCCTCTACAGCTTTCTTTAAGACTTCATCAGCCACCTCTGCTGTCATCTTCACAACTGCAGTCCCTGCTTCATGGCTTACCAGCGCTTCTTCTACACCCGGAAGTTCCTCCAGGCACTTCTTAACGGCTGCCTCGCAGTGTCCGCACATCATACCTTCGATCTTCATTGTTTTTTCCATTGTTGTATCCTCCTTATTTTGATTGATATTATCCTCCTTCACTTCAATCACATCAACATGGATTGCAGATCTGGATTTTTTCTTTTTGTCCCGCCCTGCATCTCTTAATTTGAAGAAATTAAGCCGCAGTGCATTGGTTACCACACAGAAGCTGGACAGACTCATAGCCGCCGCACCGAACATAGGATTAAGCTTCCATCCAAACAGCGGATACCATATTCCTGCTGCCAGCGGAATCCCGATCACATTATAGAAAAACGCCCAGAACAGATTCTCATGGATATTGGTCAGTGTTGCCCGGCTCAGGCGGATAGCCGCCGGCACGTCGCTCAGACGGCTTTTCATAAGAACCACGTCTGCCGCGTCGATGGCAATGTCTGTCCCTGCCCCGATGGCGATTCCGATATCCGCCCTTGTAAGTGCCGGTGCATCGTTGATCCCGTCACCTACCATTGCAACCTTTCCCTTTTCCTTCAGCGCTCGGATCACTGCCTCCTTACCGTCCGGCAGTACCCCGGCAACCACTTCGTCCACACCGGCCTGGCTGCCGATGGCACGGGCCGTCCGCTCATTATCTCCGGTCAGCATCACGACATGGATTCCCATGTTCTGCAGTTCCTTCACTGCCTGCGGGCTGTCCTCCTTGATCACATCTGCCACTGCAAGAATGCCGATCAGTTGCCCGTCCCTGGCAAAAAACAGCGGTGTCTTACCGTCCTGCGCCAGTGTCTCTGCCTGCTTCCGGAGCGCTGCGGGCACCTTACACTGCCTGCTGATGTATTGGTGATTTCCTCCGGCCAGCACAATGTCTCCGATCTTCCCATACAGGCCGTTCCCGGGAACTGCACGGAACTCCGTCACCTCGGCCGGAAACTTAAGCTGCCTTTCTTCCGTCATGGCAAGAACTGCACGGGCCAGAGGATGCTCGCTCTTTACCTCCAGCGCACAGGCAAACCTCAGAAGTTCATCCTCCGAGATTCCCTCCGCCGTTATCACATCCGTGACCCGAGGCTCTCCCATGGTAATCGTCCCGGTCTTATCAAGAGCAACAATATCCATTTTCCCCGCTTCTTCCAGCGAAACGGCAGTTTTAAACATAATGCCGTGCTTCGCACCCATACCGTTCCCTACCATAATAGCAACCGGTGTTGCCAGCCCCAGGGCACACGGACAGCTAATGACCAGAACCGCAATCCCCCTTGCCAGCGCAAAACCTGCACTCTGCCCGGCCATAAGCCAGACAATGATAGTCACAAGTGCAATCCCGATGACTACAGGTACAAATACTCCGGACACCCGATCGGCAACCTTGGCGATCGGCGCTTTAGTGGCGGCCGCATCACTGACCATCTGAATGATCTGTGAAAGTGTGGTATCCTCTCCTACCCTGGTAGCCTCGCACCGGATAAAACCGGAATGATTTACAGTGGCAGCTGACACCTGGTCTCCCGGCTCCTTATCCACCGGAATACTCTCACCGGTAAGTGCAGATTCATTGACGGCACTGCTGCCCTCAATTACAATTCCGTCCACAGGTATATTTTCTCCCGGCCTTACGACAAAGATATCACCGGTACGTACCTGTTCCACAGGCACCTCCACTTCTTTTCCTTCCCTCACTACGGCCGCCGTTTTCGGGGCCAGCTTCATCAAGCTCTTCAAAGCATCGGTTGTCTTTCCCTTGGAATGTGCCTCCAGCATCTTCCCTACCGTAATCAAGGCGAGGATCATAGCCGCAGACTCAAAATAGAATTCATGCATATATGCCATGACGCCTTCCATATCTCCGGCCATCTGCGCGTCTGTCATAGCAAACAGCGCATAGGTGCTGTATAAGAAAGACGCACCTGCCCCCAGAGCCACCAGCGTATCCATATTCGGCGCCCTGTGCCACAGACTTCGGAAACCGCTGATAAAGAACTTCTGGTTAACTACCATAATGACCACTGTAAGAAGAAGCTGAAGAATACCCAACGCCACATGATTCCCTTCTAAGACAGAAGGAGCGGGCCAGTTCCACATCATATGCCCCATAGAAAAATACATAAGCGGAACTAAAAAACACAAAGATACAATCAGGCGTCTCTTAAGAACCGGTGTCTCTCTGTCCTTCAACAGTTCTTCGCCTGAAGAAACAGACGCCGCTTTTTTGCTTCCTTCTCCTGATCTGGCAGAAGCGCCGTATCCGGCCTCCTCCACAGCTGCAATGATCTCGGCTGCGTCCGCTTCTCCTTCCACTCCCATGGAATTCGTCAGCAGGCTCACAGAACAGGACTGAACCCCCGGCACCTTTGCCACTGCTTTTTCTACACGGGCGCTGCACGCCGCACAACTCATACCCGTTACATTATACTGTTCCATATGATTCACCACTTTTCCAAATAAAATAAGATTGCTGCTGCCGGTTACCGCATCAGCTTCTGTAATGTTACGACCAGCTCGTCAATGGTCTCTTCCTTCCCTTCCCGGAGGTCCTTCGCAACACAAGTGCGCATATGATTCGCCAGTAATACTTTATTAAAGCTGTTAAGCGCCGCATTTACCGCAGATACTTGAACCAGAATATCTGTACAGTAGGCATCATTCTCCACCATTTTTTTGATTCCCCGCACTTGGCCCTCAATCCGGCTCAATCGGTTCAGCAGATCCTTGTACTCTTTTTCTGTACGTTCTTTGGTCTTCTGACAGCACTGTTTTGTCTCTTCCATATATAGTCACCTCTTTTCAATAATATTATATACCCCCACCAGGTATAATGCAAGTATTTTTTCTATCGTTTCTGAATTGTCCTGTATAACATCTGCCTGACACAAGTTATAATAGCGGCAAAGCCTTCCTCTGCCGCCATTGACACCTCATTTATTTAAATGATCCCCGCTTACTGGCCATGGCTGAAACGCCTCCGCGGTTTTTCCATAATCTGGTCTGTCTCATCCAAAATCTCTGTGAATCCATACTTCCGATACAGACCCTGAGCATCCCCCGTATGCAGCACACCATGCAAATGCCCTACATCCTCCATAATGGCATCCATCAACATCCTGCCCAGTCCAAGCCCGCGGTATTTCTCATCGACTACCACATCCATCAAATAGAACATCGTTGACAGATCCGAAAGAATCCTCGCATATCCTACCATATACCCATCCTGCCTATATATCCCATAGGGTATGGAATTCTCCATACCCTTCAGGATGACCTGGCTGTCCCTGTCTTTTGCCCAGTAAGTGGAGTGGAGCAGTTCCACTACCCTGGCTCTGTCCATGGCTTCCACACCTTTACGCACGGAATACCCGGGTGCTTCTTTTGGAACAGCGTCCTGAATCTGCATATCTAAAGCCCGGTCGGCGGCTTCCTCTATCTTCTCCACCGAATCCTGCTTTACCACCTTCCGCAGATGCTTCAGGTACGGATGCACGCCTGCCTGTTTCTGTCCATAAGTCATCTGAAGCTCATATTCCAGAGGAAGCCAGGACTCAATGGGGGCTTCGTTATGCTGGATCAGCGCCTCCATCTTATCCAAGGCATGCACCAGCCCGGCCTCCATCGTCCGGTTCTCCTCAAGTTCCTCCCAAAGGCCGAGAAGCTCCTCCCGGTGAGGCTTTGGCAGAAGCTCTGCAATCCTTTGAACCGCGCCGCTTTCTGTCTCCTCATCTTCCGTTTTCTTCTCAAAGCAGGGAATATCCCCTGTATAAGCTTCTCCTATATCATGGAACAGACACATTTTCATCACCCGCCCCATATCACATTCCGGGAAACCCTCCCTCACAAGCCAGGCAAACACGCACAGCCTGTATGTGTGCTCTGCTACACTTTCCTGCCTCCCGCTGCTTGTCCACGAATGGCGCGTATTGCATTTCAGCTTCTCGGCAACTTTCATAAAATCAAGTAACGTACGATGATCCATACCCTTCTCCTTATTCCTCCAGATATCTTTGAAGTTCTCCGTACTGCTTCTTCATCAGCTGATATCCATGGTCATAAAAATTCATCAGTGCATCATAATTCTTCTCAAGCCTTGACACGGTCGGAATCAGCGGGCGCAGGACAAAAATCTTCCCCTCTGCCTCAAGACGTTCCACCAACTCCATCGTTTTGTTGTATACATAATTTCTGCGGATCGCAGCACGGACAAAATTCGGGTATTTCCGGTACGCACGGTGATAAATCTTTGCGGCAGCCCGGGAAACAGGTTTCTTGCGGTAGCCCGGGTTCCTGGTCAATATCAGTACGATCTTTTCATTGCCGATCTCCATTGCCCTGCGGATCGGTATGGAATCTGCGATCCCTCCGTCCAGGTAAGGGATCCCGTCAATATTTACAATCGGGGACAAAAGCGGCAGACTGCTGGAAGCACGGCAAATCTTCATCAGACGCTCTTTCTCATGCTTCTCCTTCAAAAACTCTGCCTTCCCCGTTACACAGTTTACTGCCACAATCTCACACTCAATCTCAGATGCAAAATAAGTTTCGTAGTCAAATGGAAAAATTTCATTGGGGAATTTATCAAATACCAGATCCATATCTAAAATACTTTTCTTTTTTATAAATTTACGGAATCCGTAATAATAGCTGTACTCTTTATCCTTCTGGATCATACAGTCTTTGGTCCTGCCAATCTGCTTTGATACATAATCCACTCCATTGCAGGATCCGGCAGAGACCCCGATCACATGGGAAAAATACATATCCTGCTCCATAAGATAATCTAATGCCCCTGAAGTGAATACTCCTCTTGTAGCTCCGCCTTCCAGTACAATTGTTCCAGTCGTCATATGCAAAACCTCCCTTTCTTCTCTGCTATTATATACCTTTTTCCTATATTAGGGAACCGGAAACTTCATATACCCTTGCTATTTTTGCCTGTATTTGGTAAGATAGGCAGGGTAACTCCGGTAAACAGACGCCTACAATACTGTCTGCCTGCCGGATCTGAAAAATTATGAGAGCAAATGGCAAACAGCTATAAGGAGTATACGAACTATGATCAGTACAAGCAACATTACACTTCGCGTCGGAAAAAAAGCATTATTTGAAGACGTAAACATTAAATTCACAGAGGGAAACTGCTACGGCCTGATCGGCGCGAACGGCGCCGGCAAATCTACATTTCTTAAAATTCTGTCCGGACAGCTGGAACCTTCCAAGGGAGACGTTATCATAACCCCGGGAGAACGTCTGTCTTTCCTGCAGCAGGATCACTTCAAATATGACGAATTCCCGGTACTGGATACCGTAATGATGGGGAATGCCCGATTATATGAGATTATGAAAGAAAAAGAAGCTATCTATGCAAAAGAAGATTTCACCGATGAGGACGGGATCAAAGCCAGTGAGCTGGAAGGGGAATTTGCCGCCATGAACGGCTGGGAGGCAGAATCCGACGCCGCTTCTTTATTAAACGGCCTCGGCATTGACACGGAATTTCACTATGAACTTATGAAAAACTTAAACGGCCCGGAGAAGGTAAAAGTCCTGCTTGCCCAGGCGCTGTTCGGCAACCCGGATATCCTGCTCCTTGACGAGCCCACCAACCACCTGGACCTGGATGCCATCGCGTGGCTGGAGGAATTCCTGATCAATTTCAACAATACAGTGATCGTCGTCTCCCATGACCGTTACTTCCTGAACAAAGTATGTACGCAGATTGCCGATATTGACTATGGCAAGATCAAACTCTATGCCGGAAACTACGACTTCTGGTACGAATCCAGCCAGCTCTTGATCCGTCAGATGAAGGAAGCCAACAAGAAAAAGGAAGAGAAAATCAAAGAGCTTCAGGAATTTATCTCCCGATTCAGCGCCAACGCCTCCAAATCCAAGCAGGCTACCTCCAGAAAGCGCGCACTGGAAAAGATCCAGCTGGATGAAATCCAGCCCTCAAGCCGAAAATATCCTTACATTGATTTCCGCCCCAACCGCGAGATCGGAAACGAGGTATTAACGGTAGAAGGACTGAGCAAAACCATCGAAGGGGAAAAGGTACTGGACAACATTTCTTTTACATTGAACCACGACGATAAGGTTGCTTTCGTAGGCGGCAATGAACTTGCCAAAACTACATTGTTTGAGATCCTTTCCGGCAATATGGAACCGGACGAAGGCACCTACAAATGGGGGATAACAACTTCACAGGCATATTTTCCCCAGGATCACGGAAGCGAATTTACGAATGACTACACCATCGTAGAATGGCTGACGCAGTACTCTGAGGAAAAGGACGTCACCTATGTCCGCGGATTTTTAGGCCGTATGCTTTTTTCCGGAGATGACGGAGTCAAAAGAGTCCGCGTACTCTCCGGTGGGGAAAAGGTACGCTGCATGCTGTCAAAAATGATGATCTCGGGAGCTAATGTACTGCTTTTAGACGAGCCTACCAACCATCTGGATATGGAAGCTATCACGGCTCTGAATAACGGAATGACCAAATTCCCGGGCGTACTGCTTTTCTCCTCCCGTGACCACCAGATTGTGCAGACAACTGCAAACCGGATCATGGAAATTGTACCCGGCGGAAAATTGATCGATAAAATCACTACCTATGACGAATATCTGGAAAGTGATGAAATGGCACGTAAGCGCCAAACCTACAGTGTACAGAAGGAAGAAGAGGATTAAAAAGATCCCCGCAGGAATCTGCCGGATATCATTCCGGCATTCCTGCAGGGATTTTCTTTTTATTCTTATTTCAACAGACTCAGAATGGAAGTCCCGATGGTTCCTTCCGGCATATCCACGCCAAAATTATCTGCCACGGTTGCCCCGACCACTGCGAACTCATCACTGGCCTTCAGCCTTCCGGCATACCTCATTGACGGAGAGTATGCAAGAAACGGCACCTTTTCCCTTGTATGGTCGGTTCCACGAAAGGTCGGGTCATTTCCATGATCCGCCGTCAGGATCACCAAATCGTCTTCCCGTATGTTTTCCAGCAATTTCCCCAGATTCACGTCAAATTTTTCCAGTTCCTGTGCATAGCCTTTCACATCCCGCCTGTGCCCCCAAAGTGCGTCAAAATCCACCAGATTCACAAAGCAAAGACCTGTAAAATCCTTCTGCGCGATCTCAATGGTCTGCTCCATGCCATGCACCGATGACCGGGATTTGTGTGCTTCCGTTATTCCTTCCCCGTCAAATATGTCCCTGATCTTCCCTACAGAGATCACGTCAAATCCTGCCTCCTTCAGTGCGTCAAGGGCAGTCTTGCCATAGGGCTTCAGCGCATAGTCGTGGCGGTTTGCAGTTCTTTTGAATTCCCCCTTCTTTCTGCCTACATAAGGTCTTGCGATCACACGCCCTACCTTCCACTCATCCTTCATGGTAAGCTCTCTCGCAATCTCACAGCAGCGATAAAGCTCATCCAGGCCGAACGTTTCTTCATTTCCGCAGATCTGCAACACAGAATCTGCAGAAGTATACACGATCATATGTCCTGTAGCGATCTCCTCCTCACCCAGTTCATCCAGGACCACTGTTCCGCTGGCGCTCTTATTGCCGATCACCGTTTTTCCGGTCCGTTTTTCCAGCTCACGGATCAGCTCATCCGGGAATCCCGTATCTGTAAATGTAAGAAACGGCTTTGTAATATGGAGGCCCATCAATTCCCAGTGCCCTGTCATCGTATCCTTGCCGTTGCTTTTTTCATTCATCTCCATAAAATAAGCCTCCGGCTGCTCTGCCGGAGAGATCCCTGCGAGCGGACGCAGGTTCGCTAATCCCAGTCTCTGCAGATTCGGAATGGCAAGCTCCTTTGTCTGCTCTGCAATATGTCCCATAGTATCTGCCCCTTCATCTCCGAATTCTGCCGCGTCCTCCATGCTTCCGATCCCGAGAGAATCCAGGACGATCACAAATATTCTCTGATACTTCTTTGCCATAGCATATGCTCTCCTTCTGCATTTTCCTCCATCGCCGCTGCTACCGGATTCTTTCAGGGAACCCCACCTTCTTCTGTACCTTCCTGAGGGTCTTCATTGCAAAGTAGTTTGCTTTCTCTGCATTATTTTTAATAATGCCGTCAATATACCCTTTATCCTTCTCAAGCCTTGCCACTTCATCCTGGAGAGGCTTCAATACAGAAACCACCGCCTCTCCGACAGCCGCTTTAAAGTCTCCGTACCCCTTCCCGTCAAACTCCTTTACCACCTGATCCGGAGCATTTCCGGTACAGGCACTGTAAATGTCGATCAGATTCTTCACTCCCGGCTGTTCCTCCCGATAGCAGATCTGTGCCTCAGAATCTGTGACTGCACGCTTACATTTCCGCACAATCGTATCCACATCATCCATAAGATAAATGCTGGCATTGGGGTTCTCATCCGACTTGGACATTTTTTTTGACGGATCCTGAAGGCTCATAATCTTGGCCCCCACCTTTCCGATATATGGTTCCGGCACCGTAAATACATCCCCGTAAATATTGTTAAACCGCTCTGCAATATCCCTGGTAATCTCCAGATGCTGCATCTGATCCACTCCCACCGGAACTACATCTGCCTGAAACAGCAGGATATCGGCCGCCATCAATACCGGATACGTGAAGAGCCCCGCATTGATATTGTCTGCATGTTTTGCAGATTTGTCCTTAAACTGCGTCATGCGGTTGAGTTCACCCATATAAGTAAAACAATTCAAAATCCAGGATAACTCTGCATGCCCGGACACATGGGACTGATAATAAATACAGTTCTTCTCCGGATCAAGACCTGCCGCAATATAAAGGGTCAGAAGTGCCCTTGCCCTTTTCCTGAGTGTGGCCGGATCCTGCCGTACAGTAATCGAATGCAAATCCACCACGCTGTAGAAACACTCATACTCATCACTTAACGTCACCCAGTTTTTCAGTGCCCCCAGATAATTTCCAAGCGTAAGACTGCCTGTCGCCTGCATCCCACTGAATAATACTTTTTTGTCACCTATCATCTTCTCTGTTCCTCCCAAATACTATATTATAATGTTCTCCGTCAGCCCCTGAAAACACCCCGGCCTAAACGGACTACCAATCCTTTACCTGATCCTTGTAATATACCCTGTTCTCCGACAGGATACGGGGAATCCCGTCTGTTACCTCGACCTCCGTCACTCCACAGTTCTTGTGCACACCTATCCCCCAGTACTGCTGCAGCGGTTCCCCCTTGATGTTATTCAAAAGTCCCGCCAACGCTGCACCGTGGGTCGTCACCAGTATATGACTGTCCTCATACTGCTTCTGGGCAAAAAGCCAGGAAAGAAATTCGCCTGTCCGTTCCTTCATATCTGCAAAATCCTCTCCGCCCACTGCCGGCACAAAACGTTCCGGGTGCTCAAAGAAATCTCGGAAGGAATCCGGCACATCCCAGTTCTGCGGCGAACAGCAGCGCCCTTCATATTGTGCAAACCCCATCTCCTGAATCCTCAGATCCTCCACGATCGGCACATCTCTTCCGTCTAAAATAATGCGGGCCGTATCTTTAGCCCTCCCGAGTGGGCTGCTGAAACAGATATCAAAAGGAATATCCCGAAGCCCTTTCGCCGTCTCTTCTGCCAGATGTATCCCGAATGCATTCAGCGGGATATCCACCTGTCCCTGAATCTTCCTCTCTTTATTCCAGTCTGTCTCTCCGTGCCGCACTAAATAGATCTTCATGCCGTGTCTCCCTTCATAAAACTGTTACCAGTATAACACATCCGTCTGCATTTTTCATAGAAAATCACACAAAAAAATGCTATACTATAAGGAAAACAGGAAAAGGAGCAGAGAACATGGAAAAAATAACAAGTTTCACCATAGACCACCTGAAATTAGTGCCCGGTGTGTATGTGTCACGCATTGACTACGTAGAAGGACATCCGGTCACCACATTCGACCTTCGGCTCACAAGCCCCAACGACGAACCCGTAATGAATACAGCGGAGATGCACACCATCGAGCATCTCGCTGCTACCTTCCTCCGCAACCATGCAGAGTATGGAAGCAAGACCATTTATTTCGGCCCCATGGGGTGCCGTACCGGCTTTTATCTTTTGCTTGCCGGAGAATATACCTCCGGGGACATCGTTCCGCTGATGAAGGAAATGTTCACATTTATAGCCGAATTCAAAGGGGATGTTCCGGGCGCGTCCGCAAAAGACTGCGGAAACTACCTGGATATGAACCTTCCGATGGCAAATTATCTTGCCCGGAAATATCTCAGAGAGGTACTGAATGACATCTCCGAAAAACAGTTGATCTATCCGGACAACTAATCCACCCGTAAGGTACACAAAAATATCGCCCCGCACTGGTCATATGAGCAGTATAATAAGATCGGCGGAGGACAGGTTCAATTCCTATCCGTCCGCCGATCTTATTTTAACAATGAATCTGACACATCCGCATGGCGGCAAGCGCCGTCTCGTGGCTTTCCGGCGTAACACCTGCACAGCAGCTCCCGTCTACAGATACCGGAACTTCCGGCAGGTATGCCTTAACAAGCAACGCATTGGAAATCACACAGATATCTGTGCAGAGCCCTACAAGGGTCACTGACTCAATGCCCGGCTTTCCTTCCGCCTTCAGCTTCTCATCCCGGGATTTTAACAGTTCTCCCAGTTCTACACTTCCAAAGGCAGGCTTATCTAAGGGAAGTTCTTTTCTGAGCATCTCAATCAGAGGATGAAGTTCCCATCCATTTGTACCCCGGATGCAATGGGCAACCGGAAGCTTTCTGCCCTCCTGAGTCTCCAGATAATTCTTTTCGTGAGTATCTCTTGTATATAAGATCCATCCGTCAAACGCTTTTATCTTTTCTGCGACCCTGGGCACAATCTCAACCGCTTCTTTCGTCCCCAGCGCCCCGTCAATAAAATCATTCTGCATATCTACTACCACTAATACATTCATACTTGTTCTCCTTTTTCATCTGTGCCGTTTCATTTTTCCTGGTTTTCCTCAAACACCCGCATCGCCGACTCTTCCTCAAACTGCTTATCATACAGGTCACGGTAATAACCTTCCTGCTGCAGCAGTTCCTGGTGGCTCCCTTGTTCGATCACCCTGCCGTCCTTTACCACAAGGATCAGGTCGGCATTGCGGATGGTAGAAAGCCGGTGGGCGATCACGAAGGAGGTGTGCCCCTGAAGCAGTCTCTGTGTTGCTTTCTGGATCAGCTGCTCCGTGGCAGTATCAATAGATGATGTCGCCTCATCCAATACAAAGATGGCCGGATCAGCCAGAATTGCCCGCGCAAAAGAAATCAGTTGTTTTTCTCCTACCGACAGCCGGCCGCCGCTCTCTCCTACATCACTGTCATAGCCGTCCGGAAGCTTCCTTACCACAGCATCTGCCGACACGCTCCTTGCCGCGGCCTCAATCTCTTCATCTGTAGCAGACAGCCGGCCGTATCTTATGTTTTCCCTCACGGTACCGGAAAACAGATGGGGATTTTGCAGCACATACCCGATCTGACTGTGGAGCCACAGCTGGGAGCGTTCCCGGTAATCTACCCCGTCAATCAGAATCCGGCCTTCTGTCGGTTCAAAAAAACGTCCCGCCAGATTTACCAGCGTAGATTTTCCTGCTCCTGTCTCTCCTACGATGGCCACATTCATCCCCGCCGGGATATGAAGATTAAAGTGTTCCAGCACATACTCTTTCCCGTCGGGATACATAAATGAGACATCTTCAAACACAATGTCTCCCCGGATTTTCTCCCAGTTCTCCCTCCTGGGCTCAAAATTATCCCCGTACCTGCGGATCACATCCTCCCGGTCTGTGACATTTGGTTCCTGCTCCAGAAGATCCATCACCCGCTCAATATTGGCCTGGCAGGAAATCAGTTCAGCCAGAAGCCTTGCAAGCTGCTGGATGGGCTCAAAGATAATCACTGCATAAGAGATAAATACCGATAACGTCCCGAGCTGCATGATCTCACTCTGCACCATATGTCCGCCCCGGTACAGCACATACGCGGCAGCCGCCGACCCAAAGAACAGGATGGTCGGAATGTAGACTGCATTTAGCTTCGCCGCCCGTCCCGCTGCATGCTTCATCTCCGAAGTCCTTTCAAAAAAATCCTTTTCGTTATCTCCCTCGATCACCATGCTCTTGGATGTCTTTACACCGGTAATACCTTCGTTGTATGCACTTGTGATCTGCGAATTGATCCGCCTGACCTTCCGGTTCCACTTCAAGATCCGGTTCTGAAAAAACGCCGTTATGACCGCAATGCATGGCACCACCAGTACAAGGATCAGCGCCAGTCTGATATTTAATACAAACATAATGACAAATACACTGACCACATAAAGCAGTGCCCAGAACATATCCACCAGCCCCCATGCGGTCATACCGGCGATCCTCAGGGTATCGCTCATAACCCTGGCATGGATATACCCCACCGGAGTCGTATTATAATAAGAAAAGGACAGCGTCTGCAAATGCTCGAACTGCGCCCATTTCAGATCCTTTCCGATACACATCTCAATGGTTGTAGCCGCATGCACCGACCAATAGACCGATACCGTCTGCGCCACGATCACTCCTGCATAGACAAGGGCAAAAACTCCAATCCCCTCCAGGGTATCCCGGACAATGAAATGGTCGATGGCATAGCTCTGAAACAGCGGCACCAAAACATCCACTCCGGCAAGCAGAATATTCAGCCCCAATGTAACAGCAAAATACTTCTTATAAGGACGGAAAAAGGGAAGCATCTTCGCCCAGACCTTTATCTGAAACGGTTTGTTATATTCCTGCTCTTCATATGCTGCCATCGGTCTGCTTCACCCTCCTTCTGTCATCATGACTCATCTGGATATCATAGATCTGCCGGTAGATCCCTCTCCGGCCGATCAGTTCGTGATGTGTGCCGGACTCTTCCACGCGCCCGCGCTTCAGTACCATAATTTCTGACGCCCCCATAAGCGTTGTGATTCTGTGGGAAATAAGAATTACCGTCGTGTCCTTCATATATTCTTTTAATGCCTTACGGATCAGGGCATCTGTCTGGGAATCCACCGCAGACAGCGAATCGTCAAACACGAGGATCGGAGCCTTCTTTAGCAGCATCCTTGCAATTGCCACACGCTGCCTCTGTCCCCCGGAAAGCGTCACTCCCCGTTCTCCCACGAGCGTGTCGTAGCCATCCGGGAAAGCCATGATGGCATCGTCGATACAGGCGATCTTCGCCGCTTCCCGGATCTCCTCGAACGTTGCCTCCGGATTGGCTGCGGCAATATTTTCCCCGATAGTCCTCGAATACAGGAACGGCTCCTGGAGCACCATCCCCACATTCCTGCGGAGTTCCTCCAGGGGAATATCCCGGATATCTCTGCCGCCGACAGTAATCCGTCCTTTCCCTTCCTCCAGTTCATAGAACCGGCTCAACAGCTGTACAATGGTAGATTTTCCGCTCCCTGTCCCGCCAAGAATTCCAAAGATACTGCCCTGACTGATCTGAAAGCTGACGTCTGTCAGCACCGGCTGTCCGGTCTCATACTGAAAACTGACATTTGAAAATGCAATGTCCCATGCCTTTTGTTCTGATTCCGTCTTTTCAAACCTGACCGGCCTTTCCTCCCCATAAGCCTCTTCTTCCGCCCGGATAATGTAATCCACGCGTTCAAAGGATACACCGGCCTTACTCATATCGGAAAGGATGCGCCCAAGGCCGCGCACCGGCCATACCAATGTTGTATTATAGGAAGCAAACGCCACAAACTCTCCCACAGATATCGCTCCGTGCACTGCCTCCACTGCACCGAATACAATGACCGCTACTACCTGAAGCCCTGTGATCAGATCCCCTACGCCCCAATAGAGCCCTGACAGCGTCCCGAGCCTGATCCACAGACTGGCAAATGCATCATTTTTCTCCCGGAAGCGGTCCATCTCAAATTTCTCTCTTCCAAATGCCCTCACCACACGCACTCCGGTCGCATTTTCCTGAACTACCGTCGACAATTCTCCCTCCGCCTCATCCGCGTCCGTAAAACGTCTTGCGATCAAACGATAAAATACAGCCGAATATGCCGCCACGACAGGCACGAACAGCAAAACGACCAGCGACAGCTTCACATTCATAGAGACCATCATAGAAAAAGACACGATGACCAGAAACACCGTACGAAATACCTCCAGAAGCTGAGTCACCACAAAGTTCCGGATAACCTCCACGTCAGAAGTACATCTCTGGATAATATCTCCGGTCTGATTCTTATCATGCCAGCTCATGGGAAGCTTCTGTACATGCACAAACAACATATCCCTCATATTTTTCGCAAAGCTTTCTCCTGCCATTGCCGTACTGGACCGGCTCAGATACATGGCAATACCGGCCAGCACTGCAATACCGGCCAGTACAAGCGCCATCACCCACAAATGTTCTGCCAGATACGGATATCTGCCGTCCCCAAGCACAGAGTCGATGGTAAACCGGAAGATCTGCGGCGTCAGGGAATTCAGCGCCGTTGTCAGAAAAGAAGCTGCGACCGCTATGATAAAATACCGTTTTGCACCCGTAAAAAACCGGGCAATCATTTTGTATTTTCTGTGTCCTTCCTTCACAAATGTCCTCCTTCTGCATGTAAACATAAAATCCCGGGCATATGATATACACCCGGGATCACACTCTTAAACTTTATGCCAATTTCGCCTTTGCAGTTTCAGCCAATGCAGCAAATCCCTCTGCATCATTGACTGCCAGTTCTGCCAGCATCTTTCTGTTGATCTCAATATCAGCCAGTTTTAATCCATGCATCAGCTTGCTGTATGACAGACCATTCATCCTTGCTGCCGCATTGATACGTGCGATCCATAATTGGCGCATCTGACGTTTTCTCTGCTTTCTGCCCGCATATGCAGATGTAAGAGCCCTCATAACGGACTGCTTTGCAACTCTGTACTGTTTTGAGCGCGCGCCTCTATATCCTTTTGCTAACTTTAATGTTCTGTTATGTTTCTTTCTAGCGTTCATTCCGCCTTTGATTCTTGCCATGTCTTATTCCTCCTTCAATACTTTTACGATATCTTACAGATATGGTAATACCTTTTTCATGTTCTTTACATTTGACTCATCCGTAATGATTGATTTTCTAAGATTTCTTTTTCTCTTTGTAGATTTCTTAGTCAAGATATGGCTTTTGTAAGCTTTGTTTCTTTTTAATTTTCCTGTACCTGTTTTTTTGAAGCGCTTTGCAGCTGCTCTATTTGTTTTGATTTTTGGCATAATAATATTCCTCCTTATAATTTGTAAATTTATTTTTAACGTTTTTCAGTTAAAACCATACTCATACTCCTGCCTTCCTGTTTCGCAGGCTTTTCAATAACAGCAATGTCCGCAAGCAGCCCGGCAAAATCATCCAGAATGTGCTTGCTCTGCTGCATATGCGCCATCTCACGGCCGCGGAAACGCAGAGTAACCTTTACCTTATTCCCTTTGCTGATAAACTTCTTCGCATTATTCACCTTGGTATTGAGATCATTTGTGTCAATATTCGGTGAAAGGCGAACTTCTTTTACTTCGACAGTCTTCTGCTTTTTCTTTGCTTCCTTTTCTTTTCTTGCAAGCTCGTATTTGTATTTGCCGTAATCGATGATCTTACACACCGGCGGCTGCGCCTTTGGAGCAATCTTCACAAGATCAAGTTCTGCCTCTTTTGCAAGCTTCATGGCGTCCTTTGACGACATAACACCCAACTGTTCTCCATCTTCGCTTATCACACGAACTTCCTTATCTCTGATTTGTCCGTTAATCATTAAATCACTAATGTCCCTGCACCCCCATCATAAAAAATAAGTGAATAGCTCCAGACTATCCACCTAATATATCTACATGAAAAATCCTTCCTGACAGACAGGATTCTCAATTATCAATATCAAACCAATAGTCACCCGATTGTGCTATGGTGAGAGCGGATACTCTGCTTTGTTGTTTCTCACAAGTTATAATCTAACATAGTTGTCTGCCGCTGTCAACAGATTGTTTTCTCTTTTTTTCGGCATTTTTCTTGTATTCCGTCTGTTTTTCTTGAAAAATTCCTTGTTTCATGGCATAATAGAACACAATCTATTTTTTATAGAGGTTCAATTATAATGAGGAGGGTTTTTACATGCAAAACAGAAGTAACTTTTCCAGCAAGCTCGGGTTCGTACTTGCAGCTTCCGGATCTGCAGTCGGCCTTGGCAACATCTGGAGATTCCCATATCTGGCGGCGCAATACGGCGGAGGAACATTCTTACTGATCTATCTGATCCTGGCGGTGACCTTCGGGTTCACTCTCATGATAGGTGAAATCGCACTGGGGCGTAAGACAGGTTTAAGCGCCATCGGAGCCTTTAAGGCGCTCGACAAACGTTTCAGTTTCCTCGGCATCCTTGCCGCTGCAGTACCGATCATCATCTTCCCTTACTATTCTGTAATCGGCGGATGGGTCATCAAGTATTTCTCTGTATTTATTACCGGAGGTGTACATGAGGCGGCCACAGATACTTATTTTACCGGATTCATCAGCGGGGCATATGAACCGCTTGGGTGGTTCTTTATTTTCATGGCTGTTACTGCTGTCATCGTACTGTGCGGCGTAGAGCAGGGTATCGAAAATGTCAGTAAGGTGCTGATGCCGATCCTGGTTGTTTTAACCATCATAATTTCCGTTTACGGCCTTACCCTTGACGGCGCTATGGAAGGCCTGGTGTACTATATCAAGCCACATATGTCAGATGTATCCGCGAAAACGATCCTTGCGGCCATGGGACAGCTTTTCTATTCTATGTCGCTTGCAATGGGTATTATGGTAACCTATGGTTCCTACATGAAGAAAGACAACAACCTTGAAAGTTCTGTACGGCAAATCGAAATCTTTGATACCGGTATCGCATTCCTGGCAGGACTTATGATCATCCCGGCAGTATTCGCATTCTCAGGCGGAGACGAATCCATGCTGAATTCCGGCCCGGGGCTGATGTTCATCACTCTGCCGAAAGTATTTGCAAGTATGAAGTTCGGAGGCGTAATTGGTACTATCTTTTTTGTAATGGTACTTTTTGCGGCATTAACCTCAGCAATCTCCTTGATGGAGACGATCGTATCTATCTTCCAGGATAAATTCCACTGGAACCGCAGAAACACTTCCATCTTTGTTGCAGTGCTTTCATTTATTATAGGAGTTCCGTCATCTATGGGCTTCGGACCATTAAGCTTTATCTCCTGGATGGGCATGTCCGTACTTGATATCATGGACTTCGTAAGCAACAGTGTATTAATGCCGATCGTAGCATTCTTCACATGCATTTTCATCGGATTTATTATCAAACCTTCTACAATCTCAGAAGAGGTAAGAGCTACCAACGGCAAGTTTTCCGGCGAAAAGCTTTTTACTGTAATGATCAAATGGATTGCACCGATCTTCCTGGTACTTGTTCTTGCAAGTTCCGTTGCAAACGCATTCGGATGGTTTAAGATTTAACAAACAGGCTGGTCATAAAATAAACAGGTCACCGCTGCCGGTGACCTGTTTATTTTTATCTTTTTCCTCCCATGAAGAAGATCGCTAACACCCCGGGGCCTGTATGGCTCCCGATTACCGTTCCGATATTATTGATCAGGATATTCTCAACGCCCATCTTCTCACGCGTCAGCTGTGCCAGATACTCCGCTTCATCCAAGCAGTCCCCATGAGTGATCATAACAATATCATTATCCCATCCTTTCGATTGCTCCACGGCCATATCAATAATCTTATGGATAGATTTCTTACGTCCGCGCTCTTTTCCGATGACCTGAAGCTTTCCGTTATCATCCATATGGATAATCGGCTTAATCTGAACCATAGTCCCCAGTACGGCTGCTGTTTTGGAAACGCGCCCTCCTCTCTGCAGATGATTTAAATCATCCACAGTGATATTGTGACAGATATGCAGCTTGTTTTCTTCTACCCACTGAGCCACCTCATCAATACTTTTCCCTTCATTCTTTAACTTCAGGACATAATACAGAAGCACACCCTCACCGAGACATGCACACAGAGAATCTATCACAATGATCTTCCTGTCCGGATATTCCTCCCGAAGTTCTTCGGCAGCTATCCGCATACTGTTATACGTACCACTGAGCCCCGAAGAAAATCCAAGATGGAGAACGTCCTTCCCTTCTTTCAAAAACGGCTCCAGCCCCTTCCTTGCTTCTTCCGGATTGACCTGTGTCGTAACTGCCTGCTTTCCTTCCCGAAGCTTCTGAAAAAACTCCCTGGAAGGCAGCCCCGACATATCCTCATACGTTTCACCGTCTATTGTATATTTTAACGCAATTACCGAAATTCCCCGCTCTTTCAGCCATTTCTTCGGTAAATCAACTGTACTGTTTACTGTAACCGCATAATCACCCATATCGTTTCCTCCTTTTTCCATTCTGTTACATTATACCATCTTCACCCATATTACGCAAAACCCTTTTCACTGTAATCGTAAATAAAATGCTTGTAGCAATAACCGATGTGACATCTGCAATCGGTTCCGCCACATAAATTCCTGTGACTCCCAGAAACTTAGGCAGGATAATTGCCAGCGGGACCAACAGGACCACCTTCCTTAACAAAGCAATAAACAAGGATACCTTTGCCTGCCCCAGGGCAAGAAACGTTGACTGGCATGCAGACTGGATCCCGAAGATCGTAATTCCAAGGAAATAGATCGGCATCACTTGGCAGGTAAGCTCAATCAGAGCCTGATTGCCGGTAAATATGCTTGCATACAGAGAAGGAAACAGCACTGCAGCACCGCCAAGCAAAAATGTACCCGAAAAGCAAATACCAATCAGACGTATGAATACCCCTTTTACCCGTTCTCTGTTACCGGCCCCGTAATTATAACTGATGATGGGCTGCACTCCCTGCGTAATCCCCTGTACAGGAATAACAATGACCTGCATAACACTGGTCATGATAGACATAGTTCCCACATACAGGTCTCCTCCATAACGCTGAAGCCCGGAATTCAAGGTAACGCTTACCAGGCTTTCTGTACTTTGCATAATAAACGGAGAGATGCCGAGCCCTGCAATCTGTTTTATAATCTCACCTTTCAGACGTATATTCCGGAATTGCAGCCGGATAACGCTCTTTTCTGACGTGAGGAACCGGACCACCCAGAGTGCACTGAGCGCCTGAGAAATAATCGTTGCCAGCGCCGCCCCCTGTACTCCCAGTCCAAATAAAAAAATCAAAACAGGATCAAGCACAATATTTACTACTGCTCCGATCAGCACGGAAAGCATCGCAATCTTTGCCTCCCCCTGGCCGCTGATAAATGTATTAAGTCCAAGAGCGAACTGGACAAAGATCGTCCCCACCAGATAAATGCCTATATAACCCTCTGCATAAAGGATTGTACTGTCACTCGCACCAAATGCATACAGAACCGGTCTCTTAAACACAGAGAACCCGGCGGTAAGCAAAATCGAAAAGATAATGATCAGTCCTGCAGAATTCCCGAGGATAGTTTCTGCCTCCTCATAGTTCTTCCTCCCAAGCTGGATGGACGCAAGAGGCGCCCCTCCCATTCCCGCAAATGCACTGAAGGCCGAGATCAGCATAATGATCGGGAATGAAACCCCGACGCCGGTCAGCGCCAGATCCCCGTATCCTGCAATATGCCCTATATATATCCGATCCACAATATTATAAAGCAGATTGATCAGCTGCGCCGCCACCGCAGGGACAGCCATAGACGCCATAAGTTTCCCAAGCGGCGCATTCCCGAGCCGCTCTTCTTTTATTTTTTCTTCCATATTGATATCCTCTTCTCTTCACAAACTTTCTCTACCCTCAGTGTACAAGGGGACACACGGTTTCGCACCACAGATTTGCGATTCTGCTGCGTTACTGTCGTTCAGCGTACGTCCAGTACGCTTCATTCCAGTGCCTTGCAGAAGCGCAAATCTGTGGCGCAAAACTCCTCAGGACCCCAAGTACCGTCTTTGGGTGGCTGACAAGGCAACGGAATGAGGCGTACTGGACGTACGCCGATTGACGTTAACGCCGACAGCCGCCAAAAGACGGTACTTGAGGCGTGTATCCCTTTGTACACTGAGGGTATTCTACCACGAATACAAATATATGTAAACGCAGGTCTCCCGTCGGCGCGCAGCAAAAGGGAGAAAACCTTGTGATCTTCCCCCTTCCTTCTCCGCCGTTTCGCAGGCAGGTTTAATTTAATTTTACATTCAGGTAACTCCGCCCCGACAAAGTTTTATTGAAGCAGATGCTGCACACCACAATGGCGCACCCGACCAAAAAACCGATCCAGTTAAACAGGGCAGTTAAGACTAGAAGTTCCAGCCTCATGAACTTAAGGGCATATCCGAGTTCAAAATTGGGCTGTGTGTAATTGGCAACTGCTACAAACGCCATATACAGCATAACCTCCGAATTGAACCATCCTGACTTTACCGAGAATTCACCCATGACCAGACCTGCGATCACACTCAGCGGCGTGCTCAGCATACTCGGCGTATTCAGCGCTGCAAGCCTGAGTCCGTCGATTGCAATCTCCAGCAAAAGAAGCTGGAAGATTAACGGAATATTCACTGCATCCTTCACAGCTACAAACCGGAACATCTCCGGCAGCCACTCAAGGTTCTGCATAAAAAGCAGAAAAACCGGCGTCAAAAATACGGTCATGAGGCTGATAAGCCCTCTGGAAATCTTCAAATAGACACTGGTAAGCGTCGGAAAATAATAGTCATTAGCCTCCTCAATAATATCGTATACAGAAGTAGGCAGTATCATTGCCGACGGTGAATTATCCACCATGATCACAACCTTTCCCTCCAGCAGACAAGCTGCCGCAGTGTCCGGACGCTCTGTAAACTTAAATTTGGGAAATGGGTTGTACCATTTACGCTTAAACAGACATTCCGCCAGGCTTTGCTGATTCATCCTCAGGTCATCCGTCTTTATATCTTTGATTCTGTTTGACACATTCTGAAGAAGTTCCTGATCCACACGGTCATTCATATAGCAGATAGCGACGTCTGTGCGGGAGCTGTCCCCGACCTCCGTCATCTCCATCACCAGGTGAGGATCTCGGATCCTTCTTCTCATAAGAGCCGTGTTAAATACGATGGTCTCTACAAACCCGTCCCTGGAACCTCTGAGCGACTTATCCTTATCCGGCTCCTCCACGCTCCTTGCCGGATATGTTCTGCAGTCAATAGCTATACATCCTTCGTATCCGTCAATGAACATACATGTAACTCCGGACAGTATATTTTTCAGAACCTGGTCAAAATCACCCAGTACATCCACCTCCACATAAGGAATACACATCCTTGAAAACTGCGTTGCATCCGCCGGCATATCCTCTTCCTTCACCTTAATGAGCGAATCCATCAGTTTCAGCATGACCTCATCCTTTGTAAATCCATCAATAAAATAAAAAGAAGCCATCCGGTCCCCAATCATGATATCCCTTTGTATAATATCAAAGCTGTCCTTCACCGGCAGGATCTGATTCATATAAGAAGCATTTTCCTCCCTGGAAGCAGTTACTTTTTTTATATCCGGCATATTGATCCCTCCAAACCCTGATTTTACAGATGTTCAATTCCCTTCCCGGACATCCGTCAAGGTATAGGATTTCCATCCTTTCCATAAATTATGTAAAAGATTTCTATCATAAAAAGGGGAGAGCCTCAATTGACATCCGAAAGAAATCTATTTCGTAGTGCTGCCGAAGCCTCCGTTTCTTTCCTCCGTCACATCATCATCCATCGTAATACCATATTCCACAAAAATCCCCTGCATAAATCCGGTGCCGGCTTCTATCTTCACCGTCTTACCCTCATTGCTGTCATTGGTGATTTTCGCAAAGATATGTCCTTCATTGTCCGAATAAAAATAATCACTGTCTATGATTCCCACAGTATTATTAAGCTGGAGACGGAATTTGAATCCGAGCCCGCTCCTTGGATAGCATTTCAGCACCCAATTTTCTTCCATCTTCACACGGATACCTGTAGGAACCTTCATAGTCTCTCCCGGCGCAAGCTCCAGATTCACAGGCGAGAAAAAATCGTATCCTGCAGACCCGGCGGTCGCCCGCCTCGGAAGCCGGATCCGGTCATAGATCTGCCGAATCTCATCCTCCCCGCGCGCGCCGAACACGTCCTCGAACCCTTCTCTGAATTGCCCCGGACTTACCTTATAAAACTGTGCCACTCTTCTAGCCATGCAGTACAACCTCCCCTAATTTCAATGTATTTTTCACGTCTATCACCAGCTGATTCATACTTCCTTTCCAGTGCAGTGTACTGTCTTTTTTGTCCTCCTGATATTCTCCGTCCACAAGAACATCCACATACTGTACGACTTCCAGGTCTCTGACTTCACTCCACACGCTTCCGGTGTAGAGCCAGATGGTTTTTCCCGGGTACTTCTCCTTAATCTCTTTTGCAAAGGCCGTCACCTCACGGACATTGGCCTCATGCAGCGGATCTCCCCCGGAAAAGGTAATCCCGCTCACGTAAGTTTTATCAAGCTCCGCATAGATTTCCTGCTTTGCATCCTCATCAAACACAAGCCCGTCCTCCGGATCCCACGTAACCGGATTATGGCAGCCCTTACACGCATGGGCACACCCGGACACCCACAGTACGACCCGAAGCCCGTCCCCATTCAGCATGTCATCCTTTGTAATATTGTGATACCGCATATCTACATACTCTTCCTTTCTGCGATCTCCGCCATCTTCGCCTCATTCAGGCGGGTATCCCCTTTCACTCTGGAATAAGACAGATATCCGTTCATCCGGTCAATCTTAGTCAGATTCTTGCTCCCGCACACGGGGCATACATCCATGGACAATTCCTCATGCCCGCAGTCATCGCAGTATGCCAGAGACAGATTCACTCCTTCATAGAATCCCTTCTCCATGGCCCTCCTCACAAGTGAACGAATGGCCTCTTTATTATAATTCACCGGATACTTGACGTACTGAATCTTTCCACCGTTGCTCAGATTCCAGAAACGCCCCTCCAGATCCTGTTTTTCAATCGGCGTGATATCCTCCGACACATGACAGTGAAAGCTGTTGCTCACATATTCCCGATCGGAAACATTCTCAACAATTCCATATTTTTTACGGAACTGCTGCACCTGAACCCCGCACAAATTCTCGGCCGGAGTTCCATAGATGGCATAGAGGCGCCCGTCTTCCTTCTTATATTCGTTGATTTTATCATTAATATGAGAAAGCGTATCCAAAGCAAATTGTCCGTCTTCCACCAGCGACTTCTTATTGTGGATCTGCTGCAGCTCATTTAATGCAGTAATCCCAAACGAGGCTGTTGCCGACTTAAGGAGCGGCTTGATCTTATCATAGATCCCGAGTCGTCCGCCAAAGAAGCCGCCTTCACAATAGGCCAGCGGATTGGTGGATGCTTTCAGCTCTCCCAGATAATCATAAGTTCTGAGATGAAGCTGGCGTATCAGCTCCAAATAGTAATCCAGCACTTCATAAAAATCCCTGCTCTCCTGTTTTGCCTTTGCATAGATCATTGGCAAATGCAGGCTGATGGCGCCGATGTTGAATCTCCCCACAAAAATAGGTTTATCCTCTTCATCTGCCGGCTCCATACCGCCTTTTTCATACCAGGGGGACAGAAACGCACGGCATCCCATAGGGCTGATAATTCTTCCATATTTTTTATACATCTCTGACACGTACCCCTCACCGGTGAGGCTGAGCCAGTCCGGATACATAGTCTTTGCAGAACAGTCTACCCCCGCCTCAAAAACATCCTCCATCGGCTTACCGGGACCATGAAGATTCTCATCATACAAGAATACTATTTTCGGGAATAACACCGGTTTTTTATGCCCCGCCTTCCCCTGCCCGTTTTTCCTCACTTCCAGTAGCTTCATTGTAGCAAGTTTCCCATAATCGCTGGTCACCGTCCCTGCCGTAACGGTAATAAACGGATAATCCCCGCGGCTTGAAGATACCGAATTAAACTTATATTCCCATCCCTGGAATCCCTGTTCCATCTCCTTCTCAAGATCTGCCCATGCAACCTTCTGCACCAGGTCTTCATCCAGTCCAAGCTCTCTGTATTTTTTCTTCAGCTTCTCATGGGATTTTCTGGCATAGGGCTCCAGGATCTCATCTACACTTGGAACTGTGAATCCGCCATACTGCTGGCTTGCTGCGCTGAGTACTATATCTCCGATCACGTCAAATGCTGTGTCCAGGGTTTTCGGCTCATTATACCAGAGATTTCCCATCTCAAATCCGCCGCTCAATACTGTTTTTACATCAAACAGACAGCAGTTCATCGTGTCACGTCTTGCCGACATATCATGGATATAAATGTAGCCGTCGCGTATCGCCTGAACCTCCTCCACGGTAAGGAAAAATTTCTTATACAGCTCTTTATTTAATTCATTGAAAATAAGGCTCCTCTTGGTGGATACAAGCGCACTGTCTGTATTGCTGTTTTCCTTATCGCCGATATACATGATAGACTGGCTCTTTTTATACACCTCATCCAGCATCTGCACAAAGTCCTGCTTATAATTCCGATAATCCCGATAACTTTTGGCCACCGCCGGATCTACCTTCTCCAGAGCGCCTTCCACCACATTGTGCATCTCTGCAATGGGAACCTCTGTAATCCCTCTCTCTTCCACTTTCTCTTCCACGAACCGACAGATAAAGCCCAACTCTTCCTCTGAAAATTTGATCAGCGCCCGATACGCCGATTTGTTCACGGCGGCAACTACCTTCTGCACATTAAACTCTTCTTTTGTCCCGTCTTTTTTAATAACCTTTACATCTTTTGTCAACATTCTCCAACCTCTTTTTCCACGAAGCCCTATATTTAGTATGTCTTTTCGCATTTTGTCACTATATCGTGTGTTCCATAAACATTTTATCATCCCATACATATACCGTCAATGCCATGCGTCATAAAAATTTTCACAAAAACAGAGCCCTTGCAGGCTCTGTCAATTGTATGACTTCTCTAATTACCGCATTCGATGCTGATCTCATTAAAAAGCTTCAGAATATCTTCCACACACATCTTTTCTTTTTCTTCCTTGCTCCGGTCAAGAACAATCTCACCTTGATGCATCATCAGCAGCCGGTCTCCATATTCAACAGCATAGCGGAGATTATGCGTTACCATAATCGTTGTCAACTGTTTGTCTTTTACGATACGATCTGTCAGTTCCATGATCAGCTCTGCCGTCTTCGGATCCAGGGCAGCGGTATGCTCATCTAAAATCAGAAATTCTATCGGAGACATGGTAGACATTAAAAGCGCCATTGCCTGACGCTGCCCGCCGGACAATGCCCCTACCTTGATATCCAGCTTATCCTCAAGCCCCAGATTCAGCTCGCTTAACAATTCCCTGTAATACCCGGTCCGCGCCTTATTGGTTCCCCGGCTCAGCCCATATATCTTTCCTTTATGGTCTGCAAGCGACATATTTTCAAGAATTGTCATGGACGGACAAGTCCCCATTGCAGGGTTCTGGTAAACCCGGCCGATTCTTGCATTTCTTTTATATTCTTTCTCCTTTGTAATATCCTTTCCGTTAATGAGAATGTTTCCAGCCTCCAGAGGAATACTGCCGCAAATAATATTCAACAGGGAAGTCTTACCGGATCCGTTGCTCCCGACGACAGACAAAAATTCCCCCTGTTCTACTTTCAGATCAAAACCGTTAAACAGGCACATTTCATTTACCGTACCGGGATTATAATATTTTTGGATTTCCTTAAGTTCAAGCATTTTTCTTCACCTTCGACTTTCTCTCCATACTGAATATCAAAATAACCAAGAACAATACAGCTGTTATGAGCTTCATAGACTGAGGCTCAAAATTACGGATAGCAACGGCAACACATGCTTTATAGATTACTGCTCCGATCATAACCGCCGAAGTCCCCTTCAATATCGACACCTTTTTCAGCATGCTGGAGCCGATAATGACACTTGCCAGTCCGATGACGATAGCGCCGGTCCCCATAGATATCTCAAATACTCTTTCCTCCTGGGCAAAGATACAGCCTGCCAGGGACACAAGGCCGTTTGCAATCGAAAGTCCCAGGATCTTGACATTTCCCTGATCCTTTGCAAGGGCAGTCACTACAACTTCATTGTCCCCTGCCGCCCGAAGGAGATATCCTGACTTTGTCTTCATATACAGATCCAGAAGAACCTTACATATCATCGCAAGGATGAAAATAATAAGCAATGTCGTATATGGCGCCAGCCCCTCCGGCACTATCCTGCCGACCATATCATTTTTAAAAATCGTTTTCTGGGAAAACAAAGGCACATTGGCCGTCCCTGCGATATACAGATTTACCGTCCATAAAGCCGTCATCATAATAATCCCTGACAACAGATCCCTGACCTTCCCCCTGACATGGATCAGTCCGGTGCATACTCCTGCAAGAGCGCCTGCCCCAAAGGAGACCGGAAGTGTCAGATACGGATTCATGCCCCTCGTGATCAGAGCAGCAGTGATCGCCGCCCCCAGAGGAAAACTCCCGTCTACTGTCAGGTCCGGAAAATCTAATATTTTATAGGTGATATAAACACCCAGCGCCAATATTCCGTAAATCAGCCCTTGTTCCAATATCGTTACTGCAAAATCCATGAATCTGCCTCCCCCGGTTTTTACTGCTCCACAATCTCATCAAAACTTTCTACTGCACTGTCGGATAACTCATCCGGCACAGCAATACCCATATTTACCGCAACCTTCGTATTTACATAGAAGCCCGGCTCTGTAATTGTCTCATATGCCATCTCGTCTGCCTTTTTCTCGCCCTTTAGTACTTGTGCCGCCATTTTACCTGTCTGCTTTCCAAGTGCGATATAGTCGATGCCTTCGGCTGCAAGGCATCCGATTCTTACCTGCTCAATCTCACTTCCGAATACCGGGATTTTTTTTTCGTTCGCCTTTTCCAGGATAGTAGGAAGAGATGCCACTACTGTATTGTCGGTCAGATTGGTCAGACAGTCCACTTCACTTAACAAACCTTCGGCTGCGAGAGGAATATCCGCAGTTGCAGAAATCCCTTTCTCTAAGATCTCAAAATCATATTTGCCGGACAGTTCCTTATATTCTGCAATCGCAGACACAGAATTTGCCTCACTGGTCGTATAGATAATACCGATTTTTTCTGCATTCGGCAGCATCTGCCGGATCATCTTAAGCTGAGCCTCTATAGGGAGCTTATCTGATGTGCCTGTAATATTTCCCACAGTATTTCCATCCTGACCTGCAAGTTCTGCGGCAACCGGGTCTGTCACTGCAGTATAGATGACCGGAATATCACTGTCCATCGCTGCATTGTACGCGCTCTGGGCGCTCGGAGTTGCAATAGCACAGATCATATCGACCTTATCTGACACAAAGCTATTCGATATCTGCCCCGCGGTACCCATGTCGGCCGCCGCATTTTTATATTTTATCGTAAGGTTCTCCCCCTCTTTGATCCCTTCTTCCTCAAGTCCCATCAGAAACCCTTCCCTGCAATTGTCCAGAGAACCGTGTTCTGCAAACTGGGAAATGCCCAGGGTATAATTTCCCTTTTCTGCGTCCTTCGCCCCCGGAGACTTCCCACATCCTGTCATAAATGCCATTACCATCGTCATTGCTAATAATCCTGCCAAAGCTCTTTTTTTCATTGTTTCATTCTCCTTTTCTTTTTCTGATTTTCTTTTCTGTTAGGAGAGAAAATGAACGAACACACAAAAACCGTCCCAAACCAAAAGGTCTGAGACGGTAATAATATCTTATTATCGCGGTGCCACTCAAATTGATGAATCATCCACTTTTCTCATGTACTAACATACACTCCTGATTGATAACGGGTTCGGTTCCCGACAAACCATACTCTCTTACGATTTCCGGCTGCCCTTGAAAGGCCATTCAACTATCCATTTCATACGGCAATCCCACCACCTGCCGCTCTCTGTGATGTCATCAGATAATCTACTCTTCTTTCGCAACGGTTTTTCTTTTTTTATACAAATTACTTTAATCTAATAAAGCAGTTTTGTCAAGATATATTTTTTATATTATATTCTGTGTTTCTGATTATGTAACTATATTTACCCTTTAATAACCGGAATCGGAGTATCATCCTTCGCATCCAGATCATTGATGTATTTCTTCGTATCTTTCACGATCTCATTGGACAGAAGCAATACAGCTACAAGGTTCGGAATCGCCATAAATGCATTCAGTGTGTCTGCAATCAGCCATACCAGATCAAGAGCTACAATCGGAGCAATTGCTGCCACGCCGATATAGAGCAGTCGATAAACAATCAGGACTCCTTTGCCTGCCTTGCCTGCAAAGTATTCTACGCATCGCTCTCCATAATATGCCCATCCGAGAATCGTGGAATAAGCAAAAGATATCATACCAAGCGTTAAGATAATCGGCCCGATATATGGAATCTGTCCAAATGCCAGAGAGGTCAGTACGCCGCCGTCTGCAATCTCATTTGCATTGATGGTCGGATTCTTCATAATTGTCGTTACAAGTACAAGACCTGTCATAGCACATACAACTACCGTATCCCAGAATGTACCTGTAGAGGATACCAGAGCCTGACGTACCGGGTTTCTTGTCTGAGCTGCCGCTGCTGCGATAGGTGCAGAACCAAGACCGGATTCATTAGAGAAAAGACCTCTTGCAACTCCATACTGGATCGCCATCCTGATACCTGTACCAACAAGTCCGCCTGCTGCTGCTCCGGGCGTAAAGGCAAGCTTACAAATCGTTCCAAGCGCCGGAATAATAAAATCGTAATTCATACATAAAATAACGATACAGCCAAGCACGTAGAAAATAGCCATAAACGGAACCAGCTTTTCACATACGTTTGCAATTGCCTTGATACCGCCAAAGATAACGATTGCAGTAAGTACAGCAACAACAGCGCCTACGATCCACTTCGGAACGCCAAGGTTTTCATAACATACAGTCGCGATCGCATTTACCTGGGTCGCACATCCGATACCAAAGGAGGCAAATCCTGCAAGAATTGCAAACAGCATTCCGAGCCATTTCATGTTAAGCCCTCTCTCAAGAGCATACATAGCGCCGCCCTGCATACGTCCGTCCTCTGTCTTAACTCTGTATTTTACAGCTATTAAGGACTCCGCATATTTGGTAGCGATTCCGAATACACCTGTCAGCCATGTCCAGAGAACGGCACCCGGACCTCCAAGTGCAATTGCCGTACCCACACCGATAATATTACCGGTACCAATTGTAGCGGCAAGGGCTGTCGTCAATGCACCGAACTGTGAAACCTCACCTTCCGCATCCGGATCCTTGGCTACGGATAATTTAATACCCTTTGAAACCGTTTTTCTCTGAATAAATCCGGTACGGATCGTAAGGAACAGGTGAGTTCCGAACAACAGGACGATCATCGGCCATCCCCATACTACACTATTGACCTTGCCTACTACTAAATTAATTGCATCTAACATATTTAGCCCCCTTTTCTTCCTTTGCTTATGTCCATGCACCCTACAGTTACTATGATAAAAACAAAAGAGTATCGGCATTGCTGTCGTTACTCTCCTGCGTATCACCTTATATTTATTTTAACTGAATGTTTCAAAAATGGCAACAATTGTTATGAAATTGACATGCAATTCGTCATTATTGACAATCTTTAATGATTATTCAAATTCTTTGCATTTGTTAATTATATAACTATTCCTATTTTTGCAATATTCCAACGCCTTTTATAGTCAAAAAAACTGAGTTGAATTTTATGTTAAAAAATTAATATACAATTTGCACAAATATCCCCGTCATTTATCAGCATTTTTACTCAATCAGATCATTTGCTTATCTTCATGTCTTTAAGATATCTCTTTACCGTCTATATATAACCTATATTTGTCTGCATTATTTTTAATATCATATCCCTTATCAAACTCAATGGGTGTAAAACGTATTTGAAAAAACGGCTCCTCCGAATCTATATCTTTTTCCCTCAAATAAACGTCAATGTCCAGACTGGACGGATAACCCTCAAGATCTGTAGAAAATCTAACTGTGCGAAATGAGTTCTCCTGGCACATCCGTATAATCTCTCTGGCAAACTTCTCTTTATCATCGACAGAACTACTGTTTGCAGCTATTGTCAAAGAATAATCTCTATTCATTGACGAACTGCTGATCAAATCCGGTATACCGGAATGGTCTTTCTTCCACTCCTCATATTTCACAGTGGCAAAAGGAAGCATAAATATTAATATAAATACACATATCACAAACACAAACAGAAACTTTTTTTTCCCCATAATCTTCTCCTCTTTCACTCCTATAGACAGTTCTATACAGGTTCTTAAAAAAGAACCTTTGTTGCTTTTAATCATAACTCTATAATGAAAGAAAAACAAGGAAAAGAGGTGGTTGAATGATAAAATACGACAAATTGTGGCAGGTCATGAAAGAAAGAGGAATCACAAAATATGCTTTACATAAAGAGTATCATTTCAGCAAATCTCTGATTCACAGGCTGCAGAAAAACGAAGGTGTAAGCATGAATACAATTAATACTCTCTGCAATATCCTGGAGTGTGACATTGAGGATATTGCAACCCATTACAAAGATTGACCTGAGCAGCACAATTTACGGGGTGTTGATTAGGTTCTTTTTCTGAGCCGTTGACCCTGGCATTTACATTTTTGTACCACAAAACAGCCGCCCTGCAAAGGCCGGCCTGGTAAAAGGCACGGATCTTATTGTTTATGCTGCACCCTCAATCCTCATCTGGTTCCTGGGATGCAACTCCCGTAAGATCTCTGCCTGCTTCTTTGCCGCAATATGTATGTAGATCTGTGTCGTCCGTATGGAGCTATGACCCAGAATCTGCTGTACACAGCTGACATCAACACCCTCCTCAATCAAATACGTAGCAAAAGAATGGCGGAACATGTGTGGAGTGATATTTCTGTCGATTCCTGCCAGTCTTGTATATTTTTTCAGCATCACGCGTATGGACTGTTCTGAAAATCTGTTTCCTCTCCGGTTTACAAAAAAATAACCACTCTCCCGAATGGCCCGCTCATTTGCCTGGTAATATCTGACCAGCAAACGAAGGATCGACGCCTCCCCGATCTGCACATATCTCTCCTTATTTCCTTTTCCCATAATCCTGATCAGGCCGGATCCTATATCCACACAATCCGACCGCAGATTAGAAATCTCATATACCCTTGCTCCTGTTGCGAAGAAAACTTCCACGATGGCCATATCCCTAAGCCAGTACCTGTCTTCCGCTTCTCTTCTGTTCGTCTTCGGATATGCATACATGGAATTCAGCAGCTTCTCAATCTCTCCCCTCGGAATAATTCTTGGCAGCATCAATGTCTCCTTGAATTTTACCTTAACCCTCCGGAAAGGATTGTCCTCTATCCATTCTTCATCCTCAAGAAATGCATAAAAAGCCTTAACAGAAGCAATCTTGCGCTTCACTGTTTTCTGTTTGTAGTTCTTGTGAAGCTCTGTGATATATTTTTCAATCTCATCCTTTTGCGGATCTGCGGTCTGAAGGAATTCAAAGAATTGCCGCAGATCGATCCTGTATGCTTTTAGTGTCTTGGCGTCCAAAGCTTTGCGAAATTGGCAAAATTCCAGATATTCGCCTACCTTTGATTGTACGTTCATGAAAGTCTCCTCCTGAAGTTTTTGTATAGTTTAGCATAAAAACGGGGAGGGAGGGGAGGGGATAATTTGTAGTTATCCGCAAAAGTAATTCAATGAACTGAAATATGTTTTCAAAGTACTAGGAGTTAGGAGATTTATGATTTTTATTGGCTATGCTAACGATGACAGATATGATATTGTAGAGTCTATAGTTTTTCACTTGAAAAATTGGGGATTTGACACATGGTACGACTTTCATAATATGTACCTTGGTGATAACAGACAAAAAACAAATTTTGAGCACGGTATTGGGGAAAGTGATTATGTGATATTTGTTATCAGCAATAATACATTTCAGAGCCCCTGCGCCAAAGAAGAATTGTTATATTCTCGCAGTAAATGGGAAAG